>JAZSEF010000028.1:0-11486 GCA_045531555.1 Roseburia sp. | reverse complement strand
AAAGGTAGGATTTGTTAGAAATAGCATATACGAAAAAGGATTAAAGAAAATGGCTAGAGCATGACGTAATGCTGTAGAAAGAAGAATGTCGGAAAGCCGTGTGAGGGAGAACCTCATGCACGGTTTGATGAGGGGAAAGAGGGCGAATGCCCTCTAACCTACTCTACCGCGCCATGGGCGCGCTCTAACGGGTGTAAGTCCCGAACACGCCTAGGCAACGAGGAAGTGTATAGCTGAACAGCAAGGGTGTCCATCGTGAGATGGAATCTGAAGGAAGCTGTAAGCAAACTCTTGGTCCGACGGACAGAAATCGCATATAAGGCTCGGAAATACGGATAAGTCTGCAAAAGAAGATGAAGTCCAAAAGTTGCTGGAAGTACGAGTAAATACGGCGGATAGATGAGAGGAAAGAGCGTGCACCTTAAGCGTGGAGGTCTCACAGAGGTACCATTAGCCTAGTAACAACGAACTGTGAGAAGTCAGCAGAACCCATAGTAGCGAAGAAGTTTCTGTAATGGAAATGGAGCGAAGGGGCGAACAATCAATAAGTTTGAGTAGGTCTCGTGTTGCAGAAATGACAACATCTGCCGTAACTAATCGGGAAAAGGGTGGTCAAATCAAGCGGGACGGAAAGGAAAGAACGCATGGACACAAGTAGTCTAATGGAGCGGATACTATCTGAGGAAAATCTAAAGAGAGCCTATCTGCAAGTCGTGGGGAACAAAGGTGCAGAGGGTGTGGATGGTATGAAGTACACAGAACTTTCGGAACACCTTGAGAAGAACGGCGAAATTATCAGGGAACAGTTGAGGACGAGAAAGTATAAAACTCAACCGGTGCGAAGAGTGGAGATACCAAAGCCGGATGGCGGTGTCAGAAATCTGGGAGTGCCAACAGTAACAGACAGATTCGTACAACAAGCCATTGCACAGGTGTTAACACCAATCTATGAGGAACAGTTTCATGAGTACAGCTATGGATTCAGACCGAACAGGTGTGCACAGCAGGCAATTCTAAAGGCACTGGACATGATGAATGACGGAAGTGACTGGATTGTAGACATTGACTTGGAAAAGTTCTTCGACACAGTAAATCATGACAAGCTGATGACGATAATCGGAAGAACGATTAAAGATGGAGATGTCATATCCATCGTAAGAAAGTATCTTGTCAGCGGAATCATGATAGATGATGAGTATGAGGATTCCATTGTGGGAACACCACAAGGAGGAAATCTTTCGCCACTACTGGCGAACATCATGTTAAATGAACTGGATAAGGAAATGGAGAACAGGGGGCTTAACTTTGTACGGTATGCAGATGACTGTATTATCATGGTTGGGAGCGAAATGTCTGCTAATCGGGTAATGAGAAATATCTCCCGATTTATTGAAGAGAAACTGGGGCTTAAGGTAAATGTAACCAAGAGCAAGGTGGATAAACCACAAGGACTTAAATACCTTGGATTTGGTTTCTACTTTGACAAAACCGCACAACAATACAAGGCAAAGCCACATGCAAAGTCCGTAGAGAAGTTTAAGAAGAAAATGAAAGAAATCACGTGCCGCAGTTGGGGCGTCAGCAACAGCTACAAAGTGGAGAAACTCAATCAGCTTGTCAGAGGATGGATAAACTATTTCAAAATAGGAAGTATGAAGAAACTGTGCAAGCAACTCGACGGAACAATTAGATATAGGCTATGCATGTGTATTTGGAAACATTGGAAAACTCCACACAACAAAGAGAAGAACCTAATAAAACTTGGCTTACCCAAGTGGGCTGCACGCCGTACAGCATATATCAAAGGATATGCTCG
This sequence comes from Roseburia sp., assembly GCA_045531555.1. Lineage (GTDB taxonomy): Bacteria > Bacillota > Clostridia > Lachnospirales > Lachnospiraceae > Roseburia. The sequence continues at coordinate 9,670 of JAZSEF010000028.1, read as the reverse complement.
GGTCTGCCGTACATGGGATATACATCAAGCGATAAGTAAAGAAAGATTAGCCTCATTTGGCTTAGTTTCAATGTTAGATTACTACACCGAAAGGTGTATTACTTGTTAAGTTGATTGAACCGCCGTGTACCGAACGGTACGCCAGACTGTCTAACGATTATGGTATGTGTTATAATAAAAGTACAATATCTTGTATCGGAGGTTCTTTTGTATGTCATATATCGTTGGTGTAGATAGAAATCAATCAAGAATGATAACAACATCTTTGGATGATTTAATTGATAAAGATAATTCTGTTCGTGTTATTGATGCGTATGTCGAATCACTTGACTTGCAAGAATTAGGTTTTAATGAATACAATGGTTCAAACAGAGGACAACCACCTTATCGCCGTTCTGATTTATTAAAACTTCACATATATGGGTATATTAACAAAATTAGGTCGAGTCGAGCTTTGGAATTGGAAGCCAAACGAAATATAGAACTTATGTGGCTTGTTAACTCAATTACACCAAATCATGGAACTATTGCTGGTTTTGTACAGAAAAATAAGGCGGCTTTTCATAATACGCTACGAAATTTAACTCTTATTCTAAAAGGATGGGGATTAATTGATGGAAAACTTATTGCTATAGATGGTACAAAAATTAGAGCACAAAACAGTAAACATAACTGTATTACGCAAAGTGGCTTAGATAAAAAAATTGAGTATGCCGAAACACAGATTAAGGCATATCTTATGGCAATAGAACAAGAAGATACTTCCAATGAGGTTTTAAAAGAAAAACTTCAAACATACCAAGAGTTAAAAGAACAATATTTTAGACAAAAAGAAGAATTAAAAAATGATGACTTAGAACAGAAAAGCTTAATGGATACTGATTCGCGACGGATGAAAAATAATGGTTTTCTAGATGTTTGTTATAATGTACAGTCAGTTGTAGATGCTAAAAATCACTTCGTTATTGATATTTCAACAACTAATGATATAAATGATCAAAATCAACTTTATGTCATGGCAAAAGATGCAGTTGAATTACTAAATGCAAAAGAAACCACTGTAATAGCTGACACAGGTTATTATAATGGAACAGAAATTAAAAACTGTATTGACGATGGAATGAACGCATATATCAAAAAGGCAAGAGCCAATAATAGCACCAAAGACAATGAATTTCGTAAAGAAAAATTTTCTTATGATAAAGACAATGATGTGTATATATGTCCAGCAGGTAATAAGCTGCCATTTTTTGAAAACACTTCCAAAAACGGAATAAAATACAGAAGATATAAGTGTTCGAATTGTAATTCATGTAAGTAGAAAACCGCATGTACATCATCTGCAAGTGGTCGTACTATACAACGCTGGGAACATGAGGAAGTTTTAGAATCTGTTCATCAAGATACTTTAAAACATAATGAGATATACAAACAACGTAGATGCATTGTTGAACATCCATTCGGTACAGTCAAAAGAACATTAGGATATAGTTTCTTTTTGCGCCGACAAATAGATAATGTCGATGCAGAAGCGGCTTCTATGTTTATCGCTTATAACTTTAAGCGATTATTAAGTATGTTTTCAGCACAAGAATTAATCAAGAAATTTGAATAAATAACCAATAAAGATTAAAGTTTATTGAAATTTACAAGCAAAATATTCAAAAATAATTCTGTAAAAATAAAAAATAGCCGTATGATCAGACTGCCATACCATAATCGTTAGACAGTCTGACGCACGGTGGTGTGAGAGGTCGGGAAACCTATTCGGTTTCCCTCCTACTCGATTCTTTAGGAGGTATTGATATGAGATTGCGATAGCACCTTTTTGTATATTGACGCTATTTCGGTATACCGATATAATATAAATGGTGGTGAACATGAATATTAATGAAATTTTAAAACAAACTGGAATGACAAAATACCGATTATCAAAGTTAAGCGGGGTACCACATGCTACGTTAAATGATTTGTGCAGTGGAAAAAGTCGCATCGAAAAATGTTCTGCAGAGACAGTATATAAGCTTTCAAAAACTTTGCATGTTTCAATGGAAGTGTTAATTGAAGAGTCGATAAACAGAAATAATGAAATAAAAGCAGTTCATATTAAACGAGAAGAAGCTTATGAATATGGACTGCCGGAATATTTGCAGAACGATTTGGATGCCTATAAAGAAGCGTTAAAACATGGTTCAAGTATTTTAGATTGTTTATGGGGAGAATTGTATGGAAGTATTAATATTGCCGAGATTAACGATGGTATTATCACCCCGGAACATGCAGACTATTTAAGAAGAAAATACTTATGGAGGTAAAGTGGCATGATTGATTTTACAGAATGTAAAAGAGTATTCGGAAAAGCCTATAATGGGGCTAATGGGAAAAAAATTGCTGTTGAATATGATGGAAATCAGTACATGTTGAAGTTTCCACCATCAGGTAAAGAAAGACCTACTGAGTTATCATATATCAACAGTTGTATTAGTGAACATATTGCAAGCAGCATCTTTAATATGTTGGGAATAGCTGCACAGCAGACTTTGCTTGGAACATTTGAAGTAAACGGAAAAGAAAAGGTTGTGTGCGCTTGCAGAGATTTTACAACTGGCGGGAAAGTGTTGTACGATTTTTGCTCGATTAAGAATACTGTAATTGACTCTGAGCATAATGGAAGTGGAACAGAATTATCGGATGTTTTGGAGACAATAGAAAAACAGCAATTTGTTAATCCGGTACAACTATTAGAACATTTCTGGAATGTATTTGTAGTAGATGCGTTACTCGGTAATTTTGATAGACATAATGGAAATTGGGGATTTATTGTTGATATGATTTCTCAAACGGTGGAAATAGCACCGATATATGATTGTGGAAGCTGTTTGTTGCCACAAGCAGATGAAAAGATAATGAAGAATGTATTAGAAAATGAAAATGAGTTGAATGCCAGAATTTATCAGTTTCCGACATCTGCAATAAAATTAAATGGAAAAAAAATAAATTATTATGATTTTCTTATGGCAGCAGAATATAAAGAATGTAATGAAGCATTAGGTAGAATCGTTTCCAAAATGGATATGGAAAAAATAAGGGATTTTATAGATGACGTGCCATATATATCGGAAATGCAAAAAGAATTTTATAAGGTATATATATGTGCAAGGTATGAGAAAATTATTTTACCGGCATATGGGCAGGTCGTTGGGCAGCTTAGTCAGGAAGAAAATGATAATTGTGACGAACCTGTTTGAATTAAGAGAAGGAGAATTGGATTATGTATGGAAAGGCAATAGAATTGTTTCTTGTAAATGGTACAGCAGATAGTTTAGTTACAGCAGAATTGTCTAATTGGAATGGAAAAGCAATAAAAATTCCAAGGATTGAAGTGCCCACAGTGCAACGAAAAGAACTTTTAGAACCGGGTGTGTATTTTTTGTTTTGTAAGGAAGAGGACGGAAGTGATTCTGTTTATATTGGAGAAGCAGAAAATGTGAAAGAGAGATTGGTGCAACACATAAGAGATTATCAATGTGAAAAGGAAAAATATTATTGGACGACGGCGGTTATTTTTGTTGGGCGTGACTTAAATAAAGCGCATATCCGATATTTAGAACATAGGTTTGTTGAAATTGCAAAAGAGTGTAAACGGTATATGATACTTACAAAAAATACATATAAAAATACCGTGTTAAAGGAATCTCAAATTGCAGTAATGGAAGAATTTATTGATAATGTTCGAGTATTAATTAATGCTTTGGGATACAAAGTATTTGAAGCAATGGTTCAGCATAATACATCGGAAACACAAGAGAATATTCTTTATATCAATTTGGGTTCTGTTGTTGCAAAGGGTGTAATAACAACAGAAGGATTTGTTGTATTATCGGGAAGTGATGTTAATGAAAATACTTCTGCAAAATCATTAACATCAGGTGCCGTAAGATTGAGAGAAAAGCTATTTAAAGAGGGAAAAGTTGAAAAACTGAAAACAACAGAAGATATTTTGTTTTCAAGTTCATCCGCAGCAGCCGATTTTATCCTAGGATATAGTGTAAGTGGTCCTCGTACATGGAAAAATGAAAAGGGTGTTTGTTTAAAAGAGTTGGAAGAAAAATAATTATATGAGTAAATGGATTTACGAAAACTGGAAAAGGCAACCAGATATAGAAAGTAATAATAAAAAGTTTTTGGAGGATACATTATGGAATTCATGGGGAAAAAATTAGAGGATCTTACAGTGACACTTCCTTTGGAAGATGGAACAGAGTTAGAATGCGGAGTGTATTTGTATTTTGAAGTTAACAATAAAAAATATTTTGCATTGCTTCCGCTCAAAGGAGAAAAGGAATTAGATTTTTCACAAAGTTATATGCTTTATGAGGTCGAAGAAGATGAGGAGCATAATCCTATCGTTTTATATATCGAAAATGATTATGAATATGCTGTCGCAGCACAGTATTTTTCAAGGTTATTGGCAAAATAAGAGGAAATCGGTAATAGCCGTAAGTAATAGTGACTATTACAAAAAAATATAAGTGAATCCCAGAAAAAGTTGGCATTTTGCCAACTTTTTTAGTATCATAATATATGTTGACCTATCTGCAAAGTTTTGCTATAATCAATTCATTACACGAAAGCGTTAAAGCGTTAAACTATTACAGAGAAGATGTGAGGGGATAAAATATGATAATTACAGATTACTTAGAGAGAAATGCCAGAGAGTATCCAAATGATATCTGTCTGGTGGAGATTAATCCGGAGATTAAAGAGAACCGCAGGGTTACATGGAAGGAGTTCGAATTAATTGAACCAAATCCAAAGACCAGCTATCGCAGAGAGATTACCTGGAGCGTATTTAACGAAAAGGCGAATCGTTTTGCAAATCTCTTAATTCAGAGAGGTATCAAAAAGGGTGATAAGGTAGCGATTCTTATGATGAATGGTTTGGAATGGCTTCCAATTTATTTTGGTATTTTAAAAACGGGTGCATTAGCAGTGCCGCTGAACTTTCGTTATTCATCGGATGAGATTGAGTATTGTGTGAATTTAGCAGAAGCAGATGTTTTGGTATTCAGCAATCCATTTATTGGTCGTGTGGAAGAAATTGCAGACCGAATTAGCAAAGGAAGACTTTTAATTTATGTTGGTGAAGGATGTCCGGGATTTGCAGATGATTATAATTCGTTAGCAGCTAACTGTTCGAGCCAGTCACCGGTAGTGACTATTTATGATGATGATGATGCAGCGATTTATTTCTCATCTGGTACTACAGGTTTTCCAAAAGCTATTTTACATAAACACAGAAGTTTGGTGCATGCTTGCCGCGTAGAGCAGAATCATCATAACCAGCAGAAAGATGACGTATTTTTATGTATTCCACCGCTTTACCATACAGGTGCAAAAATGCATTGGTTCGGAAGCTTGTTATCCGGCAGTAAGGCGATTTTATTAAAAGGAACAGCACCGGAATTTATCTTAGATGCAGTATCCAAAGAAAAATGTACAATTGTATGGCTCCTTGTACCGTGGGCACAGGAGATTTTAGAAGCCATTGAAAGTGGCAAAGTGAATTTGGATGATTATGAATTAGACCAGTGGAGATTGATGCACATCGGTGCACAGCCGGTTCCACAGAGTTTGATTAAAAAATGGAAGAGTATTTTCCCGAATCATCAGTATGATACCAACTATGGTTTGTCCGAATCTATTGGACCAGGCTGTGTACATTTAGGTGTAGAGAATATTCACAAAGTTGGTGCTATCGGTAAACCGGGATTTGGCTGGGAAGTACGTATCGTAGATGAGAATCGCCAGACAGTAGCCAAAGGCGAAGTTGGTGAATTAGCAGTGAAAGGACCGGGTGTCATGACTTGTTACTATCGTGATGAGGCGGCAACAAAAGAAGTATTAGAAGACGGCTGGCTTTTCACAGGTGATATGGCGCAGGAAGATGAGGACGGATTCATTTTCTTAGTAGACCGTAAAAAAGACGTTATCATCAGTGGTGGTGAGAACTTATATCCGGTACAGATTGAAGATTTCATTCGTACTAACGAGAAAGTACATGACGTAGCTGTTATTGGTTTGAAAGATAAGCGTCTGGGCGAAATTGCAGCAGCGATTATTGAATTAAAAGAAGGCGTTACAATGACAAAAGAAGAAGTCAATGAATATTGTCTTGCAATGCCGCGTTACAAACGTCCGCGTGAAGTTATTTTTGCAGAGATTCCACGTAATCCAACCGGAAAAATTGAAAAACCGAAGTTACGTGAGATGTATGGTGCAAACCACTTAATTGCAGAACAGAATATGGGATAATATATGGAAATGAAACTAGTTAAGAGGAGAAAGGTAAAGAAGATATGAGCGAGAAAAAAATTATGCTCGGTAATGAAGCCATTGCCAGAGGAGCATTTGAAGCAGGAGTAAAGGTGTCAGCGGCATATCCTGGTACACCTAGTACAGAAATCAGTGAGAATATTGTAAAATATCCGGAAATCTATGCAGAATGGTCGCCAAATGAAAAAGTTGCTATGGAAGTCGCTATCGGTGCTTCTATCAGTGGTGTTCGTGCGATGGCATCTATGAAACACGTAGGTGTAAACGTAGCATCGGACCCACTTTATACGGTATCTTATATCGGTGTAAATGGTGGTTTGGTTTTAGTAGCAGCAGATGATCCTGGCTTATATTCTTCACAGAATGAGCAGGATACCAGATGTGTGGCAAGAGCAGCGATGGTTCCTGTATTAGAGCCATCTGATTCACAGGAAGCAAAAGATTTTATGAAATATGCTTTCGATTTATCAGAAAAATATGATACACCGGTGATTGTACGTACTACTACACGATTATCTCATTCACAGGGACCTGTTACATTAGAAGAAAGATGTGAGCCAATTGACGCGACATACGAGAGAAATCCTGCAAAATACGTTATGATGCCGGGGAATGCAAAAGGACGTCATATATATGTAGAGCAGAGATTAAAAGATATGGCAGAAGATGGCTGTACAATGCCTATTAATAGAGTAGAAATGAATGATACAAAGGTAGGTTTTATCACCAGTGGTATCGCATATCAGTACGTAAAAGAAGCATGTCCAAATGCCAGTGTTTTAAAACTTGGCATGGTACATCCGCTTCCAAGAAAATTAATCGAAGAATTTGCCTCTAAAGTAGAGACATTATACATATTTGAAGAATTAGAGCCTGTTTTTGAAGAACAGATTAAGTCATGGGGCATCAAATGTATCGGTAAAGAAATCTTTACAGTACAGGGTGAATACAGTGCGAATATGCTTCGTAAGGTAGTTTTAAAAGAGGATTTGGACTTAAGTGCAGCAGCAAAAGTACCTGCAAGACCACCAATTCTCTGCCCGGGATGTCCACATAGAAGTGTATTCTCAGTATTGAATAAGTTAAAAATTCATGCAGCTGGTGATATCGGTTGTTATACATTAGGCGCAGTTGCACCGCTTAGCGTGGTAGATACTACGATCTGTATGGGTGCAAGTATTTCTTCCTTACATGGTATGGAAAAAGCAAAAGGCAAAGATTATATCAAGAACTGGGTAGCAGTCATCGGTGATTCTACGTTCATGCATACAGGTATCAATTCCCTGATGAACATGGTTTATAACCAAGGTACCGGTACTGTTATGATTTTAGATAATTCTACAACTGGTATGACAGGTCATCAGGATCACGCGGCTACCGGTAAAACACTTATGGGTGAGGAAGTACCTGCAATTAATATCTTTGGGCTTTGTAAAGCATTAGGTATCAAGAATGTAGTAGAAGTAAATGCTTTTGATACAGCAGAGTTAGAACGAGTTGTAAAAGAAGAAACAGCAAAAGATGAAGTGTCTGTTATCATCACAAAAGCACCTTGTGTTCTTTTGAAAAAACAGAAAAGCACTGTAACCTGCAGACCGGTTTCTGATAAATGTAAGAAATGTGGTGCCTGCTTACGTCCTGGCTGTCCGGCTATTACAAAGAATGCAGATGGAACGATTTCCATCGACGAGACAATGTGTAATGGCTGTGGTCTTTGCAAAGGACTTTGCAAATTTGACGCGATTGAACAGGTGGAGGTATAAAGCAATGGCAAATAATACAAAGAATATAATGATTGTAGGTGTTGGTGGACAGGGAACGCTTCTTACCAGCCGAATTTTAGGCGGTATCACTGTAGATGCAGGCTATGATGTAAAATTATCCGAAGTGCATGGTATGGCACAGCGAGGCGGCAGCGTAGTAACATTTGTACGTTATGGTGAAAAGGTTGCAGAACCAATCGTAGAAGAAGGTCAGGCTGATGTTCTGATTGCATTTGAAATGTTAGAAGCATTACGTTACGCACATTTCCTCAAAAAAGATGGTGCTATGGTAGTAAATGAACACCGTATTGACCCTATTACTGTTGTAACAGGTGCAGCATCTTATCCGGAGAATATTATAGAGACATTAGAGAGTCAGCATAAAGTATATAAAGTAAATGCTATGGAAGAAGCGTTAAAGCTTGGTAATTCGAAAGTGTTTAATATCATTGTTCTTGGTGTGGCAGCTCGTCACATGGACTTTTCAAAAGAAGCATGGCTTGATGTGATTGAAAAGACTGTTCCACCAAAAACAGTTGAGATGAACAAGAAGGCATTCTTACTTGGATTTGAGGGGGAATAATACTATGATTTGGAATGAAGCAAAAGAGTGTATGAGCCGTGACGAAATGCATAATCTGCAGAGTAAGCGTTTAGTGAAATTGGTAGACAGAGTTTATCATAACGTAGAATTCTACCGCAAAAAAATGCAGTATATGGGTGTGGAACCTGGTGATATTAAGGTGATTGAAGATATTACCAAGCTTCCATTCACAACAAAAAGTGATTTGCGTGATACTTATCCATTTGGGTTATTTGCAGTGCCACAGTCTCAGATTGTGCGTGTGCACGCATCCAGTGGAACAACAGGAAAAGCAACGGTAGTAGGTTACACCAAAAGAGATATCGAAATCTGGTCAGAGTGTGTAGCAAGAGCATTTGCACAGGCAGGTTTAAATCGTGACGATGTGATTCAGATTGCATACGGATACGGTTTATTTACAGGCGGTTTAGGTGCACATTATGGTGCAGAGCATCTTGGTGCTACCGTAGTGCCAATGTCTACCGGTAATACCAAAAAACTGACTACTATGATGAAGGATTTTGGTGCAACTGCGATTGCATGTACACCTTCTTATTTATTGCATATTGCTGAGACATTAGAAGCAGATGGTGATTTAGATAAAATCAAATTAAAAGCTGCTATTTGCGGTGCAGAACCATGGACGGAGCAGATGCGTCTTCAGATTGAAGAGAAACTTCATATCAATGCATTTGATATTTATGGATTATCTGAAGTCATGGGACCGGGTGTTGCCTGTGACTGTCAGTACCACAGGGGTCTCCATGTGTATGAAGATCACTTCCTGCCGGAAATTGTGGACCCTAAGACATTACAGCCGGTTGGTGAAAATGAAACAGGAGAGTTAGTATTTACTACACTGACAAAAGAAGGTCTTCCATTAATTCGTTATCGTACAAAAGACTTAACAAGTATCAGCTATGATAAGTGTGAATGTGGACGTACTCTTGCCAGAATCAGCCGCTTCAAAGGCCGTTCGGATGATATG
>JAZSEF010000030.1:0-5481 GCA_045531555.1 Roseburia sp. | reverse complement strand
CCTCTAATTCAGAATTCTGATTGTTTATTCCAAAATACTCCTTCTCAATATCTAATTCTCCGTTTGGTTTTCTAATCCGAAAATATTCATTGAAAATATCCTTTGTCATAATAACTAATTTAAGTTCTCCATTTCTGTTTACCACTACAGGTTCGCCTACCTTATTACATAATTCAATAATTCCTGTTGTATCTTTTAAACTTGATAATGGTATAAATTTATTCATTTTTCTCCTCCATAAAATGGGCGAATTTTTCTTGCTCCCAACATAACTCGTCCCTATTTTTCTTAATCTCTTTTTTCACTTTCATGCGCTTTAATCAATTTATATATAAAACAAAGCAGATAATACAACTGCTTAGAAAGCCTCGTAATATCTGCTCTGTTCTTAATTATGCTCTAACATATTCTCTATAAATATCCCATAACCTCTAGTCGGATCATTCACCAGCACATGTGTCACTGCACCCACAATTTTCCCATTCTGTAAAATCGGACTACCACTCATCCCTTGCACAATCCCACCTGTCAATTTCAAAAGTTCTTTATCCGTTACATGCAAAAGAATTCCCTTATTACTTTCTGTACTACCAAAATTTACACCTTCAATCACAACATCATATTCTTTCAATTCACCGGATACTGCCGATAAAATCACTGCCGGTCCCATTTCAATCTCCTGTTTATAACCTATCTCACAATAACTTCCTACCTCAAGTTTTTTCAGATTACCATCCAGTGTACCATATATCCCGATTTCAGAGTTTGTATCAATTTCGCCCAGATAACTATCCTTTCCATAAGATATTACGCCTGACAATTCACCCGGAGTTCCACTTTCACCACGTTTTATCCCTATAATATCCGTTTCATAAAGCTTTCCTTCTTCCATCAAAAGCATCTCTCCAGTATCTCCATCATTAATCGGATGACCGAGTGCTCCAAAACTTTGATCACTGCGATAAAAAGTAAGTGTACCAATCCCCGCCATATCATCCCGTACCCAGACGCCTAACATATAACGTTCCTGTTCAGAAAGTACCGCATCCACGCCAACTTCCATAAACTCATCATCCCTGAATAAGCCTATCACTTCTGTCGCCTCTCCATTTTCATGAACCAGTTTCACCAAATCTTCTTTTTCTTCTACCGGTTCTCCATTAACACTGACAATATAATCTCCTACCTTAATCATATTTTTTGCCGGACTTTTTTTCGCACCTGAAGAATCGATTACCTCTCCCATTCCAATTACTAAAATACCTTTTGTTTTTGCATAAATTCCTATTGGCATACCGCCCACAAAAACTGCTTCCCCTTCTACCACAGACACCGCTATCTCTTTTACCGGAAGTACACCAAAAAGTTTGCAAGTCACATAATAAGAGGGTTCAATATTCTCTGCTACCTTCGCACGCCCTTCTACCAAAAAAGTCTCTGTTTCTTCCTCTTTCACCGAAACAGTTACTGGCACCTGAAAATCATAGGACACAGTATCTCCTACCTTCACATAAATATGATCCGGTAACGCATCCCAAAAAGTTTTCACGGAAAAAAGTAATACTGCCCAAAAACCAACACCTGCAAGCCACCTAAAAAACTCTGCTCTTACCATACATTCCTCCATCATCTATCTCAAAACTAAACTCTCTGCGAATAAGCAGACCTCAGAATTATAAATAATTCTGAGGTTCGCGTTGCTCGCCAGATGTTGATAAAACAAACTTTTGTAAATAAATTTCCGATGTTTGTTTTATCAACATCTTTCTCTGCTTATTCGCGAAAAAAAAGAGACCGCACCATATGTACAATGCTATCTCTTTTATTATGATTCTTTTTTCAGTTTTCAATCCTAATTTTACTTTGACAGATATTGGTTTTAAACTTTCTTTTGTAAAGCGAGTTCACGCATCTCTCTTGCACTTTCGCGGACTTTATCAGTAATCTCTACCCCACCGAGCATACGGGAAAGCTCATCCACTCTTTCTTCATCGTTTAGTAAGCGAATCTTAGATACCGTAGTACTGTTTTCAACTGACTTTTCAATCAAATAGTGAGCATCTGCCATCGCTGCAATCTGCGGAAGATGCGTAATACAGATAATCTGATGATTACGTCCTAAGGTATTCATTTTCTCCGATACCATTTGCGCAGTCCTTCCACTGATACCACTATCAATTTCATCAAAAATCAAGGTTTCGATTGCATCATTGTCTGCCAATATCGTCTTAATCGCTAACATAATACGTGACAACTCACCGCCGGACGCTACTTTTCCAAGTGATTTCACCGGCTCACCCGGATTGGTCGAAATCAAAAATTCCGCTTCATCCAGACCGTTTGCTGTGTACCCCGCAAGTTCCTCGAACTGCATTTCAAAACGTACATCTAAAAAATTCAATTCCTGCAAAGCAGACGTCACTTCTGTCACTAAATCTTTCGCATATTTCTGACGAATTGCAGATACTTCCATAGAAATATCTCTAAGTTCTTTTTCTGCATCTGCCACTTTTCCTTTTAATATAGCCAAATAAGCATCATAGTCCTGCAATTTTACAAGTCTAGCTTCCTTCTCCTCTAACGCAGCTAATATATCCGCAATCGATTTGCCATATTTTGATTTCAGACGATTGATTTCATCCAAACGCTTCTCTAACTCATAAAATGTCTCATCGTCAAACTCTGTTTCATCAATATAATCTGCAATTTCACGATTAAAATCATTCAACAGATTATCAATTTCCAACATCTGCGCTTCTAATTCTCTTACTTTTTCATCAAATGCAGATGCACCCTGCAATTCCTTCAAAGCTCTCGTTGTAAAGTCTGATGCATTCTCGCCGCCATTCCCGGAATACTGGTATGCCACATGTAAGGCGTCCATGATCTTCTTCCCATTGCGGTAGCGTTTATATTCTTCTTCAATAATTTCGTCTTCGTTGTCCTGAAGTTTCGCCTCAGAAATCTCTTTTATCTCATACTCTAAAAAAGATGCTTCGCGAAGACGTTCTTCTTCGTCCACATCGGCACGATTTAATTCCTCTAACAAACCTTTGTATGCGGTATACCGATCTTTTAATATTTCTTTTTTCTCAGCCAATGCTTCTTTCGCGAACTCATCCAAAATCTCTAAATGTTTTTTCTTATGTAAAAGCGACTGGTGTTCATGCTGTCCGTGAATATCGATTAAAATACCTGCCACTTCCCGCATCTTAGACACCGGGACACTTTCTCCATTGATTTTAGCCACACCTCTGCCATTTGCGATTTTACGGCTTAAAATCACATAATCATCCTCCAAAACTACATCCAGTTCCTCTAATGCTTTTTTCTGTGCTTCATTCTCAACCGAAAAAACCAACTCTACCAGTGCGTTCTCTCCATTCTCCCGAAGCATCTCCTTTTGTACTTTTTCTCCTAACGCCAGATTGATAGAACCAATGATAATCGACTTACCGGCACCTGTTTCACCGGAAAGTATGTTAAGTCCCTCTTTAAAATCCACCTCTGTCTCATCAATCAACGCTAAGTTTTTCACATGCAGATTCTGTAACATATATCTCCTTCTACTTCCCCCGAAGTATGGTTCTTTTTTACTGACTAATCATTACTCTACAAATTTCCTCAATTTATCAATCACTGCAATCGCGTCTTCTGTACTTCGTGCCGCACACATTATCGTGTCATCCCCTGCTATTGTGCCTACTACCTCCTGTAACTGCAATGCATCTAAGGCAGCAGCCACTGCCATCGCCATTCCCGAAACCGTTCTTATCACTAAAAGATTCTGTGCGATATCCATAGAAATAAAACCATCGCGGAAAATGCGTTCATATTTTTGTGACAAATCCTCATTTGTTTCTAACAATGCCACATACTTTTGTCTGCCATTCGTCAATGACACCTTCGTCAACTTCAATTCTCTAATATCTCTAGAAACAGTCGCCTGTGTCACCTGATACCCTTCCTGCTCTAAGTATGCAGACAAATCTTCCTGTGTCTCGATTTCATATTTTTTAATCAGCTCTAATATTTTAGTCTGACGTCTTGTTTTCATCCTCTCGCTCCATTCCGGCAAAATAGCGTCATCCGTCTCCCATACCGACTACGAATACGCCTGCATCTTCTTTCTTAAAATCTCCAAAAAGCTTTCTTCACTCAACTTGCAAACCTTCACTTTTGCTTCTGCCTGCTTGATTAAAAACCGGTCTCCTACTCTCAATTCGGCAACACCATCACCATCAAAACTTACTTGTGCTGTTTCGTCCAATTCCACCCTACGGCTGCCAATCTCAACAATGACTTCTTCTTTTGCATCAATTACAATACTTCTCGTATTCAAATTATGTGCATTAATCGGCGTCAGCAATAATAAATTTGCTTTCGGATCTACAATCGGTCCGCCCGCAGACATATTATATCCGGTAGAACCTGTCGGAGTAGAAACAATCATTCCATCTCCATGAAAGGTATGTAGATATTTTCCATTGACATAAACAATCAAATTCAAAATAGATAAAGAACCTGCACTACGGATAGCAATCTCGTTTAATGCTAAACGCTCTGAGGTATACTCTCCGCGCATCTCACCATGTCCAGTAAGCAGCATACGTTCTTCTACCACATAATTATCCTCCATCAAGCGCTCCAAAGCCTGCAATACACTCTCAGTTTCTAATTCGCACAAGTATCCAACGGTACCTAAATTGACTCCAATCAAAGGAATCCGGCAACTAACAAATCTGGCTGCTACACGAATCAGAGTACCATCGCCACCTAACACGAGCATACACTCGGTCTCTTCCGGGATACTTTCCGGCTGCGGCAGAGCATCAACACCCTTTTTTCCTTCCATTGCCAGATACGAACAACTGCCTCCCTTTTCCTCTATAAAAGCCTGCATTTGTTTTGTCAGGGTTAATTCTTTATCCTTTTGTTGATTTGTTATAATAAAAAAATGTTTCATTTTACTTATCTAATTCTCCGTGGGCAGCCTCTACTACTGCATGAATGTCCACGTTCTCCTCATTTTTACCAATCTCACACTTACGAATATAGACCAGATACTCGATATTACCTTCCGGTCCCTTGATTGGCGAATACTCTAAATTCAAAATTTCAAAACCAATCTCTTTTGCAAAATCAATTACCTTAACGATAACTTCCTCATGTACGACCTTGTCTCTGACAACACCCTTTTTTCCAACCTTTTCTCTGCCTGCTTCAAACTGCGGTTTAATAAGGCAGACCGCTTTGCCTCCGTCTTTTAAAAGCTCCCTCATAACGGGAATTATCAGCTTAAGAGAAATAAAGGATACATCAACGCTTGCAAAATCAATTTCTTCGGGTATCTGCTCGTGAGTAACATATCTAAAGTTGGTACGCTCCATATTAACTACTCTTGTGTCCTGCCTTAATTTCCAGGCAAGCTGACCATAGCCTACGTCGATGGAATATACCTTTTCAGCTCCGTTTGTGAGC
>JAZSEF010000018.1:0-72949 GCA_045531555.1 Roseburia sp. | reverse complement strand
TGTAGTGATCCCCTTGATCCGGATATCCTGCTCCTCCCGTTCCTCCTTCTCTTCGATCACCAATGCTGCACTCCCCGTCACCGTCCAGGTAGCTGCCAGCGGGCGCTGATTGCCATATCCCAGAGGAAAGCGAAACTGCTTCTCCGCACTGGCAAAATGACTCGACGTTACTGCCGCTACACATTCTGCATATCCTGCCGCCACACACATCGCCGCAAGCGATAAGGATTCCCCGCAGGTACTACATGCTCCGTATAGCCCAAACAATGGTATGTTAAAATCCATCAACCCAAAACTAGTCGCAATGGTCTGTCCAAGCAAATCACCCGCAAAAAGATAACGGATATCCTCCATGTTTTTCTTTGCTTTCCCAACCGCCATAGTCAGTGCTTCTTTCTGCAAAGTGCTCTCCGCTTCCTCCCAGGTATTCTGCCCAAACCGGTCATCTCCCCCGATTACATCAAAATAGTCTTTTAATGGTCCTGCCCCTTCTTTCGTTCCAACAATATTTGCACTGCTGATAATATAAGGTGCCTCTTCAAAAAAAAGACTCTGCTTTCCCATTTGCATCCACATACACCACCTTTTTCTTTTTAGTATGTTTGATGACATTAAGAATTATTCAAGCCTTTTTCTTTTATAGCCTCTCTTACTTCTTCCGGTTTTATATCCAATAATGCACACAATTTTAAAAATTCTTCTGCCGAAAATGGCATTCCGTAATTCTCAGAAATTTTCTCTTTTTTTATTCCTATTTTCTCAGAAATTTCACCTGTATTAATTCTGTTTTTCTCAAAATATTCCAAAAAGAACTCTGTAACCGCTGATTTTTCCATGCTTTTCTCCGTCTGACTTTTAATAGAATTTACTACTATTCTATTCTTGTCTACTCAGAATTACAATAGTCTTTTTCTTAGAATTCCAGAATTTATTGACAGTTTCCTGAGTCACAAGCTATGATACGTTTACAAATATTGGTAAATTAAGGGATTTAGACATGAAGAAGAACATCGCAAAAGTACTAAAAGAATATCGTAAGAGAAATAATTATTCTGTTGAGGATGTTTCTATGCTCCTTAAGGAACGTAAGATTAAGGCTGCACCAAAGACGATTTATGGTTGGGAGAGTGGACAATCACAGCCTAACGCAGATATTCTATTAACTTTATGTGAACTATATAACATCGAAAATATTCTGTCCGTATTCGGCTATGCCGAAACGGTAGATTTTCAGCTCAGTTCTCAGGAACGTGCCCTTGTCAAATCCTATCGGGCACACCCGGAACTCCAAAGTGCCGTAAACATCCTCTTACAGCACCGCACGAAGCATGAGTAAATAAATTTAACTTCCAACGTTTTATGCATCAGGCAAAAAGGTTGGAAGTTACAAAATACACCATCTCTATGGTTTGCGGAGAATGTCAAGGGTATGGGCACCTGCCCCCATTAGATCCGGACGTTCGCAGGTAGCCATCTGATATCGAACAAAATGTTCAAACTCTTCTTCGGATAACTGGTTCAAAAATGGACGCATATAATTTGCCGGTCCATCCGGTGATAAAAGTTTGATACGGGTAAGTTCTACATCCTCTACCAACTTATCAATTTCCTCTATGCGCATATAATCATATAAGTTTTCAACACCGGAAAGTGTTTTAAAGTCCTCTGTCAGACGATTTTCTTCCACACATTCTAAAATGTGGCGTTCTTTAAATGCATAGGTCAGCACACCATACTCATTCATACAATATGCTACCATGATGATGCCGCCCGGCTTTGTCACACGTTTTGCTTCTTTTAACGCCTGTATTTTATCTTCATAAGAAAACAGATGATACATTGGACCAAAAAGAAGGGTCAAATCAAAACTTTCATTCGCAAAACGTTTTAATTTCAATGCATTTCCCTGATACGCCTTTACACTGCTGCCTTTTGATTTTAAAATGCCCAGGTTATGCTTTACCAATTCAACTGCAGTTACATCATATCCTTCTTCTGCTAAAGGCACAGAGTATCTGCCGGTTCCTGCACCAATATCTAATATCTTTATGTCTGCTTTTTCACGAATCTTATTTTCACCACAACCGGCTTCTGGCATGTCACCTTGCCAATTATCCGCACATGATTTTCCCTGTGCAAGCATCTCTAACATCTCATGAATATACTTCATAGACACGCGGAATTCTACCTGACCGTGTCTGGAATTCAAACGTTTCTCTTCGTTAAATTTATTATAATACAGCTCAAGTTCTGTCATCTTTTCTACTCCTAACTCACCATGAATGTACTTCTATCGTGTTTCCACTTCTAATACCGTCAACACTCCATCCGATACACAAAACCGTACATTAAATCCTGCAAACGCCACACCATACAAACGCTTTGCATCTTCGTGATAAGCCGGCCTTGGGTCCTGTTTTAACACCTCTATGATAGCCTGTCTTTTCTGCAAAGGAATCTTTTCTAATAATGCTTCCGGGAATACGACTTCTAATGCATAATCCGCCTTTTGTTCTGCAAAACCACCTCTGGCATCCGTGTGACTGTCCACATATGGCAAATACGGTTTAATATCATAAATCGGCGTATTATCCCGCAAATCAATTCCTGATACCACTAATACCGGTCCTTCTGCAGTCAGTTCCATACCTTCTAATTTTACAGAAGATAATCCGATTGGATTGGGACGAAATGGCGAACGGGTCGCAAACACTCCCATATGAGTCTCTCCCCCTAGCCTTGGCGGGCGCACAGTCGGCGACCATTTTTCTCTTTCCACCCCTTCAAACTTCCATATCAGCCAAAGATAATCATAACCTTCGATTCCTCGAAGAGCGTCTACATTCCGGTATTCCGGTTCAAAAACAATTCTGCCGATTAATTCTTTTACCAGACCACTCTGTCTCGGCACCCCGAATTTTTCAGGAAAATCCGTGCGGATATGCGCTATTATTTTCCATTCATTTTTCTGCTCCACAACACATTCCCCACTTTCCTAAAATTCCGTTCTGATAAAATACAGTATTTTCCTATGAATTCGCCAAAAGAGTCTTGGTATACGCATCGTTTGGACGATTAAACACATCCTCCGTATCACCAATCTCTACGATATGACCATCCTTCATTACCATTACCCTGTCACACATGCGATAAACCACATTAATATCATGTGAAATAAATAGGTATGACAACTGCATCTCCTCTTGGAACCCCTGCATCAATTCCATAATCTGAGCCTGTATTGTCACATCTAATGCCGATACCGGTTCGTCTGCCACGATAAAACCCGGTTTCGTAATCAATGCCTGCCCGATACTGACACGCTGACGCTGTCCACCGCTAAGCTGGGATGGTTTTCTATCGTAATACTTTTCACTCAATCCGATTTTTTGCAGCATTTCCACTGCTGCCTCACGATAACCATCCTCACTCATCGCAAGACTTTTGTCCAATTTACCTGCTGCCCGCAATGGCTCCTCTAAAAGCCATCCCACAGTTTTCGCAGGATTCAAACTGCTATATGGATCTTGAAAAATCATCTGCGGTCTTATCGTATTGTGCCAAATATTACCTTTTATATCACGATTTATCCCAAGCACCGCCTTGGAAAGCGTCGTTTTTCCACAACCACTTTCTCCAACCAATCCAAGAACCTCTCCTTTTCGCAATGAAAAACTAACATCCTTTACTACGTGATTTTTCTCTTTCTTCGCAAAAAGACTATTAGCACCACTTGGATAAAACACATCCAAATGTTCCACACGCAAAATTTCTTCCGTACAGTTACGCTGTACTTTTTTCTGCATACGGGATGAAACCGCCTCGATTAAACGTTTCGTATAAGCCTCTCTTGGTGTTTTAAAAATCTGCTCCGGTGTTCCCTGTTCTACAATACAGCCATCCTTCATTACCACGATACGGTCACACAAACGCCTTGCCAGGTTCAAGTCATGCGTAATAAAAAGCATGGCATTTTTCTGTTTTTCATTAATTTCTTTCAACAATGTAATAATCTGATTCTGCACGGTCACATCCAAAGCAGTCGTCGGCTCATCCGCCACCAAAAGCTTCGGTCTTAAAATAATCGCCATAGCAATCATAACACGCTGGCGCATACCGCCAGACAATTGATGTGGATAACTACCGTATACTTTTTCCGCATTTTTTAATCCTACCGATAAAAAAGTCTCCAGCACCTTTGTTTTTCGTTCTTCCTTAGACAACGTAGTATGAAGTTTTAATACTTCTTCTACCTGCATGCCAACCCGTTGTGTCGGATTCAACGAAGTCATCGGTTCCTGAAAAATCATGGTCATATCATCACCCTGATACTTGCGGTATAACGCTTTATCTTTCGGCTTTCCTGCCTCTGCTAACACTACATCTCCAAATACAATTCGACCACCGGTAAGCACAGCATCCTCTGCCACTAATCCCATAAGTGTAAGCGCTGTAACCGATTTGCCAGACCCCGACTCGCCTACCACACCTACGATTTCGCCTTCTCCAATTTCAATTGTTACATTTTTTACAACCTCCGCGCCATCGAATGCCACGGATAGATTCTCTATTTTAATCATGCTCCGATTCCTCTATCTTCACACTACCCAATCTGCTACTTTTGATTTATGGCTAAACTGCCTTACTCACTCTGCCTGCGAATGCCCTCACTAAGCAATGCAAATCCCAGCACAATCCACACCATACTAAGTCCCGGCGCCAACGCATACCATGGTGCACTCGTCAGATACCCCTGTGCATCCGATAACATTTTTCCAAGGCTCGCCTCTGGTGGCTGCACACCGATACCAAGAAAACTCATTCCCGACTCTGCCAGTATCGCATTGTTAAATCCAATCATAAGAGACACCAGAAATGTAGAAAAAATATTCGGTAAAATATGTACGAACAAAATCCGCATATTCGAGACTCCCATCAATCTTGCTCTTACCACAAAATCGGCATCACGATACTTAATAAACTCGCTTCGCACAATTCGAATAAAACTCGGACAAAATACAATCGCCAATGCCAGAATCAATTTATCAATTCCTGTTCCGAGTACACTAATCACTACCAATGCCAACAAAATACTCGGAAAACCATTCACTGCATCCGTGATACGCATGACCACTTCATCCACCATGCCGCCAAAATAACCGGTTAAGGCTCCAACCAAAATCCCTATCAGACTAGACATAGCAACTACCAATACGCTAATGACAACGGTAGTCCCAACACCTTCCATAACTCGTGAAAAAATATCCCTGCCAAAGTTATCCGTGCCAAACAGATGCCGCAGGGACGGTCCTACAAACTTCTCAGACGCAGACATGGCGGTAGCCTCATACGGTGTCCAAAACGCACCAATGACCGCTATCGCCAACGTAATTCCGGTCATCAAAAGTCCAATGACCAGATAAGTATTCCATTTTTTTCTTTTTACCGTATTTTTACTATTCATATTACTCACATCACTTACTACTGATACGCGGATCAATCAAACGATAAATAATATCTATCAAACAATAAACAATAATCACTACTGATGTTATATATAAAACCAGAATCGCCACCACTGGGAAATCCCGACTTGCTATCGAACTAATTAACAATCTGCCCACTCCCGGCAGACCAAATACCTGCTCCACTACAATACTACCCGCTATCGTTTCCGCAATAATCATACCGAGGAAAGTAATAACCGGCATCATCGCATTGCGAAGCACATGTACATACATCACCCTTTTATCGCTGCAACCTTTACTGCGAGCCGTTCTGACATAATCCGAATGCATCTCCGTCAGCATGGAATTACGCAAAAAACGTGCCGTCATCGCCACCTTCGGCACAGCAATCGAAATTGCAGGAAAAAGAAGATATGACATAAATCCTGCAAAATTCACACTATAAGACACATAACCGCCCGGTGTGAAACATTTTAATAAAATTCCAAACAAATATGTCACAAGAATTCCTAAGAAAAACGCAGGCACTGCCATCGCGCTCTGGCTCAACACATTCAAAAGTGCGTCCAGATAATGGTTCTTACATCGTGCCCACACTACTCCCAACGGGATGGATATTACAACTGTCAAAAGTAATGCATATGCCGCCAGCCAAAGCGTCACAGGTAACTTGTCCCCTATCAGCTCTGCCACCGGCATCATTTCATTCATATTTTTCGAATAACGGTAACTCTCACCGAAGTCTCCCTGCAAGACTCCCGTTATCCAGTTTACATAACGTTCTATTGGCGGGTCATTAAGCCCTAATTCCTCTCTTAATGCCGCTTCACGCTCTGGTGTGGCTTCTGTTCCAAGTATAGAAGTTACCACATCTCCCGGTATCACCTGAAATGTCAGGAAAACAGCGGCTGAAACAAAAAACAATGTCATAATGAGAGTAATTAACTTTTTTACAATATATTTCATCGCTGTTCTCCTCCTTTTCATATCTGAATCATGTTCTTACACAGCCCGACACTCCGCTGTCTGGCTGCTACAATTTACTTTATTGAGCTACCCAGTAGATGGTGCTCATATCCTGCACATAAATTGGATAATGTGTATAACCACCCAGCTTCTGATTCATAGCAATCGTAAGCGGTGGCACCATGATAAAAGCACTTGCACCATCTTCTGTAAGAATCTGCTGCAATTCTTTGTAATACACTGCTCTTTCCTCTAACGTCAGGGCACTTTCTACTTTTTCATAAGCTGCATCATAAGCCGCATTATTATAGTTGATGAAGTTCTTTGAAGAGCCACTTACAAAACGGTTCAACAGATAACCCGGTGTAATATCGCTTGTGATACCACAAATCGTCGCCTCATATTTTCTGCCATTATAAGTCTCTTCTAGCCAAACGCCCCACTCAACTGCATTGATTGTAACATTAATGCCGGCCTGTTTTAACTGCTCCGCCACAACTTCTGTAGCTTCTACGTGAACATCATAGTTAGACGGCACTGTAATCTCCAAATCAAATCCATTTGGATATCCAGCCTCTGTCAATAACTGCTTTGCCTTATCAACATTAGCGGTATTACCATACATATCATTCAAATCCACATAATAATCCGATAAAGTCGGAAGCATCGCAGAACTGATAAGTGTTCCATTACCACCTGCCACAAAAGCACTCACCATTTCTTTATCCAGCGCATAGTTAATCGCCTGACGCACTTTTACATCCGCCAATGCACCTTCCGTGCAGTTTAAAAATAATGCCTGAACTACATTGGATGGTGCCGATATAATCTGGAAGTCACCGGAAAGTTCTGCTGCCTGTGAATCTGTTAAATACGGAACAATATCCACAGAACCGCCCTTGATATCAAGCATTGCTGTATCTACATTCGCAATAATCTTGAATGTCACTTCATCTAAGTAAGGTACACCTGCCTGCCAGTACTCCGCATGTTTTTCTACCACAATACCTTCCTGCGGTACATAAGAAACAAAAGAAAAAGGTCCTGTACCAATCGGCTCCGCACCCTCTGCTTCTCCACTTCCGGCAGGAATAATCGCTGCTGTAAAGCTATAAATCAGTTCAGGATTCGGACTATCGACTGTTACTTGGACCGTTTTATCGTTAGAAATCGTAACACTAGTGATGGCACTCATGGTAGAAATCAACACTTCCCCATTCAAAAGACCTGAAACACGTTCTAACGAGTACTTCACGTCCTCTACTGTCACCTCATTGCCATTGTGAAACTTCACGCCATCACGCAAAGTGAATGTATACGTCAAACCATCTTCGGAAATTGTATAATCACTTGCTACTGCATTTTTTAAGTTACCATTTTCATCCGGCTTTACCAAGCCTTCGAAAATATTAAACAGTATCTCTTTGGTTCCTGCCGCTGTTGCTTTGTGTGGGTCAAGACTGTCGATATCCTGCTGTATACCTACTACGACCGAGCCGCCATAAGTCGGCTCGTCTGTTGGAGTGGTATCTGCTCCAACCGAGGAATTATCCTCAGAAGACTTATCTGTACCGCCTGCGCATCCGCTCAGTGCAGTCATCATCAGAACAGTCGCTAACAAAAAACTAAATACACGTTTTTTCATCTTGTTCTCCTCTTCATCAAATAAACCTCTCACTATTCTATTGTCGGTAAACATTTTACCACAAAATTCTAAAGTTGTAACGTTTTTTCGTAAACTTCACAAATCTTTTATAAAAAATAAGGTGTAACGCCTTTGATGATTTAACAAAAGACTTTACACCTTAAATTCATAATGTATTAAATTTGAAAATTCTCTGTATTCACTCCAAGTGCATGCAATTTGTTTTCCTGCACTCTGATTTGATAATTTAATTCTTTATTTTCTCCCGTTTCACATGCTTTAATTCGCAATAAATTCACATAATAATTAATCTCATTATTAATCATTTCATCTCTGCTCATTTCTTCGTCCATCCCCTCATCCCCTTCCACTGAATACTTTCAGTATAACATTCGCTTTATTTTCTTGCAAGATAAAATTGCACTTCGTTATAATTTCTTTAAATTAATAACCGATATTCCATCTTAATTTTTTTCTTCATTCATTTATGTTTTCTACACCATTTTCCCTCGCAGTACTGCAAATTCCACCGGTGTATACTCGATTCTCTCCACACTCACGCAGACGCTCTGCTTACAGGCATCTTTATAACTTGGATTTGCATGTACATGTCCATAAAAGTTCGCATAAGGCATATTAGAGTTAATATATAAAGGCTCATGTGACAATAGGAAAAATCCTTCATAAAGTACCGGCAGGGAATAACACTCTGCAAAACCTAAATCACGCCATTCCTGCGGTGTACGATGCCTGTCATGATTCCCCATCACCAGAATTTTACCTCCGTTGAGTCTTCGCAAAAGCTCTGCTTCCTTATCGGTATCGTTATAATCCGAAAAATCTCCCAATATATAAACGGTATCCTCCGGTGTCACGGTCTGGTTCCAATTCTCTATTAATTTTTCATCCATCTCTGCTGCAGTTTCAAATGGGCGATTCTCATATCTTCTAATATTTTCTCCTCCAAAATGCGTATCTGCTATAAAAAAATTCTTTGCCATGCGTCTACCTCCCAGA
Source organism: Roseburia sp. (assembly GCA_045531555.1). Lineage (GTDB taxonomy): Bacteria > Bacillota > Clostridia > Lachnospirales > Lachnospiraceae > Roseburia. The sequence continues at coordinate 63,853 of JAZSEF010000018.1, read as the reverse complement.
TAAAAGAAAGGGACGAAACCGTCCCTCTCTTAATCATACTACTTATTCACCTAATTTACCATAGTAAATTACTTTGCCTTGTTTGTATGTGCCGTAGCCTTCACGCTCCCAACCCATAGCATCTTGTACATGGACAACATAAATTGGATTGCCTTCTTCATCAAAGAGTGGTTCTCCCGTTTCTTCGTCTACTACCTGAACAAATATCGGATTGCCGTCTTCGTCAAAGAGTGGTTCTCCTGTTTCTTCGTCTACTGCCTGCTCATATTCTTCTCTTGAGTAATTTGGCACAAACCAAGAAGCATCTGCTTTCGGTGCTGTAAGCAGCACTAACTTGTTGCTTAATGGAACCCAACCGCTATCATTGTTATAGAACAAGCCAACCTGAAGTAATCCTTCTGTGTCACCTTCGAATTCAGCTCCTGTAGAAATATTACCGGTAATCTGAATTAAGGATTTGCCATTCTTATCCTGACTTCCGTAAATTCCACATTTACCGTTCAGAACAACGTCCTTCAACTTAATCGCACCATCACCAACGGTTTCGGTTCCTGCTGAAAGTCCTGTATAACTCATTTCAATCGTACCGGATACAGTAATATTCTTAGCATACATATCTGCTATGTTAGCGTAAACATCTTTTACAGAAATATCGCCTTCAAATGCACCCACAAATGTATATGGCTGTAAAATCAGGTTCTGTACACCGGTAATTCCCTTTGGAACATAATAACTAGCCTGCCATGGTTCATTCTCATCGTTATCGCTGAATTCTGTGAATTCAACAGTACCGATTCCCTTAATCATGGATGCAACGGTCTCATTTACCTCTGCATCTCTGCTCCGAGAGAATGTTAAATGACCTTTCTTAGAACCGGAAATAGTTCCAAGTTTACTTTCATAACCATCAGCCCAGCCACGAATATTGTCCAATGTCACAGCATAATTTCCGATGTTCATGTCATAGGCGACTGATTCATACCAGGTTTCGCCATCTTCTTCCATCTCTTTAACCGCCACGAAGTTTGTAGCCCAAATCTCTGTATTGGTTTTAGCCGTAAGTTTTGAACCTGTAAAGAATACACCTGCATTATCTCCCATTCCTGAAATAACGTATACCCGATCTGCTTTTGTTGGAAGTGCCGGATTTTTAATCGGTTCTAATGTACCATCTAACTTGCGTCCTACAGAACGTAATACCACCATCTCATACAATGCATTCTTATTATTAAGCTTCTTATCAATCTGATTTACTGCCTGTGTCCAATCCATGAAATAAGACGTATAGAATGGTCCATTTTCTTCTGTTCCACCGGCAACTACCATTAATGGCACTAAGTCAGTAAGGTACACACCACCATCATGTACATAAGCACTTACCGTACTGTATGCGTCTGCATACTGGTCATAAACTTCATAAACTGTTTCCCAACCCGCATACTGTTCTTCTGCATTTTCTACATATGCTGCTGCATATACAAACATAGAAGATGCTTTCGGAGCTGTCATTAACATCTGTTCTTTTGTAGGAACTGCTCCTTCTTCGGATACAAACATTGCTGTTACTTCTTCCATGTTCATCGCACGGTATGCATCCAATGTTGCATCATACTTATTCATCGCAACCTCTACGGTAATCTGGTTCGTCTGACCGCTTACCGTCAACTGCGACTCGTTCTTACCTGCTGTACGGTTTGTAACGATTCTTAATCTGTCACTATATCCATTACCATAAATATCAGTAATTGCAATCGCACCATCCGCATCGATAACTGCACTTAAATATTCCTCTTTTACATTATCTAATACGCGTACTATCTTAGCAGTAAACTTACCTTTTGCCTCAATCACTGCATTCTCTGCAATCACGAGTTCCGTAACTTTTATATCTTTTTCTACGGATACGGTACCGCCATTATTCATTACAAAGACATTCGCTGCCACACCACCTGCTACATCTACATCTCTGCCTCTGATAATGACATTACCGCTACCGCTAACAGATGTAAATGCAAGGTCTGCTGTCTGTGTATTATCTTTCTTCATGGTTGAAACCGCACCAAAGAAGTTAATCTCTGTATTTTTACCTGAAGTAACCGGTGTTACTGCATAACTTGGTGTAAATACATCTCCCTTTGCAGTTCCTTCTGTCAGTTCAATATCTCTAAGGTTAAGACCCACAGAAGTCTTCATGGTACCGGTATATTTCAATGTGGTATCTGCCTTACCATTTGTAACAGTATGTCCACAAATCTCCACATACGCCGCCTTCTTAGGAAGTGTCAACTTGCCATAAGATCCAGCTACGCCAGTTGTAGTAACTTCACCACTTGTTAAGAACTGAATCGTATAGAAACCATTCTTGTCACCGATAGCGTCAATTAATTTTACAGCTTCGTCATATGACTTCACATAAGTCGAACCACCTTCATAAGAAAGCAATACTTTCATGTCATCGCCGTTGCCGTTCTTAACTGCATTCTTCGTATCCTTGTAAGCTACAAGATTTGTAATACCTTCGTTATTGCCGCCTGTTACAAACGGATAAGCCATAAATCTGTCTGCACCTGCTGCTTTTGCAACCACAAGACTTACGTCTTTATAAGTGTCCACGTAGCGATTTGCTACTGCGGTATCTGCTGTTGCATTTGCTTTAATTACCTTCCATGCTGTCACAGCAGGAACCTCTCCGTTTACTACGAATGTTGGAACACCCTTTGCATCCGGTTTCGAAGCAATATAACTGCTACTACCTTTTTCGGTTGCATCCAAGCCACCAACTGTGGTCTTGCCAAATGCATCCCAGGTAGTGTTGCCCTTGATAACAACGTTATCCGCTTTTACAGTACCTGTTGTAACAAATGCAGTGTTATCTAAGGTCAATGTCTTAACACCGCTAATATTTGCAGCTTCAATTTCACAGTTTACAAAACCTAAATTACCTGCGTAAGAAATGTTACCGGTAAATTCCATTCCGCGCTGCCAATTATTAAATCCGCTGTAAGCGATTGTAACTGAATTTGCTACATTTGCTTTTGGCATGGTAATCGCACTAACTGATTTCGTATCGGTTAAGTTTACATCCCAAATGGTTGTATTCTTTCTACAAATATTGATGATGTAATCTGTATTCTTATCTGCCAATGTATTAATTTCATTTACTGCCTGTGCAAAATCTAAGCAATATGTTGTATATGTTTTTCCGTCTTTTGTAAATTCAAGCCATGTGCCAAGCCAATCTGCATCTGTATCAATATCAACATGATATACACCCTTGTTTGCCTTTACAACCTGCGCAAGAGTTGTAAATTTCTCGTTATTAATACTTACTTCAAAGCTTGAAAGTGCTGCTTTTTCAATGTTTGCAATCTTTTGTGTATTCTCTAAGATTACTTTTCCGTTTTCACTATCTAATGCATAAGATGCTTTATCCGTATCACTCTTAAGCTGTAACAATACCGGATTTGCATTGTTGCCATCTACCCAACCTTTAATGGTTAAGTATGTAATATCTTTTGCATCCTTGCCATAGATAATCGCGTTCTGTTTCTGACCGTTTCCATTGTTTGCGATTGTACCGATGGTAACTACGCCCTTAGCATCTAATATACTACCGCCATTGAGTGCCAAATTAGCAACGTCAACTTTGCCGTTTACTGTAATCGTCATATTTCTGCCAAGTGCGAACGTACCCTTTCCGGTTACGTCACCTGCAAACTCAGCTTCACTTGCTACTACTAATGCAGTAGAAGCACTTAATGAAACTTTACCATTGAAGTACATCTTGCCGTTCGTCTTCTGAATTGCTACTGTACTTGCCTGTTTTGGCATCTTAAGTTCTGCCGGTGCAGCTACACTACCGTATTCGTTCAAAAGTGTCAATGTATAACTTGCATCGCTGTCTTTTAATGCATCAATTGCCTTTGTTGCCTCTGCAATATTATTATAGTACCCAAGAACCTGATTATCTTTGCTAAGTTCTACTTTGATTTCATCACCGTAGTAAACATAGATATTAGAACCTGATTTCAATAATGCGTAACCATACTGGCTTACTTTCGCATCCACAAGGTTATCTAATACACCTACATTTGTCTTTACAGCGCCTGCCTTAAACATATCAGCAGTTGCATTCTTTGCAGTTAAGAGCATTGCGGAAGCATTTGGTGCACCTGATAAATCAACTATACCAAAGTCTCCATTTGCATCGTAACCATATACTACAACGCCAATCTGATTTGCAGGATCTGCTAATTCCACTTTGCCTTTGATGTTAAGTCCCGGTGTCTTGTCTGTAGCAGACTTCTGGATAGAAGCGAATACTGCATCTGAAGTATTTGACCACACGTTTCCGGTAATCTCAAACTTACCACCGAGCATCATTGGTGAATCATACAACTCTACATTTTTAACTTTTAATGTATCAATCGCACCTACCCAGGCAGCACCATTTAACTGAGCGTAGTCAAATGAAGCTGTTCCCTCTACATAAAGTTCACCATTAAATGCATAAAGGTTTTTAATCGTTGCCTTTGCCTTGATATCATAAGAATTCAAGTCAAAGAATACATCCTCTACCGCGAGCGATGTTGTACTTAACGTTGGTGCCACATATTTAGAACCTGATTTGTACTCATCTAAAATAAAGTCACTCAAGATTACTATTTCATTAAAGTTGGTAATCGAACCGCATACACGAGACAAATCTGCGATACCATCCTGATTCATATCACCAAAGATAGAACCATTTGCACGTATGCTATTCTCATTCGTGTAAGTAACAACAGGACCAAAGATACCTAAGTTACCTTTCTTCTTACCATCCAATTTAATTGGAGTATTGAAGCTTACCTGTGCAACAACCAATGAATTGCCGCCTGTAGAAATCGTTACTGCTTCCGGATAACCATCCTTCAGTTCATTTACACTAACGTACTGGCCTGCTGCATTCTTTGCAACCTGTACAAAATCTACACCTTCTACCATTGTGTCGGATGTAAATGTAATATTACCTGTGTAATGCAAATCTGCAGTGTATGCTGAACCTGCATAACCGCTTCCACCAGTCGCAATATATAAAAGTTCTACATATTTTGCATTCGGCATCTTAAGTGCTGCCGGTTCTTTTGCTGAGATATCAGACATTGCAGGTAATAAGAAAATATAATATATCTGCTTTGTCTTTAATGCGTCAATCTCTGTTACTGCATCTGCAAATGTCTTACAGTAAGACCAGATATATGCCTCACGTTCTTCTGTCGTCCATTCGCCATCTGCTTCATTATATACATCTTCATAATAGGTTTCTATGTACTCTACACTCAAACCGATATTATCATTCTTCTGACATACTAAGTATCCGTTTGCCTTTGCAGAAGTATACTTCGCATACTGTGCGGCATCTTTGATATTATTAGCGGATAACAATACCATCATAGACGGTGTCTTTGGTGCTTTCGCAAGCCAAATTCCATTTGTCCATAAGGATTCATCTGCATCTAAAAAGTTGATGTAATTCTCCGTACCTTTTTCACGTAAAGCGATGGTAAGCTGTTCGCCCTGCCAATTCACTTCACCTGTAATGGTAATCTGTGAGTCAACCTTTGTAATCTTATTGTCAGCATTTCTGGTTACCACTGCTGAACCCACTAAGGTCGGCTGATATTTCTGATTTTCTGCACCGCCTGCGTATATATCGCCTACATTCACTGCTCCGTTTACAATCAATTCTGCACCGGAAATGTAAACTTCATCTACATTTTTAACGTCTCCGAAAACCTCTAAAGAAACATCATATAACTCAAATATAGATCCCTTTCCTATACCGGAACCTGTGACAGATGTAATCTTACAATCGTCTGCCATCTTAACACCTTCCACCAGACTGAGACCATATTTGTCCATGCTGATAGCACTTGTTCCTGTTTCCGGTTTCAAAATAGCATTTGCAATTAAGAAGTTTGTATTTAACTTAATGTCACCGCCATATGTAATAGTCTTTGGATTGCCTTCTGACCAAATCTGTACAAATCTTGCTTTGGAAGGAGTGGTAAGAGAACCAATCTCTACATCACCTTTTAACATGATACGATACATGCCTTCACTATTATTCAAACCTTCAATTGCTATAAATGCATCGTTTAATGTCTTATAACTTTCGTGTGTGATAAAGTCACCTGCTGCATCATCAAAAATCTTAAGTTCTACGACCTTTTCTGTAGTATCGCCTTCGCCATAGCAGATTGCATCACCATCTTTATGAGTCAGACTTCCGATACCGGTTCTTACCCAGATGAAATCACCTGTTTCTTCATCTACAATTTGTTTACTATAAATACTTCCTGTAACAAACCATGATGCAGATACGTTTGGTGCAGTTACAAGAACATCACCCTCTACAAAATTGGTATTACGATTAAAGTTTACAAGATTAATTGCTGCTGCACGAATCTTTGCTTTTGCAGGATTTGCTTCTGTAATCGCAAACGTATTATCCTTGCCTACTTCGATTTCACCTGCAAACTGACCAAGGTTCTCATCCCAAGCATCCGGTCCATACACCGTATCTGTAATCGTAAAGCAGTCTGCACCATTAACAATAATTTCATTTATATCATTCCATGAAACTACATTTTCTACAGTGAGCTTGTCGTATAAAACCACTTTACTGCCATACATCTGAAGTGTTTCCACAGTTGAAGCATCTACTGAATTATCGATACCGAGCTCTACAACTGCTCCGTACATTGCTTCAAGACCATCTAATCCTGTTACTGCTTTTCTAACCATAAGTACAGAATTACCAGTAACAACTAAAATACCGCCCTTTGGACCTGTAACAGAACCAATACTTGCTGTAGATGCTCCCTCTAAAATCATCACGCAATCGTTTAGTTTAATTGTACTACTTGGTACATCCAGATTTATATTACCAAGTACTAAATTCGATGTTAAAGAAAGATCACCTTTAAATTTAAGACTAATCGGTTTCTCACTTAATCCATGAATCACAACTTCTGCTGCGTTCTTTGGAAGTGGAAGCGTTCCATCGAGTTTAATATCTTCCGTTACTTCAATCACATAAACAAGATTTGGATTCGCGAGACTATCAATATACTCTACTGCTTCTGACCAGTCTTTAAAATCCTTTAACCACTTCCAGTCACCATTTGATACTGAATGTACAAAGATAGTATAGCCGCCTACCACTACTTTGTTACCATCCTGGCTGGTTTCCCAGATAACTTCGTCTTCTTTGCCTTCTTCTACATGCTGGAATAATGCAATCAGGTCAAGACGAACATTTTTAATATCTGTAGTGAAGAGTACATCGTCTTTTGCGAAAGCCTTCATTGGCCATCCATATTCACCAATCTCTGCTGCCTTGTCACCATTCGCATTAACGAATACAGTTTCAAACCACGAACCATAGATTGTTCCTGTTTGTGAATCTTTATCAAAGACTTCTACCATTCCCATGCCTACAACACTATCGTTTGGTTTCTTAATGATACCGATATCTAACGGCATCTCGTTAGTGCCTGGGTAGATATCTTCGTTAATCTCAAGTTCTGCACCCGGCATACGAACAATACTCGGAGCATTCTGTGCGTCAGGATTCCATGCACCTACGCAAAGGTTGTTAAGTACAGCCTTTTTATTCACTACCAACGTTGAACTTCCGTCCATGAAAGACGAAGCATCACCAGACTGTGTGAATGTGTCTGCGATAAAGAGTGCGCCCCACTCTTCCATATGTTCTTCATTCACTTCCGGTGTCTCCGGATTATCTTCAAAGAACATGATATCTGTATGGTTATAGAACCATTCAATCTGTGCATCTTTTACTGATACCTGTTCCCAGTTGTGGAATTCACCGGATGGAACAAGCAGCTTATCTGCTATTAATATTGCATAGTTTTCAATATTAGAATTCTTCGCTGTAAAAGTATCTTTTACTACGAGACGTCCGCCATTGTACATATGACCATTGTAAATGCTCACATTATCTGCGGTCAGATAGCCGTCCGGTTCACCACAATCATTTTCTTCATCATACCAGCCGGATTCTATGCAAAGGTCATTTGTAATCTTCACATTGCCTACTGTCCAGCTACCTCTGACGTTCATGAATCTTGCAGTTATGTCACCGTTTACTGTATACGCACCCCACTGTGACCAGAGTTCTACCTGTGCTTTTTCTGCAGTAACATCAACATTATCCAAGATTACAAATGGTTTATCCATTGTTACTTCGATTGGAGTTCCATTTTCTTCAATCAAACCGCCATTATCAATCTGACGAAGGCTTACGCCACCATTTTCTGATGTTGAAATAAGTGCACCTTTATTGTCAGCATCACTTATAACATGGAGACCTTCCATTACTTCAAAGTGACCTGCCGAAGTAATGCTGTGTCCGTTCAAATCTAAAGTTGCCACATATACATCATGATGACCCTCGATACCAACCTGATTGCCCTGCTCGTCATAAATCCAGAGCGGCTCACCAGTCTCCTCATTATAATGTTCACGCCACATCCATTCAGACTGTAAACGAAGATTTTTTACAAAATCAGGAAGAACAATGTCTTCTGCCAGTTCTACATCTTTTAAGATATTGAATGTATAGCTTCCTGCTCTGCCTTCAAAATCACGCTCAAGGTTTGCGAACGCTTCTTCTAACGTCTTATAACTAAAACCGATACCTCTATCTTCTTCCTCGATATAAAGGTCTACATAAATAGCAGCCTTATATGCCTTTAATTCCTGTCCTACGATTTCAAAGGAAATACCACTGCCGTTTGTTGAAAACTGATTTGCATTTACACGACTATCTGTTACATATGCAGCAGTCTCATCGCTTTCAAAACCAAGTCCGCCACGCTGGTCTTCCCAAATCATAGGGTCTGTCTTAGCTTCATCATGGAATAACAGGTTACCATGCTCATCTCTTGCCTGATAATAGAAAATCTGCTTTTTATCAATATGTACTGCCTTACCGGCTTTAAATGATTCTGCTGTTTCTAGCGCACCTGCAAAAGTCAATTTACCTTTTGAAATGAAGTACTCATCTGTGCCTTCTTTATCTCTGTCATAGACTTCCGCGATTTCAATCCACATATTGGCATATGGATCTTCTTCATTGGTATTCATAAAGAACTCATACAATGTCAACTCACCGCGTACTTCTACACCTGCACCACCAAGCCATGTGGTTTTACCTGTAATGAATGCTTTTGCATTTTCTCCAATAAAGGAACCATCCGTGTCTCCTACGATTGTTACATCAGCAACAATCCAACTACCATTATGTGCTTTAAAGGAAGATACGATTAATTCGCCATTAATAATATGAGTGCCGTCATCCCATGTCTCAAATTCCACTCTGCCGTTTGGCACGCGAAGCGTTACATTGTCAATCCATGTGTGCTCTGCACCAAAAGCAAATGGGCTATTATCGCTATATACTAATTCAGCATTTTCATCCAACCAAGCAGTTCTAAAACTTGGCCAATATCCTTCCGGTCCCGGATTCGCCTCTGCTTTAATATAAATTTCACTCGCTTTATCAGAGTCATTTATAATCTGAAGCATTTCTGACCATTCCATATCACAATTTGCTGTGATAGAGTGACCATTCATCTCTAATTTTAAAGCGGTAATTCGGTCATGACCTTCGATACCGATTTCATTACCCGCTTCATCATAAATTCTGATTGGCTCACCGTTTTCATCGAAATGTTCTACCCACTCACGAGCCGATTCAAAACGAACACGCTTCACAAAATCAGGAATCACGATATCCTGTTTTAAAGTAGTATCCTCTAACAATGTAATGGTGTATTCTCCTGCTCTGCCGCCAAAATCAGATGCCATTTTTGCGATTGCATCTTCTAATGACTCATATCCGCATTCAAAACCTCTGTCTTCTTCCGGAATATAGAGATTTACTCTTACGGCTGCTTTGCCGACTTTCAACGAACCATCTCCAACAATGGCTAAAGCACTACCGCCATTAATCATGAACATGGATGCATTAAGCGTACTGCTCTCGGTAATCGTTGCAAGCACTTCTCCTGTTTCGTAAACCATATTATCCCATATATCTTCTTCATTTATACATGGGTTTCTCTTCGCTTCATCCTCATACATAATCTCGCCGTTCTCATCGAACATATACGTACGGATGACATGTTTTTTATCAATACTAAGCGGGATTCCTTCAAAACCTTCTTCAACAACCAGACCACCGGTAAAAATCAACTGACCGTTTGCTGTAAGAACCTCTGGATTCTCCGGTCCAAATGTTTTTACCATCTGGAAATGAAGATTTGCGTATGGGTCTTCGTTATGTGGTTTTAATACGATGTCACCAAGCTGTAACTTACCGCGTACTTCAATAAAACTACCGCCTGTTGCGGTCAATGTTCCTGTTACTGTAAGGTCTGCCCCTGTATTAAAGTGAGAGCCTGTCTCTCTTCCAAAAACAGTAAGGTCTGTAATCTTCCATGTACCATTATGGATTCGAATACCCTTCACAATCACTTCTGCGTCAATGATACGGGTTGTTGTATCACTTTCGTGTACTCCCACATCAAAGAAACCATTTGGTGCATGAATATTAACACCTGTAATAAGTGCATATTCTGCTGCCGGCCATGTAACCGGTTCACCGGCGGCATTAATGTACACCTGTTCCAGTTCTGAATCTGTCCAAAGAGACTGTAACATAAAGCCGCTCTCTTCATTTGAGCGAAGATAAAGCTCTGCTTTTGCTTCGGCACTATTCGTCATAGAGATTGCTTCTGACCATTCCACATTGCCGTTTACAGAAATGGTATGACCATTGAAATCTACATTGACAAAAGTAGTTTCATCAAAGGAATAATCATGTTCTCCATTTTCATGGAATACATCTATCGTGCGTCTGTTTGTCTCTACACGTACAAAGGTTGCAAAATCCGGTAATGTTACATCTTCATTCAGCTTGATATCATCATAAAGACGAATAATATACTGACCTGCTGCTTCTCCAAACTCTGTATACATACCGGAAACTGCTTCTTCTAAAGAAGAATAGTATATCCGTATATCAAAATCATTCGTTTCATCATTCCAATGCATTACTTCAACAGCCGCTTTTTGGGCAACAAGCTGTCCCTGTTCATTCTTAGCCGCAAACAACCAACGGTCTGAGCCTTCGTTATTTAAGCTAACAAGCTGCCTGTTTACATTCGGTGCTGTGGCAATTACTTCACCTTCTTCATATGCAAGCATGCCTATATGATTCGGCCATTCTGCTGTCGCAGAATCATATGCCCACTTTTCCTTATGGAAGCTTAATGGATTATCCAATCCTTCTCCACATGTAAGCTGTCCATTAATGGTAATCGCACCTGCTGACTCTAAAGTACCATCCGCTTTATATAAATGACGTGTCACCACTCCAAAGCAGCCCCATGGATCATCTAAAGCCTCAACATGAATATTATTTACTGTAAACTGACCATAAATCGTAAGGTTACTCTCTGTATCAACTGTCATCGTATCATTAACGATTAAATCTCCCACGGTACCATCTGTGTACCAAACCAGATTATTACAGTTCGCCGATACTAAAAGTTCTACATAATGATTGTTATAATGATTATCACCTTTGTTATTAACCGTAATCGTCTCGGCTACGTTAAATTGAATGGTAGATGTATCTGCATCATTGCTACTAATTCCTACATTACCTTCAATCGTAACATTCTTCGCATTGTTGATATATACGTCATTTAAACGAATATGAGCTTTTGTTGAGCCACCCTCATACACGGACTGTCCGATAATCAGATTACCAGGTTCAGCACTATTAAAATTAATATTAACGTGCTGCCAGTTTGTATACTCCACATCGGTCTGATTCTGTTCTATCTCCCAAGTTTCGTCATATGACATTCCTTCTCCACATGGATCAAATGGCAAAATCGACAAGTTCTTACCCGCAGCAACTTCTACTGTACCAAAATTCTCCTTCGAACTAAATACATCTGCCCTGATGACTGCATCGTTTAAAACAATTAAGTTATGACCATTCAGACCAAGACTTAACTGTACATCCAATGTACCAAGGTCTAAATCACCAGTTAATTCTGCATCTGCCTGCAAATCCATACTAACTGTTTTGTTAAATCCAGGATTATCTGCGATGTACGCTTTAATAGCCGCCACAGCATCTGCAATACTGGTATAAGGAGTCGTTCCGATATTTACCCAGTTCTCTCCATCTGAGTAACCTACCATAATAGAAGTATTCGCCGCTTTTATATTCTCGGCCTCTTCTATTATTATCTCCTCCGTATCTTCTTCTACCACTTCTGTTGGTTCCACAACTTCTGTAGTAGCTTCCGGCTCCTCTGCCGGAATTTCTGTTCCTTCCGGAACTACCACCTCCGTGGTCTCTGTAGACACAGCTTCCTCGCTGGTCTTCTCCGTACTTGTCACGTCTGTCTCCGGTACTTCCGTAGGCAATACCTCTGTATCTGCCACTTCCGTCTCAATCACTTCTACGTTCAGTAATTCTTCTAATTCTGAACTATCCGTGATAACAATTGGTTCACCGGAATTTGTTGATGCAAGTGTACTGGTTGCGTCGCTAAATAGCATTACAAAACACAATACAAGTGCAAGCAATCTTCGTGTCTTCATACTTTTCCCTCCTTGAAATTTTTCGTGCTTTCTACCGCTCTACCTTGTCCGTTATTTTCAGCCAATTTACCCGAAAGTACTATATTTCATTATACCATACTCCCCACCCGAAAAAAACACACTTTTTTCATTTTTTTGCCTATTTATTAGACAATTTCTCATTTCGAACAAAACGAAAAAAAGATGCCCGAAACAACCATTTAAAGTTGCCTCGAGCATCTTACCTTTCAGCATTTATCTTCCGACACTGCCATATTTAATTGTTTTTGCGGTATTATACAGGCAATATGCCGCATCATACCAGCCCATGCCTTCCGACTCATAAGAGGTGTACCTCGGTACAAACCAAAAAGCCTCCGCTTTTGCCGCATTGATGACATCCAGTCCTTCCACCAGTGTCACAAAAACACTTCCATCTTTTGCTAACAATGCCACTTCTATTGCACTTGCGCCTTCTGCGCCTGTATAATACGGAGCCGCCGCTACCGTACCGGAAATGCTAAGCTGTGTCTTACCTGTTTTGCTAAGTTTTGCTTCCAGATAATTATTGGTATCTTCTACAAGCACATTTCCAAGACTTAATTTACCATCACCTACAGTCTCGCTGCCTGCTTCAAGACGTGCACTTTCCAACAACACCTCTTGTGAAATTGTAATGTCCTTTGCATAAAGTACACTTCCTCGAATCGTTCCATTCTTCGCAGAAACACTTCCCGCATCACAGGAAACAACCGTACCCGGATATAGGTTCAACGTACTGATACCGCTCATTCCTTTGGTAATCAATCCAGAATTCACCACCTGGTTTTCTAAAACAATATCCGACTGCACTTCATTGTAGATATTGACGGTTCCAAACTTCGAAACCATATCTACTACAAATACATTATTCCGTTCTTCGGAACCTAACAATGCCGTAAACGTACCCTTACCATTACCGGAAATAGTGCCCACTTTTCTCTGGATACCCTCTGGTGATACGTAAGTTACATCTTTCCATGTCAGATTAAATTTACCTGCTGCAATGTTATAACTTATCGAATCATATACATCACCGGATACTTTCTTTACTGCAAATAGTCCCACATTATCAAACGTTGTATTGGTCTTTAATGTCACTTTATTTTTCGTAAAGTAAATACTATTTTCTTCTCCGCTTTCTGAAGTCACCACCACTTCTTTCGCTTTTGTAGGAAGTGTCAAGTTAGTAATAATATCCTCTTTTAAAATCATACGATAGATTAGGCTTGCATCTGCACGTTTATCAATTTCCTTTACTGCATAATCCCAGCTTAAGAAATAGCTCCTGTAAATCTGCAGTGCCGCTTTTCCAGACTCATCTTCGGCTACAACTTCTACCAATAGCGGCTCCGTTGTATAATAAAGTCCACCATTTTGCTTATACAAACTTCCACCCGCAAGAGCTTTTACATCGCCCCTTTCATCGCAGTATCCTACTGTCACACCTGCAATCGAAGCCTTTGGCATGATAACAAACTGCTTACCTACAGCATTGTTTTCATCCACCGGATAATAACTGCCGTTTTCCTTATCATAAAAATTCGGAACAAGCTGCAATTCTACATCCGAAATATTTCCATTGACTGTAACCTGTGTTGCATTTTTCGTCGAGAAATCATAGTCCATCGTCAACTTTGCATTCTCATTACCTGTGCCATAGATATTAGTAATAACCGCTTTTCCATCCACACACAAAGCACTTTCACCAATAACTTTTATATCTTTTACTGTAAGGGCATCTGTCACAGAAACCATAGCATCATTCAATGCCAATGTTCCTTTTGCCGCCTTTACAGATTTCATCATTACTCCGGCATCGTCCTTATCTGACCGCACGCGTCCAGTAAACTGCAATTCATATGCTCCGCCATACGATACGGAAATAGGATTTTCCATTCCACCTTCTAACAATATTACATTGTCAAAAATGGTATCACAGTTCGCAGCCAGACTGCCTTTATATGCAATTGCTACTGTAGCATTTTCATTCGCACCTGTAATCGTTACTTCTGCAGCTTTCGAAGGAAGAGTCATCTTACCAAGTGTGCTACCATTTTTTGTCGTCCACATCGGTTCCGCCAGACCACCACGCAATAATTCCATACGATAGGACGCTGTCTTATCACCGAGGTTATTAATAATCGTTACCGCTTCATCAAAAGACTTCGCATAGGTCTCCGCCTCTTTCTGACTGCCTTCATGCGTCTGAACGATTCGAATCACCATCTCCTCTTCATTTCCGTTCGCGACTTCATTCTTAACAGATTTATAGGATACAAGATTTGCCGTCGTGATGCCTTCTGTATTCCCTGCAATGTTCTCTTTTGTAAATGGCAATGCCACAAAACGGTCTGCATCTTCTTTCGGAGCAATCACAAGCTTCATATTCTTATATGCAGTTACCTCCACCGGATTTGCCTCCGTTGCAGTTGGCTGATAAAGTTTTACTGCCAGCGGTGTGTTATCTGTATTTAATGCCACCATACCACTGATTGTAAACATCGGTACCAGCGTCTTTGCCGTCTGTTTTACGCCGACATAACTTCCTGCTGTTAACGCAGAAATATCTATATCTGTCACAGTTACTTTTCCAAAAGTATCCCAATGTGATGCACCGGACATTGCAACATCTGTCACCGTAACCGTACCGGTTGTCTTTACCGCTGAATTCTGTAACACCAGTGATTTTACATTTTTAATGTCTTTAAATACTGCATCCGTATTTGACAATATTACCTCAGATACATTTTTCGTACCCGAAATACTGCATGCTCCAGTCGGTGCCAATACTACATTCGCAATCTCTAACACACCCGGATAAACGATATTTCCACTGTAAGTAATACTTTCACCATCTTCCGAACTAATTTTTACCAAAGCCGCCTTACCACTCTTTGGCATTGTAATAGCACTAACCGCCTTACTGTCTGTTGTATTGGTATCTGCTACATTCGAGTTGCCTGATAATGGTCCAATTACAATTTCATAAACAGCCTCTGCACTTCCTGCGTTATTGATTTCATTTACTGCCTGTGCAAAATCCAAACAATAACTTGAAGTCACAATACCATCTACACTTCCCTGCAGCCGTACTATATTCGAATTCGTAGAAGCATCTACTACATAAACACCTTTATTTGCCTTAACGATTTCCCTATCATCAAGCTGCTTACTGCCCATATAAAAGACTACTTCCGAGAGTGCCGCTTTTGGCATACTTGCCAATGCAATTTTATTATTTAATGTATACTTACCGGATTTCATTTCAAGCTGATAATCCGCCTTGCTTGCATTGGTAAAATGCAAATCCAGCTCGTTCTCATTGCTACCACCTATCACACCATTTACGGTCAGATTCGAAACTCCCTTACTACTCTTCGTGTAATAAACCGCATTCACCTGTGACTCTGCAAAAGCTGCATTCTTATTATTATAAATATCAGTAACCGAAACAGCACCTTCTGTATACAGCGCTACTCCGCCCTGCATGATAAGGTCTGTCACTTTTATACTGCCCTTTACCGTTACGGACTCAGCAATTACGAGTTCTTTTGAACCCGAAATGTTTCCGGTCACGATAAGCCCATCCGATGCCAACGTCGTAACCTGTGTTTTACTGCCGGTAATATCTTTTATTTCCATCCCCGGTACAACACCTACTTCTACATCGCATAAGTTCAAATCAAATTTTCCTGCCGCGAACTTCGATGCCACACCTTTTTGGTTCTTATCCATCGGATTAAATACTACGTTTACAAATTCGGTATGTGTCTTTAATGTTACATTTCCCGTATAGAAAATACCGTAAGCTTCTTCACCCAAACTTGTAATCGTCACCTTCGCTGCCTTAGACGGTAATGTCAATGCCGCCGGATTCGTGCGTGAATTCACATCAGATAACAAAGCAACCGTATACTCTGCCTTCGTATCTTTTAATGCTTCAATCTCTGCAACTGCATCTGCAAAAGAGGCAAAATAACCGAGTAACGCATCACCCTTATAGAGAGCCACACTCACATCCTGTGCATAATATACATAAATTCCTGTCTTGTTTTTCTGTAAGAAATATCCGTTCTCTGCCGGATATACGCCCACATTTCCTGCATTTTCTGCCACCAAAGCAAACTTCTTAGCTTCCGCAGTCTTTACATTCAAAAGCATACTTCCCGCACTTAACTTCGCAAGGCTGTCTGCGCCATCTGCATAGACACCAATCTGCACCTTGTCTTCCAAAGTCTCTAATGACACTGTTCCTGTTATATTCAAATACGGAACTTCCTTTGCATTCTGTCTTGTATAGAGAGCCGCTTCACTCGTTTTACTGTAAAGCGTTCCGGTTATCTTAAAATCTTTTTCTGACTTCAAAACAGCCTTACCATCCAGTGTCAGATTTGTAATCTGTAAACTCTTATTCGTATACAAATGACCATTGTCTAAATATGCATCTGTAATGTTTACCGTATCTGCAGTCACTTCACCTTTATTGATAAACGTAGTTACTTTCAGACTTATCACGTCGCTAAGCTGTCCTACTTCCGTTACCTCAAGGCTTCCTTTTTTTCCGCCAGTAAAAGACACCTTCGATGCGAAATTAACGTTCTCATCAATGGTCAGATTATAATCGCCAATTGCGACTGCATATGCCAAGGTTCCATCAAATATCAAATTTTTGAAAACAGTATCCGAGGTCAATGTCAGTTTTCCATTACTCTTTATCTTAGAGACACCTTCGATTCCTGCACCGATTACCGTTACGGATGCAGCATAATCTTTATTTGGCATTGTCAATGCTGCTGATACCGTACAATCTTCATATAGCGTAATCGTATAATCACGTTTTACTTTTAAATTATTAATTGCTGTTACTGCCTCTGAAAAATCTATAAAACTGCTGACTACTTTCTCTCCAGTTTCATCGACATAGGATAATTCTACTGTTTTTTTTGGCTCGACCACATAAGCACTTTCCGAAATCTTACTCAGATAATGATCGATAAATCTCTGGTCAAGATAATGTTCCTGTTCCTGCGTCCTTTCAAACTCTGTGGCTCCTGACAAATAACGTCTTGTATTGGCATCGATATAGTACCACTGCTCCTCAATCTGTACGATATTATAAGCATGTGCCGCAGCATCCGTACCCATGATTACCTTGCTGGCAATGCCCATTTCACGGCTTAATCGTGTAAATAATACTGCAAACGCTCCACATGTACCACTGCCCGGATAACCGCCATATGCACCAAATAATGTATGATATACCGTATGATAAATCGGTGTTGTTCTATCACCTGCCACACTTGGATTTACATTTTTAACAATCCAGTCATAGATAGCCTTCACTTTTTCTTCATCCGTTGTATTACCGTGTGCCGCTTCGTATAAGGCTCCGCCTTTGGTATGTACTAACGCATTGATTTTCGCATCAACCTCTGCTTCTTCTTCCGCAGTTGTAATAAATGGAGTGGTCGAATAATAAGCAGAATAAGAATGCCCATTAAACTCAACCCCTGTTGATTCATAGGGGTGCCAGAAAAAAGAGGTCTGGTCTTTATATCCCACCTGATAATTCAGATAATCGCCCTCGTTTGGCTTCATTCCATCACGTTCTGCATAGATATCAAAAATAGAATCCTGGTCAATATCAACGCCCGGTGCAACAACCACATAACTTTTATTGCCTCTGGCTACCATGAAGTCTCGTAATTTCTGTTCTGCTTCTTCTTTCGTCTGTACGATAATATCCGGACATTTTTCGTAATCTATACCCTCTTCGGCTGCTATGATGGTCACAGGAATCTGCCAGTCAAATACGGCACCATTTTGCAACTTAATTTCTGTCGTCAAATAGTACAATCCTTCGGCATCCTCACCTGCCTGTAAATACACTTTATGTGCAGGCAAAACGATTTTTCCATCTTCCCAAACTAATTCGTAAGGGCATATCTCAAGCTTGTCTGCTACTACTTCTTCCTGATTTTGACATTCCCCTGTCTTACTATACTCTTTATGCAGATACCAGGTGCCTTCTGCCATCTCCCTGCTGTTTACATCTTCTGTGATGCCGTCCGGCTTTACAAGTGCAAGACCAAGTTCCAATGCCTCACCCTCATGAATCGTCAGCGCACTTATTTTTTCTCCATCCGCATTCACTATATAGGCACCAATATAGCTCTCCAATCCGGTCACCCCATAAAACAAACCTTCATTCGTAACTACATCAGAACTTACCATTTCTGTACCACCACATTCAGCACTGTCTGATAATGTCACAATTCTATAATAATAGGTGGCATTTTCTACGGAATCTTCTAATTTACTAACACTCCTATCCATCCAATAATAGGAAGCATCTGAATTATCACATGGCACGTTCGCTGCTACCAATTCATACGCACCGTTCCTGCTGACAGAACGATAAATATTGCAATAGGTATATGTCTGAAACAGCTCCGTTCTCTTATTCGCAATTTCCCAATATAAATTAACCTGACCGTAAAGCTGCTCCACGCTTATATTAGAGGCCATCGGTCCTTGTACTTCTACAGTGCCTTCTACGATATTGCTGACATAACCGGTATCATATGGGCCATCCTCATTTTCACAAAAAACTTTTACAGTATAAGTTCCTACTGCAAGGTCTGTCGGGAGCGAAAACTGAAAACTTCCTTCTGTCGGCTTACTTAAATACGTATCGCTATCATAGGTATCTTCGTTATAGGATGAATTAACGTAAGCCACAATATCTCCCTCTGAATCTACAAAAACCATACTTATCTTGTCATAAGACAAGCTTCCCAATCCGGTTACATCCACATAATAATAGCCATTATGCGGTGCAGTTTCCGGCAATGCCGCTGCAAAACCGGTATCTCCCGAATGAAGCAACAAGTTCCAACTGCGGGAAGTTGTATCAGAAATATCCGTTTTTGCATATCCACCATACTCATAAAAATCAGAATATATTGTCATAAACACTTTGGAGGTATCCAATACAACTGCCGGAGCATAGCCTTGGTTACTGCCATATCCATCCAACGAACCATCGGTACCTACCCACGCTACTGTTCCATCATTATTTATCGGATAACTGTATGAGCCTATCTTTCTCGCTACATCAGCATCTTCTGTATTATGAAAACCATAAGCCTCTGTCCTCAATTCTGTTTTGGTCAAAAGACGCATTTCGCTGATTGCATTTTTTTCAATCACATCATACTTTGCAGCTTCCACATTATTATCTGCAACTTTGTTCAGATAGGTATCCAATGCTGCATTAATTGTATCCATATCCGAACTACTGTTTTCCATAAAAATGCCATCCGCCCAAAGCAAGCCTATAGATGGGTCTAATATTTTCCATGTATCCGTGTGGCTTTCCATATCATAAGTTGAGCCGTCCCTATATCCCAAATTGGTGATTCTGTCACCCTGCCACGCAGAAGCTTCGCTTGCTGTCTGCTTCGGTACGAGTACTGACGGCAGACCGAAGTATGCTTTATAAATTGGTTCTGTAACCTCTGATGTAACAACCGTCTGCTCCTGCTCAACCGATATATCTTCTTGCTCTGTTTCCGGAATCTCAAAATTCTCCGTCACTTCCGCTATCTCTGTAACTTCTACACTTTCTGTCAATTCATTTCTCTCTATGTCACCGGCAGCTTCCATTATATCCGAACTCTCTGTACTTTCCACTTCTTCTATCACTTCAGTAGACTCCATCGTTTTCATAGACTCTGCTACTTCCGCAACACTTGTTCCTTCTCCAGACAATTCCGTCGCCAGCACCCCCGCTGTATCTCCAAATATCAGCGTTACTGCCAGACATCCCGCCAATAATCTTTTTACCATACGATTTCTCATACACACTACTCCTTTGAATTTATCAAAATATCTATAAAAAGTCTAATATCCCTATTATTTCTATTCTAGTACTTTTACCTTATCCGGTCAACTTACTTTCCTACTTTACACGCTTCCTTTCTTTCTCTAAATCTGCTATAATTCATTTATTATTTTTTGAAAGGTACTTTACAATATGGAAAAACAAACACACGAAGAAAAATACAATAGCGGAACAAATACACGATACTAATTCTATTATCAAAAGCAGCTATCACAGACCTCTATCTATATGAACCATTACATGCCATTTACACAAACGAAAATAATTTGGAAAGGTGGATTTACCAAAACTACCCCGGAAAATACTTCGTTAGGATACTTGTTTACCGATACTCCAAAATTCATTTCTAGGCGTGGATATATCTGGTCTCAGTCAATACCGCTGCTATCCGATACACTTTTATTGGGGTATGCTATAAATCAAATTTGTTCAAAAACATGATTATTAAAAAAAGGTCTTCGGAATATTTCCATTCCAAAGACCTAACTTTTCATCTTGTAATACGATTTTATTCATCCTCACCGTATTTCTCATACTGACCATATTTACTTCCATACTTACCATATTTGCCATACTTGCCGTATTTACCGCCATAGTAACGATTATAATAGCCGCCTTTCGCACGGTCTACTTTATTCACTACAGCACCAAGGATACGACAACCTGTAAGTTCAATCTGTTTCTTGATATCCTGTAAGAAACGATAGCTGATAGCACCACTTTCGATAACAATAATAGCACCATCTGCTTTTGGACCGATAACCGCTGCATCAATAACCCAGCCGATAGGAGGGCAATCGATTAATACCATGTCATATTCTTCTTTTAATTCTGCAATAAGCTCTGCAAAATAGTGATTTCCCAAAAGCTCCGTCGGATTTGGAACAACCGGACCTGCTAAAATCATATCTACGTTATCGATATTGGTTGGATAGA
Organism: Roseburia sp.; assembly: GCA_045531555.1. GTDB lineage: Bacteria > Bacillota > Clostridia > Lachnospirales > Lachnospiraceae > Roseburia. Next base: position 42,294 of record JAZSEF010000018.1, on the reverse strand, counting down.
TAACATCTGCTTTCTTTTTCTGTCCTGAAAGATAATGAGACAAACCATAGATCTCGCTTTCAGAACGAATACCATAATGACCTACCATTACGGATTTTCTTAAGTCGGCATCGATAAGGATAACCTTTTTATTATCTTCACCAAGAGAACGGCACAATTCTGTAGTTACAGTACTCTTACCTTCGTTCGGTGTACAACTTGTAAACATAACTACTTTTACATCATCACCACAGAACTGTAAATTTGTTCTAAGAGAGTTAAACGCTTCTCTGGTGCCATAATCCTGTTTTTCCAGTTTTTCAAATACTAACTGTTTTTTCATTAGCGCTTACCTCCCTTTCTAGGCAATCCTTTTTTCTTCTTTGCCTTTTTCTCGCCTTCCTTTAATGGAACGCTTGTCAATGTATTAAGTCCTAAATATTTCTCTACATCATCTGCAGTCTTAACAGTATCATCCATGAGGAAGATTACGATTACAATTGCGATTGCTAAGAATGCACCTAACGCAGCACCAATTACAGTGTTTTTCATAATGTTAGGGCTTACCGGATTGATTGGCATATTACCATAATCTACAACACTTGGGGCATCTGTCACCATGATGCTTGAGATTTTTTCTCTGGACACTTCTACGAACTCATCCACGATAAGCTTTGCATCTTCCGGAACATTATCCTGAATCGTAATCTCAATGATACGAGTGTTACTTGGATTGTTTACCGATACCTGTTCAAGCATCTGACCATAAGTACAATCCAACTGTAAATTTTCAATAACCTGCTCTACTACAGTTCTACTGGTAATCAATACCTTATAATCCTGTGTTAAGGATGTACCCACCTGAATATCCGCTAAGGATGTGATGGAGGTAGACTGAGTCAATATATACATTCTCGCTGTGGATTCATATATTGGCTGTGCAAGTAATGTACTATAGCCAAACATAATACCGCCAAACGCAATCATGCTGGCGAGAATGATTAACATCTTGCTTCTTATTACATAAAATATCTCAAGTAGATCAATTTCGATTTCATCTGTTGCTGGGTTCATATTCATAACCTTTCTATTCTATATCCATTTGTTTGCCAAAAGACACTCAACATTATGCAACATAATTTTGTTAATTTGTTCTTCATAACGTGCATATTTTATCTTGGACAAGTCTGTCTGCATCTGCGGTTTTCTCATCTGCATATTATGGCAGTCCGTTCCCAAAAAATGCACATATCCTTTTTCCAATAGAGACCGGCAATACGCTGCCTGCCTGTTAAAACTTCCTCCCGGAAGACTTTCTGTGTTCATCTGGATGTATGCTCCTGCACCGATAAGTTCACGAATCAATTCTTCTTTTCGATACAAGCATCCATATCGCTCCACATGGGCGATAATCGGTCTATAATGCTTTCCCGATATTGCTTTTACATATCCAAACAAATCCTTGTAGGATATTTTTGTTGAAAATTCTAATAATACATAATCCGTATCTGCCAGAGTAAGTGCTCTTCCCTCTGTGATACTTCTTAAAACGCCTTCTCTGCAATAAATCTCGTTACCGAGAAGTATCTTCAAATCCGGCATGCTCTCCTTAGCAGTCTCACACACCTGCGCATGTATCTGTCTAAGTTCATCAGCGCTCTTTTTCTTCTTACCCGGAATATAATGCGGTGTAGCGATAATCGTTCGAACACCTTGTTCATATGCCATCTTTAGCATAGACATGGTCTCTTCTATATCCGCAGCGCCATCATCCACTCCAGGTAATATATGGCTATGTATATCTGTATATTCCATGACGCCTATCTGCACCACCTTTAATATCTTCTATTCTTGTGACTAATAACAACGATAATACCTACTGCCAGAGCAATACCACCGATAATCATTGCCACTGTGGTCATATTCAGACCTTTATTAAAATGTTTTTCACGCAAAACCACTTCTGTCTCAGTTTCAACTTCAGATGTTTCCTCTGTATCAGTACTTGCTTCTGTTTCAATACTTGTTTCCGTTTCTGCCACGTTCGCATCCTCTGTTGCCTGTTCGATTTCAGAGTTCTGTGTTTCTGTTTCGATTTCAGTCACTACTTCGGTTTCCTCTTCGATTGCAGTATCCGTCAAATAGTTGTTAGACACATAGGCTTCTGTTCCGTTATATATAATACGATACCAGCCTGTCTCCACACACTGACCTGTTACTGTAATTTCCTGATTCGCAGATAATGAACCTACTTTTACACCATTAGTGCCCGGTAAATTTCTTACATTGACAGCCTGTTTTGCATACATTGTAGTCTTCATCTCAGTGTAAGTATATACTACAGTCGTATTCTCTTCCGGAGTATCACTAACGCTACCTGACCAATTACTATCATTTGTAGAATTACCACCACCGGATACATTACTACCACCTGCTGAATTACCGCCATTCGAATCCGAATCTGGTGTCGGGTTCAATGGTACCAGATAGCCATTTGAAATACCTGCTGCAATATTACCCCAAAATTCTGTTTTTGCTTCATTTGCCTGAGATGCACTTAAGTTCACATCATTTTGCATTAAATAATTATAAACTCTCTGCTTTGCTGCATCTGTAGCGACATACTCTATTCCATTGTATTCAAATACACCTTCTCCGATAGCTATGAGTTCTGCTTCGTATTCATTAATAGAACCAGCCATAACTGTCGTTCCTGTATTCATCAACATTGTGGCTGTCGCCAGAAATAATACTAATTTTTTCCAGTTTTTCATAAATTTTCTTTCTGTTTTATCATGAAACTGACTCACCTGCTTGCGCAGATGAGTCAGTTTATGACTATTCACTTACTAATTTACTTATATATCAAGCAATTATTCAGCTTCTACAACTTCTTCAAAAGATACTGTGAAGTCTACTGTTCCTGCCGGAGCATTCCATGGATTTGTTGGATCATATGTGTTTACAATGATCTGAATTACATCGCCTGCTGCTACAGCAACTTTAGAAGTTGTTGCTACAGGTTCTGAATCACTCCACTGTGTATCGCCATACTGATATGTTGTCATGTTATTGATAACATACATCCATCCATCTTCTGTTGCACTGATATCAAATACCATTTCGCCAGCTGTCGGAACCTTGATTGTATAGAAGTAACCCTGTGTTCCTTCACAAATTACTGTGCTGTGTGTACCAGCTGTAATAACTTTTGGATTTTCCATATGTCCTTCCGGATATGCAACTACTGCGCTATATGTAGCTTCTGTTTCACCTGCATTACCAATTACAAATGTTACAGGCATTCTTGGGTTCGCACTTGCTAATGCAACTGCTTCACCTGCATTATATTTTGTGCCATTGTAAAGTACATATGCATTCTCGCCTGCTACAGTTAAGCTCATTCCGTTGAAATATCCACCGTAGTAAACTTCTTCACCTGCTGCAACTGTTGCCTCAAATGTTGAGTCATATACCATGATAGGATTCAACTCAGTTCCTTCTTTGTAATTGAATGTAAATTCAATTGTACCTGCCGGAGCACTCCATGGATTTACCGGATCATATGTATTTACCACAATCTGGATTACATCACCTACTGCCACATCAACGTCTGATGTTAACGCTACAGGTTCTGAATCACTCCACTGTGTATCACCATACTTGTATGTTGTCATATTATTGATAACATACATCCAGCCACCCTCTGTTTCACTGATATCAAATGTTACTGTACCATTTACATCAGATGTCCACTCAAAGTAATAACCCTGTGTTCCTGCTGCAACTTCTGCACTCTGTGTATAATTGCCAACTTCAAGTGCTGCCGGATTTTCCATATGACCTGCCGGATAAGCAACTACTGCACTATATGTAGCTTCTGTTTCACCTGCATTACCGATTACGAATGTTACTGGCATTCTTGGATTTGCACTTGCTAATGCAATTGCTTCACCTGCATTGTATTTTGTGCCATTGTAAAGTACATATGCGTTCTCACCTGCTACAGTTAAGCTCATTCCATTGAAGTATCCCTGATAGTATACTTCTGCACCTGCTGCAATTTCTGCATCAAATGTTAAGTCATATACCATGATTGGGTTCAATTCGCTACCTAATGGGTAAGCAAATGTTAACATGAATGACACTGAACCTTCTGGAGTAGCCCACATATCTGTTGCGTCATATGTTCCTACCATAATAGAAATCACATCACCAGCTTTTACATTGATTGTCTCAGAAGCTACTACTTCTTCGTCATCACTCCAGTGCGTTTCACCATATACATACTGTGTTGTATTGTTGATAGCATACTGCCATCCGCCTATTGTATTGCTGATATCAAATGTTAATGTACCATCAGCCTGAGCAACCCAGTTATAGTAGTAACCCTGGTTACCTGCTTCAAGTTCTACTGTATAATATCCGTCTTCAACAACTTCAGGATTTTCCATACTTCCTACCGGATATGTAATTGCGATTGTGTATGTAGCTGCTGCTTCACCACCATTAGTAATTTCAAATGCTGTTGGAACTCCAAATTCACCTGCTAATGTGATAAGCTCGCCTGATTCATATACTTCACCATCGTACATTACGATTGCATCTTTACCTGTTACAGTAAGACCCATACCGTTTAATCCAAATCCGTGATAGTAACCTGTCTGACCTGCTGCGAATTCCTGTTCAAATGTACCAACCATTACACGAATTGGATTCAATTCAGAACCTGGTGCATCTGTTGCGAAGAATTCTACTGTGTAATTAATTGTGTAATCGTCTGTAAGAACGATTGCAATCTTAACTGGGTTTTCAATTAAATCTTTAATCTGATTAATTCCTACGCCCATTAATTTTGCTGCAACGTCAGCTTTTGTAATCTCAGCTGTAAGATCTACTTCTGCAGAACCTGCTGTTGTAGAAATAACTGCTAATTTACCATTGCTTGATTTTGCTGCATTTAATACTGATTCAAACATTGAATATAAGCCTGTTGCGCCGATTTCTTCAACGTAAGCATCAAGTTTTGTATTGTTTACATAAATGTTTGCAATATTCTCTTCAATTGAGAAGTCTGCTGCTGCTACGATTGCATCTAACTTAAGAACTTCATCAGCCATAGCCCATACAAGACCATCTACTGTGTAGTCAATGTTAGACTCTGCAAATTCATGATCTAATGTGAAATCAACTGCATATGTTAATGCTAACTTCTTAGCCGGATCATTATCTACAATGTATTCAACGGATACTGTTGCTGATGTACCAACTAATTCACCTAACTGTTTTGCAAGAACATCTTCTGCTGTTTCCCATTCAGGTTTTAATGTATACAATAAGTCTGTTGCAGAAATCTTCTGACCTGCAAGTACAACTGCTCTTGTAACATCACCGCTTGTGATTGTTGCGGAAGCTGCGTTTACATCACCTGAGATAGCGCCCATGATAGCTTCTACATCTTTGATAGCTGCTAATGCATCTGCAAGTGTAAGTGTGCCATCTTTTACAGCTACTGTTGCATGATTTGTATCTGCATCATATGTAACTGTTGCATATTCATAGTATGATGTAAGGTTTTCGTAAATCTGAGCATCTACGTTAGCATCAATAGCTTCCATAGTTCTCTTAATAGCTACTGTGTATGTCTTTGTATAAGTCTTTGCACCGAACTGGAAGTCAACTGTTGCATAAACTGCTGTACCTTCTAATTCTCTTGTTGTATCACCTAAGAGCTTATCACAAAGTTTTGCATATAATTTTTCTACTAATGCGTTTACATCAGAGTTTGCATTACGTTCGTATGTTAATACTTCTGATTCTACACCAGGAGCAGTAACTTCTACTGTTGCTTTTACTGCATTTGTGAAGATATCTTCTAATGCTGCTACTGCATCATCTTTTACAATTGCGTATACATCTGCAATCTTAAGTGTATTGTCACAGATGTCTACTACTGTTGTATTAGTATCTGCATTGTATGTTACAGACTGAATACCTGTTTCAGCTTTCAAATCAGCGTTTGCTGCTGCAAATGCTGCTGTTGCTGCACTTACTTTTCCATCAAGGAATTTCTCTACATCAGCATCTTTCAATGTAATATCTACAGTGTATGCTGTTGTATATGTATGAGCTGCATAACCTTCTGCTGTGTTATTAGCAGTTAATGTTACTGATAATTTCTTATTAGCCCATTCAACGATATCATCTACATCTTCTGAGATGAAGTCTACTAAATCAGCAAGAGCTGCATTCTTCTCTGTCAGGTAATCATATGCTTTTGGTGCTTCTAAACCAGAACCACTTACAACGATATCAAATCCTGCTCTTTCGATTGTCCATGCTTTACCTGCTGCTGCATCTGTAATTGTAATAGATTTATACTGGCTAGCTGTTCCATCGATTGCTGCATCTGCTGCACTCTGGAATACTTCCATTGCCTCTTTTAATTTTGCTTTCATTTCTGCATCAGCATCTTCTTTGCTCATTGTGATATCAGAAATTGCAAGTGTAAGAGTTGCTTTACCTGCATTGAATGTTGGTTTAGCACCTAACCATGTATAGTTGTTGTCTTTCAATACTGCTGTAATCTGGTTATTCAATGCTGTATTGAAATCTTTCTGTGAAGCAATTACACGAACAGGAACTACTACTGTAGCATCTGTTGTTTCACCCTTCATGCTGATTGTTACATTTACACCTGTGCCAAGTGTTGTCACTTTAGCTGCTGTGATGTTACCTTTCTTATCAACTGTTACAAACTTCTTGTCTGCTGTTGCTAAGTTTACAGTACGAACTGTTACATCTGCCGGAATATTAATTAAGCTTGCGATGTTAAGTTTCTGTTTTGCTTCTAATGTAAGACCCTTGCCACCTGTGATAGCTGCTACTGCTGCTTCAAGGTCACTCTGAGCCATATATTTGTCTTTTGCTACTGCGTATACATTTACTTTTACTGCTTTTGCAACGTGTGTTGCACCAGTGTTTGTTACTTTAACATTAGAATTATCTGTTGCTGTAACTGTTAATGTACCAAGTAAAAGTTTACCATTTTCTTCAAGGTAAGCTTTAACATCATCATCTTTTGCAAGAGTGATTGTCTTATTTGCATTTGTTACCTTTAATAATTTAGCTGCATCTTTTTCTAATGCTGTTGCTACATTTGTGAAATCTTCAGACACAGCAAACGCATATTTCAAACCTTTTACATTTGCATCAGCGTTTGGTGTTGCTGCAAATGTAGTCTTTGTAATACCCTGTGCGTTTGGAGCTAAATAGATAGCATTTACATCACCTTCAAGTGCTGCGTTTGTTACTGTAATCTCATCAACTTTCTGCTGAACGTTGATTGTTACTTTCGCAGTCTTCTTGCTGCCATCCTGTGCTGCAAGAGTAATTACTGCTTTACCTTTTGCTTTTGCTTCTACAACGAATTTATCACCAACAATCTTAACATCTGCAATTTCAGGTTTGTTAGAAGTTGCTGTGATACCTTCGATAGTTGTAGCTGTAACTGTTCCTGATACATTCTGTTTCTTTGTAACATCTACTGTGATTGCACATGTATCATTTACTGCTGCTGCACCTTCTGTAGCAACTCTGTCTAAGTACAATGTAGTTGCTGCTGCAGGTAAGAAGTCATTCTTATTTACATTAAAGTTTGGAACTTTTGCTGTAATCTTTGTTACAGGATTAATGAATGTAATTGTTACATCCTTTGTCAATTTATTACCGTAAGCATCTGTAGCTGTAATCTTAACATCTACAATACCTTCGATATCAGTACGGAATGTACCTTTTGCCCACTGTTTACCTTTTGCCTTTACGTATTCCATAAAGTTATCAGTTGGCTTTTTGTCGTTAGCTGTTAATTTGTAAGGTCCTTCTGTAAATGCTTCTGCATTTGTAATCTCGTAAGATACCTTACCGCCTTTAACGTTTGCATTCAATTTAGCTGTTAATTTGTAATTAGCACCTGCGAATGCTGTAATCTCTGTACCCGGAACAGTGATTGTCTCAAGGTCTGTTGTTACAGTAACAGGGATTGTAAGAATTTCTTTACCTTTTAATTTAACACCATCTTTTGGAATAACAGTGATGGTTGCATTACCATTCTTAACACCTGTGATCACACCGTTTTTATCAACAGTTGCAATCTTAGCATTAGATGATACGAAAGTAACTGCATTTGCAAGCTTATCACCTTTATGTAAAGCTTCTGAATATGCATTTACCTGTAACTTGAATGAATGCTTATTACTTGTAGCGTTTGTCTTTAACTCTACTTTTTCATAAGTCTGTTTTGCATTCTTCTTGGTGTCGTAATCATTGTTCTTCAATGCTACGTTTGTAACTTCTGCACTAAGAACTGATGGTGCTTTTACGTAAATATTAATAATCTCGTTTTCGCCCCATGCTTTTGAAAGTTTTTTGCCTTTAGCATTGAGGTAATCATACTTCTGATCCTGTGCTACTACACAAACTTTCACTAAGCCTTCTTTTGCATTCGCCTTAACTGTAACAACACCCTTTGCATTGACTGTCAAAGCTTTTTTGTCGCCATCAATAATTACATACTTTACATTCTTGGCAGAAGCATCTGCATTTACGGTTGTACCTAATGTAACAGAACCGCCAATACCTACATATACGTTATTAGTCTCAGCTTCAACTACATTTGAATCAAATGTAATTGTGTCAACCAAAGACTTAACTGTAACTGTAACTTTTGCAGTCTTCTTTGCATTATTAGGGTCAGTTAATTTGATAGTTGCTTTACCATTACCAACAGCTGTAATGATGATCTGTTTGCCGTCTGCTGATTTCTCAACGGATGCAACGCTTACGTCACTACTCTTTACATTGAAGTCGCCCGCTGTCTTATCTTTAAAAGTAGCGGTAACGTCCAATGTAGCACTGCTAGGTACGGCCTGCATTACTGCAGTTGGTTCGTTCGTGCCTGTTACATCGGCATCTGCTTCTGAACCGTTTGCGTACAGAGTCACTGCTGCCTTGCTAACTTTTAAGACATGAAGTGTGCTCTGAGAAGTATTAGCTCCGAAAACAACCGTAGATGTAGCTAACATCATAACTAAGGTCATTGCTACGAGCATGAACTTCTTTGTGTGCTTGAATAACTTGTTCATTCCCTTTCGTCTCCTCACTTTTCTATTTTATAGTACCTCTTATCCACCCAAGATGGGCAGAATAATATAAAATACCATTCTTCAAAAGTCTACACCCATTTTTCTCCAAAGTCAATGCCAACTAACATATTTTTACAAAAAATACAAAAAAGTACTTTTCAGCATGAATTTATTTTATCCACACTGAAAAGTACTCTGATATTTTGAACACTTTTCATTATTTCATTAATACTGGTAAGCACCAATAGCATGAATTGACTGAATACTTCTATTCTCTACCATGATACGGTAATACCCATTTGCCGGCACTGTAAAATCATGCGCACCAGAACCACTTCCTTCAACTACAATACATGAATTATCTGCTTTCATTAATCCAAACCAGTAAATACAATGACTCGGTGTTGCTGTACATGTCATCTGCACTACAGTCCCCTTTGTCAAATAAATCAGGGAACCTACTCCTCGTGTACCAGCAGGTACATCCCATGTAAATGTACCCTCGCCTAAAGTCATAATTCCATCATTAATGTACATAATATTCGGAGCATCACTTGACGAAATCTCCATTTCATCAGACCAACCAATTTCTTTTGCAAATCCGCCATCCATATCCACAGCCTCTGCTTCAATCAAGGATTTATCTCCTGCTTTCGCCAATTCCAATCCTGCCGCATGTGCAGTCACAGTGCTAAACATTGCAAACACCATTACCCACGCAAATGTCACAGACTTTGCCATCTTCTTCATATTTGCTGTATATTTCTCCATGATTTCAATTCTCCTATACATACTCGATTCTGCGCTCCAGAGCATAGGATTATAGAATATAGTATGTCCCTCCGGTCCGGTATCCTGCATAATCAATATCGTTTCATAATATTGCTTTTTGCTAATTCCTTCTTTTTCGAGACCGTCTACTGCTCTGGCATCGCAATCTGCTTCACTCCATATCAACACCTGCTTCCATAACAGATATGAAATTGGGTTCATGCAATTTACGATAATCGCCAGCATCGTCAGGTATCGGAACACGATATCGCTTTGTTTCACATGGTTCAATTCGTGATACATAATCACTTTCAATTCTTCCAGTGAATAGTTTCGATAAGGAACTACCACCTTTCGACGGATAAATCCTGTCACAAATGGTGTCAGCACCCTCACATCATCATTGCGATATAACTCTACTTTACCCTTAATTCCTAAAATCTCTTTTACGCGCTCAAATTCCGTCTGCGCCAGAGAAGCTCCATCTTCAAAATTGTTTTTACAAATGCGATAGCGGTTCACCTCATTCTTTGCACTCATTACAAGCATAATCATGAATAGGATGAACCAAAGCAGCATCAATCCCATTAGAAGCAGACTATCCATATTCAGCGCAAAAAACATTTTCCACTTACCCTGCATTACTTTGACATAACCCACATCATAATGCATAGCAAAGGACACATAGGTAATCGGCAGCAAATACATGATTACTACCCATCTAAGCATGTAATAAACTAATTTCGGATTTCGATTTTGCAAAAATATTCGACAGAGAAACCAAATAAGGAACATTATCGTACCAGTTACACTGGTTACAAATACAGCGAAGAATATCTGACTAAGTCCATTAATCCATATCATCTATCTTCTTACGTATTTTTTCCTTATCTTCTTCTGTTAATTTTACTTTATCAAATAAGCCGCATACAAATGCGCTTACGCTTCCCTTATCGAAAAATTTGATATTCTCTGACACTGTACTCATTTTAAAATCTTCTTTCTCCACTAATGGATGATAATGAGAATATCTGCCGATACGGTAAATATTGATATAGCCTTTCTTCTGTAAACGTGTCATGAAAGTCGCTACTGTCTGAAGTTTCCACTCCTTACCGAATTCTTCTTTCACTCTTGCAGTTACTGTCATAAGGTCTAAATCCTCATCCGCATCCCACAATACTTTCATTATCATTCTTTCACATACTGAAATTTCATTTGGATCCATAATACATTCCCTCCACAAAGTAATACATTCAATTTACGCGCGATTATTGACATATTACAATTGGAGTCATTCTACGTATGTATATACAATTTACCATTTTTACTCTACAATTGCAATAGTTCGCTCATTCTTTTCTATAATATTCTTATATTATAGCACACTTTTCAAGCATTTTTTGTTGCATTTTCTGTAATTCTAAGAATTTTTTAAAAATATGTGTCAAAACAAGTTCTTACTACTTTTGTGTATGACAATTTTGCACAAAAAAACTTCGGAACATTTTCATGCTCCGAAGTTCCTTTTATGTACTATGTATTATTCTACTACAACTTCTTTCCATGCATCTGCAGGAACAATTGCGATATATGTTTTACCAACATTTAATACGATATCGTTACCATTTGCATCAAAGTAACGTGTTGGGCTTGTAAGGCTTGCCTTTTCCCATGTAATCTCTGTCATTTCCCCATTCACGAGGTAGTAACCTTTTCCTGAAGAATTCTCTAACTGATAGAACATGTAGCCATTCTGGTCATAATTCACTTTACCGCTTGCTTCTGTTACAGAATGTGTAAGCATGTCTGCTTCCTGAATGATAACATTCTTAAAGCAAAGCTGTGCGTTGTCATTGCCCGGATCTAAATGTGGCTTGCCATACTCTGAATAGTAATATAACTGGTCCTCTTCATTGTACTCTAATTCAGATGCATTGTGTGGGAATGGTAATTCAACCTTTGTAGCTTTTGAACCATCCACTAAATCTACACCATTTGCAAATGTAAAATGTGTACCTTCATAGTGGTTGTTGTATTCTGTCTCAATATTGTTCGCATCTAATCTCTTAGCAACTTCGCCTTCTGAGATATATTCTGTGAACTCATATGCTTTTCCGTTTGGAATACGGCTGAATCCACCGCTAAGGTTGTCTAAGCTTGGTAATGCAATGTAGTCATTGATATAGAATGGACCACCATCGTGGCAAAGAATCGCATTCCATTCCATCGCTAACATACAGTTTGTAGCTCTGGCACTACGAACGTTACCTAACTGTTCAATAGCATCCCAGTCTTTTACCATTACCATTAAACGTGTAACACGGTCATTTGCCTCGCTATTTACCATTTCGTAAATCACATCCGCTTTTGTCAAACCATAATGTGGTAATGCAGTCTTCTCATTATCTACCATTACAGCAATTGGTCTCTGATTTGCGATCTCTTCATCAATGAATTCACCTGTCAAATCACTCATAACCTTTCCTTCCGGAATCTCTTCTTCTGTAATCTCTGTAGATACAGATACCTCTACTTCTTCCGTCTGTGCTTCTGTATTCACCTGTGTGTTTGCTTCTGTATTATTTGATACAGGCTGATTATCATCGCCACCACATGCAGTCATAGCAACAGAACACATCAACATTAAGCCGATCATTAAACTTCTCTTTTTCATCATGTCGTACCTCTCATTTATATTTTATCCCAAAAATAACAAATATTCCCGGATAACATCAAACTCATCATATCATAACTTGTGGCATATGGGAAGTTTTTATTTATGAAGATTTTTTTAATAATTACCAGTAATAATTATCCCACTCTTCCACTAACTCCGGATACATTTTGACAAATTCTTCTGCATCATAAAAGTATCCGTCCATTTCCTCTCCTGCTTCCCGGCGCAGCAAGAACTCGCAAAGCTGTTTTGAAAATGATTGTGAACCAGTCTTATTCAAATGTTCATGATCCGCATAATCTTCCGGAACAGTTTTAAAAATCTCCGGTTTTGCCAGCGAAAAATCATAATAATCCACACCATATTCCTCGCAAAGCGCCACGAATTCATCCTCATTTTCATTATAATATTCATAGCTTGCAATCACATCATACGTCGGATGCGGCGTATTTATCACGATTAAGTCAATCTCATTCGCCTGGCATATCTGCATCACTTTCTCAAACTCGCCCATCATATCCTGATGAAACTCTTCTGAATAAAAACGGTCCGATACACCATCCCATTTATATTCGTAATTCACGATACCGGTGTTTTCATTCTGATAACCCTTGTGATAACTTAAATCTGCCGCGTTTGAAATTCCCTGCATCTCCTCTTTCATCAGGCTGATTTTCAGTTTCAAGTTACTGATAATCGCACTTGGCGACAAGTCTACTCTATTATACAACCATGGGAAGAGATAATTCACAGACTTTTCATCTGAACGCACATCTTCTGAATAAATATACGCAAGCCCCTCGAAAAAGCCTGCTACACCGCCCTTTTCTCTTGCTCTTGCTTTTTCATAAGTCAATTCTGCTTCTTCTACCGCTTCATATTTCAACGTCGAAAATCCCATGCCAAATATTACTGTTTTTATATCGTGGTCTGCAATCGCCACTTCAAGAGAGCGCACCGTCTGCGGCATAGCCTGCAATGGCGTTCCCATATTAAATGACTTTGTTCCCATCGTTTCATCAAAGATATATGGGTCAAATGAAGTCAGACAAAGAGAGGATCCAATAAAAATCGTATCTATCTCCTTCTCTTTATAATATTGTTTCCACATCAGTTCACTAGAACCTCTAGCCGGTTCTAATACAAATGACAGGCATGCATTCATCACTAAAAATACCGCCAAATATGCTAACGGACGTATGGTTTTAAAAATTCGCATACATGAATCCTCCTGTCTCTCCTACACGGGTACATCCAAATAATATCAGTATAATGACAACTGAATAAATGCCCCAACGTATTATTAGCGGACATTTGCACAACAAATCTCTCACATTTATTTTGTTTTCTTCCATTACACTGACTGCAAATACAAGGATACATCCCACAATGGCAATCAGCTCACCCATGGATTTCACGCCCTCAAAAGCAAGCACTTTTTCTGCTGCAAACAATTCTGCATTGAATGCAAAAACTGATTTCTTCAGATTATAAAACGCAAATTCAATATCTACAATACGGTCAAAATACCAACCAATATTTACTACAATAAATGTTCTGATAATCTGAAATACATGATACCACTTTGCTTCCTCATTAATCCTTAAAGCGGCTTTCATTTTGGTATAGACCGGTGCAAGGAAATCACTAATGGCAATTACCGCGCCATTATAAAGACCCCAAATAACATAATGCCATTCCGCCCCATGCCAAATACCTACGATAAAGAATACCAAGAGATTGCCTAATGCCGCAGGCAGGGTTCTTCCCAAATGTTTTCCCAAATTCTTATTCGCCCATTTGCCCAGATTTTTCAATGGTTTCGTAAGTGCAAACGGATAGAACACATAATCTCTCATCCATTTGCCGAGGGAAATATGCCATCTACGCCAGAAATCTGCAAGTGATGTTGAAAAATATGGTTGTTTAAAGTTCTCTGCCATCTGAATACCAAACAATTCAGACACACCTAATACCATATCAATACCACCGGAAAAGTCCGCATACTGCTGTGCTGAATACAAAAGTATACCAAATACTGCTATTGCTCCCGAAAAATCTTTTACAGGGCTATCAAAAATATTGGCAATTGCCACTGCGAAAATATTTGCAATCGCATATTTTTTCAACAAACCATATCCTATACGATATACTGCTTTCGTAGCACGTTCCCCATTCCAGACATGTTCCTCTGCAAATTGTTCACCAATCGCCTCGTAACGGTTAATTGGTCCCTGTATCATCTGCGGAAAATAGCCAACAAACAACATATATTTCCCAAAATTAGGTTCCGGCGCATATTTATCATTATAAATATCCAACAGATACCCAATCGACTGGAACGTATAAAAAGAGATACCCAAAGGAAGTACAAGCCCCAGCACTCCATTCGAACCTGCCAGTCCAAAATATTTCAAAGAAGCCAGTACGCCAAAGTTCAGCAACAGGACGCTCCACATAATCACACGGCGTTTTTTCTGAATCGCTGCTTTTCGCTGATTTCTCACTTCTTTTTCAATCGTCTTATCCTTGCGTAATAATGTGATATCCTCAGAATATCTGCCTAAATATTTTGCTCCTAACCATGTTGTTCCACCGGTCAGGAATAAAAATACAAAGTTCCCCAGTCCGGACCAGTAATAAAACACCGCACTGGCCACGAGCAGACATACCCATTGTTTTTTCCGAAAAACAGTATAGTAACACAATAAGGCAATTAGTAAAAATGTGATAAACTGTATCGAATAAAAATTCATCCTAATTCACTCCTACATTCCAATCATAATAATTATCCATAATGTACTCTGCTAAATATCTGGACACCTTTCCTGCACCGCTCTCATTCAGGTGTGCACCGCCATCCAGACTATCAGTACTAAAATCCAAACCACATCTCTCTGTCAGCAACATATAATTTATCATATCCACATGATTATCTATCGCCCAATCCCAGAGTGTATTGGTTTTTCCAATGACCCATTCATGACAAGGCAATGGTGCACGCACCAAAAGTAATTTTGCACCTTTTTCATCACAGAGTTCTTTTATCATCTGAAGATATCTCATATTTTCTTCGTAAATATCCTCATGATATCCGGAATGCAATGCTGCCCACGAAGCATATTCTGCCCACTGGCTTCCGGTCCAGCGCATATATCCTCTATCTGAAGGTTCACTATAGTACGGACTCAATACGCTCTTTTGGAATTTTTCTAAACTGGAAAAATCCCATCTCTGCCAGTTACTATGATACTTATCCAACGGAAACAAATACGGCATCTGCAGTTCTTCCGGCACACAATCCTTTATCGCTTCCATTTTTATCGGAGAGTATCGAAAATCCCCAAGCGAAGATTCCCTGATACTTTCATTGGTAAAGCCTTCGTCTCCTTCATCATAAAACATACCATATACTTCCAAAACCACAATATCTATATCACTAACATCCAATGCATCTTTTACATAATAGTATGTGTAATTCATCGTCTGCTGCTGGCGTCCACGATTATAGGTTCTCATACCATATTCATCGAAAATCTGCGGATCAAAGCTGCAATAACTCTGGCTTGTCCCAAAAAATACCACATTCCAGTCGTCTTCTTCATAAAAATCAGGTATTTTCGGCAAAATCGTCAATGTCACACCATACAAAGTCAATGCCAGTACTCCAACAAACAATATGCTCTTTCCTATTTTCCAAATCTTTTGTAACATCGTCCTCTCCTAAAATTGGAAGTAAATAAAATTAATTGCTTCATAACCACTTCCCCATATGCCAAAAAGTAATATTACAGCAATAGCAAGCAAAATCACTAACCAACGATTTACTATATTAAAATTCAAAATTACATCTCTTAATTTCACCTGATTATATTTAAAAATATCTGCTGTCAGTAAGAAAAGCAATGTTACCAGCAGTACCTGCATATTTTTCTGGTTTAATCCCAAATCAAACAATGCTCCATTCGCCAGTAACTCCGGATTATTCATATGCAATATACGTTCAAATATATTCCCTGCATGTGCAAGGCTGTCCGCGCGGAAGAAAATCCATGTAATATCCACCAGCACAAATGTCACCAACATCCTAAGAACCATAAATATTTTAGATTTTTCTAACATCGGCAGCAACTGGTACATTTTTTTACGAACCGGTGTAAGTAAGCCGCCAATCACCTGATATAAACCATTTAATCCGCCCCACACTACATAGGTCCAGTTCGCTCCGTGCCACAGACCGCTCACCAAGAAAACAATCATTGTATTGATGTATTTGCGCACGGTTCCTTTGCGATTACCTCCAAGTGGAATATACAGATAATCTCTAAACCAGCTTGACAGCGAAATATGCCAACGTCTCCAAAATTCTGCTACTGTCTGTGCATAATATGGGCAGTTAAAGTTCTCCATCAACTCAAATCCCATTACTTTTGCTGCGCCAATTGCAATCGTGGAATATCCTGCAAAATCACAATAAATCTGAAACGCAAATAAAATACTTGCTATGAGTAAATATCTGCCATCATACAGCACTTCTGTTCCGTATACATTATCCACAAAGATAGCGATTCGGTCAGCTATCACCAATTTGAGAAAATATCCCCAAATCATAAGCATAAATCCTTCCACCATCTTCTCATAACTGAATTTCTGCTCTGTTCTAAGCTGTTTTAACAAATTCTTCGAACGCTCAATCGGTCCTGCCACAAGCTGCGGAAAGAACGATACAAACAATGCATATCTAAGCGGATTCTTCTCTGCTCTTATCTCACCGCGGTATACATCCATCGTATAGCTCAATGCCTGAAACGTATAGAAAGAGATACCAACCGGAAGCAATACATCAAATTCCGGATTTAACAATTCTATCTGAAATCTCGCCAATACTGCATTGATATTTTCAATCGCAAAATCAAAATATTTAAAGAAAAACAAAATGGATAAATTAGACGCAAAACTTATACCTACAATCGCTTTTTTCCATTCTGCCGCATGCTTTGTTTCCGTTTTTACAACTGAAAGTAACAATCCACTTACATATGTAATCAGAGTAGATGTCAATAACAGTAATGCATACTTGGCATTCCACCCCATATAAAAATAGTAACTTGCCAGCAAAAGCCAAATATAACGTATTTTCTTCGGAATAATAAAATATAATAGTGTCACTATCGGAAAAAATATTAAAAATTCGTAAGAATTAAATAACATAACTCCCCCTCATCTTTCGTAGCAGACTATCTTTTATTATAACAAAAGACTTCCTCGAAAGGAAGTCTTATTTCATGTCTCGTTTAAATGCGCATACCTGCAAACATCTCTGACATCTTATACATTTTTCTTCTGCTATCTGTGGATACCAAAATCCCTTTTCGTCCGGAAGCATTGTAATTGCTCCAACCGGGCATACCGAATAACAGGCACTACATCCACAACAGGAGGATTTGTCACTGCTCAAATCCGGAATTGTCTTTTGTTCCATCATTATGCCCTCCCTCTTATTTTATTAATAAAACTCTGAGGTATCACAGCTTTCACAATCCTTTTTATACGCCATCTCATACGCTTTTTCAAAGAATCTGCATATTTTTCCTTTACAATTTCAGCAAAATCTCTGGTAAAATATGCTTCCCAGAACGCATCATAGTCCGCCGGTTTCTCGAAACTGCGGACAAGCGGTTCCTGCATATAATCTTCTATGTCACAGGTCTGATAATCGCAGTCTGCCCATGCCTTTTCTAACCATTCCTGTCCCTTCGCTGTATTAGACAAAACCAAAGACACTCCATGGTTGTCGTCAAACTGCGGTGCTGCCTGCGCTATTCCCCAGGCATCCGCAATCGAGATATCACCCTGACGCTCCAGGCTCTTATACGGACAATTATAGCAGCAATCCCGTAAAATATTATGTTCATAAAATAGATTTTTATAAATCTGACTATCAATCTCTAAACCGTGAATTGTCACAGATTCAATATGTTCCCACCAGCCATGATTACGCTTATTACGAAAATCCACTCCGGTAATTTTACCGTGGTACTTTTTCTGCATAAACGATTTATAATCGTTCCAGACTGCCGGACTTGGCACCCCATGACATGCAATATCCACACAGAGCAGGTTGTCCTGACATTCTTTCGGACAAATCGCCTTCATGCCTGCCACCTGACATGGTGTACCGGAAAATAATACCAGCCTGCCATTTTTCAAATCCTGCAACGCTTCTTTCAGCGCATCCTTCATATCACTCTGTACATACTTTGAACCACGGAAAAGGTCTCTTTCCTCTTTCGTCACAGCTCTCCTGTGATAAGCATTAAATGCTTCATCCAGTGCACAGCCATATACCACTCCGCCTGCTTCTAGTACTCTGTCCGATACAGATGCGAAGATACCTCCGGAGCGGGATTTCATTCTGCTTTTTATATCTTTTTGTTTTACTATATATGCGTTCATACCTGCTCCTATTTATTCAATTGCACATCTTCGCCATTCGTTTCCTGAATGATATAACGCGGTCTGTTCTTCACTTCTGAATACATTTTCGCCAGATACTGCCCCATAATTCCCATGCAGAAAAGCTGAATACCTCCGATAAATGTAATAATACATACCTGAGATGCCCAACCGTCTACCGGGTCTCCAAAAAGCAATTTTCTCACTATAATAAAGATAATCGCAACTGCAGAAACAAAGGTCAGAAGAATTCCCAAATACGAAGAAATCATCAACGGCATATTAGAGAAATTGAAAATTCCTTCAAAAGAATATAATACCAGTTTCCAAAAACTCCACTTGGTCTCGCCTGCTGCACGTTCCACATTTTCAAACTCAATCCAAGTCTTACGATATCCAACCCACTCAAAAATTCCTTTTGAAAAGCGGTTATACTCCGTCAATGACAATACACTGTCTACCATCTGGCGTGTCATCATCTGGTAATCTCTCGCACCATCTGCAATATTGATATTGGACATCTTACGAATGATTTTATAAAACATTCCTGCACAGAAAGAACGGATTGGTCCTTCTCCTTTTCTGGTAACCCTGCGGGTTGCCACGCAGTCATATTCTCCTTTTTCCAACGTAGATATCATCTGCGGAAGAAGTGCCGGCGGATCCTGCATATCCGCATCCATCATTACCACATAGTCGCCCTTAGCATTGCTAAGCCCGGCGTAAATCGCTGCCTCTTTCCCAAAGTTTCTGGAAAATGAGTAATATTTCACACGATTATCTGCCTCCGCCAGCGATTTCATTATGGACAACGTTCCATCCTTCGACCCATCATTTACCAGCAGGATCTCATACTCAAAATCGTCCATCGGTCTCATCGCTTCCACAATGGCTTTATACACAATCGTAAGCGCTTCTTCTTCGTTGTAACATGGAATTACAATGCTTACTAATTTTTTAATCATTAATCCATTAACTCCTGAACCATCTCCCACAGTGCTTCTACACTATTAAAATTATCCGGAATAATCATAGATGCCGGAATCGAAATATCAAATTCGTCATCTAATGCACTGATAATCTGTAAAATATCAAAAGAATCTAATAATTCATCATCGATTAAGCTTGTCTCATTTTCATAATCAATGTCTTCTTTAATCTCTGTTAATAATTCAATAAGTCTGTCCATACAGTCATCCTCCAAAAAAATAATTTTTTTCTATTATATCAGACCCCTACACATTATACAATGAATTACTGTAAACAATTCAATTGATATGTTTCGTAAAAATCTCTTACCAGCTTATACTGTCCCACACCCTGACGTAATACAATACGAGGCATAGTTCTGCTTAAGAAAAGGTAAATACCCTCTGTCACAGAATACGCACCCACATTTGTAAATACCAGCACATCATTCTCTTCCAGTCCCTTAAAACCTGCCTGACGAACTACAACATCTGCCGTCGTACATAAGCTGCCGCAAAGGCACCAGTCTTTCTCTTCCTGACCTTCTCCCTGCTTCAAATGATGAATTACCGGCACTTTCATTCCCATCATCTGTCCTAAGTAATTCAAATGATTCATACCGCCATCAATGATTGCATAATTGGTCTTGCCGTTTGTTTTCTGGTCTACAATCTTTGTCAGATAATATCCACATTCCGTCACATAAAAGCGTCCCATTTCCACAGTCAAATGTACTTTTTCTGCAATCTTTTGTAACGCCGGTGCTACTTCTTTTAACGGAGCCAGGGTATCTGAAAAATCCTCATTCGAAAAATACGGCACCGGAAGTCCCGGTCCATATTCTAACTTCTTCACCTCATAATCATAGGTTTCTTTTAATTCCGTAAACAATGCTTCTAACATTGCCAGTTCATTTGCCTGCTCTGCCAACTTTTTACGCTGGGTTCCCGCAAAATAATGAATTCCTTCTAACATAATCCCAGTATAATCGCCACGATGTGCAATCACGTAACACAAATCTTCCTTTGACATACCAAACTGGCTTCCTGCTGACAAACGTAAGATTACAGGTATCACCTCTCCACGTTTTACCGCTTCTGCATTCAGTCTTTTTACATGTCCCAAGGATTCCGCTGTATAGACATCTGCCCCATACTCCAGTGCTTCTTCTACATCGATTTCTCTTTTACTTACGCCCGAATAAATAATCCGCTCCGGTGCTACCTGTAAACGCTCGCAGATACACAATTCTCCCGGACTGCAGACTTCTAATTTTTCAACGCACTCTAACATCGCAGGAATCAAGAACGGGTTTGCTTTAATCGAGTAACACAAATGCACCTTTTCTCCTACAATCTCCTTGATATCAGCCATACGCTTACACAAAGCTTCTGTATCGAATAAAAATGTCGGTGTACCATATTCTACTGCAATCGCATTTAATTCTGTCGTATTCATTCTGACAACCTCATTTCATCCTTCTTTTATTTATTTTGAATTCAAAAAATCTTCCATTAATTTTTTTCGATCAATCTTGCCGTTTTTATTAAGCGGCATCTCTTCTACCGGTACTAAAGAATTCGGAATCATAAATGGCGGAAGTGCCTGACGCAATTCTTTCATAAGTGCCATTTTCTCTCTATCGCCGGTATAGAATAAAATGAGTCGCTGTTTCTCATGGTCATAAATACAGCAGGCTCTTGTCACGCCTTCTTTTGCCATCGTAACAGCCTCAATCTCACCCAATTCGATTCGGTGTCCCATATGCTTAATCTGGAAATCCTTTCTGGATACGTATACCAGATCTCCATCTTCATTATATTTACCCAAATCTCCTGTGCGGTAAATCATCTCGTTATAGGCTTTATTCAGCGGATTCTGCACAAATACCTGATCCGTTTTCTCGCGCTCTTTGTAATAACCAAGTGCCAATGCGGTACCACCCACGCAGATTTCACCCTGTACATTTGGCTTTGTTACAAGTGCGTCATTTTCATCTAACAAGAATACTTTTTCATTCGGGAAAGCTTTTCCCATCGGAATCACTTCTGTATCTTCAAAATCTCTGTCTAATATATAATAAGTACAGTTACAGGTAATCTCTGTCGGTCCATACAAATTCACATATTTCGCATTTGGAAGGAATGATTTCCAAATTTTAAGATGCTTAATCGGAAGCACTTCCCCACTGAACATAACGGTATGTATCTTTTCCGGCAAGCGGTAGTCAAATCCCTTCATTACAGATACAAAGCACATTGCACTTACTGCCCATACCAAAGTCGTCACTTCTTTATCTGCCAGATAATCCATAAGCAGCGTTGGCGCACTGAAGTACTTTTTCGGAATCAACTGAACTTTTGCACCGGTCATCAGACCACTATAAATGTCTTTTACAGATACATCGAAATCAAATGGTGCCTGATTACCGATAATATCTTCTGATTTAATATTAAAAATCTCTGTAAAATAACTGATAAATTCGATAACAGAACGGTGACTTACCACAACGCCTTTTGGCACGCCGGTACTTCCACTGGTAAAGTTCACATATAATGGATTCACATCCTGAAAATTCTTACGTACCACTGTAAGTTTTTCTTCGTCAATGTCTCCTTCTAATACATTTTCCAAAAGAATAATCTCGGCATCTGTATCATAACCGGATATTTTCGCCAGATTTTCTTCATCCGTAAAAATCACTTTCGGTTCTAAAATGTGAAGCACGCTTTCCGTTCTAGCCTGCGGCTGTTTTACATCTAAAAAAGAATAAAAACCACCCGCATATACCGTACCAAACATACCACATACCGCAGACACACTTTTGTCCATATAAAATGCTACCGGTTCTGCAATTTTGATTTTATCTGCTAATAAAGTACCTACTACTTTCGCAGTCTGCACTAAATTTTGAAAAGTTATATCTTTTTCCACATCTCCGAATGCTTCTTTATCCGGAAATTTTCTGCAGGAATTCTCCAATAAATCTAAAATATTATTGTACATTTCTACTCCTCCCAATATCCCAATTTACCGATTTTATTATAACAAACCTTTTATGGAATGGAAAGCCTTTTATCCTTGAAGAATATGACATTATTTGCTAAAATAGCTTTGTTTAAAATATTACATACATTTAGATAAGGATTATGATATGCTTTTTAATTCACTATCATTTGCAATTTTTTTACCAATTGTTTTTGTGTTATATTGGGCACTTCCTCATAAATACAGATGGGTTGTGTTATTTTTTGCCAGCTATTATTTCTACATGAGCTGGAATGTGAAATACGTTGTTTTAATTCTGATTACAACGTTTATTTCTTATCTTACCGCACTATTAATAGAAAAAACTGATAGTAAAAAGAAGAAAAATTTTTATCTTTTCATCGCTGCACTCATCAGCCTTGGCATCCTTTTCTTCTTTAAATATTTTAACTTCTT
Source organism: Roseburia sp. (assembly GCA_045531555.1). GTDB lineage: Bacteria > Bacillota > Clostridia > Lachnospirales > Lachnospiraceae > Roseburia. The sequence continues at coordinate 18,852 of JAZSEF010000018.1, read as the reverse complement.
CCAGGAAAACGTAATTCGCTTCTTCCGTTTGTTTGCGATTCAATTACACCCTGCTACGTTAAATTTATTATTGCCGGTAGGAATTTCTTTTTACACATTCCAGACGTTAAGTTACGTTATAGATGTCTATAAAGGCAGCGTCCCTGCCGAACGACATTTCGGAAAATATGCGACCTTTATTGCATTTTTCCCGCAGTTAGTGGCCGGTCCAATCGAGCGTACACAGAATCTTCTTCCTCAGATTAAAGAAGAGCATTTTTTCCACTATGAAAAAGCAAGTTATGGTATGAAACTGATGGCTTGGGGTTTCTTTAAGAAACTGGTTATTGCAGATGTTTTGGCACCATATGTGGATGCTATATATAATAACGTCCATTCGCATCAGGGCTTTTCGTTACTTTTAGCCACACTATTTTTTACACTTCAGATTTATTGTGACTTTTCCGGCTATTCCGATATCGCTATCGGTACTGCAAAGCTACTTGATATCGACTTGATGACGAACTTTAACAGTCCATATTTTTCAGCAAGTATCAAGGAATTTTGGAGCAGGTGGCATATTTCCCTGTCCACCTGGTTCCGTGATTATGTATACATTCCTTTAGGTGGTAACCGTAAAGGCAAGCTCCGCACTCATATCAATCTGGTTATTACATTTTTAGTAAGTGGTTTATGGCACGGTGCAAGCTGGAACTTTATTATATGGGGCGGCGTACATGGCCTTGCGCAAGTTGTAGAAAAAGCCTTTATTCCGCAGAAGAATATCCGCAAATATTCTCTTGCCTGGGCATTCCGTGTACTTATCGTATTCATTTTCTGCTCTTTTGCCTGGATTTTCTTCCGTGCAAATAGTTTTAGAGATGCGATGTATATTATTAGTCACTTATTTGACGGCATATCAAGTCCGCTTCATTATATCCGACTTGGATTTTATAATATGGACATTGATATCTATGCCCTCATTCCACTGATCCTTACAATCTTCGTCCTGATGTTATACGATTTCCTCTCAACGAAATTCAACATCATTGAACGAATCAGTGCCAAACCGGTTGCTATCCGATATGCTTTTTATTTCGGAATCCTCACTCTAATCATATTGTTTAGAGCATCGGGCGAAGCATCCTTTGTATATTTCCAGTTTTAAGGAGGTGTATTGTGAAAAAATTTATTCAAAAAATAATTTTATTCTCCACATTTTGCTTCCTTCTTATGGCAGCTATTTCCATAACCATTGACCCTTATAATGTTTTTCATATTAACAACGTGCGGGATAATGGGATTGAACCAAATAAGAACTATATCAAAATGTGCTATATTTTAGATAATCCTGAAAAATATGACTCCCTATTATTCGGTTCTTCGCGTGTAGGTGTCATTCATACAGATAAAATTCAAAACGAAACCTGCTATAACATGACCTACTCAGAAGGTCTGCCTGCTGAGAATTTAGATAACATTAAGACTTTGATTGCTAATGATGTCCCTGTCAAAAAGTTATATGTTGGATTGGATACTTTATCTTACACCATAGACCCTGCCACCCATCAGGCTGAACCTATGAGAGCCTCTTACGAGTACTTGAAAAAGCACCCGTTTGAATTTCTCACTTATTATATGGATTCTTCCACGGCTCTTAACTCTCTTGAGACCAGCCGTGAACATGTTTCTTCTGAAAATTTCAATGAATTATTGTTCACTTATGGTTGGTGGTGCGAGTATAACACCCCACAGAAACTGAATGCAGATACTGCTTACCCAAGTATTGGTCCATCCTACCATTTAGATGAAACACTCTCTGTGATTGCAGAAATGGTAACTATCTGTAAAGATGCCGGTATTGAATTGGTTGTATTCACAAACCCAATGTACTATCTTACATATAATAAATCTCTGGAATATGACTATTTGGAATTTTTAGAACGCCTCGCTTCCATTACTGATTTTTACAACTTCAGCGGAATCAACGATGTCAGCCTGAATGCTGATAACTTTACAGACAGCAGTCATTATAACGCAGAGGTCGGAGATTTGATGATTGATGCAATGTGCCATGACATCCATGATGAAACCTTATATGAAAAAGGATTTGGCATGTATGTTACCGCAGATAATATCGATACAGTTCTAACATTACTTAGTCCGAAATAAACAAAAACGGCTGTGACTCGAAATATCTTTTCTCTAAATGAAACGATACTTTCGTCACAGCCTCTTCTTTTATTCTTACCTGTTACCGGTTAAAAACCGATATAGTTTCGGTACACGTTTTAATATAGTATATAGAATGCATACACATCCATAAGTAATCGGTATCGCCAGTAAATGTAGCATGACACTCTGTGCACCGGTTATATGAATCTCTGCTTTTCCTATGGTCGGTCTGCAGATTTCATGTACAAACCGAAACCAAAACATATGCGTCGCATATATTAGGAAGGATACCTTAAAATACTCATTTACATTCCTCTTAAACAGTTCTTTGCTCAATGCCAGCCAGCTTACCATTGGTGAAAGTGCCGTAAAAATCCATGTCACATAACTATTTTTTGACAACGCAATTACAAGAAACATCGCAATCCACAAAATTGCAAACCATTTCGATTTGTTCTCAAGTTTACTCTCCAATACCCATTCCGGTTTTAACAAACCAACTACCGCACCGGTAAAATAGATTGGTATATAGCGAACAAAACGCTCCACCCACCATGGCCACAATGGGAATAACTTATAAATACCACAAGCACAGTATACAAAAGCAGTCACATAAAGACCTGCAAGTCCTATCCATAAAACCTTCGGATATTTCTTTAACTTCAACATAAATGGTGCTGCCAAGAGATAAATCACCAATACGATCATAAACCAAAGCGGTCCATTATAAGGATCTAAAAATAACTTTTCAATCAGCCACCGCATACCCTGATATTCAATTCTCAATCCACCTGCCAATACCTCTACTACAATGGCGATAATATTCCAAATCGCATAGGGAATCAAAAGCCCCGCAAATCGTTTCTTCATCTTCGCCCACATATTTGCTTCTGTTACGGAATAGTAAAACAAAAATGCTGATGACAGGAAAAAATATCCAACTGCCAAACCAGCCAGTCCTGTCACAAAATTCTGCCAATAAGATACCCGCACTAGTTCTTCGTAATTTTTGTAAGCCATTGTAAAACACATTGTTTTCTCTGCTCCAAAATGAAACAGTGCAATAATCAATGCCATTACAAAAGAATACACATATAATTTATTACTAATCTTTTTATCCATTTAATACCCTTTCATTTACCACTTTTAAAACCACATCACAACACTTTTCTACAGTCAGATGATACAACAATGCCGCCACTAACACAAGACCTGCAGTACCTGCACCAATTAACAGGTATGTTCCTACAGAAAATTCTACCTGCAGGAACAAAAGACTGGATATCGAGCATATAATCGGCCAATGTAATGCATAGATTCCAAAAGACAATTTGCTCAAATCCACAAATACCTTTTTTGAAAATAATCGCGTAAGAATTTCCACTCTGCTTATTGCATATAGGATAATAAACGCGTATAAAATTTTTGCCCACGCTGTCGTAATCACATTTATGCCAAGTAACGCTGCCAGCCATTCTGCACCGCCATCAAGCAACACGAATGCCACTGCCGCCAACACACCCAACACCTTTTTGTTATTCCACCTGCTCAGCAAATCCGTTCTTTCTATTTTACACCAGACTGCACCCAATGCAATCGCAAATCCGTTTGTTTGGAATAAATATGTCGCTGCTACCAATTCTAAAACATACAAAACATATTTTATTTTATCAGTACATTTACTTTCCAGATAACTTCCTACGTACACAATCATGCTCGCATAGAAAAAGTAACGGATTACCCAAAACGATGCATTAAAAACAGCTCCATTTCCAAGAATTGTTTTAACGCTGTCCTTGACAGCCAGACCAAGCCACATATCGTTCTGATAATACGACCAAAACCACGTATTGACAAATAACTCAGTAGTAGCGCCATTATGAAATCCAATGCTCAGATAAATCAAATATGTAATCACATTGGCTCCAAGTACCGGTATCAAAAATCTGATAAACCTTTTAAAAATTGCGCCAAGCAGCTTTTTTACCGTGTCTATCTTCGACAATGCAACGCAATATCCACTCAACAACGCAAAAATAAATAATCCCAAATCTGCATCTAAAAAAAATTCCACTAACCGGAACACTCCCTCAAGAAGCGCCGGCATTGGAATAAATTCCTCAGCCAGAGAATAAATACAATAATAATGCCCCAGCATTACCATCATACAGGCAACACCTTTTATGCCGTCTATATACTCAATTTTCTTTTTCTTTATGCTTACTGCCACTCGCCTAAATCTCTCCATCTTCATAAAATTTTAATACAATCATTATACACGTTTTAGGTGTACATTCCAATTCATTTATGATAAAATTTTATGTTGAAGAAGTATATTAAAATTGTTTTTATTTCACAAATTTTTTATTAGAAATCAGGAGGATTTCTTGTTCCATGTTATTTAACTCTATAGATTTTTTGATATTTTTACCAATTGTTTTTATTTTGTACTGGGCATTTCCACATAAGTACCGCTGGGCACTTATCCTCATTTCCAGTTACTACTTTTACATGAGCTGGAATGCCAAATACATGATTCTGATTCTTTTTACAACATTTATATCTTATACAGCAGCGTTGCTAATCGAAAAATTCGAAGATAGAACCATCCGTAAGCTGATTATCACTGCTACATTGATTCTCTGCCTCGGAGTACTGTTCTTCTTTAAGTATTTTAATTTTGTAAGCAGTAGCGTCACAGATTTTCTGAATCTGTTTACCTTGCAATTACATCCGGTCACGCTGAATTTGATTCTTCCGGTAGGTATTTCTTTTTATACCTTCCAGACATTGAGCTATGTCATAGATGTATATCGTGGAGATATAAAAGCAGAGCGCCATTTTGGTATCTATGCGGCATTCATATCGTTTTTCCCACAATTAGTAGCAGGACCTATTGAACGAAGCCGCCATTTGCTTCCACAAATAAAGGCTGTTCACCGGTTTGATTATGACAAAGCCGTCTACGGAACCAAAATTATGTTATGGGGGTATTTCAAAAAGATTGTGATTGCCGATATGCTGGCTGCCTATGTTGACGTCGCCTATGTAAACCAGAAGACCAACACCGGTTTTATGTGGATTCTTGCAACCTTCTTCTTTACGTTGCAGATTTATTGTGACTTCTCCGGTTATTCAGATATCGCTATCGGTACTGCCAAATTATTGGATATCGACTTAATGACCAACTTCAAGAGTCCTTATTTTGCTTCTTCCATTCAGGAGTTCTGGCGAAGATGGCATATTTCTTTAAGTACCTGGTTTAAAGATTATGTATATATTCCGTTAGGAGGCAATCGTTGCTCCAAAGTCAGACGTTCTTTTAACCTGTTAGTTACCTTCCTTGTAAGCGGGCTTTGGCATGGTGCTAACTGGACGTATGTTATCTGGGGCGCAGTTCATGGTATTGCCCAGATTATAGAATCTGTTTTCGCCAAAAGCTTAAAAGCATTCCGTGCTCACAAAATCGGAAATATTCTTAGCACTATTTTTGTTTTCCTTTTTTGCAGTTTTGCATGGATTTTCTTCCGAGCAGAAACACTTACAGATGCAGTTCATATTATTTCTCATATGTTTACAGGTATCGGAAATTTCTCTGCCTACATTGAAACAGGTCTCATCGCACTGGGACTGAATGATACTGCTGCACTGGCCTATATTTTGGGTTTAGTATTTCTGTTAATGCTTTATGATTACCTTAATAAAGACAACGACCTTATCCTGACTGTCACTCAGAAACACCCTGCATTTCAGTGGTGCTTCTATACAGCCTTGGGGTTATTCGTTGTATTCTTTGCACAGAAAGGAGTCGCTGCTGAATTTGTTTATTTTCAGTTTTAATCACTATGCGTAAATTTATAAAACTTCTCTCTGTCTATGTATGTATCCTTGCCCTTATTGTACTTTTTGTCAATTGCTGGTACATCGCACTAGACCACAGAGACCCTAATAATACTAATAAATTCAATAACGTACCGGATCATATCCAGATTTGTAACTTTGGTTCCAGCCATGGTTTATATGGATTTAATTACGAAGGGTATGAAGACACCTATACCTGTTTTAACTTCGCACTTAACTCACAGACATTGTCTTACGATGCCCGTATATTAGAATATTATCAGGAGCATCTACAGGAAGGTACCATTGTTTTTGTTACCATCTCTTACAACTCCTTTTTCGGCATTCCTGAAACGGAGTATGCAGACTTTGAAACCAAAAACATGCGCTACTATAGCTTTCTTCCTGCTAACCTGATTAAAAACTATAACATAAAGGCCGATATCTTATCAAAATTTCCAAGTCTTTATGCCTATGAAACCTTACCGCTGGCACTTATCGGCCATTATGTGAATGCTGATACTTCCTTAAGCGGCTGGGAAGCCGTGGCAGACGAATATCACCTGCCTGACAATACGACCTATGCCATAAAAAATCATCTTATCACAGGCAAATTAGATGAAAATGGAAAGCGTATTATCAATCAGGAAGAAATAGATGCCCTTTATGACATTCTAGAAATCTGTGAATCGAAAGGGGCAGTTCCTATTCTTGTAACGCCGCCATTTTCACTTGTTTATAATAATCTCATCGATATGCGAGTAAAAGATTTTGCCGCTGACTTTGAAGCTGTAATCAATTCTATTATTTCGGATACCGGTGTTACATATTATAACTATGCCAAAGATATCCGTTTTAATAAGGATTTTACTTATTTTAGAGATACGGACCATTTAAATAAAATGGGAGCCGAACTATTTACCAATATCCTCATGGAAGAAATCGTATATCCAATGTGGGAATAAGAAAGGTGTTTTTTTATGTTTCAGATTAACTTCAAGAAAAATCGTAAACTTTATATTTCTCTGTTTGTAATATTTTTAGTGGCACTTGTCTATAATGTGCTCTCACCATTTACTACGGATGATTATAGTTATATGTATAGCTTTGCTACCAATGAGCGTATTACTTCCCTTTTTCAGGTATTTCCATCCATGGTGACACATTATGCCGAAATGAACGGACGTACCGCACCACATTTTTTAGCACAGTGCCTGCTTATCTTCCCAAAAGCAGTCTTTAATATTGCTAACTCACTTATGTTTACAGCCTTTGTATACCTTATTTATAAAGTTACGTCCTCCAGCAAAGAATTCAGACCGATTATGTTTTTTGCCATTCCAATGTTCCTTTGGGTAAATGTGCCTGTATTCGGACAGATTTTCCTTTGGGTAATGGGTGCTTTCAATTATTTCTGGGGTTACTTTTTCGGTCTTTTGTTTATGAGCTTCTATTTGAAGATATATCGAACAGAACAGGAACTCTCAAAAAAAGCCTACATTGGTTTGTGTATCTTGGGCTTTTGGTTCGGCGGGTACTCTGAAAATGGTTCCTTCTCCATTATCTTTGTATCGTTCCTTTTACTGGCACTTGCCAGCTTACATTTAAAAAACTGGAAGTTCCTCGCAAAGTACTCTGTTCCGGTGGCATTCGGTGCCCTCGGTTACCTTACCATGCTTCTTTGTCCATCGAGCACAAGTAAAATCGGAGCGTTTTCACTTTCCTCTCTTATTCATAAGGTAATTGAACTTTTAACCGCATATTACACAAGACATCAGGGATTACTTATTTTATTAGTACTTCTTTTTGTGATTGCTTCACACTATAAAATTGACAAAAAAGAAATCATTATTGCTTTGGCCTATTTCCTTATCAGCATTATCTCGGTAGCAATGCTAGGAATGGCAAGTTACCTGGCAGACAGAAGTCTTGGCGTGGGTGCTGTATTCCTCGTAATCGCAGTATTCCAGCTTATGCAGGCAATCCGCACGAATAACAGGACGGAATGCATCGCTTACTGCATCGCTGCTTACTTTCTGATTGCAAACGTTTTAGTCGTTTGGGATGGCACTTATGACATTTATGATGTATACCGTCAGTATACAGCCAGAGAAGCTTATATAGAAGAACAAAAAGCATTAGGAGAAACCATCGTAACAGTACCGATTATTTATCCTATGACCAAATATAGCTGTAAATATATTCTTACAGACCTCACTACGATAGAGGAACCATATACCTGGCCTAATCCACATATTGCTAAATATTATGGTTTAGAGAAGATATATGGTAAAAATCCGTGGTAAATCTTATAACAAAAAGGAATGCGCTAAGGCATTCCTTTTTTCATGTTATTATTTACATATATACAATAACCATACTCATTCCATATCTGTTCATATTTGCTCTTACACAGCGGAGTCAAATAATGATCCTCTCGCAGATATAAGTATTTGCTCTTTAATGCATCCGTTGCAATCGCTTTTTCCAAATAGTCTTCTCTACAACTGCTGGTATTCATATAATTCGGGAAACAAAAGCCTAAAAACGGATTACTACTCTCTGATACATGTGCTATGGTATTTCCCCACGCATCGCTTTCATCATAGGGCATGATTTCAAGATATTCTTCCTTTACAGCAACCTCATCAATCTGATTTGTTTCCTGTGGCAATCGGAAGAAATCCGGGCGATTTACAATCATACACAACAGTACTAATCCAATAACAATCTGTTGTATACCTTTTATTGCCCTTTTTTCACTTAAACAAATCAGATAACAGTTTGCAACAACTACTCCCAACAACATTCTATGAAGCTGGGCAGATGAATAAAGAAGAATGATTGCTTCCACGATCACCACATCCATAAAAATGAATATTCCTACCAAAAGCTTTTTTTTCCATTCTTTTTCCACTAGCAAAAGATAAAACAAAATAAGTGTAGTAACTGCAAACACAAGAGACATTAATCCTACCACATTAAACATCTGGCTCAATATCGATTTTAATGCAAGATAGTTCGTATATAAAACCGCTATAATAAATTCCAGAATCTCTCCGTTTTTCAAAAGCAATATATATCCACCAAGTGTATCCATTACGTTCGTTCCCGAAAAATAAATGGCACAACTTTTTCGCATTTCCAAATATATAATCAATGCCAAAATGGTTCCCGCTACAATAGCAATGCTATATACTACCTTCCGTTTCTTGGTATAATCCGTAATAAAAATATACACAACAGGAATCAGCAACGTCACAAACAAAAATGGTCTGATAATACCAAAAAACCAACTCATAAATACTAACGTCAGAATTAAAATTCCACGATATTTTTTATCCAAACCCTCATCATATAGCTTTATTGCACATGCAAGTGTAATGACTAACATAAGCACACTACTTACTTCACTCATTCCTGACCATACATATCTCTGATATATTAGAAACGTAAGTGAAAATGCGATTAACCACCCTATTTTTTTGACAGATGGTTTAAGTATCGCTACAAATGCGATGTTGGTAATGATTGCTAATATAACATTCCCATAATAAACAAAGTTGTGAGAAGTTATCCCCGTCAAAAAAGATGCTAACACATATGGTATATAGGTAAGCACATTATATGCCCCCCATGCAGGGTACATAGATGCTACTTCATTATAGCTTTGAACCCCTGTAGCCAATCCCTGTGTACGAATTGTCTGCACTGCCCTATAATAGATGCGTTCATCACTCCATATTGTATTCCACGCATCCAGTGAAAAGATACTTGTTCCACTTATAATACTCAGCAATAATCCTGCCAATAATGGTGTGATACAAAATACAATATATAGTATTAATTTTTTGTTCTTCCAAATCCTCATCCCTATTCCCTCGTTATCTTAGCTAGCAATCCCATCTTTATTCTTGAAACCAATTTATAATATCCTACTGCCTTTAAAATATAATGTAACAGTACACTAATACCCAGCGAAGATAACAAAACTATCAAATACGCTGCCAACGCATAGTCTACACCATACACAATATTCTTCAATTTCGGTATAATTGAAACCACAAATGTATGTAGCATAAAAATCATTCCGCTATATACTCCCAACTTTTCCAGTAAATATGCTACACCTTTTATTTTGGTTAAAAAATCATTTGTAAAAAACAAAGTAAATGGCACTGTCATTGCCCATACATAGTATCCTTCTAAGAAATTAGCCTCTTTTACAAACACTACTATGATAGTTGCTACCACATATAATAGCAATTCAAAAAATCTTCCGAATCGTTTCTCTGCAAAATAAGCATCTACTCTCTCTATTAATTTCCCGTCATACATACAGACACCTATAAATGCCGCCAAAACGCATGCCCTTAAAGCAGAACCGGATGTCCCTTGGTTCCTTCCGACAAACACAATCAACGCTATAAGAACTGCTGCTTTTGATTTTAATAAAGAAGCTAATTTTATGAGAATTGGTATAAATACAATAATACAATGTGCCGCACCCATATACCACCATGTAGAATTCAGCTTCGGTGTAGAAAGCAGTCCCGATACACCAAACATATCAAAAAGAGCTCCCACTAACACCTTTCTTTTTGTATCTCCGTATGTTTCATATAAAAAAGCCAAATTACCATTGAACAAAAAACACATACCCACTGCGAAAATATATACGGGAATATAGGTTTCTAATAACCCAATTTCTCTTTGAACAATACACTTGTATATATCACTTTCTTTTTTGCCCATATATGAAGCAATACCATAACCTGAAATAGCTGCAAATACAAAAATTACCAACGCACCATAATTCGCTACATTATATGTCAGTTTTGGTAAAAAGAACTTCATAGGCGGAAATTCCAATCCCCTAGCATAATTATAAAACACATGGTGCGCTAACAGAATGAGAATTGCGACACCTTTTGTTATATTCGATTTTCTCTTATCAAACTGTCTCTCCATCCCCATTCCCTTTCTTCTATCAACACATACTCTTAATCAAAAGAAAACATTTTATAATTTGATGAATACGGATTATCATGTGCCCCAATCATAAACTCAGCATAACAAATAATTACTGTATCAAAATTGTTCTCTTTTATATAGCTAACCAAATCAAAATTTTCTTCTGCAGACCTCATCAACATTGTACTCAATTCCGAGAAAGAAAGAGATAAAAATGGTGCAACAGAATATGAATAAGAATCCATAATTAACAATGCTTTTCCCTGATTCACATTGTTATTCTGTATCATGGTCTTGTATATTCCTATTGGCATATAAGAATAGTACCAGCTACGATTCTCATATACATCACCTTCTTGTTCAAAACGCTCCTTATTTATAAAAATATCAAACGTCCCGTCAAAAATCTCTCCCTTTGCCGTTGTCACATGAAAATTTGTATCAAATTTCGGTTCTATAACCGTAAAATCATCTAATCCTACATAACTGGATGCCAGCTTTTTCCCTTGTTCCCCAAGCCAGCACGCTTTGTATTCCGTATAAACATAATTATCCGCATCATAAATGCTAAGATCCATTTGATAATCAAACTCTTCATTTAATGCTTCTACAATCTTCTTTGTAGCCCAAAAACCACTTTCAATTTTCCAATGATGGTCTGTTCTAAAAAACATTGCATAACTTTCTTTTCCGTCTGCCAGCACTTCATCTCTCAAATCCAAACAAGGAACTCCTGCTTGTTCTAATCTCTCAAGCAGCAAATCCGCTTCCTGATTTTTATAGCTTGCCACACCAAATTCCTCTGTCACTTCTTTATCGTCCAGATACTTAATTGGTGCATTTACATAAAGCAAATCAATGCCTTCTTCCTCCAGAATTCGATTTAACTTTGCCACCTGTTCATATTCATAATCTGTAGTCGTCTGCTCAGGATAAATAGAGACAATATACCCGTCTTCATTCAGATAGATTCCCATGTCGCTATAATAGCCTTTCATTTGTAAAATCTTTGCTATAGCACCATTTAAGTCAATAAAAGAACCTTTTTGCCACAACGTCTCTACCTGGTTTTCTTTTATTACATCTATACTAAAAACAGCCTCCTGTGCTTCCTCTCCTTGTGCTACAAAAAACTGACGCATTTGGACAAATACATCAAGCGGGTTACTTTTAAAACCTACAACAATCATTAGCAGCAAGAAAAGAACTGCAACTGTTTTCTTCCTAATACTTGTCGCTTCCACTTTCTCCTCCTAAAAATTTGCATATGCAAATGGATTATTCTGCCCTGCAATCACATAAGATAATGCCCACAAAAACATTGCTGACAGCGAAATAACAAATATCACGTTGTAAATATTGGACAATACTTTTGATTTCTCAACTTTCTTTTCTACCCATGGAATAACAGGCGTCGCAAAAAGAATAGCAGCTGCAATAAATGCAAAATAATCTCTCATTAAAAACAACGTTCTTGCATCTGCCAATTCACTCGTCTGAAAACTTAACATTCCTTTTATATAGCGGATACCGTTCATTAATCCGGGACTTCTAAAAATAACCCACTGAAAATTAATAATCAGCAACGTAAAAATTCTGTATATTCCTTTTCCGAGGTTTGAATTTATTTTTTCCGGCCACCCAACCGTCTTCTCAAACGAAATTAATACGAAATATCCTAATCCCCAAAAAACAAAGTTCCAGCTTGCACCATGCCAGATACCGGTCAATAACCACACTGCCAGCAGATTCACATATAAGCGTACTTTACTTTTAACTCGTGAACCACCCAGCGGAATATATATGTAATCTCTAAACCAGGCACCCAACGTAATATGCCATCTTCTCCAAAACTCTGCTATTGACTTCGTCATATACGGATATCTGAAATTCTCCGGGCACTCATAACCAAACATATTACTAATACCGATTGCCATATCGGAATATCCTGCAAAATCATAGAACAACTGCAACGAATAGCAGATTGCTCCCAACCACAAATATGCCGATGATACTTCCGTATTTGACACATCAAAAATTTCAGTTGTAATATTCGCCAAAATATTCGAAAGCAATACTTTTTTATTAAATCCGATTATAAATCTGCAAACACCTGTCGAAAAATTTTCGAAATGATTTTCTCCCGCACATATCTGATACATATCCGAATATCTGGACAATGGACCGGATTGCACCTGCGCAAAAAAGGACAAATACAATGCAGAATCTACCGGATTTAAAGACACATTTATTTTTTCGTTATATATATCAACTAAATACGATATTGCCTTAAAGGAAAAAAATGAAAGACCTAATGGCAATAAAAGATTTCTCATTTCAAATTCTGTTTTCAACACCTTGCTTAGATTCAAAAAGAAAAAATCGTAGTATTTATAATAAAAGAGAATTCCAACATTATAACAAATTCCTATTAAAAATCCCGCAAGCGAAATCCCCTTATATTTTTTTGTTTTAGAAATTAATACTCCTAACAGAATATTAACGCCAAGTGAAACACATAATAACGTAAAATATTCTACTGCCCCACATGCATAGAAAAATAAACTTACCAATAAAAGAATGTACTTTCTATACAGTGGTTTTGCAAGATAGTATATTCCTAATGTCAATGGCAAAAACCAAAATACAAAAAGTACATCTGTCGTTACCATAGAACCATCCTCCATTCTTTCACTACTGTACATTTACTCCGAATATGATTACACTTTCTGCCCTGCTCATCTCTACAAATCCAACATTATGTCCTTCTGTCAGGCGCACCGTATTCGAAATCGCATAAATACTCATCAAATCTTCACACCAATACGAATTTGATGAATATCGACACAGTTCAGATAAAGAAAATGCGTGTTCTTTTTCGGGTACATTCAAGTAATCTAAGTAGCTTACAACATACGTATTCTCTGGTATATCCAAATCTGCATAGGATATAAATACCGGTTTGCTACCTGCAAAAGATTTCAAATCAAATATATACTGTGCCTCTACATTAGCACCTCTCTGTGCTATCCAATCTTCTTTTAACGCTTTCCATTCTCCTACACCTATATATGTAATCGGATTATTTAAGAAAAAGAAATAAAAAGCAAGTCCCAATAGCGGATACAAGTGGTATCTTAACTTCTCATACTCCACTTCTTCTGTCTGAAACAATAATGCTACCGATACTACAAAAGCTATCGCATACAAAATCCAGCCGCAAGCTTCCGCCCCAAAATAATAAGCAACAAAAATACTACCTGAAAACATCATGAATGCCCATACCAGTTTTAACATCTTCTTCTTGGTATCAGAAAATAAAAATACTGCTAAAACTGCCAATAATGCATAATTTGCAGAAGCAGTCAACATTTGAAACAAATTCTCTTTCTGAAGCACATTTCTCATACCATATGGATGCGCTGCTTTTATCCCTGCAAGATTTTGAATCTGGCTCCAATTTATCATTACAAATCTTCCATCTCTCAGGGACTCATACATATCCTCTGTTATATTTAGTGAACCATACTCTGCACCATGTAGTGCGTATTCCGGCCACCCAAAATCATACAACGTCACTACAGCACTACGTTCTGCCGTATTTTCAACATGAAAACTCGCATATTGTTTTTCATCCGCTATCTGCATTACACAGACAACTGCTACTACCAAAAACAGATTTAGACAAACAGTGAGAATACCATTCTGTCTCTCTATAGCCATTCCAAAACCAGTGAGCAAAACTATAAGTAACAAAGCCAAAAAGAATACTCTTATATTTATCAAAGCTCCTAAAATCGCCCATACACTTCCAAACACATAGGCAAACACACTTCGTTTCTGTCCATTTTGTAGAATTATCAATAGTGCTGATACCGTCACTAACAATGCTGTCTTTGTATATTCCGGGTGATAATAGCACTCAAATCCGAAGGTAATTAACAGGATAATATCTATTACCATTCCCGCTTTTCCCTTGAAGTGCATTGCAAGTTTATATGTAATTATAACAAAAGACACCAACACGCACGCATATTGTGTCACACCATACCACGAAATCTGTGGAAGCAAATTGTACAATCCACTCAGTAATGTTCCGTACAAAAAATTACTAAAAAACAAAACATTCTCCGTAGCTTTTGTTGACACCACATATTCCATATAAATATCCGCTGCATTATGCTGGGAAGCTCGAAAAATCATCGTTATTCCCAACATAACCAACAGATTTAACAATACAACTTTTATCGTAGCTTTTCTTTCCATTTATATCATTTCCTATTCCATACATTCCACAAAATAGCTGCCGTTCTCATTGTCTACAAGAACATACATCTTCTCTTCTCCTGTGAATGTTCCATTCATTCGTGCTGAAAAAGCCGCATATCTGCCATTCATTTTATCGGTAGATGTTGCGTTTACCCCAAGTGTGGCATAATATGCATTTTGCGTTCCAGCTTCTTCATCACAAAGCACCACATACACCTTTTGCTCAAAGGAATTAGTATTTGGTTCATATATAACTCCTTCTACCAAAAGTCCTTCTTCCGTATACGACACAGCTACCTCATGAGTCAATAATGCTGTTCCGTCTTTATAATCTGCCAGCTCTATTTGTAAATCCTCTGTCACATATTTCCAAATCAGATTACCATTTATATTCTTCGCCAAAAACATCTGCGTATCGGGATTGTAATTCTCGTTTAAATAAGCCAATTTATATCTGTAGGAATCATTATCAACACAGTATACATCTTCTCTGCTTACAAGCGCTTCATAAAGATTTTGGATACCCTCTTTCTCCATCTGTTTTAAAAAGACCGGAGACTCGGTAAGCCATCCTCCCATTCGGAAAATCTTCCCATACTCTCCTTCATCTATCCCTTTCCAAATATTGGTTCGATAGATTCCACCTGTAGTTGTTCCGGTTAAATAGATTCCGTCTTCCGTACGAAGAAGCTGATTTATTTCATAGTTCTTTTCTAATCGTTCATGATGATCTTTTATATCCGCAATAACATCTTTTCCTGCAATCAGCATAACCATGCAAGTCACGAATATGTATATAACATTACTATTTTTTTCATATTTACTACTTTGATTATTTACTGCCAAATAACAACAAATCGCTGCAACAGCCAGTCCTGCCGAAATATCAATTCTATATATCACAAACCTTCCTCTGACTACCAATATAAACTCAGCAATCAAAAATGCCATAATAGTAGCAACACCAATATATTTTCTTTTTCCCTCACCATGCGTAAACAAATATGCAATTGCCAGAAACATAAATCCGGTAAAACTATACCTCAAAAATCCGGGAATAAAAATTTTGCAATAGTTTCCCCATATATCCACAGACCTGGTACTCTCATTTATTTTTATGAGTTCTTCCAAAACTTCTGTATCAAATAAATCTCTATCTGCAAAATCCCATGTTTGGAAATTATCATAATCAACAACACTTATTCCAAGTTCATTAAATCGTTCTATGTTCGCTTGATAATTCGGCCAGCCATAATCCGTCAAAATTGCTCTTTTGGTATTATAATCCATGTAATATGCCCAGTCTTTATCAGATTGATATATCATTCTATCTGTAATTCTCAATCCAAAAGCTAATACCAACACTAATATTCCATATGAGAAAAAGAAAATTTTCTGTTTCTTTTCTGCACACAAAAATACATATGCCAAAATAGGGATAAATATAAAACCTATAAAATATATAACGTCAAATCTATAGAAAGTTCCTAATATAATAAGAGTTCCCGGTAATATATATTTATACCATTTGCATTCTTTGCGTTCTATCAGATAAATTGAATACAAAAATCCGACTGCCGGCAAAATACCTGCTGCCTTTGAAAACTGCACATAATAATAATAACTGCTGGCAAATAAATAAATAATCAATATAATCGGAAATGCCCATAATTTCTTTTGGCATTTTTTCTCGAATATATTGATTAACATTGTAATTGCTACAAACATTAGCAGTTCATATAAAACTACATACCAATTTAACCCTGGAAAAATGGAAAATAATAATACTAGCAATTTCCCCAGAATTATATTAATAAACACCAAATGGAAGTCACGTTCCCCCCATACTCCCATTGCGACATATGCCATAGCCTGATCGTCATTTGATTCATATATCGGATTTAATACTATGTTTATTACCAAAAAAAGCAAGAGATTTAGTATTTGAAAAATACTCATTCTCTTTTTTATTTCCTCTGCCATATTCGTTTTATACTTACCCTTTTGTTTCATACAATACTCATACTCTCTACTAACTCACTATATTTTCTTCAATGTATCAGCTAAATGCTGACCACTCTCTTGAAACTTCGTAATTTCGCTATGGTTCCATTCCTGAAAAAGCTGGCGTACTACTCCACCTCTTCCAACAACAGTTGGGATACTAATAGCAATATCTGCAATACCAAGAAATTCCTTTTGAAGCACACTGCTGATTGGTGCAACAATTCTATGATCATTCATTATTGCATCCACTAAGTAACATACACACGTTGCGATTCCGTAATGTGTTCTTTCTTTTTTAGCAATAATATCGGCTCCCATTCCTCGCACTTTGCACATTATCTCTTCTCGCACGCTTTCATTCCATGAAATATTTGACATTTCACAATATTCTTCTATTGGAGAATTAGCAACAGACACTCTACTCCATAATGCTAATTGCTTTTCTCCATGCTCACCAACAACCATTGCATGAATATTATTAATTGAAAGCCCCACATATTCTGCCAATTGACACACCAATCTCGATGTATCCAATATACAGCCCGTTCCAATTACCTTACTTGGTTCACATCCCAAATATTTTACTGCCTTATATGTCAATATATCTACTGGATTTGCCACTACTAACACAACACTATCCGTATAATAAGGCTTAATGCGACAGATTACATCTTGCATAATAAGAGAATTCTCGCCTGCCAAATCCAGACGTTTCTGCCCTGGTTTTCTATTTTTTCCTGCAGTTATGATAATAATATCACATTCCCTACAATCTTCATAATTACCTTGACGAACTTTGCAAACTCCCATATAGGAAATTCCATGAATAATATCATCCGCTTCACCTTGTGCATGTTCCATACTAACATCAATAAGCACAATATCATCCGCCAGTTCTCTTAACATTAATGCATATGCAATAGAAGCACCAACATATCCTGCTCCTATTATCGCTATCTTTCTTATATGAGACATTAAAAAAATCCTTTCTAACTTATGAAATAATTATCTAATCTACTTCCACTATTTCAATATTTACATCTGTTACCAATGAATCCATTAATTCAACAGCCTCATCCAAAGTATTTCCTTTCGTAATTACCTGTCCGATTCTATCCGGACCAATACGGAATTTATTTACTCTATCTCCTACACAATAATCGCAGGAAACATCTATTACATTTTCATCCTCACTTTTTGGTAACCGAATATTTTTTATTATACCGCTTTTATCCGCCATTAATAATTTGCATGCATTAGGTATCAACTGTTCTGCTTGTTTCCACTCTACCTCTTCTCCTAATGCCATCTGAATTATAATCTTATAAAAATCTACTCCATAATATATCGATACCATCTCCGGCAAACAAGTTGCTCCGGCTCTTGCCCCGATTTCCAGTACATATACTTTATCACCCTTTAAAATAAAATCAGCATTAATAGCACAATTATCTACGCCCAGCGCCTTTACACTCAATTCTACCTGACGCTTGCTTTCCTCTAGTACTTCTTCACTAATGTTATACGGAACATAATGTCCTACAGGCACACCTGTATCCCCTTGGAATACATAATCACCATGTGGCATCACAAACTTCACATCACCAT
>JAZSEF010000052.1:0-6031 GCA_045531555.1 Roseburia sp. | reverse complement strand
CCCTACTAATTCGAAAAAACAACGAAAACGTCGGGTATGAAAAATAGTTTGTAACCGATTAAAAGCATAAAATTCCGTAATAGTCGGGCTCACAGAAAGAGTTGCGACCGACTAAAAACGTAAATTCTTAGAAAAGTCTGGAACATTCCAAAAATGATACCCGACTATTCTTCTAATTAAAAGAATGAGTAGGGTATCATTATAAATTATAGACCGACTAAAATTATGAAAATATAATTTAGTCTGGAAAACTGAAATGAATATGCCCGATCAAAAGGAAAAACTTAGCAAATAGTCCGGTGCAAAACGTTTCCAACATGAATAAGTGATTTGCGAGATATACAAATCCCAATTTTTCACTTTCATTTATCCATAGAATACGTGCAAAGAAAAAAGAACACGGCTGTATAGGAGGAACTCCTTATACAGTCGCGTTCTTCTGTTTCAATATCGTTATTAAAAATTAAATACCTATTTATTTTTCTCTTCTTCCGGTAATTCTACGCGGATTTCTTTTGTACGGATTTCTTTACAGATATCGTTGATGAAATCTCCTAAAGCTTTTGTTCCTTCGTTACCTGCAAAACGGCTTCTTACAGATACTGTGCGGTCTGCTTCTTCCTGCTGACCAACCACAAGCATGTATGGAAGCTTATTGAGTCTTGCTTCACGAATCTTAAAGCCAATCTTTTCTGAACGGTTATCTACTGTTGCATCGATACCGTTTGCTTTCAACTCTTTTAATACTTCGTTTGCATATGCTTCGTATTTATCTGAGATTGGAAGTACACGTACCTGCTCCGGACATAACCATGTTGGGAACTTACCTGCATATTTTTCAATTAACCATGCCAATGTTCTCTCGTAGCAACCTAAAGAAGTTCTATGGATGATATAAGGACGAACCTTGTCACCATTCTGGTCAATGTAATACATATCAAAGTTTTCTGCGATTGCGCAGTCTAACTGGATTGTGATCATTGTATCTTCTTTACCGTATACATTCTTAGCCTGAATATCAATCTTTGGTCCGTAGAAAGCTGCTTCGCCATCTTCTTCTGTGAATGTTACACCTTTTTCAATTAATACCTGACGAAGGGCATCCTGTGTTGAGTTCCAGTAATTATCATCACCAAGGTATTTTTCCTTGTTATTCGGATCCCATTTTGACAAACGGAATGTTACATCATCCTGAAGTCCTAATGTTGATAAGATGAAATATGCAAGGTCAAAACAGTTCTTTAACTCTTCTTCAGCCTGATCAGGACGGATAACATTGTGTCCTTCTGAAATTGTGAACTGGCGTACACGTGTAAGTCCATGCATTTCACCGGAATCCTCTGCACGGAAAAGTGTAGATGTTTCACCCATTCTGTATGGTAAATCACGGTAAGACTTCTGTGTGTTTTTGTATACATAATACTGGAATGGACATGTCATTGGACGAAGGGCAAATACTTCCTTATCCACTTCCTCATCACCTAATACAAACATTCCATCTTTGTAATGTCCCCAGTGTCCTGAAATCTTGTAAAGATCGGATTTTGCCATAAGTGGTGTTCTTGTACGAACATAACCCCATTCCTGCTCTTCAAGATCTTCAATCCATCTCTGGAGTTTCATAATCATCTTTGTTCCCTTTGGTGTAAAGAGTGGAAGTCCTTGACCGATTACATCAACAGTTGTAAATAAATCCATTTCACGACCAAGACGGTTGTGGTCACGGCGTTTTGCATCTTCCATACGCTCTAAATGAGCTGCCAAATCTTCTTTTTTATTATAAGCTGTTCCGTAAATTCTCTGTAAACGAGCTTTGTTAGAATCACCTCTCCAATAAGCCATTGAAGAAGATGTAAGTTTGTAAGCCTTAACACCCTTTGTACTCATTAAGTGTGGACCTGCGCAAAGGTCAACAAAGTCACCCTGGCTGTAGAAAGAAATCTCTGAACCTTCCGGAAGGTCTTCAATCAACTCTACTTTGAATGGTTCGCCTTTTTCCTGCATGAATTTGATTGCTTCTTCTCTAGGAAGTGTGAAACGTTCGATTTTATTACCTGCTTTGATAATTTTCTTCATCTCAGCTTCAATATTGTCTAAGTCTTCTCTTGAGAATGGTGCGTCTACATCAAAGTCATAGTAGAAACCTTCATCGATAGCAGGTCCAATTGTGATTTTTGCATTTGGGAATAAATTCTTAACTGCTTCTGCCAAAACATGAGATGCTGTGTGACGTAATACTCTTAAACCTTCTGCATCATTCACTGTTACAATGTTAAGTTCGCAGTCAGAATCAACGATTGTTCTTAAATCTACGATTTCGCCATTCACTTCACCTGCTGCTGCCATTCTTGCAAGTCCTTCGCTGATATCAAGTGCGATATCAAAAACTGATTTTGCTTCGCTGTACTCTTTTACTGAGCCATCTTTTAATGTGATTTTCATATTCTCTCTCCTTCTTAAACCTTACATTGAATTCACCTGAGGCTGCTCACATTGCTCATTAACTCTTCGTTCAATGGCAATTACTATTTTCCTCTATCGAATTCGTACAAAAACAAAATCCCTAGCACTATTTACATAGCACTAGGGACGATATACATAGTTACCGTGGTTCCACCCGGATTCGTTTTCCCTTTCATTGAACTTGTACTGCATACTCACACAGCAGATATTTCCAATTCTTAGGAAAACCTTAAAAAGATGATAACGGAATCACCGGACCGGATTGGGGCCACTCAGAGGTAGTTTTCAACTGTTTCCAGAAAAGATGCTCACAGCACGCAAACATATCCACATTCGCGGCATCTCTCTCTGATACTTTCCACAGCCTACTCGTCTCGTCAACGTGTTAAATATTTAATATTAAAATTATACTATTCTCCACTAACATAACATCCATCGCATGTTATTCTAAAGTAATAGTCTACATTTACTGATTCTAAACCTAAATTTTAAATCTGTAAAGTATCTATTATTACCAATTAACGTCCACAGCAGTGTTTATATTTCTTACCGCTTCCACATGGACATGGCTCATTACGACCAACTTTTTTACCAACTACTACTGTACCAGACTTCTTCTGCTCTAAGTACAATGCTTTTCTGGTATCTTCGTCGAAGATGTTCTCCCACATTGGTAATTCATATAACCAGTCAGCTTTTGCTGCTACCATGTTTTTATATAAGTTTGCCTTATCGAATGCAAGACTCACTCTGGTATCTTCTTCCATTGTCTCAATTGGGTTTGGTGTAACCAAACTGTCATTGATACCATCTAAGAAACCTGCCATCTCTAAGATGTCAAGGTTATATTTCTCTGCTAATTCTTTTACAGTGCCTTCTACTACTTCATCAGGATTAGATAAAAGCTGTTCGTAAACACCTTTCTCTAACAAGAAGTATCTCTGCCAGAATCTCTGGAGCTCTCCCTGATCCATATTTTCATTATAGGCCATTTTCTGCCATCTTTCTAATAATGCCATAATTCATCCCTCGATTTCATATCTGTTTTGTATCCTATACTATGTACCCTGCAACACATACAAAGTACTACTCTAAAAAGTGCCTATTTTCATAGACCATATTATTATAACAAAACTTTTTGTTTTTCGCAATCATTTTCACTTGACCAATTCAAAAAAATCCGCTACCATTATTTCACTATCAACAAACAGGTGTCTGCACCACTACAGAAAATGGAGATTTACAACATGAAAAAAGTAAGACAAATCCTTGCCATTATCGGCATTATTATTTTAATCGGAATGTATGTTGCCACCATCATCTGCGCACTTTCCGCAAACGAGAACTTCATGAGCATGCTTATGGCATCCATCTATGCCTCAGCCGTTATTCCGGTACTCATCTGGGCAATTACCTTTATTTATAAACTCGTGAAAAAAGATGATGCTACTGAACAATAAACAGGTATAACAAAATGCGCTTCATAGTTTCTAGCACTAGCAAAGTAATTATCACATAGCAATCACTTCGCTTGCGTAAGAACAATGGAGCGCAATTCTTTTATATCACAATTTCCACACCTATTTTTTTCAATTCTTCTAACGCATCATACAGACCTTTAAACACAATCCCTTGCATACCAAAACTCTTCGCCCCTTCAATATTCGCAGGCAAGTCATCTAAAAATACGCACTCTTCCGCTTCCAAAGAATATTTATCACATAAAGCCTGAAAAATTGCTGCATCCGGTTTAATCTGCTTCACCTCATAGGAGAATACCGCGCCATCTACATCTTCTAAAAAGTTCAGAGCAGTTTCTTTCGTCTTCTCATAAGTCCAATTACCATAATTCGATAATATGTACACCCCATATCCTGCTTTTTTCATTGCCTGAATCCATATCTTTACATATGGTAATTGCCAAATCGCTTTATCTACATTATTCCAAAACAGCCGAACTTCTGCCTCATGCTCCGGTACCTGACGAATCGCCAGTTCTAAAAATTCATCGTCACTTAACACACCTCTGTCTGCTTCATTCCACACCCCCGAATCAAACAGTGCCTTTGTCAATATCTCTACTGTTTCTTCTGCAATTCCAAGTTCCCGCATCGTCTCCATAGGCTGCCACGCCACAAGAACCCTGCCAACATCCAATATGATATTTTTTATCATCCCGCCAATTCCTTTCTTATTTACAACACACCCATTATACTCCACTCTTATTCTTTTCTCCGATTTTAAACAAATCATTAAAAGAATCTGTCACTGAATCCGAAAATTCACTAAAACCTTCTCCAATTTCTTCTATGTAAGCCGTCGCCTCATTAATATTACGCAGCACCTCAGACAGTGCCTCCACATCCAGATCATCTACAATCTTATTCAGCCCTTCGATATCCAGTTGCTCAATCTTCTCATTCAGTACCTCGATATCTAACTGTTCAATTTTAGCAATCGCAGGCTGCATCCTTTCTACTGCTGTAAGTGCCGGTGTTATCTTATTAATAGCATAAATACCTCCCACGATTACAAACATCAAAAGTGTTGCTACAAATAAACTGCATAATCTGGTAAATTTCAACTCCTTTCTCAGTGCCTTAATCATATCATCCTGCGATAGTTCCATTAACTCATTTTTCATATCATCCATTGTAAATCCTCCCCCTTTAACTTCTAGTATTTATTCAGAGCCTAACTCGAAAACACTATGTACCTCTCTGAATAATTATATTATAACAAAAAAAGAGAGCATATTACACTCTCTTTTTCTGAATTCACAATATTATCACAATTATTTATTCTTTAAATACTCATGAATACCATTTGCGGCTGCTTTACCTGCTCCCATCGCAAGAATAACAGTTGCGGCACCTGTAACTGCATCGCCACCGGCAAATACACCCTCTTTTGAAGTTGCACCATTTGCTTCGTCAGCAACGATACACTGCCATTTATTTATATCCAATCCTTTCGTAGTAGAAGAAATCAGTGGATTTGGAGAAGTTCCAAGAGACATGATTACAACATCTGCTTCAATTTCATATTCACTGCCTGGAATTTCAACCGGTCTTCTTCTGCCGGATGCATCCGGTTCGCCAAGTTCCATTTTTATAATCTTAGCACCTTTTACGCAACCTTCTTCGTCAACTAATAATTCAACCGGATTCTGAAGTAAATCAAAAATGATTCCCTCTTCTTTTGCATGATGTACTTCTTCTACTCGTGCCGGAAGTTCTTCTTCACTACGACGGTATACGATATGTACTTCCGCACCAAGTCTCTTTGCTGTTCTGGCCGCATCCATTGCTACGTTACCACCGCCAACTACGATAACTTTTTTACCGCATTTAATCGGTGTATCATAACCTGCTAAGAAAGCCTTCATTAAATTATTTCTTGTTAAAAACTCATTCGCGGAGAATACGCCCATAGCCTGCTCGCCCGGAATTCCCATAAATTTAGGAAGACCTGCACCGGAACCAATAAACACTGCGGAGAAACCTTCTTCGTCCATCAGTTCATCGATTGTTACGGATTTGCCTACTACAACGTTTGTTTCAATTGT
>JAZSEF010000069.1:0-9362 GCA_045531555.1 Roseburia sp. | reverse complement strand
AGGGCACTGTCCGTGCTATGCAGATATTTCCCCGAGATTGTGCAGCCCTTAGCGGAGATGAAAGATCGCGTTTCCGGCATTTGCAAAATTAGACTTTCGAACATTTCTTCACAACAACCAAATATATCTTTTCTAAAATGCTTGACACTATTCAAAGACTTTGAAAAAGAAATAACCCACGTTCTGCGAGCCGCAAATATCTCGTTAAACGAAAGTTTATTTTACCGATTTCAAAAAGTCCTTTCTATCTGAAGTATTAATTTTTTGCGGTCATATCCTTGGATTTCTGGACACAGGCACGTTGAGCGGTAATAACTGCATTGCGGAAACCGCAGGCTTCAAGAGATGCGACTGCTTCGATTGTGGTGCCTCCTGGTGAACATACCATGTCTTTTAAGTCGCCAGGGTGTCTGCCGGTTTCAAGAACCATTTTGGCAGCACCAAGTACGGACTGGGCAGCAAATTTGTAAGCCATTGCACGAGGCATTCCGTCGGCAACTGCAGCATCTGCCATAGCTTCAATAAACATATAGACATAGGCAGGAGAAGAACCGGAAACACCAACAACAGCATCTATCATATTTTCTGTTACAATTTCAGCTTTGCCAAAGCATTCGAATAATTGTTTTACCATAGCAAGTTCGGAATCGGAAACATGCGAATTACAGCAGAGTGCACTCATGGATTCGCTTACGAGAGCAGGGGTATTTGGCATGGCACGTACTATTTTTTTATCAGAACCTAAAAGAAATTCTACGGAACCAATACTTTGACCGGCAGCGATGGATACTACAATACCATCTGATTTTAGGCAAGAAGCGATAGCTGGAAGTACTTCAGCAAATTTGTTTGGCTTTATAGCCAGAAATAGAATATCGCTTGTAGATGCAACCTCTTCGTTAGAATGTGTTGTACGAATTCCATAAGCAGAATGAAGTTTTTCAAGAACGGTATCAAAATAGTCGCTTGCGATAATCTGATTTGGGAGGATAAGACCGGAATTGCAAATTCCGCCAATCATTGCTCCACCCATATTTCCGGCACCAATAAATCCAATTGTTTTTTCTGTCATATTATAAAATCCTTTCTAAAACAAAATTATATATAATAAATATTCAGAACCAAGGTGATTTTGCGCTCGGCGTACTGAATAGTTACATTACTATACTACGTATTCTCCAAGCAGAGGTAATTTTTTCATAATCCATGCCGTGAGTAAGGATAATAAAAATGTTCCAAGCCAGAATAAGGGAAGTAAGATATAACCACCAAATAATAGCGGAGTTATATGAAACCATTTATATGCAAGGTTCAAAAATACAGTATGCACCAGATACATTCCAAAATAATAATCTCTCCACTTTGAGCACAAAGGCCATTCGCGTTTGCTGCAAGAAGCAAGATAATAAATACAGACCGACATGATGATAATAATTGGAGATTCATAACTAAAATGGTAATGAGCTTTGCAGACACAACCATAAATCAGCAACAGTGCCATAGCAATTAAAATTCCGGTAGCAATTTTTTGGTAAGAAGCTTTTTTTTCTACATGAGTATGAAGGAAGTAACCGCACATATAGTAAAAAAGGCAGATGCCGGTAATTGGCATCATAAAACCAAACTGGAGGTTTAACACAGTCTCCAATGTTGGTAAAAGGCTTCCAATTACGAAAAGTAAAATTAATAAGTAGAGATAGGTTTGTTTGTTGGCATGTTTGGTAAATATTTTTAATAATGGTAGAAATAAGTACAAGCCGATTAAAGCAAATAAATACCACATATGTGCCCATGAATTACCACATAACATATTTATGAAACCATCCCAAAGGTAGGAGATGGAAAAAGTGCTGGTAACAATTACCAATTCCATAATTGCAAAAAAAGTTCCAAATAGAACCAAAGCCAGTACAATTTTTCTTAAGTATTTTTGAAATAATGCTTTTAAAGTAAGTTTCTTTTCAGGTGCTAAGAATAAGGTGCCTGAAATCATAAGAAAAATGGGAACCCCTATCGTACAAAAAGATTTTAAGGAATGGTAAACACCTAGCTGGGCTGTGGTCATCTGATCCGGAATGGTGTCAGTAATACCTGAAATAATATGTAATAAGAGTACAGCAGATATTGCTGTAAAACGTAGCAAATCCAGATAGGGAATATGGGGATATTTTAAACTGCTGTTTGCAGAACCTGACTTCATATTGGAAGTTCCTCCTATGGTAGAAAAATAGTTACTCTATTAATATTTGCGGAAAATAAAGCAGATGTCAAGCGAAAAGCAGAAGAATTTGGAAAATCTTAAGAGTAGTTTTTGCGTGACGCAAAAAGAATTGCAGTGTATAATAGAACCATGTTGAAAGAATTTGATTTATCATTATTAATGGAGCCATTGTTGGCGTGGTATGAAAAAGAGAAAAGAGATTTGCCGTGGCGCAGGGATGCTTCACCTTACAGAGTGTGGGTATCCGAGATTATGTTACAGCAGACCAGAGTAGAAGCAGTAAAACCTTTTTTCGAGCGGTTTACCAGACGACTGCCGGATGTGTGTGCATTAGCAGACTGCCCGGAAGATGAACTGCTGAAATTATGGGAAGGCTTAGGTTACTACAATCGTGTGCGGAATATGCAAAAGGCGGCAATGCAGGTAGTGGAAGAACATGATGGTAGGCTGCCTGCGGATTATGACGCACTTTTGAAACTAAAGGGAATTGGAAGCTATACGGCCGGTGCGATTGCATCCATTGCATATCAGATTCCCGTACCGGCAGTAGACGGGAATGTACTGCGCATTCTGACTAGAGTGTCAGCGGATGATACGGATATTATGAAGGCATCCTTTCGAAAACAAGTGGAAGAACAGCTTACCTCTTATATGCAAAGCGAAGCATTTGATGCAAAACAGTCGGGAACATTTAATCAGGCCCTGATGGAGCTTGGAGCAACCATTTGTGTGCCAAACGGTGCACCTAACTGTGAAGCATGTCCATGGAGAGAATTGTGTTTGGCGAAAAGAGATGGTCGTATTTTAGAGCTGCCGGTAAAAACGAAAGCAAAGGAACGCCGCATAGAAAAAAGAACGGTATTAGTCATTCGTGATGGTGAACGTGTAGCGATTCGCAAACGTCCGAAAAAGGGGTTACTTGCAGGACTATATGAGCTGCCAAATATGGAGGGACATTTATCGGATGAAGAAGCACTTGCACAGGTGAAGCAATTGGAACTGTCGCCGATTCGAATTCAAAAACTGCCGGAAGCAAAACATATTTTTTCACATGTAGAATGGCAGATGAGAGGATATGCTATTTTAGTGGAAGAACCGGAACTTATGGAAGAAAGGCATGAAACAGAAGATTTTGTCTTTGTTGAAGCAGCTACCTCAGAAAGGCAGTATGCTATTCCGGCGGCATTTGCAGCGTATGCGAAGTATATGGGAATTAAGATCGGGCAGGAGCGATTTTTAGAGTAGACCAATAGAATGTAAAAAAGAGGGAGCCGGTGCGTAAGCACCGGCTATTCATATGAAAAAGATTATGTATTGAAAGTGAAGTAGTTCACTATATGTCTTTAACTGTTCTTAGTATAAAAGATAATTATGTCGGTCGTATGTGTTCTTTGTGATTAAATTGTAAATAAAATATGAACAAATGGCAATTTTTTGTTAAAAAGTAGGAATTGATGAAATTTCAGGAAGTCTTAAGAAAAAATAAATTGGCTTATGCAGTCAAACGTTGTATAATGTATAAGAATATAACATTGGCTAAGTCTGCCTGACAGATAGGAGACTTAGGGATATTTCGTGTAGGGCACGAAAGGAAAGGTATAGACACAATGTACGATTGTATAGTAATTGGTGCTGGTGTTGCCGGTGCAGTAGCAGCCAGAAAGCTGGCAGAAGAAGCAGGTAAAAAAGTTCTTGTTATAGAAAGAAGAAATCATATCGGAGGGAACTGCTATGATGTGTCGGATGACCATGGTATTTTAATCCATGAGTATGGTCCACATATTTTTCATACGAGTTTAGAAGATGTATATGCATTCCTTTCCAGATTTACCGAGTGGTATGCGTTTGGACATGAAGTAGTGGCAAAAGTAGGAGAAGAACTGATTCCGGTTCCGTTTAATTTGAATACATTACATATGGTTTATGATAAGGAAAAGGCTGACCGCTTAGAGCAGAAGTTGATTGCAGAATATGGTGAGGGCAGTCGTGTTCCGATTATGAAGCTTCGTGAGAATGAAGATGAAGATGTAAGAGAGATTGCACAGTATGTTTATGAGAATATTTTCTTAAAATACACGATGAAGCAGTGGGGACAGAAACCGGAAGATATTAATCCAGAAGTGACAGGACGTGTACCGGTGTTGATTTCTTATGATAACCGTTATTTTCAGGATAAATATCAGGGTGTACCAAAATATGGTTTTACGCCGATGTTTGAGAAAATGTTAGACCATGAGAATATCGAAGTAATGTTAGGTACAGATTGTAAAGAGTTACTGACATTCAAGGAAAATGAGATTTATTTCAAAGGGGAGCCATTTGCCGGTGAAGTGATTTACACAGGTGCTTTAGATGAACTGTTTAACTGTCAGTATGGCAGACTTCCATATCGTTCTTTGGATTTTAGATTTGAACATCTGGATATGGACTCTTATCAGGGACATAGTGTGGTAAATTATACGGTTAGTGAAGATTTTACGCGTATTACGGAGTTTAAGTATCTGACAGGTCAGTTGGATGCAAAAGGTACTACAATCGTAAGAGAGTATCCATTTGCTTATACAGGAGCAGAAGGTGAGACTCCATATTATGCAATTATGAACGATGAGAATAATGCACTCTATGAACGTTATAAGGCGTTGGTGGCAGGTTATGAGAACTTCCATCTTTTGGGACGTTTGGCAGAGTATAAATATTATAATATTGATGCAATGGCGAAAAAGGCATTTGAGTTAGCAGAAAGGTTACAGAAATGAAATTATTAACATTTGCAATTCCATGTTACAATTCAGCAGCATACATGGAAAAGTGTATTGAGTCACTTCTTCCTGGTGGAGAAGACGTAGAGATTATTGTGGTAAATGACGGTTCTACTAAGGACAATACTGCAGAGATTGCAGACAGATATGCGGAAAAATATCCGACAATTGTAAAAGCAGTTCATCAGGAAAATGGTGGTCACGGAGAGGCGGTAAACGCAGGTATCCGTAATGCTACAGGTCTTTATTTTAAAGTAGTGGATAGTGATGACTGGGTAGATCAGGAAGCATATGCAAAGGTATTAGAGACATTAAAGAGATTGGCAGGCGGCGAGACGACGTTAGATATGCTGATTTCGAATTATGTGTATGAAAAAGAAGGTGCAAAGCACAAAAAGGTAATGCGTTATTCGGCACTTCCAACAGATAAAATGATTACCTGGAAAGATACTAAGTTTTTCAAGGGGCAGTATATCCTTATGCATTCTGTTATTTATCGTACTCAGTTATTGCGTGAATGTGGATTAGAGCTTCCAAAGCATACGTTCTATGTGGATAATATCTATGTGTATAAACCATTGCCAGCGGTAAGAAATATGTATTATCTGGATGTAGATTTT
The DNA here is from genome assembly GCA_045531555.1 of Roseburia sp. Lineage (GTDB taxonomy): Bacteria > Bacillota > Clostridia > Lachnospirales > Lachnospiraceae > Roseburia. Next base: position 3,762 of record JAZSEF010000069.1, on the reverse strand, counting down.
TATCGCTATTTTATCGGTAGAGATGACCAGTCAGTAAATGAAAAGGTTATGATTGGACGTATCGACCAGCAGATTAAAGTCAATAAAATCATGATTGAAGCATTTGATTTGTTTAAAATTACAGATAAAAAACTCCGTAAATATATGTTTAATTACTTGGAGATTATTACAGTGGTTTCTACGATTATGCTGATTCGCTCCGGTACGGAAGAGAATCTGTTGAAGAAACGTGATTTATGGAAATATATCAAAGAATATGATATTCGTTTATTCCATAAGTTAAGAAATGGTATTTTAGGGAATACTATGAATCTACCGGGAAAAACCGGAAGAAAGATTTCAGTAGCAGCGTATAAGATTTCCCAGAAAGTAATTGGATTTAATTAGGAAGTTTTATTATCGGGCATTTCATGTCAGATAGCGTAAAGAAACGAAAGATTTGTAAGGAGTCGGCAATGTATAAAAAAGAGAGACGAAGCTGGATGAAGCATTTAGACTTCACACTGTTGGATATTCTCCTGGTGCAGATTGCATTTTTGGTGGCGTATGCGATTCGTTTTGAGTTGGGATGGGCTTATGGCGAGGAGCTTTACAGTCACTTAGCAATTGTAACAGTGTTGATTCAGGTTTGTATTATATTTTTTACAGAACCATATAAAAGTATATTGCGCAGGGATAAGGTGCAGGAATTTAAGGCTGTTGTGGCACAGTGTACAATGGCATTTCTTGGTATTATCCTTTTCCTGTATGCAACGAAACAATCGGTCGCATATTCCAGACAGATGTTGTTTACATTTTGGGGATTGTCCATGATTTTCTGCTATTTGGGTCATATATCCCTAAAGATTGTGGTAAGAAACCGTATCATGGAAGATAAGAACCGTTCGGTAATGCTGCTGGTTACTACCAATGATAGAGTAGAACCTTGTATCATTGATTTTGAACATACGCTTTATCGCAATTATGTGATAAAAGGAATTGTAGTCACAGATGTACCGAGACAGGGTGAGGTTATCAGGCAGGTTCCGGTTGTAGCGAATGCGGATAATTTTATGGAATATATTCGTACCAATGTCGTCGATGAAGTGTTTATTAATGGAGACAGCATCAGCAGCAGTGAAGCGCTGGCAGAAGAATTGTTAGAGATGGGCGTAATTGTACATTTTAATCTGGTACATGAGTCTAAGCTTATGCCGAATAAAGTAGTGGAAAAATGCGGTCCATATCTGGTGCTTACTTCGAGTATGTGTATTGCAACACCGCGACAGTTATTTATTAAACGTTGCATGGATATTGTTGGAAGTTTGGTAGGACTGCTTATTACGGGTATTGCATTTATTATTTTTGCACCGATTATTAAAAAGCAGTCTCCGGGATCTATTTTCTTTTCGCAGACTCGTGTGGGAAAAAATGGAAGACAGTTTAAGATTTATAAATTCCGTTCGATGTATACAGATGCAGAAGAGCGGAAGAAAGAATTGATGGAACAGAATAAGATGCAGGGGCTTATGTTCAAGATGGATGATGATCCGCGAATTTTTCCGATTGGAAAGTTTATGCGTAAGTTTTCGATTGATGAATTACCACAGTTTTGGAACGTGTTAAGGGGTGATATGAGTCTTGTTGGAACCAGACCGCCGACATTGGATGAGTTTGAACAGTACGAAGCCCATCACCGTGCACGCCTTGGAAATAAACCGGGATTGACCGGTATGTGGCAGGTAAGCGGCAGAAGTAAGATTACAGATTTTGAAGAAGTAGTAAGTCTGGATACGGCTTATATTTCCAATTGGAATCTGGCAATGGATGTTCGTATCTTATTTAAAACAGTAAAAGTAGTGCTTCTTGGAAGAGGGGCTGAATAGTCATTGGGATAAGCAGGAAATTGTACATAGTGCAATTTCCTGTAATAATATTAGCGTAATTATTCAGAGCGGAGATTAGGATGAGAGATTTAAGCATAACGATTGTGTCGTATCATAATGAAGAAGATGTAAAAAAAGCCGTAGCTTCGATTGAAGAACATACTCCTTCGTCTGTTAGTAAGCAGATTTATATTGTAGATAATGCAGAAGAAGCAAAACAGCACAGTGGAAAGGAAGCTGCCCAAAATAGAGAGCAGACTATGAGAAGTTCAAATGGACTGGCAGAATTGGAGAAGCAGTATAAGGATGTCATATATCTGCCTACCGGAAAAAACATCGGATTTGGCGGTGGGCATAATTATGTACTAGAGAAATTGGACTCAAAATACCATGCGATTGTGAATCCGGATATTATCTTAGAAGAAGATGCTTTTTCAAAATTGATAGCATTTATGGAAGATGAGAGTATTGGGATGTGTGTGCCTCGTCTTGTAGATGAAGAAGGGAATCTTTTGAGTGTCTATCGTAGAGAGTTGACGGTATGGGATATGTTCATTCGTATGTTTTTAAAAGGTAAATTTAAAAAGCGTCAGGCTTATCACACGATGCAGGATATGGATTATACAAAACCATTCGATGTACCATTTGCACAGGGGAGTTTCCTTGTGATTCGTACTGAATTATTTAGACAGTTGAAGGGATTTGATGAGCGTTTCTTTTTGTATATGGAAGATGCGGATTTGTGCAAACGTCTGAATCGGATTTCACGTTTATGCTATTGTCCGAATGCGACGGTGATTCATAAATGGGAAAAAGGTTCTCATAAGAGTAAAAAGTTATTCAAACTGCATGTACAGTCTATGATTTCATATTTCTGTAAATGGGGCTGGAAATAGGAAAAGATGCTGTATAAACCAAAGGAAAAGAGGGAGAGATAATGAAGCATATTTCGGTTGCGATGGTTTCTTATCAAGGTGCAAAGTACATAGAAGAACAGTTGGATTCGATTTTGATGCAGCTTGGGGCAGATGATGAAGTGGTTATATCTGATGATGGTTCTACAGATGGAACCAGAGAAATCATTGCTCAATATACAAGGAAAGATTCCAGGGTTCGGATGATTGATGGTCCAAAAGCAGGCGTAAAGAAGAATGTAGAGAATGCCCTACGCGCGTGTGATGGCGAATATATTTTTCTAGCTGATCAGGATGACATCTGGATGCCGGAAAAAGTGGAACGAGTCATGGATACATTTGAAAAGAGCGGAGTCGGACTTGTGGTGCATGATGCACTTGTAACGGATGGAAACTGTCAGGAAGTGATTTTAGACTCCTTTTACAGCTTAAAAGGTTCCGGGGCAGGTGTACTTAAAAACATCTGGAGAAACACGTATATTGGCTGTTGTATGGCTTTTAAACGGGATTTATTGGAACAAGTATTACCGATCCCGAATTATATTGAGATGCATGACCAGTGGATAGGTGTAATCAATGACCAATTAAAACGTGGCACCACCTTCATCCCGGAGAAACTCATCAAATATCGTCGTCACGGCAGCAACGCTTCAGAGATGTCACATTACCCTATACCGCGCATGCTAAAAAATAGAATTTGTTTTGTGTGGGCACTATTGACAAGACATTAAACTGGCAGTTACAAGATTTATTATTCAATACGATAAACTTTCGTTTAGTGGGATATTTGCGGCTCGCAGAACGTGGGTTATTTCTTTCTCGAAGTCTTTGAATAGTGTCAGGCATTTTAGAAAAGATATATTTGGTTGTTGTGAAGAAATGTTCGAAAGTCTAATTTTGCAAATGCCGGAAACGCGATCTTTCATCTCCGCTAAGGGCTGCACAATCTCGGGGAAATATCTGCATAGCACGGACAGTGCCCT
>JAZSEF010000020.1:0-5629 GCA_045531555.1 Roseburia sp. | reverse complement strand
AATGCAATGGAAGAAGCAATCAAACTTGGAAATTCCAGAGTATTTAACATTATTGTACTTGGTGTAGCTGCGAAACATATGGATTTTTCAAAGGAAGCATGGCTGAATGTAATTGAAAAAACGGTTCCGCCAAAGACAGTGGAAATTAATAAAAAGGCATTTTTACTGGGATTGGAAGGGAGAAATGAGAAATGATTTGGAATGAAGCAAAAGAATGTATGAGCCGTGATGAGCTGCATAATCTGCAAAGTAAGAGATTGGTGAAATTAGTTGACCGCGTATATCATAATGTAGAATATTACCGTAAAAAAATGCAGGCGTGAGGTGTGGAGCGAGGAGATATTGAAACTGTAGATGATATCGTAAAACTGCCATTTACTACAAAGGCAGATTTAAGAGATAACTATCCTTTTGGTACATTTGCAGTTCCACAGTCTCAGATTGTACGTGTGCATGCATCCAGCGGTACCACAGGAAAAGCGACTGTTGTAGGTTACACAAGAAAAGACATTGATGTCTGGAAAGAATGTGTTGCCAGAGCTTTTGCCCAGGCCGGCCTTACAAGAGATGACGTTATCCAGATTGCTTATGGATATGGACTCTTTACAGGAGGACTTGGTGCACACTACGGTGCTGAAAATTTAGGTGCAACGGTAGTTCCAATGTCTACTGGAAATACAAAGAAATTAATTACCATGATGCAGGATTTTGGGGCAACAGCCCTCGCCTGTACACCATCCTATCTGCTTCATATTGCAGAAACTCTGGAAGCAGAAGGTGCATTGGATAAAATTAAATTAAAAACTGCTATTTGCGGTGCAGAACCTTGGACAGAACAGATGCGTAAACAGATTGAAGAAAAACTTCATATTAACGCATTTGATATCTATGGTTTATCGGAAGTTATGGGACCGGGTGTGGCTTGTGACTGTATTTATCACAAAGGTTTACATGTATACGAAGATCATTTCTATCCGGAAATTATTCATCCTGAGACGTTAGATCCGGTACCAGAAGGCGAAACAGGTGAATTGGTATTCACGACATTGACCAAAGAAGGTTTACCATTGCTTCGTTATCGTACCAGAGATCTTACAAGCATTAGCTATGAGAAGTGTGAATGTGGAAGAACAACTCCACGTATCAGCAGATTCAAAGGACGTTCTGACGATATGCTTATCATCCGTGGAGTAAACGTATTCCCATCTCAGGTGGAAGCAGCGTTATTAGAAATGGGTGAAGCTTCACCACACTATATGTTAGTAGTAGATCGTGTAAATAACTTAGATACACTTGAAGTTCAGGTAGAAGTAGATGAAAAATTCTTCTCCGATAAGATTAGTGAGTTAGAAAATCTTACGAAGAAAATTGCCCATGTAATTCAGCAGGCGATTGGTCTGGCAGTAAAAGTAAAACTGGTAGAGCCAAAGTCTATTGAGAGAAGTATGGGTAAGGCTGTTCATGTAATTGATAAGCGTAAGTTAGTATAAAGAGGTATCATTTTGACAAACTCGTGTTTGTGCTGCATCATGAGTCTGTAGAAGAGAAAAGCAGCACAGAAAGAGGAATGCTATGTATATTAATCAGTTATCTGTATTTCTGGAAAATAGAGAAGGTCGTTTAGAAAAGGTTCTTGATATTTTAAAACAAAACAATATCAATATCATTTCTTTATCACTGGCAGATACCAGTGACTTCGGAATGTTACGTATGATTGTGTCGAATCCACAGGTGGGAAAAGATGCCTTAAAAGCAGAAGGTTTTTCTGCAATGCTGACTCCTGTTTTGGCGGTAAAATTATCTCATCAGGTAGGACAGCTTCAGGTGCTTCTTTCTGAAATCTGTAAAGCAGGTATTAATATTGAGTATACGTATGCTCTTGCAACCGGCAATGATGATGCATCTATCGTAATCAAACCGGCTGATTTAGAGAAAGCTGCAACAGTATTAGAAGAAACCGGTGTTGAACTGATCCGCGCAGCAGAATTGAATAATTACTAATTAATCATAAAGTCGATACAAATGTTGTGATTAAGAGAGGTATGTAACTGATACAAAGGAAATGGTTACAAGGTAGTAAAATGGTAATAGATTTTCATACGCATATTTTCCCGGATGCTATAGCAAATAGGACGATTGCGTCATTGGAAAAAGTGTGCGGTATAAAGGCTGCTGCAAATGGTACACTGGATGGTTTACTACAATCTATGGAAAAGGCAGGCGTTGATATGTCTGTGATACTTCCGGTGGTGACTAAACCGTCTCAGTTTGAAAGTGTGAATTTATTTGCAAAAAGCGTAAATGAGCAGTATGCAGGGAAATTATTGTCTTTTGGCGGGATTCATCCGGACTGTGAAGATTATAAGGGAAAGCTGCGTTATATTAAAGATTTAGGACTTTGTGGGATCAAACTGCATCCGGATTATCAGGGTGTTATGATTGACGATGTGCGATTTATGAATATTATTGAATATGCCAGTGAATTGGGTTTGATTATCAGTACGCATGCAGGCTTGGACAATGCTTTTCCGGATTTAGTGCATTGTCCACCGGATAGAATGCGGAAAGTGATTGATACGATTAGACCGGAAAAATTGGTAGTGGCACATTATGGCGGTTGGAAACGCTGGGAAGAAGTATACGAGTATCTGGCAGATGCAGATGTATATTTTGATACAGCGGTTACGCTTGATTATATTGAGCAGGATATGTTTTTGCGGATATGGGAGAAACACGACAAAAAGAAGGTGCTGTTTGCAACGGATTCTCCATGGAGTGATCCTGCCGTGATAATTGCAAAAATAAATGAATTGCCGATTACACAAGCGGAGAAAGAAGCACTTCTTGCAGGGAATGCTAAGCGTTTGTTGGGGCTGAATAGTTACAAGGATTAAAAAATAAGAAAAAACCCTTGCATTTTTGGCAGGGGTTTTATATAATCATATTACTTTAAGGCTTTAAAGCGTTGCGGTTTAAAGTGAAAAAGAAAAACAAGTGGGATAGAGGTATGGATTATGGTTACAAAAGTGATTTTTCTAATTATTTTCTTTGGAGTAATGATTGGTGTAGGTGTGTACTCCAGAAAACATGCGACAAATGTGAATGATTTTGTGCTGGGTGGCAGAAGTGTGGGGCCATGGCTCACGGCATTTGCATATGGCACTTCGTATTTTTCAGCGGTAGTATTTGTAGGTTATGCGGGTCAGTTCGGTTATAAATATGGCATTGCATCGACTTGGATTGGTATTGGAAATGCTTTTATCGGTTCTTTACTTGCATGGGTAATCTTAGGCAGAAGAACCAGAGTTATGAGTAAACATTTGTCAGCATCGACAATGCCAGATTATTTTGGCAAGCGTTATGATTCGAATGCACTTCGGATTGCGGCATCTGCGATTTCTTTTATTTTCTTAATTCCATATACAGCGTCTGTATACAATGGCCTGTCACGATTGTTTGGGATGGCATTTGATATTCCTTATGCAGTTTGTGTAATTGCGATGGCTGCATTAACAGGTGTGTATGTTATACTGGGCGGCTATATGGCTACAGCGATTAACGATTTCATTCAGGGAATTGTAATGTTGTTTGGTATTGTAGCGGTAATCATTGCAGTACTTGATGGACAGGGCGGTTTTTATGAGGCAATCAGAAAACTTGCAGAACTTGAAAGTGACGTGCCATTGACCATGGGACAAAAAGGTGTATTTGCATCATTCTTCGGACCAGACTTACCAAATTTAATCGGTGTCGTAATATTAACTTCACTTGGTACATGGGGATTGCCACAGATGGTACATAAGTTTTACGCAATCAAAGATGAAAAAGCAATTCGTTACGGAACAATTATTTCTACATTCTTTGCAATTATTGTAGCAGGTGGTTGTTATTTCTTAGGTGGTTTTGGCCGTTTGTTTGATACACCAGCCATTCATGCAGCAGACGGAAGTGTTATCTACGATGCGATTGTTCCGAGCATGCTTTCAACCTTACCGGATATTTTAATCGGAATTGTAATCGTATTAGTGCTTTCAGCATCGATGTCGACTTTATCTTCATTGGTATTAACATCAAGTTCGACATTGACATTAGACCTGATTAAGGACAATCTTATAAAAGATATGGATGAGAAGAAGCAGCTTCTTTGCATGAGAATTATGTTGGTTTTCTTCATTGCAATCAGTGTTATTATTGCACTTGACCCACCGACCTTTATTGCCCAGCTTATGGGTATTTCCTGGGGAGCGTTAGCAGGAGCGTTCTTAGCACCATTTATGTATGGCTTATACTGGAAAGGTGTTACAAAAGCAGCAGTTTGGGCAAGTTTCGCATCAGGTGTACTTTTAACGGTATCGAATATGTTTCTTAAGTTTATTGCATCTCCAATTAATGCGGGAGCAATAGCAATGTTAGTTGGTATGGTGATTGTGCCGGTAGTAAGCGTGATGACACCTAAGATGGATAAGAAAAAAGTAGATAGCATTTTTGAGTGCTTAAATGAGAAAGTAATGGTAAGCAGACGTAAATCAATTGAAGAATAAAATATATGGATGTTGTAAAGGTTTAAAACGTTTGCAACATCCATTTTTTGATTTTGTGGAATAATATTTTAGAGAGATTTAATTTTTTTGTGAAATAATTTATGGTACAATAATATCCGAAAAATCAGTATGAAAGGTATAGGAGTGATTATACAAATGAAAAGAGTTAATAAGAAAATTGCTGCAGTAGTAGGATTGGCAATGATGATGGTATTGAGTACAGGATGCAGTATTGCGGGATTGACGAATAGGCTTAATGAATTATCAGGCAATATCAAAGGTAATACTTATGAATGTCAGTTTTATTCGAATTCAGGTGAATTATTCATGACAGCAGAGGGAGAAAATATCAATATGCGTCCGAATATCGTGGATGAATATTCTTATTCAGAAACTGGTTGGATGATTACAGAGACCATGTCTTCTGTAATTACGATTACTATTGACGGAAAACAGATTGAAAGCTGTGGAAGTACCATACTTTTTATTGAAGAGGGATTAAAACCGGATGTAGAATTTGATACAACAGAAGTAGATGTATCTAGTGATGCCAGTGGGCTTGGGGATTTAAATATCGTAGCAGAAACAGTAAATAAATATAAAAATTACTTCGGTAAACCAACAGTAGTTGTAATTCAAAGTCAGTTGGGCGATCCGATTTGTGCATTTTCAGGGCAGGATGTATACTGGGAAGTCAGCGAAGATTTACCCAAAACTACCAAACTCATGATTGATGGAAAAGCACTTTATATCCATCGTGCAAATTTCCAGATTATCGACAAGGCATTGCTTAATTAGTTTTTGGCTGAATGAGAGCGATAAACTTTCGTTTAACGTAGAATCACTTAAATTGAGATTTGGAAGTGTGATTTAGAGCGATTTTATTGCACGTTATCCGACTGATTGTTAAAAGTATAAAGTTAGTCGGGTACATTTTTAAGAACCCACCCGACCAACTGGCAAATTGTTAAATTTAATCGGGTCCAAATATAGGATTCCTACCTACTAATTTGAAAAATCAACAAAAAAGTCGGGTATTCTTAAGTACCTACAACCGACTAAAACTGCAAATTTTTCTAATAATCGGG
>JAZSEF010000039.1:0-4424 GCA_045531555.1 Roseburia sp. | reverse complement strand
AAATCAGGACGAACACCTAAAATATGCTGTGATACATTGGTAAATGTCCAAGCGGCTGTACCTGTTAACCAGCTGTTCTTAGCTTCGCCGTGATTCTTAGCATCAATACCTGCGATCATCTGTGCGTAAGCGTATGGCTCTGCGCGGTGAATCTCACTGATATCTTCTGTGTATGCAGGACAAGTCTTCTTATAGATTTCGAAAGCTCTGTTACCACGTCCGATAACAGTTTCAGCGATGGAAATCCATGGATTGTTGTGGCAGAAGATACCTGCATTTTCTTTGTATCCCGGTGGGTAAGAAGAAATTTCACCAAGATTTACATAGTATTTCTGATAAGCCGGCTGTAATAATACAATACCGTACTTGGTATCAAGTCTTTCTTTTACGGAATCAAGTGCCTTCTCAGCGAGTTTTTCTTCCACACCGATACCTGCCATTACGCACATACCCTGTGGCTCGATGAAAATCTGGCCTTCTTCACATTTGTGAGAACCGATAATATCGCTGTTTGCATCGTATGCACGAACGAACCATTCTCCGTCCCAACCTGCAGTAACAACTGCCTGGTACATATCAGCAACTTTGGCACGAACTTCTTTAGCTTCGTCTGCAAGTCCCATCTTTTCACAGATAGTAGCATATTCATTACCGTATTTAACATACATCCCGGCGATGAATACGGATTCTGCAACAGGTCCTTCACTTGGTCCAGTAGTCTGGAAAGATTCACCCGGTGTTTCAGAGAAACAGTTAAGGTTCAGGCAGTCATTCCAGTCTGCACGTCCGATAAGCGGAAGCTTGTGAGGTCCCTTATTATTATCAAAGAAATTAAATGAACGGCGTAAATGCTCCATAAGAGGCTGAGCCAGTTCTACTTTATTATCAAACGGTACCATCTCATCTAAGATGGAATAATCACCTGTTTCGCGGATATAAGCGGATGTACCTGCGATTAACCATAACGGGTCATCGTTGAAACCGCTTCCGATATCCATATTACCGGTCTTTGTAAGAGGCTGATACTGATGATATGCACTACCGTCTTCAAACTGTGTAGAAGCGATATCGATAATTCTTTCTCTTGCTGATTCCGGAATCAAATGTACGAAACCGAGTAAGTCCTGACTGGAATCTCTAAATCCCATACCGCGTCCTGTTCCTGATTCATAATAAGAAGCGGAACGGGACATGTTAAAGGTAACCATACACTGGTACTGGTTCCAGATGTTAACCATACGGCAAAGCTTGTCGTCTTCGGTCTCAAGAGTATATTTGCTAAGTAAGTTGTTCCAATATTCTTTCAACGCAGCCAAAGCAGCATCTGCTTTTTCGACTGTATTGTATCTTTCTAACATTGCATGGGCAGGTTTCTTATTGATAACGTTAAGTGCTTCCCATTTTTCTGCTACAGGGTTCTCGATGTATCCGAGTACAAATACATAAGAAACTTCTTCGCCCGGCTGTAAAGTAGCGTTAAGCTGGAAAGAACCGATTGGTGACCAACCGCTGGCAACTGTGTTCTTAGAAGCGCCAAGTTCTACTACTTCAGGATCGGAAGGGCTTCTGTATGCACCAAGGAAAGAATCTCTATCGGTATCAAAACCTGCAACCGGTTCATTTACTGCGTAAACAGCATAATGATTACGGCGTTCGCGGTATTCTGTCTTGTGATAAATAACAGAAGGTTCTAATTCAACCTCACCGGTATTTAAGTTACGCTGGAAGTTAGTGCTGTCGTCAACTGCATTCCAGAGACAGAACTCTATGTATGAAAATACGGAAATATCTTTAACAGAGTCACTGTTATTCTTCAATGTAACCTTATTAATTTCACAATTGTCGCCAATTGGAACAAATGCAGTTACACTTGCAGCTAAATCGTTTTTGCTGCTTTCGAATACAGAGTATCCAAGACCATGACGGCATGCATAAGAATCAAGCGGAGTCTGTGTGGGCTGCCAACCCGGATTCCAAACGGTTCCGTTGTCTTTGATATAGAAGTATCTTCCGTTGTTATCATAAGGAACATTGTTGTAACGATATCTGGTAAGACGAAGAAGCTTCGCATCCTTATAGAAGCTGTATCCGCCGCCAGTATTGGAAATCAGTGAAAAGAAACTCTCACAGCCAAGATAGTTAATCCATGGCAATGGAGTCTTAGGTGATGTGATGACGTATTCTTTGTTAAGATCGTCGAAATATCCAAATTTCATAATACTCTCTCCGTTTTCTTTTTATTGTAGCTCAATCATATATATAGAAGCAATATATCTGCTTAACTATCTAAGGGAAAACGAAAACGATTAAGTAAACGGAGAAAAAAGAAAATTCTTCAAAAGAATTTAACACAAGTATATGTTATGATTCTCAAAAAAGCAAGTAAAATCAAGCATTTCTTTGAAAAAATTATAAAAAGTTTTTTAGGGCAGTCCTAAATGGGTTATGACTATGGTTCCAAAAGCCCCCAAAAGGAGATTTTGAAAAAGATGGGATAGTTACGAAAACGATGAGAATAAGAGGACAATATAATAGGAAGAAACTCATTCCAAATGCAAAAAACAGCAATTTGGTTTATCGATAAAGTGCACAATTTTGATAATTGAAAAGTGTAAAAATGTCACAAAATATAAAAAATGCCTAAAAAAGGCGTTGCATTTCTGAAAAAAGTGTTATATATTGAACTTACGAAAACGATTAAGTAAACAAACCCTTGTACGGAACGTCATTTATGGATTGCCGAACGCTGTATAAGGAAAGGGGATTCAAATGGCATCGCTAAAAGATATATCAGCTGCGTGTGGCGTCTCCGTGGCAACTGTTAGCAAAGCATTGAATGACCACAGAGATGTCGGCGAAGAGACGAAGCAACATATTAGAGAAGTCGCAAAGAAGATGGGATATTTCCCAAATGCTAATGCAAGAGCATTAAGAACCAATAGAAGTAACAGCATCGGCGTTCTATTCGTAGACGAGATGCCACAGAGTGGTTTGACACATGATTACTTCTCACATATTTTAGACAGCTTCAAGATTACAGTAGAAGCACAAGGATATGATGTTACTTTCATCAACTGTAACAAAGGAAGAAAGAACACCATGTCGTACCTTGAACATTGTAAATACAGAAACGTAGACGGCGTGCTGATAGCTTGTGTGGATTTCACGGATAAAGAAATTCGCGAGTTGGTAGAAAGCGATATCCCGGTGGTAACGATTGATTACGTATTCAATAACCGCCTGGCAGTTTCTTCTGACAACGTAAAAGGAATCCGAGACCTGCTTACATATATATATGAGCAGGGACACCGTAAGGTAGCTTATGTATACGGTCATACATCAGCCGTTACAGATGCGAGAATTAAGAGCTTTTATAAAACAGCCGCAGAGCTTGGTTTGGAAGTGAATGAGGACTATTTGTTAAAAGGTGCATACAGAGATGCGCAGAACGCCGAAAAGCTCACAGCCAAACTTTTAGATATGAAAGAACGTCCGACCTGTATCATTTATCCCGATGACTTATGTGCGATGGGTGGTAGAAATGAGATACGGTCAAGAGGACTTAAGATTCCGGAAGACATATCCATTGCCGGATATGACGGAATCAATATAACTCAGCAGATTGAACCACAGCTTACTACTATTTATCAGGATACAAGAATGATAGGAAGAGTAGCGGCAGAGAATCTTATCAATCTGATTGAGAAACCAAAGAGTTCGTTAATCGAACATGTTGTAGTTGAGGGCAATCTCATAAGAGGAAGGTCCGTAAGAAAAATGGAAGCATAGCTTCCGAATAACATTGTTATTTAATACTGTGAGGTATTTAAATAAAAAATATTAAAGTGGAGGAATCTCATAATGAAGAAAAAGTTACTCAGCGTATTACTGAGCGTTGCTATGGTAGCTACATGTTTAGCTGGTTGTGGCGCAAAAGAAGAAGCTCCTGCAGAAGCACCTGCAGCAGTTGAAGAAGAAGCTCCTGCAGAAGAAGCAGCAGCAGAAGAAGCTCCTGCAGACCCATTTTACATTTACTCTTGGAACACAGAAGCAGGCGACAGAATTAAAGCTTATGTTGCTTCAATTAATCCAGAAGTTGCAGAACGTATGGTTTATGTTAACGTTGGTGATTCTGCTATTTACCAGGAAAAAATCGATGCTTTATTACAGACACCAGATGCTGAAGATTATCCTGACTTAATTGCAGCAGAAGCAGCTTACATCATGAAGTACACAAACTCTGATTACACATTACCTGTAACAGATCTTGGTTTAACAGAAGCAGATTTAGCTGAAATGTATCCATATACAATTCAGATCGCTACAGACCAGAGAGACGGTTCTTTAAAGGGCGTTTCATGGCAGGCTTGCCCAGGTTCTTTTATGTACAGAAGAAGCTTGGCAGAAAAATATTTAGGAACATC
>JAZSEF010000062.1:0-11812 GCA_045531555.1 Roseburia sp. | reverse complement strand
AGCCCTTAGCGGAGATGAAAAATCGCGTTTCCGGCATTTGCAAAATTAGACTTTCGAACATTTCTTCACAACAACCAAATATATCTTTTCTAAAATGCTTGGCACTATTCAAAGACTTCGAGAAAGAAATAACCCGCATTCTGCGAGCCGCAAATAAATCGCTAAACGAACCAAGAGTTTCGCGAAAGTGTCTTTTCGTAGGAAAGTCGGGGAAACGGTAGTTGCTGGCGTGCGACATCCGTTATACCAAAACGGAGCACGCCCGCTTAGCAACTATTTGCGAAACTCGCAGTTTAACGAAAGTGGAACGGTAGTTTCTACGGACGTTAAACTGCTATCTCTCATACTTGCTCTAACCCATGCTCGAAGTTGTACTTTGAGCATTTTTCTTTGTAAGGGAAGGGTGTGAGGGGGTGAGGTACGCCGAAGGCGTGCCGAGGGGGCTAAGGAGCCAAACACGAAGGGGCGTAGCCCCGAAGTGTTGGCGAGTGCCCCCTTATATATATAGATAAGACCATAAGCAATAAAAATCTTACAAATAAAGTTCTGAAACCCTTGATTTTACTGGGTTTTAGAACATTTTTAATATTAAAGTCTTGTGGTAATATCCTACTCTTCGTGTGGTAATATCCTACCACTTTTGTGGTAATTAAAAGTTGACAAAGTTCTTTTGTAGTAGTATAATTACCACAAAAGAACTAAACGGTTAAGACAAAAAAGGAGGATTACAAAATGAGCAATTTACCAAATACAGCATATATAGTAGCACAACAGACAGGGGTTACAGGAAAAGAAACTATCGTGAGAAGCCCTGAACAAATGCTAGGTTTACCATCAAATAAAGCAGTACCAAATACCGTCATTTACGGACATGACAGCAAAGGTGGAGAAACAGCAAAAGTTCTTACAAGAACAAGAGAATATACTGACGAAGATGGAAATGTCGGTTACGAAACAGAAATGTATAAAAAAGTTTACAGTCATGGCGGTTGGGCTAAAGTATGGCTTATGGATTTGCTCATGGCTCTTGGAATGATTAGCAACAGCAAACAAATGGATGTTGTATTTTACATACTTGAGAATGTAAAATTAAGTGAAAATCTCTTTATCGGAACGATAAGAGAGATTTCTGAAAAAACAAATATAAGCACCAAAACCGTAAATATAGCCATAAAAAAAATGATAGAAGCAAATATTATGACAAGAAAATTTGATGGTGTATATTACGTAAATCCTGCCTTTATTTTAAAAGGCAGTGACGGTAAGCAGCGTAAGCTGACTATCGTTTACAACGAGGCTAAAGGAGAGGATTTACAATCTGCTATTGAGGCTGACGAGTAAGGAGTGTGCAGAGAGGGCGAAGCCCTCTTTGCCCCTCGGAGAGCCCATAGAAAAAACCGCTTGCGGTTTTTGCGTATTGGGATATGCTAAACCGCAAACCGCAATTTAATATACCGAGAAAGGAGTGGTTTACATGAAATCTTACAGCGGAGTGACACAGCAAGCGAAGCAAGCAATGCGTGCCAGCTTTACAAAACAGCAAGCTACATCAGCTACTGGAAAGCATGACAGAAGAAACTTTGACGTAGAAAACTCACAGCACATAGACCTAGACCGATTGGAGAACGACGTGTTCTACACATGGCTAGATACTGAGGAATATACGTGTGATGATTTTGACGAAGCTATGTTAAGGTTTTACGAAGCAACTTATGGAGATACACTGAAACGTATCAACGATAACTACGTCAAAGACCGACATCCAGAAAAACAGAAAACCATGCAAGATTACCTAACACAGCACATGCCAGAAGCCTTTATTTTGCAGATAGGTAATGTGTTGGATAACGTGGATGCTGACACGTTATCCGAGTGTGTTGATGATTATCTAGCATGGGAACAGCAATGGAACGAAGAACATGGTTATCCGTTTGAAGTGCTGACAATGGCTTTGCATGATGATGAAGCAACACCACATATTCACGGTACAAGAGCATGGCGAGGTATAGACAAGCATGGAAACGTTGTTCCTAACCGTGAAAAGGCATTGGAACAAGCCGGGATAGAGCTTCCACAGCCAAACAAAAAGGTATCACGTTATAATAACCGTAACGTGACGTTCACAGCCATGTGTAGGGACAAATGGCTAGACATCTGTGAGGAACATGGTCTTAATATCATCAGAGAGCCTATAAAGGACGTTAAAAGCCAAAATAAGGGCAATTTTATCAGAGAACGAGAAAAAGACTACCAAGAGCGTTTAAATGCCTTAGAAACAGCTCAAGAGGCTTTATTTGAGGTTGAAATACAACAGCATACTGAACAGTATGCTATTGACAGCATAAGCCTTATACAAGCCGATAAAGAAAAGGAACTCGCAGAACTTGAAAATAGACTTGATGATAAGGAATTTGAACTTGCAGAAACTGTAGCGGCTGTAAGAAGCACCGAGGACTTTGCTATAGCTACTTGCAAGGAAGCCAAGAAATATGCCAATATGGGAGATAATTCAAGGGCTTCCTTAATGGCTGAATTTATGCAAGGCTGTAAAATGGGTAACATGACTGCTTATGATGTATTTTGTCAGCGTGAGCCACAGTTGTCCAGAGCAAGAACTCAACGTGATTATGAAATACAGCGTAACATCGATAAAATCATGAATAAGATAAACAGTAGAAACCGTGATAATGATTATGATTTCATGCGGTAAAGGCTACCAAGGAAGCTTTTAAAAGTAAATACAGCCGTAACCTAGTAGGAACTATTCGTTAAACGAAAGTTTATCGTATCAAGGGATTTATTTTACAATACCCCTTTATTGCACAATTTGGTCATGTCCTTTATAAGAAAATCATGCCGTTCTCATCCGGCTGCATTGGAATCACTTGCATTAAATCGATAATTGTATGATATAATCCGATTCCCATCCAGCAAAGCAAAAGATAAGTAAGACCTACTTTATAATGCTTACAGTAGAAACGATGGCCACCCATCCAGCCTGTCAAAACGGCAAGCCATATATACTTCTTCTTACTGACTGCTACCGGCTCACGATCTTCACGACGTTCAAAATAGGAAGAAATCTTCCGCGAAAGCTTTCCTTCCTTCGGATCTTCGATACCGTATTCCTTACGAAGCTGCTTTAGTTCCTCTTCCGCTTTGATATACTCCACATAATCGTTTCTCATCTGCTCTTTTGATGGTTTTTCCTGCTTATCCTTTGATTTTCCGAACATATTGTAATACTCCTTATAATAAGATTGTGCTCTGCACAATCCTTTGTGTGCGAGCAGTATTGCAAAGCATTTATTTTTTGCTCTGTGAGTTGTGCATTGTGCACGAAGTGCTAACTTTCATCCTACGAAAAAAGTTAGGGCACCGGAACTCCGGTGCCCCTATTTTACTACATTATTATGTAATTATCAATTGCAGATTATTCTTCCATAGCTTTTGCTTTGATAGCTGCAATTTCGCCCTGAATTTCTTCCATTTTTTCTTTTGTAAGTGGATAGAATTTAAGAGCTACTACGTTACATAAGTTACCGATAACAACTGAACCATATAATAACATTAATGTTACCATGAATGTTGTCTGTTTCCAAGCTGGATCAGCATTGATTGCATCTACGTGTACGATATCTGGTAATGATTCGCTAAATCCGATTGCTGCAAATGATACAGATACTAACATTGGAGCAAATGAAGAAATTAACTTATCAACAAATGAGAATAATGTACCCATAAGACCTGGAACGTATTTACCTGTACGGTATACTTCGTAGTCAGCACAGTCAGCTGTCATAGGAATAACGATGTTACCAGAGATACCAGTAAATCCACCTAATAAAATGTTAAGTCCGATATATGCAATTGCGAAGAATCCCCAGTTAACTGCACCATCACCATTACCTGTTGCAAATGATGTATAATCACCAAGCATCCAGAGAGCGATTAATAATACGTTAGTAACAATACCACCCCAAGAACCGATAAGCATAGCTTTTCTCTGTCCAAGGCGAGTAGCAAGTCCACCTACACCAAGCATCATAAGAAGCATTGTAGGAATAGAAATCATACCTGATAATGTACCTGATAACTTATAATCGCCAACCATGAATGCGAATAATACAACCATGAGAGCTGAGTTACCCTTCATAGACATAGCTAATTTATCTGTACCTGCAGATACAACGAGCATCTGGATAGCTCTGTTACCTTTAAGTGTATCCCAGTAATCTTTGAATCCAACCTTCTGAGCTTTACCTGTACCGAAGAATTCGCTTCTATCCTTTGGAGCGATAGCAAATACTGCTGCTGCACAGCAAACTGCAGATGCAACTGCGAACATAACCCATAAATCATGGAATAATGCAGGGTCATTTGTAAAACCGCCGTAAGCTGTTGCTTTCTGAGTAGCTACAATCTGTAAATAAGCAAAAAGAACTGTGTTGTAAATACCATCGAAAATAGAGAATAATGGTCTCTGTTTTGGATCGTTTGTTAAACATGTCTGAGCTGATTTTGTAACTACACACTGAGCTGTGTAACCTAAGTAGTAAATAGCAGAGATTACGATAAAGAATGGGAATCTAGCTGCCATTGGTAATAAATGTGTTACATGGAACATAATGAATGATGTAACACAGAGGATTACGTTACCGATAACCATGAATGGACGGTTCTTACCGAACTTACCATTTGTCTTATCAACCATAAATCCTACGAATGGGTCTGTAACACCGTCCCAAATTCTCATGAACATTGAGAATGAACCAGCTAATACAGTACCTACGCCTACCCAACCTGCTAAGTAGTAAGCTACGAAGTTCATTAAGAACATGTAAAGGTTGGTAGATGTGTTATTCAACGCGAACATACCAATTCTCCATAATGGAACGCGATGAATACCGTTTTCGCCGTAATACTTATCCGGCAAACTTCTTGTCTGAGCCATAATTAAGTCTCTCCTTCTTCTAAAAAGATTTTTCTTGCCCCGTGGGCACTTCAAACTTGTATGCAATCAAATTGCATCCAAATTTGTACAAAGAAACGCCACACCCTCGTTTCCATTGTTAATGTTAGTATATCACCCTTGTATACAAGCGTCAATCTGCATTAATTTTTTCATGATATTTGCTAATATTCGACAATTCAATTTGTTCAAAATGCACTGATAACGTTTTCATAGTTTTTCCCGTTTTTTCTTTAATATCTCCACATTTTCATCCACCTGTTTTTTGTGCAATGGATACCAGAACCACAAAATAGCTGCCAATAATCCAAACCCCAGTGCCGGTACCAGTGTCGAGATGCTAAATATCCCATTTACGACTTCTGTATCAAAAGCAGTCTCCTGCGTATAACCAATCGAGGTCAGCAAAAATCCGGATACTCCTGCAGCGGCCGCCTGCCCCATTTTTCTGGCAAAAGAATATAATGCATACACACTTCCATCCTCGCGAACACCATTTTTAATCTCAGAATAATCAATAACATCCGTAATCAATGCCCATGACACCATGGAAAACATTCCAAGTCCCACCCAGCAAAGTGCCATAAAAAATACATACACCCATACATTTTCCGGTCTGATAAAGAACACGATAATACACACTCCTGCTGCCAACAGATTCGAAAATGCGGATAATTCCGCTTTTCCTATCCGTTCTGCTACAGGCCTTGCCACCGCCGCTGCCACTAACATTGATGCCAGCATTACCAGATTGGACGCAGACTGTGCTGCTGTACTTCTGTAAAAATTCGGATACACATAGTTTGCCATAGACTGCATGGTAAGCTGTGCAAGCAGCATTACGATGGACGCTGCAATAATTGAAATCAATGCTTTATTTTGAAATGCATTCGCAAGCATCTGAAAAACTCCGTTCTGTGCCCCTTTCGTCTCATAAGACTCCGTCCGCACACGCTCTGTTACCAGAAGATAACATATGATATAACAAATCACTGCCAGCACGGAAAATATTCCTGCAATGACAGTAAATCTGCCACCATTTAACACCATATTCCCACCTATCTCATCATAAGCCAATATCGGCACACCTGCACCGATGACAAGACCTGCCAGTGTACCTCCCATCGTCCGGTAAGTGGATAACGATTGTCTGTCTCCCGGTTCTGCCGAAATCGCAGACGCCATGGAACCATAAGGAATATTAATGGACGTATAAAAAACAGACCCCCACAAAATGTAGGTCACAAAAAGCCACGCAATCTTAAATCCCATAGACCGGTCAGCCAGACTGCTCTGATAAATAAGAAAAGACGCTATGGCTACCGGTCCCGCCATCCTAAGAATCCATGGTTTAAATTTCCCTGCCGCCAGTGTTTTGCTCCTGTCACAGATTCTGCCCATTGTCACATCCGTGAATGCATCTACAAACCGCGCTACCATCATTACGATTCCCACTACGAAACCATCTACCCCCATAACATCAGTATAAAACTTCATCAAAAAGCTCGAAGACAGGACAAATGTAAAATCATTTCCAAAGTCTCCAAATAAATACCCTATTTTGTCACGCATACCAAAAGGTTTTGTCATAATTTCTATACCTCCAGTGTTTTACTGCTTCTTAGTATGCGCCCGTCTTCTTCTTAATATGCAAAAAGAGGATATCTCCAACTGATATCCTCTCTCCATCAATTTTATTAATTTGAAATCCAAAAAAGAACATTCATTGCATAACCAACCAGGCAAATCAAAAACTGCTTTCTATAGCTGATGCCTGATATTGCGGAAAACGCACTGATTCCAAATGGGAGTAACACTGCCACAAACTTAGGAATTGGCGGTGCTCCTGTATCAAATGCTGCCGGCTGGTTTGCTACCTGATCCGGTAAAATCTGCCAGCTATAAATTGCCAACCCAATCGCAATAAGCATTGCCACTACTGCAATTATCATATTCACTTTTTTCTCCTCCGGTGTCACCGGTGGTAATCCTCTGTTCTCTGCCATACGTTCATCCTCCACTATTTCTACTTCTATCTGCTACACACCGAGATTCTGCTCAAATTCACGAATCAGCATAGCCTGATATTCGTCATCAAACGTGCCTGCCAAAAGTTTCGGAAATGCTTCCTCTTTCAAACGAGTCCAGCTCTCTCCTTCTTTTCCCACTAAAATCGGATAATAACGGACACCGTTCTTCATCGCTGCATCTCTGTCCCCAGGTGCATCGCCCACCATAAGAATCTTCGCCGGATCATACCCCTTTTTCATCAACTCTCCAATACAAAATGCCTTTGAACCGGCTTCCTGACAAAGCAGCACCCGACAGTCTTCCTTTAACTGATGTTTCGTCCATTCTGCTTCTACTGCTTCACCATTTGCAGAAGAAACTGCCACTAAATCAGCAGCTTTACACATTGCATCCATCGTAACCTTTACATTGTCAAAAGGCTTGTCATCTGCTGGAAGGTTATTAATGGCGCGGTTGGTACGGATACTCCAAAGCAACGCTTTTTCAATACACTCACTATTACTTTTCTGTGCCAATGCAAGTAGTGCCGGATTAGAAAGTTCTTTCGCTTCTTCGGTCCATTTTACAAATTCGTCCAAACCACCTGTCCTGACATCACCTTGCTTCTCTACTTCTTGTAACGCAAGTGCCAATCCCTTAAAACGATTGATTCCTCTGGTAATAGAATACAAATTAATATCCAGCCAAATCTTCATATACTCTTCAAAATGTGCTCCAAGTCCATACGTATAAATCCACTGTGGTCCAAAGCACTCCCGATGTTTTACTTCCATGGTATCCATAGCGCAGCCATCACTATCAATACATACTAAATATTCACTTTTTTTCTCGTAATCAAAATAGCCCATACATTCCCTCTCTTTTCCCAATCAATGCCTGTTTCAAATAAACTCTTTCCAACAAGTTCATTTTTGCATACTATCACATAAATTATACCTCATTTTGTTGCTTTTGTACAATCTTTTGTTTTTGTTGTATACAAGCATTGATTATTTCCATTTTATGGACTATAATCTCTGTTTAAAGGAATGTTGTATACATCATCCCTTTAAAAAATACAAGAAAGGTTTGTTTTTATGGCTACCAAGAAAAAACCTAGTGCTTCACAGATTGTCTACGAATCCATCCGTGAACAGATACTCCATCTAAAGCTGACTCCCGGTGTCGCTATCAGTGAGATTGAGACTGCTGCCAAATACAATATCTCAAGAACACCGGTTCGTGATGTATTCAAGGCTCTTGAAGCAGAAGGTCTCTTAGAAATAAAACCACATATTGGAACCTTCGTCTCTTTGATTGATTTGGATATGATTTCTGATATTCTCTATATGCGTGAGGTTATGGAACAGGCACTTTTTAAAGATCTTGCTGCCATCTATGACAAATCGCAGGAATATAGGATTCAATTAGTACTTCAGGAACAAAAGTCAATTTTGGAATCTGACATGACGAAAGAAGAAAAGAGCCGTGCTTTTATCATCTCTGATAACCGTTTTCATCATACCTTATACGAACTTGCAGGAAAAAAGAATGTGGCACTCTTTTTTAATACCATTAATTCACAGTATGAACGCTTCCGTACTTTCATCAACATGAGCGGTAAAAGCGATTTGGAGCGTCTCTATAATGACCATGTAGAAATCACAGAATACATCGCCAACAATGATTTAGAACGCTTGAAAGACAAAATCTCGCATCATATCTATGATGGATTTAATGAAAACGCATTAGAATTACATAAATACTCTGAGTTCTTTAACTCTACTTCAAACAAATAAGCAGAGCCGGTAAAATTGCAAGCAATTTCACCGGCTCGTTTTCTATTTTCCTCTGCTTATTCGCGGAATTTATTTCTCAGCTTTCTGCTTGTCTAACATATCCCATACACCTAACATGTACATGATACCTAATGCACGGTCATATAAACCGTATCCAGGACGTACATTACCTGGCTCTTCATCCCAAAGATGACGGCCGTGGTCTGGACGGATATATCCTTCATAACCGCAGTCATGATATGCTTTTAAGACATCAAGAATTCTTGTGTCACCATCGCAGTCACGATGGCTTGCTTCTGAGAAGTCACCATTTTCGAAGTGTTTTACGTTACGGATATGAGCAAATGCGATACGATCGCAGTGCTTACGAAGGATATCTGCTACGTTATTGTTAGGATCAGCATTTAAGCTTCCTCAACATAATGTTAAGCAGTTGTATGGGCTATCAACCATCTTTAAGAAACGGTCAATATTCTCTTCACATGTTAATAAACGTGGAAGACCGAAGATATCCCATGGTGGATCGTCCATATGGATAGCCATTTTAATGTCACATTCTTTACATGTAGGCATAATGGCCTCTAAGAAGTATTTTAAGTTATCCCATAATTTTTCTTTGTCAACTTCTTTGTAGGCTGCAAATAATTCATCCAACTTAGCCATACGTTCTGGTTCCCAACCTGGGAATGTCATACCGCCTAAGTTATTTAAGATGTAATCAGCCATTTCCTTAGGGTCGTCATGGATACGAGCTGCTTCATAGTAAAGAGCTGTAGAACCATCTCCTACTGGATGGAAAAGGTCTGTACGTGTCCAGTCAAATACTGGCATAAAGTTATAACAAATTACCTTAACACCGAACTGTGAAAGGTTTTTGATTGTCTGGATGTAGTTTGCGATGTACTGATCACGAGTTGGAAGACCAATCTTGATATCATCATGTACGTTTACTGATTCAACAACGTCCATGTTAAATCCGTACTCGTCAAGCTGTTTCTTCACTTCTGCGATTTCTTCAACTTCCCAAACTTCACCCGGCATTTTGTGGTGTAAAGCCCAAACGATACTTGTTACACCCGGAATCTGCTTGATCCAGTTAAGGCTGATTTTATCATTGCCTTCACCGTACCAACGGAACCCCATCTGCATTGGCATATTATTCTCCTCCTTAATAATAAAATTAGAACTAGTACGATTATACCATATAAAAATCCATCTGACAATTAAATATTATTTTAATGCATCCATTGTCTTTTCATAGGCACTTTGCAGCAAATCAACCAACTCCGGTACCTGTTCGGTTCTCTCGCCACGTAATGCTGTTACAATATCTGCACATGTCTGATAGATATCTACCAGTCCTAACGTACCGGCTACTCCTTTTAAGGTGTGGGCCTCTTTTAATAAGGTATCGAAGTCGCCTGACCCGAACGCTGTTTTTGCAGCTTCATAGTGTACGTCATCCTTAAATTTTAACAAATACTTCTCATAAAGTGCTTCATTTCCGGCAAAGCGTTTTTTTCCGTTCTCATAATCTACATTTGCCGCAATTAATGTCTCTTTATTCATATACGTGCTCCAATTCCTATTCAGGGAACTCATTTGTTTGATAAGTTACCGCATATAAGAATTGTATTACGTCACGCTATTTTTTTCAAGAATATTTTGCAACTATTCGCCATCACTTTTTCATTTTCGGTTGGAAAAATATGCTGGCAAGATATCCAAAAATCAAAGCCGCTGAAATACCTACTGCACTCGCTTTAAATCCTCCCATAAAAATGCCTAAAAATCCAAACTCATCTACCGCTTCCTTAACACCTTTCCAAAGCACATTACCGAACCCCAAAAGCGGAACACTTGCTCCCGCTCCGGCGAATTCCGTAAATGGCTCATAAATCCCTGCGGCACCCAATACCGCTCCGGTACACACTAGCAGTACCATAATTCTGCCCGGAAGTAACTTTGTTTTTTCCATTAAAATCTGAACAAGAGCACATATGAATCCTCCCACCCAGAATGCATTGATATAATCCATCTGCTATGCCTCCTCATGCTCAATTACTACTGCGTGTGCAATTCCGGGTACTGACATCCCTTCATTAAAAGAAACCGTTGACAGTAATGCACCGGTTGGAACAAATAAAATCCTCTTCAATGCCCCTTCCTTTATCTGTTTCAGATAATATGCACTTAATGTTACCGCAGAACAACCACATCCAGAGCCGCCTGCGCCTGTCCCCTGCGTCTTACTATCGTATATCTCTATCCCACAGTCTCTGTGCACCTGCGAAATATCATATCTGTCATCTTTTAACAATTTGATTAAAATTTCCTGACCTACCGTGCCTAAATCTCCCGTAATAATCAAATCATAATCTTCCGGTTTTCTATTAAAGTCCTGCAAATGCTGGCGAATGACCGCACGTGCTGCCGGTGCCATCGCAGCTCCCATATTCATAGAATCTTTGATACCATAGTCTTCTATCGTTCCCGTTGTAATCCCGCTGATTTTGACTCTGCTTCTCTCTTTTCCTACTATAAAAGCTCCACTTCCGGTTACCGTCCAGGTAGCAGATTTCGGTCTTTGATTGGCATATTCCAATGGAAAACGAAACTGTTTTTCCGCACTGGCAAAATGACTGGAGGTAACTGCTGCCACACAGTCTGCATAACCTGCCGCAACTGTCATTGCCGCCAGACTTAAGGATTCCCCACAGGTGGAACAGGCACCATACAAACCAAACATAGGAATCTCAAATTCTTTTAAACCAAAATAGGTAGCAATGGTCTGTCCCAGTAAGTCACCCGAAAATAAGTAACGGATATCCTGTGATTTGAGATTTATTTTTCCCATCGCCAATGTAAGGGACTCTTTCTGCAGCGCACTTTCTGCTGCTTCCCAATTGTCCTCACCAAATTTTTCATCCATACCGATGACATCAAAACAATGTTTCAACGGACCTTCGCCTTCTTTTTTTCCTACCACCGAGGCGGTACTAATAATAAAGGGAGCCTTTGAAAAACAAAG
>JAZSEF010000075.1:0-43703 GCA_045531555.1 Roseburia sp. | reverse complement strand
TCTTGAGGTATTCAGAAAGTTGTTCGTTATCCTCACTAATCCGGGCAGAAACATCGTCCAAAATCTTATCAATCTGAGACAACATAAACTCTATGAAAAGTGTAGATTCTCCCTCCACATGACACCGCGCAATCGCCTCATAGTATTCATTTTGAAATTTCTCTATCTGGCTCTCTATAGGAATATATTCAAATACAGTTTTCCACTTTGCAAGCATTGCTGTATGCCACAATCTAGCCATTCTGCCGTTTCCATCAGCAAAAGGATGAATGAAAACAAATTCATAATGAAATACACTGCTCATAATCAACGGATGGACATTATTCTTTTCTTCTTTCATCCACGCAAAAAGGTCATCCATCAACTGTGGCACAAACTGTGCCGGAGGTGCCATAAAGATACATTCATCCCCATTAAATACACCTTCCTCTCCTCTACGAAAATCTCCGGACTCTTCCACAACATATTTGGTCATGATGCCATGAAACAGTTTTATACTTTTTATACTAAACGGCTGTATTTCGGAAAATTTCTCATAGGCAACATAAGCATTTTTAACTTCTTGAATTTCCTTTTGCTCACCAAGCACCATCTTACCGTTGATTACATCCCTTACCTGCCCCAAGGAAAGAGAATTTGCTTCTATCTTCAATGAAGAATGAATTGATTTAATTCTGTTATTCTTTCTCAAATGAGGTTTCGATTCCAAATTACTGATAGCTGAAATCCGACCAACCTTCTCTGAAATAGATGATACATACGCCAATATCTCATTTGTAATTGTAAAAGGTGGTTTATAATCTCCCATAAGATACCTCCAATAACTTCTTGTAACATCTTACGTATTATCTTGCGTACTTTCTTATTCTATTATACATCACTAACTCAAAATTTCAACTGCCATATAGCAGAAATTAATACATAAAACCCATGCACCCGCCACCCGGCAAGCACATGGGTCTCTACACCATTTCGATATGATATTTAATGAGTTTTAACTCATTTTACTACACACTTAGCTAAATAAATTTTTAAAAAACTCAGCAATAGACGCGAACACATTAGCAATAGCGTTTACAACTGTTGCAACAATACCACCTGTAGAACTTCCTCCATTTTTATAATTATTATACAAAGATTCTGCATAATCTACCAGACCACTCAAATCAATCCCTAAAGAAGTGATTTTTAATAACAAATCAATAATCTGCTGACGATATTCATCCGAAAGTGTTACTCCATATTTTTCACACGCTTCATCGATAACTTCATTAATGCTGCCTGCATCTTTCAGCTCACGTTCTGCAACAACCGCTTTGATATAGGCAATAAATTCTTCGATTTGTTCATTTGAGAACTGATCTAATACAGAAGATAACTCACCTGTAACAATCAATTCATTCAGTGCTGCATCGATTACATTCTCTTCGATCGTCTCACCTGTCATTTCCTCGTAGCTTTTAAAAATACCTACCAATGCCGCAGTACCAGAAATCATGGTCGGTCCTGCAACAATAATGTCCGCATCCGTGATACCTGCTGTTGCAAGCGCATTTTTATACATACCTACCGTACAATAATTAATATTGCTGGTAGAGATATTCAAACCGCTTCCTTTTTCTCTTTCAACGATTACAACCGATGACAATGATCTCGTTCCAATCTTAGATGCCTCTACATAAGAACCAAGGTACTTGTGTTCTTCCTCATTTGTTATATAAGTTACATCATAATCTGCTAACATTTCCAGATTAATTCCCATTAAAGCTAGTACCTTTTGTCTCTGTTCCTCCGTAAGATCTGCTCCAAGTGCCAGATATGGTCTGTCCTTTTCTGTAATCTCTACTTCGTCATTGTCATCATCCACAAAAACTTCTGTTTCAGTTTCTGTTTCTTTTTCTACTTCCGTTTTAGCATCCTCTGTTGACGCAACCGGTTCTTCCTGTTTTTCTTCCACTGCTACTTCTGTTGTTTCTTCTATCTGAGTCTCCTGCCCAAGCTCTGTTCCTACTACTTCTTCTATTTCAATTTCTGTTGAAATCACCTCGATATCTTCATCCCCATTCGACATCTCTGTTGCACTCACCGCAATAGGATTTATAGTCAACATAGCTGCTAATAACAAGCTAAAAAATCTTTTTTTCATAAAACCTTCCTTTCTTACTCACAACCATTTAAAAGAGCCTGCCTTCGCCTTGCGAAAACAGACTCTCATTGTACCTCTTATAGCTTTTAATTGCAAGTGCTATTATTTTCCATTTACACTTGCACTTTTCAATTATCTATCATGAACCGCACCGATTAATTCCTTGATATCAGCCACATTATACATTTCCATGTAATCTCTGATACCGTCAACAATCTGCTCGGTCACCTTTGGATTTGCAAAGTTCGCTGTACCTACAGATACTGCTGTTGCACCTGCCAAAATCATTTCAATAGCATCTTCGGCATTCATGATACCGCCCATACCGATAATCGGTAATTTAACAGCCTGTGCTGTCTGATATACCATACGAACTGCTACCGGATGGATTGCAGGGCCTGACATACCGCCTGTACGGTTTGCCAATACGAAATTCCGACGGTGAATATCAATTTTCATGCCTGTAATTGTATTAATTAAAGATAAACCGTCAGCACCACCTGCTTCTGCTGCTCTCGCCATCTCAGTAATGTCTGTTACATTTGGTGAAAGCTTCATGATAACCGGCTGAACCGCGTATTTTTTCATCTCTTTTGTAATGGCTTCAACTGCTTTTGGATCCTGACCAAAAGCAATACCGCCTTCTTTTACGTTCGGGCAGGAAATATTGATTTCTAATAAATCAACAGGCTGGTCACGTAAACGTTCTACCACTGCTATGTATTCCTCTGTGGAATGTCCACATACGTTTACAATAATTTTAGTATCATATTTTTTCAAAAACGGAATGTCTCTTTCGCAGAACACATCGATACCCGGGTTCTGTAAACCTACAGCGTTTAACATACCGCCGTATACTTCTGCTACACGCGGTGTCGGGTTCCCCGGCCATGGCACATTTGCCACACCTTTTGTCACAACTGCCCCCAATTTATTTAAGTCTACAAATTCAGAATATTCTGCGCCTGAGCCGAAGGTTCCGGAGGCTGTCATAACCGGATTATTCAAGGTTACTCCACATAAATCTACTTTCATATTCATTATAATTCTACCTCCTCTGCTCTAAATACAGGACCTTCTTTACAGATACGTTTGTTATTTACGTTCGTATGATGGTCTTTTTCTTTTGACTTACATACACACGCTAAACATGCACCGATTCCGCATGCCATACGCTCTTCCATCGAAATCCAACATTCGATATCATTTTCTGCTGCATACTGTTTTAATGCACGAAGCATTGGAGTTGGTCCACATGCATAAATAACATCTGCTTTTAAACCATTTTCACGAATGGCATCCAATACGTTACCTTTGGTGCCTACGCTGCCATCTTCTGTCGCTACGATAACTTCTCCGTACTGTTTTAATTCGTCCGCCAAGAAAAGTTCATCGTTACGGTAACCAAGAACAATCTGCTTTTCGCAGTTCAATTCTTTAGCAAGCTGCAACATTGGAGGGATACCGATACCGCCACCGATTAAGAATGCTGACTTCTCACCTAATGTAAAACCATTTCCTAATGGTCCTAAAATGCGAAGTGTCTCACCCACCTTCATCTGACTGAATTCTGCTGTACCGCCGCCTGCTACACGATATACGAGGCGGAGTGCTTTTTCCTCTTTATTCACTTCACAAATACTGATTGGTCTAGGAAGTAATTTGGTTCCATCGTTACAATATACGGATACAAACTGACCTGCCTTGGCATGTGTTGCAATTTCTTCTGTACGAAGCCACATGTCATAAACTCCCTCAGCAATTTTTTCCTGACTGATAATACTTACAATTTCTTCAAATTTTTCTGGCATGTTATTGTTTTTCCTTTCTATATATCAAATATCCACTAATAACGCTTATCGCTCATAGACAATATTTCCATCCATGATAGTCATGCACACACGTCCTACCACTTCTCTGCCATGGAATGGTGTATTCTTACCCTTGCTTAAAAATTCATTTTTATCAATTTTATAAGTCTCGTTCGGATTAAAAATCACTACGTCTGCCACTTTGCCCGGCTGAATGTCACCCTTATCAATACCTACAACTTTTGCCGGATTGTAACTCATTTTCTCTGCCATCTGCATCGGTGATAAAATACCCTTCTTTACCAGTTCACTATAAGTCAATGCAGCTACCGTTTCAATACCTACGATGCCAAATGGTGCTTTTTTCATGTCTGTATTTTTTTCTTCGAAAGCATGTGGCGCATGGTCTGTGGCAATGACATCCATGATACCGTCACGCAAACCTGCTATCAATGCATCTACATCTTCTCTGGTACGAAGCGGTGGATTCATCTTATAATTGGTATCTTCCGGATTCGTAATATCTTCAGAGGTTAATACAAAATGATGCGGGCATACCTCTGCTGTAACGCGCAATCCCTCTTCCTTCGCCAGTCTTACCATCGTTACGGAGTCTTTGGTCGAACAGTGGCACAAATGTAATTTTGCACCGGTATCTCTGCTTAACATGATATCTCTGGCTACGATAACATCTTCTACTGAATTCGTAATACCGCTTAATCCAAGCTTTGTCGTATGGCTATCCGCGTTTACCACACCGCCATTTACCAAATTAATATCTTCACAGTGTGCTAAAACAGTAAGTCCGAGTCTCGCTGCAATTTCCATCGCTTCACGGTATAGCTGCGAATTCATAACAGATTTACCATCTTCACTAATGGTAATAATTCCATTTTTTGCCATCTCTTCAATATCTGCTAATTCTGCTCCTGCCATTCCTTTCGTAATCGCACCAACCTGAGATACATTGGTAAGTCCTACCTCTTTTGCTTTATTATGCACGTAATTTACTACGTCTGCATTATCAGCTACCGGTTTGGTATTTGGCATTGCAAAGACAGTTGTATAACCACCTGCCACTGCAGCTTTAGATCCTGTCTCGATTGTCTCCTTATGCTCTAAGCCCGGATCTCTGAAATGTACATGTAAATCAATAAATCCTGGCATTACATAATGTCCTGCGGCATCTACGATACGGTCTGCCTCTTCTGTGATATCTGCTTCCATTTTTACAACTAACTTATCTTCGATTAATAAATCCAGAACTTCGTCTGTTCCTGTCGCCGGATTGATTACGCGTCCATTTTTAATAAGTATGCGCATGGTATTTTCTCCCATCTTTATTTCATTTAATATCTTTTTCGTATTCCTTCTAAAACACATCTTAACAAATTACTTATAATCTGCCATATACTTCCATCGGAACATATGCCTTTACATAAATTCCTTCAGCCCGATAATCTTCTTCCAGTAATTCTCCAGACTTACGAATCTGTTGGATAATTCCTGCTTTATCGTATGGAATCACTCGTTCCACCAAAACCTTATTTTCACGCAAAATCTCACATAACAAGTCTTTTAATTCCTCTAAACCGGTACCGTGTTTTGCTGAAATACCAAGGGTATAATCCGCTTTAAAATCATGCAGTGGCTCACTGTCTGTTCTGGCATCCTGCTTATTAAACAGTGTAATAACCGTTTTATTTTTTACATCCAGATTATACAATGTCTCATATACAATCAACATCTGCTTATCCATCTGCGGATTAGAAGCATCCACCACATGCAGGATGTAATCTGCATATTTTGCTTCTTCTAAGGTACTCTTGAATGCTTCAATCAAATGATGCGGCAGCTTACGAATAAATCCAACCGTATCTGTCAGTAAAATTTCCTGACGTCCTTTTAATTCTAAAACGCGTGTTGTCGGGTCTAATGTCGCAAAAAGCTTATCCTCTTCCAACACGCCTGCATCTGTCAATGTATTCAGTAATGTAGACTTACCGGCATTCGTATAACCTACAATTGCGGCTACCGGCTTTGCATTCTTTTCACGCTGAGCTCTGGTCACATCACGGTGCATTCGAACTTCTTTTAATTCCCTATTTAACTGAGCAATACGGTCTTTAATCAAACGACGATCCATTTCAAGCTTTTTCTCACCCGGACCTCTGGTTCCGATACCACCGCCAAGACGTGACATCGAGCGTCCAAGGCCCGTCAGACGTCCTAAGCGATACTTAAGCTGCGCCAATTCTACCTGTATCTTACCTTCGCTCGTGCTGGCTCTCGCCGCAAAAATATCCAAAATAACCAAAGTTCTATCCATAACCTTGGTATCTAACATATCCTCTAAATTCTTAAGCTGTGCCGGAGTCAGTTCATCATCACAAACGATACCGGTTGCCCCCAATATCCGAATCAGCTCTGCCAACTCTTCTACCTTACCGGTTCCTATATAGGTTCCCGGATGACGCATTTCACGCTTTTGAATCATCGTACCAACTACCGTCGCGCCCGCAGTTTTAACCAATTCTGCTAACTCTTCGACAGAATCTTCCGCATCATCTCCATCCTGTTCGCTCACACCTACTAAAATAACTTTTTCTTCAATCTCTTCTATATCAAACAATTCCGCCATAATTCCTCACTTCATCTACGATTTTGATCATACACTTTTCTATTTATGCTGCCGCTTCTGTGCTCTCGGTTGTTTCTGTCTCTTCTGTATTTTCCTCTTTCATCTGACGGTTCTTCAGGAAAATATACTCCCGCTGTGCTTCTTCATCCTCCGGGAATAACACCACATATTCCTGCACCAACTCCCATGCCTTATCAAAATCGCCGTTAAACTCATATGCTGCAATCAAATTATGCATCAGTGCCCCACGGTTTGGAACTACTTCACAGGCAAGCCCCTGTTCAAAATACATCACAGCTTCCGCATACATCTGTTTTTGCAACATAATTTCACCAAGTTCATTTAATGCCACCGCATCTGCCGGTACTTCTGTAATATAACTCTTAAAATAAGTTTCTGCTGTAGCCGCATCTCCCATTTCTTCATATGTTTTTGCCAGATATAAATTCGCATAAGTGCTTCCTGCCTCTAATGCTGCTTTTAAATCTGCTATCGCATTATCATACTCACCTAACAAATAGCGAATCTGTCCCCGATATTCCATGTTCGACATATCCTCGCCTTTGATGGAAAGTGCCTCTTTCAAATACTCTTTCCCTGCTTCTGACTGCCCTACCGCATTCAGATTCTCATAAATATTAATATATAATTTATAATCATTTCCCTGATACTTCACTGCATTCGAAAAATCAGCTTTCGCCGCATCTGTATCACCCTGTTTACAATACAGGCAGCCTCTTAGATAGTATGCCTCATATGCGTCCTCTTTAAAATCTATAATTGCATCATAAGTAGCCATAGCAGCTGCTGCATCACCGCCCGCATACTGTGCCGCAGCTTTATAATAACTAATATCCAGCTCATCTGCACCTATCGTGCCAATGCTCTGACTTAATGCCGTTTCAAAAGACTCGATTGCACTTGCATAATGGCCCTGCTCCATATACTCAATTCCCATCTGACGATATACAGCCTTACTTTCTTCCTTATCTTTTCCACAACCTGCCATAACACATGCTCCCAAAAGCAGCGTCATCATATATGTATAAAAAATTCTCTTTTTCATTTACTCTTTCATGCCTTTCCAGCTTTTCTCACTCTATAGTATATCAAAATCCCCTCAAAAAAGCATCCATAAAATAAACCAATTTGAAGTTACGGCAAAATTCCTTAAATACCTTCTATCCAATTGATAATCTGCTTTGCTCTCGCATCCCAAGTATGATGTTCTCTTACCTTTTCTATTCCATTTGACACTATATCTTGCATCCTTTTTTCATTCTGCAGGATTTCCTGCACAATATGTGGTAACTGTTCCAGATTTTCTAAATCATAATAGCAGACACCTTCTCCTTCTGCCAGCTCTTCACAAAGGTATTTACTCTTATCCGATACACAGACTGCACCATTTAAAATAGAATTAAACACACGGTCATGTGCACCATCTTTAAACCACGGCATCACATTTAAGGATACCTTTGCATGCTGCAAATGCTGCAAACATGCCAATGATGTCGTCTGCGGATGAATACGGAGATTTTCCGGTTTTTTACATATCAGTTCGTCCCATCCTTTTCCAAATACATCCACTACAATTCCGGCATCCACCAAAGCTTTTACAGCCTCTCCCCGCCAATAATTACGTACATATAAATCAATAAAAATCATGCGGTGCATTGCAATCCGAATCTCATCATATGGGGTAGATCCCATTTCCCGCTCACAGGCTGCCAATTCCGCTGCCTCCACAGTCTGGTTTGGATGTGCAATCAAATCATCTATAATCCCCTGATAAAAAACGGCATACTCTTCGTTAATCCAATGAATGTGCTTTTCACAAAAAGATGGTGGTGTATAATTCCCTGTCATGATAACATCCATGTAACGCCCTGCTTCAACAGTATTCACACCATGTTCCCTATCATTTGGTTCTTCCAAAAGCTCCGTTCCTGCCAATGGCAAGAAACCCAAATGATGAAATTCCGGATAAAACTCCTTAAAATACTGTTCCTGATACTTATCAATACTAATATGATGGTATTCTTTCGGCAAATCCACCAGCCTGTCATGATAGTAATAAGGATGGTCAACTGCAATATTGTAACATGGAATGCGATACTCATCCCACACATAGCCTAAACCTTCCTTATACACACCCGGTTCCTTTTCCAATCCTTCAAAATTGAACGTCACCAAGGCAGTTTCTCCGGTACGAATAAACTTGCGCAATCGCTTGGCACTATTCTTCTCATCTTTTAAATCATAATAAAACACCAAATATCCATACTCTACAAATGCCTTTCCCATTTGATAAGAGAAATATTCCAACGTCTCTACACCGCCTACGACCATCACAATTCGCTTCATGTAAAATCCCATCCTTATTCCACATCCTATTTATGGTATATCTAAATTAGTATCCCAATAAGATTATCTCACAAAATTTATAATACACAAAAAGAGGCCGTTTTACTTGCCTCTTTTCTGTTACTTTTTCTTATTTACTAATTTATATGTTTTTATCGTATTTTTCAATAGTGCAAAACCATTTTTAAAAATCGTTTTACACATCCCAAAGAATTTCTTTGACCATTCTTTCCGGTGTTTCCACGCTCCATATAACTGTTTTACAAACCAGCAAACCGGATATAACAGAAAAGCTATTTCTAACACCAAAAACAATGCTGAAATATCTTCATATCCTCTTGCCCGGTTTTCCCAATACGGAAATACAATATTTTTCGTAGTCATGGAACGAATACCAAAATTCTTAAGTATCTCAAATCGGCTTGCCAAATCAAAACGCTCCGAACACACTACCAGCTCATACTGTGCTTCGTCCATATCTAACGCACTTTTTACGCTATCTTTTGCGAAATCTTTTACCGGATTTGCTACTAACACTTCATAACAATCCACTGGAAGCGAACCATCTTTTCCCTCTAAAATATCATAGGATACATAAATCGTTGCAGCTTCTTCCTGCACTGCCTCGGAAAAAATTCCCGAATCGCTTCGAATAACACCACGCACCGGATAGACAACACCATTAATCTCCACTTCCATACCCGATACGTTATTCGAACCAAACAACTGCCATGCTACGATCTCGTCAATAATAACGCCATCTCCATTCTCATCCGTAGCATCAAAATAATTACCATCCAACAACTGTAGTGGATGAAACTGGAAAAAGTCGCCGCCCACACCAAACGCACGGGCTTTTACACTTCCACGGCTAGAACCTATTACCAAGTTTCCCTGTGTCGCATATGCATCAATCCAATTTCTTCCACCATTCTCCTTTGTACCGGTAATAGATGCTTCTTCCATTGCTGTAACCAGATTCTGTTCTACTGCAAAAATCTGATCCCGGTCAAAATTAGCCTCTTCGGTAAAATAGCATGCCATCTGCACATACTCTTCCTCTTTTGACCAACGGCTTGCCAGTTGCTGTGTAGAAAGACTTCCGATAATTCCTCTTTCTATACAAGCCAAAAGAATGGTGCTAAGGACCAATGCCCCTAAGACCAATGTTTTTTTATATCGTTTCATAATCCTCCTTGTTTTGTGAAACAAAATCCGAGCCCTCTGGAGAGGAGAGGATTTGTACTCCTTATTCTGCTAAACGAACCTGCTGATTTTCTTCAACCGGTTTTGAAGTAGTGGTAATGACATATACACCATAACTATCAAACGCACCAATGATTGCTGAATTCGAATCATCCGAAGTAATCACCTCTACATCCACTCTTCTCGCATAGTAGCGGTTACCTAATGGAGTACTCTTTGATTCGATAATCAATACAAACTTACCATTTGAATCTTCGCGAATACAACTGGTCGGTACAACATGATCATAGTCAGAACTCTGCTGTCCAATGGAAACAGTATAGTAATCTCCCACCCCTACATCTCCATATAATTCACAGGTTACGATATAAGACTCACGATTCATAGGATCACGCTGAACGGTAGCAACTTTTGCTGTAATCTCATCTCTGCTCCAGTTGTACAAAATCTCTGCCGGATCTCCCGGTTTGATACGTTTTGACTGTGACTGCGATACAGTAAACTGCATTGTATAGGCCTCGTTCTCCGGCTTCAGTTCCATTACAACTGTATCTTCCTTCACTGTCTGCCCTGCATAATAGTTCACCTGAGTTACCGTACCAGCCATTGGTGCTTTAATTTCTTTGTCTCCACCTTTTCCCTGCAATTCGTCTACTTTTTCTTTTAACTCACAGAGTTCTTTATACTGCTTTCCTAATGTAATCTGCTGTATGTATTCTGCAGCAAGCCCTTCGGTACTTTCAATACCATCGAGCTGTTTCTTAACTTCTTCTATCTTCCACGAATATTCACCTAACTGGTAATTCACATCCTTAAGACTCTTCTGCTTGCTGTTATAAGTCTGCTGTGCAGTTGCTTTTTCTTCCTCTGTGGCATCTTCGCTCTTGATTACTGCTTCAGCCGATTCCATCGCAGCCTGCAATGAACTTTGACGACCCTTTAACTCTGCTATTTTTTCTGCCATTGCATCATACTGTTTCTGTAATTCCTCTGCCTCGCCTACTGAAGATGTCAATGCATTCTGGCGGTCAGTTAAACTGCCGAAATTACCTGCTTCAATTACCTGACGCTCTGCAACCGTAAGACCAGACTGTAAAATCGCAATATCATATGCCATTTTTGCTGATTCATATGCATCCTTCGCAGCAGCCAGTTCATCACTATCACCTGCTCCTAACACAAACAAAATCTCGCCCTCTTCGACTTCCACGCCGGTTCTTACATTGATGGTCTCAATCTTTCTTCCGGAAGGTGCCTCTACAAAAATAGCTTCTGCTGCTTCTACTGTTCCGCTTCCACGCACCTTAGTCGTAATAGAACCACCATATACCATCTGTGTGCTAACTTCTACCAAAGAATAATTCATAATCGTGTTAGAAAAAAATGTCAACACTAACATGATGCTTAAAAACACAATCGCTATACTTTTTATTTTATCTTTTCTCTCACTCATCATTCTGCTCCTATATATTTATCCTTTTACACCACCCTGATATGCAATACCTTCCACTAACTGTTCCTCTCCATATAAGAAAATCAGTAAACTTGGCACCATATAGATGGTTGCTACCGCAAACGCCAGTCCTACCTCTCCCGCATTAATCTTTGAAAGGAAAATGGACAGCGGATACTTATCAGCATCGCTAAAAAATAATAACGGTTGTTCTACCATGTTCCAATAATCAATAAATACCAAAATCGCACAGGAAGTAATGATTCCCTTACAAATCGGCACACATACCTTCGAAAATACCTGCCATTCATTTGCACCGTCAATCCGTGCAGCCTCTAAAAGCGGAACCGGTATTCGTTTCATATACTTCGTAATCAGATACACGCTAAACGGTGAAAAAATACCCGGTAACCAGATTGCCCAATTGGTATCTAATAGTTTCATCCAATCTAATACCAGATAGTTCGGCACCAACGTAACCTGATAAGGCATCATCATCAAAATAATATAAGAAAAAAATACAATCGCAGCCAGTTTTCCCTTCGCTTTCATAAAACCATAGGATGCAAATACTGCCACAATTAACTGAAATACCACAATCGGCACTACCAAAATTATGGAATTCCAAAACTTCAACAAATAATCCGGACTCTTAAATAAAGTTGTTATGTACTGTGAAAATGTCACCATGTCCGGAATAAATTTCAAATTCACTGTCTCTGAAATATATGTTTTACCATCACTGGTCGCATTCTGAAAAATCACTCCATAGTTCGAAGATATTTCCGAAGCAGACATAAAAGAATTCGTAATGGTAAGAACAATCGGTGTCAGAAAAAGTGCTGCTGTAATGACTGCAATAATCAGCAGACATACTCTGGTGACAAGCTCTTTTCGCTTTGCTTTTTTCGTCATTCTTCCTCGATATCCTTTCCATAGTGATTCTCAAACAAAATCATCGTTCCGATAATGATAATCATAACAATTGACATATAAATCGCTGCTGTAGACAATTTCTGATAATCAGCCGTTGCAAATGTATTATTCATATAATGCTGCAACATATATAGCGTTCCTACCGGATACTCCCCTGTCAACAAATACACTTCTCGAAAGACCTTAAAGGAATTAATAATGGAAAGAATCGTAGTAAATACAATCATTGGTGACAAATAACGCAATTTCACATTCCAGAAAATCTTCCATTTACCGGCACCGTCTAACTGTGCTACCTCTACTACATCCTTTGGAATATTACCCATCGCCGACAAAAACAAAATCATATTATAACCGAGATTTTTCCACAGGAATAATAATATAATAACAAACAATCCTGCCGATGATTTTAACCAGTCAATCTGCACTCCTCCGGCTTTTGTCAACACACTATTCACCACGCCGTTATAATCAAACAACACTTGAAAAATCAAAACGACAGAAGCAATCGGCACCATAAGCGGTGTTAAAAAAGCACTTCTTAACTGACTCCGCATCGGAATACCGGAATCCAGCATCATCGCTAGCACTAACCCGAGCACCACCGCCAATGGTACTGCTATGGATGAAAACAATAGTGTATTCCCTACTGCCGTACGGAACGCATTGTTATTAAATACTTTGATGTAATTTGCAAATCCGACAAACTGCTTACTAATCGGATTGTCCACAAAAGAATAAAAAATAACTACTAAAAACGGAAGTACAAAAAATAACAATACGCCGATAATGCTAGGTGCCAGGAATAATCCTGACACCTTATCTTTCTTCTGTTTCTTTTTATTCACTTTTTCTTTTTTTTGAAAGAGTTTAGTTTGTTTCACTTAAATATACCCATACACGGCTCTGGATCGTCTCTGCTACCTGCTCTGCTGTCTTCTGGCCTGCAAAGTAATGCGCCGCTTCTTCATTAATAATGTTCATAATATCATTTGAAATGGCACCATCTACTGCTGTAATACCTGCAATCAATGCCTTTACTTCATCTACCTGTTCCTGTGTAGCCGGTTTAATTTCTACTTCAAAATCTCCCCATCCCCAAGAACCATTATTTTCATCTGACATAGCCTGTTCACAGAACTTATCAAATTCATCATTACGGATAGATAAATTATAACTGTAATAACCTTGATTCTGACTATCATCCTTTGGAAGGAAATGCTCACGAATTAACTTCCATGCATGTTCCGGCTGGTCACAATTCTTAGTAATTGCAAAGGTACTACCCATTGATAAAAGTGCGCCGTTTCCTTCTGTTGTCGGATATCCGATATAGGTCAATTCATCGCCAAAAATCTCTGTATAAAGCTGAATCTGTGCAAAATCTGACAGATTATATGCAGTAAGTAATACCTTACCCTGATTCATAAGAATCGTCTCATCTTCCGCATTTTCCCAGTTAAATTCTTCTGGGAAAAGATTTGCAAATTCTAATACATCAATGAAATCCTGTGTATTAAAGTTACAGTTTGCATTTTCCAAATCGATAAACTGCTTATATCCTAAGTTCATACACATATTTAATGCCCATTGACGATTCACACCATAGAATAACTGTGTACCCGGCTCTTTTGATTCTAATAAAGCTTTCATATCTGCAAAGCTCCAGCCCGGTTCAGTACCTACATCTGATGCTTTACCAACTACTGTACTTACAGAGAAACCTGTTGGCAAACCAACTAGTTTATCACCATAACTGCATGCATCTAAAATGCTTCCCATCAAATCTTCACGTTTTACTTCTTCATCTGCATCGAGATAGGTATTCAAATCAATCAATAATCCTTTTGATGCAAAATTCATCATATCTGCATATGGTGAATAACTGTTAAAATATATCATATCTACTTCTGGGTCTGATGCCATATTGGTTACAAACTGTGCCATTGCATCCTCATAATCCACTTCT
This sequence comes from Roseburia sp., assembly GCA_045531555.1. Taxonomy (GTDB): domain Bacteria; phylum Bacillota; class Clostridia; order Lachnospirales; family Lachnospiraceae; genus Roseburia. The sequence goes on along the minus strand of JAZSEF010000075.1, from coordinate 29,174 downwards.
TCGTAATTAACCTCTTCCCAGAATGTCTTAATACGGATACGTGTATCCGGATTCATTTTATTCAGCTTAATCACGCGCTGTTCTAACTGTTCCTCAGAATTAATGCATGCAAGTGTAATCGATTTAATCTTAGCCGCTTCTTCTGCCGGAATCTCTTCTACAAATGCTAATTCTGAAATATTTTCGTAAGTAACATAATCATATGTAGATGTAGCCACTAAAAGTCTGCCATCTTCTAATAACTGGAATCCTCGTACACTGCTGCTTGGAATATCACAATCCACCCAATTTAAAAACTGCTCCTGTTCCTGTGTAGTTGCGTTATATTTATACAGAGTACCATTTGCTGTATATAAGAAATTCTCTTCATCTAACGCAACAATTCTTTCCACATAGGATTCTCCCAGTTCAATTTCTTTCGCAACCTGCATCGTAGCCTGGTCTATCACATATATCAGATAACCGCCTTTTTCCTGATCATAAGCCAGAACACCAACACTGCCGTCTGCCAGTAAAATCATACCATTGCCCCAGGTATCCAACTTACATTCACCCTTCTTCGCACCGTTTGCATCATAAGAATTCACAATATACTCATCCATATTGTTGCCATAACGATTTTCAAAAGTAAAAAGCATACCATCTTTACCGGCTACCATATTCTGCATGTATGAGTAGGTATCCTCGCCTAATTCCTGTGGCATCTCAGACGTATAGATTTCATTACCCTGTGCATCATACTTAATCAACTCATAGGTATATGTACGCTCCAGATTCCAAGAATCAAACTGCGTCATAACTTTATTGTAATCTACATTGCCATCCGCATCTGTAAATCCCTGTTCAATATAGCTTTTTTCCAGATAATCATTCCATTCCTGGATCGCCATATCTTCATCATAGCCCCAGCTCTCTGTCATAAAGTTCAGGACATCATCAAAAGTAGCATCCGTCCACTCTTTGATATTGGAAGTATCCACTGTCCATGTATATGCATAAAGGTATACATTACCATCTTCATCAACAGTATACTGTTCTACACTCATGCCATCTGCATATGGGTCATATTCTTCACTCTCTGTTTTTTCGAAATAAGTGTGTTCTTCCTTCGTCTCCAAATTATACGAATAAATACCATATGTCCTATAATCATTGGTATTCGCCGCATAATAAATTGTGTCACCTGAAATATTCGGTGTGCCACTTAATCCTTCATACTTCTCCGGTAAATCCTGCTGATAATTTGCACGATAATACTTAGCATCAGAACTTACCACATCCTTACCACCGCAGGCTGTCAGACCAATTCCCATGGCAACGGCTAAAACTGCTGCTAATCCTCTTTTAAAATTCTTTTTTCCCATATACTTATCCTCCCTATAAACATACTAGTGTATGAGGAAATCTCATACATTAACTGTATATAAAATTAGAATAAATTGCAAGGCTAGAATACTTAAGATTTGCTTAAGAATTCTTTGCAAAATTATTACAAACGATTTCATTTAATAACTTTTATATTACTATTGGGGTATATAAACAGAAGAAGGTTGCCATATAGGGTATTTCTTTATGCTAAGTACGCAAAAGAAACACCCTATACAGCAACCTTCTTCTGTTTATATTTACTCTATTGCAAAATCAAAGTTATTAAACTTTAGTTTCTCTAAAGATATCCAACTCAATCCTGTTTGACTGTCTTTATAAGTCCCTTTATTTCAATGGATATTTCTCAGTCAAAGCTTTTACAATAGCTTTTGCTTTCGGTGCGGCAGTTTCGCCTTCTTTAATCATCATGGCAATTGCTTCAGCAATCTGATCCATATCCTCTGTCTTTAAGCCACGAGATGTAACGGCTGGTGTTCCGAGACGCACACCGCTTGTTACAAATGGAGATTTTGGATCATTTGGAATGGTATTCTTATTACATGTAATATTAACAGAATCTAATAACTTTTCTAATTCTTTTCCTGTTAAATTATAATTTGTCAAATCTACAAGCATTAAATGATTATCTGTACCACCGGATACAATCTTGATGCCTCTGTCCATAAGACCTTTGCAAAGTGCCTGCGCATTGTCAATAATCTGCTGCTGATATTCCTTGAATTCCGGCTGTAATGCTTCTTTGAAACATACTGCTTTTGCTGCAATAACATGCATAAGAGGTCCACCCTGAATACCTGGGAAAATAGCTTTATTAAAATTATATTTATCCGCAGCTTCCTGATTACATAAAATCATACCGCCGCGAGGCCCACGTAATGTCTTATGTGTTGTGGTAGTAACAACATCAGCATATGGAATTGGGTTTGGATGAAGTCCTGCTGCTACAAGGCCTGCAATATGAGCCATATCTACCATCAATACTGCGCCTACTTCATCAGCGATTTCTCTAAACTTTTTAAAGTCGATCGTTCTTGCATAAGCAGATGCACCTGCAATAATCATCTTCGGCTTGCATTCTACTGCGAGTCTTCTTACTTCGTCATAATCGATAAAACCTTCATCATTTACACCATAAGGAACAATATTGAAATATTTACCTGAGAAGTTAACCGGTGAACCGTGTGTCAAATGTCCGCCGTGGACTAAGTTCATACCCATAACAGTATCGCCCGGCTCTAAAATCGCAAACTGCACAGCCATGTTTGCCTGTGCACCTGAATGTGGCTGTACATTGACATAATCACAACCGAATAATTCTTTTGCACGTTCTCTCGCTAACTCTTCTACTACGTCCACACACTCACAGCCGCCATAGTAACGCTTTGCTGGATAACCTTCTGCGTATTTGTTCGTCATAACGCTGCCCATTGCAGACATAACTGCAGGGCTAACCCAGTTTTCTGAAGCAATCAGTTCAATATGACTGCTCTGTCTCTCAAATTCATCAGTAATCGCCTGTGCGACTTCCATATCAACTGCCTGAATATCCTCTAATGTATACATATAATCCTCCTTATTTTTCGAAGTAAAATCCGAACTCTCTATTAATAATTATTCCTATTATATAAAAGTTCCGGAGCAAGGTCAATTATGAAACCTCACTCCGGCTATATTAATTAGTTATGTAACACATAAATAATACTTGTATCATCAAAATCAACGGCATTCCATACTTAAAATACCAATGCTTTGTCTTATGATGAAATACATGCATACCAATCGTTGTTCCCAGACTACCTCCCAACAAAGCACAGCCAAATAACGTTTTCTCTGAAATACGCCATGCTCCCCGTTTTGCCCGGTTCTTATCCACACCCATCAGAAAAAAACCTGTCACATTTATTAAACTCAAATAAATCACCATCTGAAAATACTTCTCTCTTACTTTTTTCTTTTCCTGCGTTTCTCTTCATACATTTTCTGGTCAGCCAGTTCTATCATTTTTGCCAGTTTACCCACTTCACCTGCTTCATAGATAGAAATTCCAAGGCTGGCACTTAATTTAAATGGATGCTGACTATTCTGATTCCTAAAATCCATATTTGCACGCAATTCAGCCAAAATACTCTCTTCTGACTCTCCATCCCTGCATCTGCCGAACATAACAAATTCATCGCCACCATAGCGCATCGCCAAACGCTCTTCATTCACTGTCATCTTCACAGCTTCTGCCATCTCTCGAATCAGATTATCTCCAGCCTCATGTCCCAAATTATCATTTACCGGTTTTAAACCATCCACATCCACGAATACAATAAATATCCGCTCGTTCTGTTCTTTCCATTTTTCGAACACAGACTCTGCATGATAATAAAATCCGGCTCGGTTATAAATACCTGTCATGGTATCATATATCCACATATCATTTAACTGTTCTACTGTATCTTTTAAAAGCATCCATTTGCGGATATTTTCTAAGCCAATACCGATATTCATAACACAGGCATAGAACATACTGGAGTCCAAAGGAAAACGGCTATTGCCACAAACGCAGTAACCATAACACCATCGAAGATAATATACCGGTACAACCACATAAAAATTACCACCGCTGCGTGTCTTACATTCTTCTGGCAATACCTGTCCTTTCGTAAATCTTCCATACTGAAGAAATTGTCCCTTCTCATACGCGAGCGGAATCTGTATTTGTTCCGTATAATCCGTACTTGCCTGATTCAAATCTACAGAACCTGTAAAATTATTCTCCTGTCTTCCAAACAAGCGGTCTCTTTCACATAAGCACAAATAAAACTCCGGTAAATCCAGTTCCTCAATGTACTTTTTCGTCGCCTCAACCAGATCCTCTGGTCTTTCCATACCCGAATATTCTGCTGACATATTACGCATAATATCCGCTGTTCTCTGGGTCTGAACCTGTGTATGCAGATAACGGTCTTTTAATTTATCCAAATCATAAATCTCCGTTCCTGTACATCCGCAGCTTTGACGAATTACCATTTCACACGGAACCTGATAATGTTCTATTGGCTTTCCTTCCAACAAAGCGTGTATCTCTTTTACCGCCTGAACTCCCACATAATACTGTTTTTTCGTAACTGATGTAAGAGAAGGACTCTGCAGTTCACACAACTCCGCATCATCGAATCCGGCAATTTTTACTTCTTGCGGAATCCGGATATCATATTTTTTAAACTCATTAACAATTGCAGATGCCATAGCATCATTGGCACAAATAATAAATTCAGGCAGTTTTTCTCTCTCTAACAACTTCTTTGCTACTTCCTGTCCGCCTTCCGTTGCAAAACTACCCTCGTAAATATTCTCCGGCTTTACAGGCAATCCATGCTTCTTCATAGCGTCACAATATGCAAGATAACGTTTTTTCCCTTCCGGTCTCTCCAAGATACCTGCCACATAAATAATCTCTTTTGCACCATGCTCTTCGATAAAATGCTCTACCATCGCAAATTCTGCCTCATAACTAGACACACAAAAACTGCTCATCCCTGGCAGCTCCAAATCAATACTTACTCCAGCAATTCCGCTCTCATGAATAGCATTCGTCACATATTCTGCTGCTGGCAGATACTGAATTGTATTCCGCGCAAAAATCACACCATCAAACTGACTAAAATCCGGCAGTCTCATAATCTGATACGAGCCTTGAATATGCTCTAACTTGTCCTTATAGCTGACATAATTCGCAAAGACATACAGATTACTGTCTGTCTCCTTTGCCCCATCAATCATTCCTTCTAACAATTTCCGCTGATTGTCCAAATTAATGGCACACATCATAACCAAGATTTGTTTTCCCATTTGCCTTCTCCTGCAAAATGTAACTTAATTAATATTCTTCCACTTCTCTGGTTGGGAACTTTTTCTTCAACACATACCAGAACTGTGTTGCAATACATGCAGATGAATAAGCACCACTGATTAAGCCTGCCATAAGTGGTAACGCAAAATCACGAATGGATGCAACTCCTAATATATAAAGCATTAATACCATGATAAACGTAGTAATCGAAGTATTAATACTTCGTGATAACGTCTGTGACAAACTGCGGTTCGCCACCTTCTGTAATATCTCAGGAGTATGTTCTCCCTGCACTGGTGCCAGATTCTCTCGAATTCGGTCAAAAATAACAATCGTATCATTGATAGAATATCCCACAATCGTAAGAATACATGCTATAAATGTATTACCTACAGAAATACGAAGCACCCCATATACTCCGACTACAATCAATACATCATGAACCAATGCCAAAATCGCACTTGCCGCAAAACGAATATCCGAAAAACGGAACCAGATATAAATCAACATACACACACATGACACAATCACTGCCACAATCGCATCCGAACGCATCTCGCTGCTAATCAGTGAACTGATATTCTGACACTCAATCGTAGCAGCATCCACACCAAATTGTGAAATCAGCATCTCATTTACCGCTTCTCTCTGTTCCAACGATAATGTTGGTGTCTTTATCGTCACCTTCGTAGTCGTCTCTACCTTATTTGCCTGAATATTGTTAGACGCTATGATATCAGCCACTTCCGGAATAATCGTTTCTTCAATCGCCTCTATCGAATATTCTACGCCAAAATCAACCGTTGTGGATGTACCTCCCACAAAGTCCAGACCAAAATTCAGTGCACCGTCTCCTTTTACCTGATTTATCCCCATTGTAACAATGCCTATCGTTAAACAAACAATAGATATTCCAAAAAACAATGCTTTTTTTCCGATAAAGTCAAAATCCCTTTTCTCTTTTTCCCTACCGTAAAATTTCTCGTCGCAAAATCCCAGTCCGTACAAAGCATATAACACATAACGTGTCACTACCATGGCACTAAACATCGATACTAAAATACCTATCATCAATGTATACGCAAAACCTTTTACACTGCCTGACCCCAGCCCCATTAATACCAAGGCGGCGATAAAAGTCGTTATATTACCATCTAAAATTGCTGACATCGCTTTCTGAAAACCAGCTTTTATCGAAGTCATAACACTCATACCATCTGCAATCTCTTCACGAATACGTGAAAAAACAATTACATTGGCATCCACTGCCATACCAATACCCAGAATAATACCCGCAATACCAGGCAATGTTAACGTAATCTCATACAAATACAAAATCGCAATAACAATCGTGGTATATACCACAAGTGCGACTGAAGCTGCCACCCCCGGCACTCTGTACATTACAATCATAAAAAGCATTACCAAAAGCAAACCGATTACCGCAGCTTTCAAGCTGGTGGAAATCGCCTGACTTCCCAACTGTGCCCCTACAACAGATGACTCCAGTTCCTGCAATTCCAATGACAAAGAACCTACACGTATCTGCGTCGCCAAAAGATTTGCTTCCTCGTAAGAACCCATATTAGAAATCTGTGCCTGACCTCCGGTAATTACGGACTGTACATAAGGCTCACTAATTACTTCCCCATCATATATAATCGGAAGTAATCTGCCTAAATGTGCTTTCGTAACTTCTGCAAAAATCTTCGCACCTTCGTCTGTCATGGTAAGGGCTACTACATATTCTTTATTCCCATACAAATCTTCAGCTACTGCAACTTCTGCATTGGAAATCTGTTCTCCTGTCATAAAGACATCGCCATCTTCCGTTGTAAATTGCAAAGAGCCCGGATTGCCCAATTCTTCCAAAATCATATTCGCATCCGATACACCCGGAATCTCTACTGTAATCCGGTCTTCCCCCACCTGATATACGGTAGACTCCGTACTATATCCTTCTACTCGCTTCTGCAATTTATAAATCGTATCACTCATATCCTCTTCGGTTGGATTCTCATCTACAATCTGATAAGTAATCGACACGCCACCGGATAAGTCCAAACCAAGAGGAATTGCCATCTCCCCTTTTGCTCCGGTCGCCGTTAAGATTAACGATGCATAATAGCTAAGACCCACCACTGCAGCAAGTACCAATGTTATTACCACCATTGCATTTCCTTTTTTCATCACAATTACCCTTTCACATACGTACTACATCATATTACCTTTTATTGTACCATACTTTTATATAATAAAAAAGCTTAACTTATCATTCCGCCTGCCATTCCAGAAACTGCACACAATAATAACGTTGTTACTATTCGAACCAATTCAATAGACAATTCTTCGCCCGTCCCAACCTTTATCACCAAAGACACCACAAATAATAAAACAAAATAAATGCCTCCTATCATTAGCCCCCATAAATATTTCTTATCCTGCATCTGTTTTCCCATCCAAAATCCTCCAACAAATCCGGATAGAATATAGATTGCAACCACACCGATTTTAATCGTAGCTTCACTTAATTCAAAATTGTACAACAGTGCAGACAACATCAATAGCAGTACCGCACTCACCACATACATTATACCAAGTGCCATGCCCATTGCAGTCGCCGGACTCTTTTTTTCATTTCTTGCTTTCATACGATTTCCCCAATTCATTCCTGCCTCATTTTTATATCTCTTTCCCTATATCATATGATGCTTCTTTAAAATCAAACACAAAAAAGTCATGACTTTCTGACCTCATTTCATTCAAGATTAAAAATCATGACTTTCTTTCACTAAAACTTCAAACTTCCACTATTTCTCAATACATTCTCACTGTACAAAAACAGCACATCTTCATATTCGCCAAGCTCTATCATCTGTGGCAAAAATGCTGCCGTAACATAACGTAAATCCACTAATGTAATCTCTTCGTAACCTTCCAGTAACAATGGTGCAACGCTGCTTCCAAATGAATCTCGGAACAGTAATAATTTTTTACCATTCTCACACAACGGATTTTTTACCGTCAAAAGAGCTCTCGCTCCCCAAAGATAATAATCATAAGCATCTGCACCATCTATTTTTTCCGGTGCATACACACTTACTTCTTTTCCGGTTTCATAATCGTATACTGTTGCAGCATCAATTACTTCATTTGTCAAACCATACAATTCATCCGGATTTATCTGATACGCAGATGCCCCTGCATATGCCCCATTGAATTCTGAGGTAATCAATGTGCTGACGTACTCTTTTGCTTTCCATTCAGTCTCCTGCATATTTGACAGAAGTACCTCTGCCACATCTACAATAGACTCCTGTTTCCAATGCAAATCAGTTTTATAATAATCCTCTAAGTTCAAATATGGGTACAAATCAATATAGGATGCCTCCGTCATATATTTCTGTAACTCACCTACGGTAAATCCCTCATCTCCTACCGGATAACTCTCCTTTGGCAAAAATGATGCTTTATCTGGAATAATCGAATAATATACATCTGCATCTACAAACCATTTTTCCTGTAATTTTGCAAACTCCTGTGCCGTTTTTGTCACCTGCTTTTTGCTCCAGTCATAATCCAGTTCAAACAGCATGTCCCCTTCTTTTACATAATTACCTGCATCCTTTTTCCCGAAAAGTGTAGTCTCCAACTCCGTCTTTGCAATTCGAAACGTATCTCTGCCTGCGAACTGATCTAGCAGGTACTTTTCTAATTTCTGCATATAACTTCCGTCCATCACCGCCTTCCACGACAGTTCCGGCATTTGCTCATAATATCTGCGCTCCGACTTTGAAATCTCTTTATCAGGCATAGCGATTTCTGCAACCGCAAAACCACTCAGCAAAAGGAAAAAACTAATTACAACAAACCATTGATACATTTTTTTCTGCATATAATTTTCCCTCCCACTTAAAATCTAAAATATAAAAACGGATGAACCGAACTTTGTATCAAAAATGCTGTAACAACAAGTGTCAACACTAGATATGCGATTGGTGCCACAACTTTTTCTAAAGCCGCTCCCCATGCAGTCTGTGTTATTTTCTGCCATAACTGTTTTGGAATTCCAAGTGCAATAATTACTGATGCCACGATTAAGAATCCATAATTCTGCACCTGATACATACCAAGCGAAATACCGCTTAAAGCTGCCGCAGATTCTAATCCGAAACCAAACATTCCAGCAAGAAAACTGCCAGCTTCACTTATGCTCTCCAACCTAAAAACCACAAAACTAATTACTACCAGAACGATTGCATAAAGGTGCTGTAATATATTCGGCAGTCTCTCGAGCCATTTCTTTAAAAATAATTTTTCCATAGCCAGTATCACACCAAAGTATACACCCCAAAGCACGAAGTTCCAGCTTGCGCCGTGCCAAAGTCCGCTTAAAAACCATACTACAAATACATTCCGCATCCATTTAAACAATGATACACGGTTACCTCCCAGCGGAATGTACACATAATCACGGAACCAGCCGCCTAAAGTCATATGCCATCTGCGCCAGAATTCAGTGATACTTCTCGACACATACGGATAATCAAAGTTTTCCGGAAAATGAAAGCCCAACATAAGCCCCAGACCAATCGCCATATCACTGTAGCCGGAAAAGTCAAAATAAATCTGCATCGCATACGCTAATGCCACCATCCACAAGAAAAAAGCACTTGTTTTAGGTACTAAATCCATAGTCGCCACAAACTCCCCTAACAGGTCCGCGATTAATACCTTTTTTGACAACCCTAGCACAAAACGTCCAATACCTTTTGCAATCTTATCCACTGCAATCGTACGTTCTCGCATCTCCTGCTGAACCGTCGAAAATCTTACAATCGGTCCTGCTATTAACTGTGGGAACATGACCACATACGCACCAAAGTTGATAATATTTTTCTCTACCTCTACATCCTGTCTGTATACATCTACCACATAGCTTAGAATCTGAAACGTATAAAAACTGATACCGATTGGCAATGCCAGTTTCACAAGCGGAATATTACTTCCTACCAAACCATTTACTGTAGAAATACCAAAATCCGTATACTTAAATACCGCCAGAAAACCAAGCAGAATTGCAACCGTAACTATCATCGCTGCCTTAGCTCTTCCCTGCTTTTCTGACTGTCGCATTTTGCCGGTAACAATACCACCGAGATATCCTGTCAATATCGATACCACCATCAGCAGACAGTATTTCGGCTCTCCCCAAAAATAAAAAAACATGCTCGCCAGAAACAAAATTGTATTTTTCAATTTCTTAGGGACTGCAAAATATAAAAGCATTACTCCCGGCAGGAAGTAATATAAAAACGGTATACTGGAAAACAGCATAAAATTTCCTCCTAGTTAAAAAGGCTGCCCCAAACCATGCTTTCTTCATCAGTCACAGTGGCGGGACAGCCTCATTTCCATTTACATGAATTTGTTATTCTATTTTACACGAATTAGCGAACGTAATCAAGTTCTGCACCGCAAGCTGCTGCGAATGCATCTACAATGCTCTGTGCTGTTACAGCGTCTGCGTATTCTACGTCAACCATCATTAACATAACAATGTCACCAAATGTAGCAACCATCTTGTCACCAGCTTCTACACAGATCCATTTACGCTGGTCAATGTTATCGTACATTTCATCAGCTACAGCCTGTGCATCAGCAGCATCAGCTACTTTTACAACTACTAAAGAGTATGCCTGAGAACCCATCATTGTTTCAGAACGAACAGCCTCTACAAGCTTCTCGCCGCTTGTTAAACCTGTGTTGTATGTTAAATCATCAACATTTGTTACATCTACAGGAATTGTACCAAGCATTAATTCGATTGGTGCATGGTTTTCGTAAATAGAGTTTACGATACCTTCTAATTCACTTACTTCTACTACTTCGTCTTCTACAAAAATCTCTGTATCCACAACTACTTCTGTGTCTACAACTGCTTCTGTATTCACTTCTGTGTTAACATCTGCGTTGTTGTTACCGCCACATGCTGTCATAGTACCTACTACCATGATACCTGTTAATAAAAATAATAATGTCTTTTTCATAATAATCTTTTTCTCTCCTTGTTTTCAATAAACTAATTTTGTCGACTTGGTCATTATAACATACTGCTTTCCAAAATGCAGTACCTCGCACTCAATTACAAAGTATTACCAGTTTTCCCACTTGTATACAAGTAATGTGCTTGTGAGATTGTCCTATAAAATCCCCAATTTGTCAAGCACATTTTCCCATCTTAAGAATTTTTTAAACTTTTTCCATTCCCACGTACTGTAACTGACTGCAAATTATAAGAAAAACATGATATATAAAAAAATCCCTTTATTCGTGAACGGCGGTTGTTAAATTGCCATTCACAAATAAGGGAACCCATTTTTCACACGTTACACTTCTTATAATTCGCAGTTATTTACAGTACGTGGGAATGGAATAACGTCACGAATATTGGTCATACCTGTTAAGTACATTACGCAACGTTCAAAACCAAGACCAAATCCTGCATGTCTTGCAGAACCGTATTTACGGAGGTCTAAGTAGAAGTCATAGTCTTCTTCTTTAAGTCCCATTTCCTGAATACGAGCAAGGAGTTTATCGTAATCGTCCTCTCTCTGGCTACCGCCGATGATTTCGCCGATACCAGGAACAAGACAGTCTACTGCTGCAACTGTTTTTCCGTCCGGATTCAGCTTCATATAGAATGCTTTGATATCCTTTGGATAATCAGTTACGAATACAGGACGTTTAAATACCTGCTCTGTTAAATAACGTTCATGCTCTGTCTGTAAATCACAGCCCCAAGATACTTTATAATCAAATTTGTCATTATTCTTTGATAAAATATCAATTGCTTCTGTATAAGTTACTCTTGCAAAATCAGAGTTAGCTACATTGTGAAGACGCTCTAATAAGCCTTTATCAATGAAGTTATTGAAGAATGCCATTTCTTCTGGAGCATTCTCTAATACATAATTGATTACATATTTTAACATGCTTTCAGCAAGCATCATATCATCTTCCAAATCTGCAAATGCGATTTCCGGTTCAATCATCCAGAACTCTGCTGCATGACGTGTTGTGTTAGAATTCTCTGCACGGAATGTTGGTCCAAAAGTGTAGATATTCTTAAATGCCATCGCGTAAGTCTCACCGTTAAGCTGACCACTTACAGTAAGGTTGGATGGCTTATTGAAGAAATCCTGTTTGAAATCTACTTTACCATCTTCTGTCATTGGAACATTTGCTAAATCCAATGTAGTAACCTGGAACATTTCACCTGCACCTTCACAGTCACTGCCTGTGATAAGTGGTGTATGCACATATACAAAGTCTCTCTCCTGGAAGAATTTGTGAATTGCATATGCACATAAAGAACGAACACGGAATACAGCTTCAAATGTATTCGTTCTTGCTCTTAAGTGTGAAATAGTTCTTAAATATTCAAAAGTATGTTTCTTTTTCTGTAATGGATAATCAGGTGTAGATGGTCCTTCTACTTCTACTACATCTGCCTGAATCTCAAATGGCTGCTTGCTGCCCGGTGTAGGCACAACGCGACCTGTAACGATGATTGCTGCACCAACGTTTAATTTCTCTACTTCTTCAAAATTGGAGAGTACGTCAGAATATACTACCTGTACAGGTTCAAAGAATGTTCCATCATTTACTACGATAAAACCGAAATTCTTAGAATTACGAATATTTCTAACCCATCCACCAATTGTAACTATCTGTTCTGCGTACTGTTCCTGGTTACGGAACAAGTCTCTTACATTTACCAAATCCATAACTTTCCTCCAAACTATCTATTATTTTTCTCGGTCTTACCGAATTATAATAATAACATAATAGCTATCTAACCGAAAAAAATCAACATTTTTTTATTCTGAAATGATTTCTGTGTTCTCATCTGTCTCTTCTACAGGTTCTGCAATTGTAATATTTGCCGTTTCCATTAATTTATCCAGCAAATCCGTCTGCATATACATTTCCTTCATACGCTTTTCGCCAAATACTACATCCCCGTATCCGTAGGCTGCAAACATTGGTTCTGCGGATTCCAAACCGTAGTAAGCTACGTAATTTGCTAACTCTGCTTCGTAGCCCTCTGTATTCAACTCTACACCCATTTCTTTTGCGATAGCACCTAAGATGAACTGAAGTTTAATCTCTGTTGTAATTACTTCTCGCCATTCATCTTCTGCCTGATCCAAAGTAAGCTGATACTCAGTACTTAAAAATTCCTCTAACTTTGACTCATCACCATCACAAAACTGTACCACATACATATTACGATATGCTTTTAACATATCATCAAAGTAGTCCGCCGGAATATCTACCGTGCTGTTCTCAATCAAATACTTCTGAATATCCGCATTACTGTCCTCCATCTTATAGTAGGAATTCTCTTCTTCCATACCGGCACGAACCATTTCATACATCTCGACAAGTGAATTTGCTCCACCGTATTTCTGGGCAAACGCATCATCCATTTCTTCAAATGTCACTTCTTTCTGGATAGAATTCACTGTAAAGGTAAATACAACAGCCTTTCCTGCCAAATCAGCACTGCCATAATTCTCTGGGAAGGTCACATCGCAATCTACCACAGAGCCCACCTCTGCACCAAGAAGTCCTGCTGTAAATCCTTCAATATAAGAAGAACCGCCACCTGCAGAGCAGTTACCGGAAACATCAATGTCCTGATTCGGTGCTGTACCGCCGTCAAAAGCAACGCCATCTAATTTACCTACATAATCCACATTTACGATATCACCTTCTGCAACAACGGTCTTTGTCTCATCCGGCATATAGAATGGCTTATAATATTCAAACCACTCTAAAATATAAGCGTTCACATCTTCCTCTGTCACTTCATAATCTTCCGCTAACTCAATTGGAATCGCAGTATAATCCGGTAAAGTAACATAATCTGCATAATTAAACTCATATTTTCCTAAATCCACTGCCGGTAAAACTGCTTCTGTAGAACTCTCTGTATTTTCTACATTTTCCTTATCAGTGCCACCGCAGGCTGTCATACTGAATACGGTTGTCATACACAATAAAAGTGCCAATAATCTCTTTTTCATATTTCCCTCTCTACTTTCTAAAATACAAAATTTGCAAAGCCCTATTAACATACCACAATTTTTCTTAAAAATAAAGGGATTTTCGCTGTGTTCACAATAAATTCACATTGATTTTTACTTGAATCAATGCTACAATATAGGTCGAATCGCATTTGTAGGAGGTTTTTATCGTGACAACAGGACAAATTGTATTATTAGTATTCTTGGTAGTGACCATAGCTGCCATGATTGCATTATATTTTCTTGGTAAAAAGGCACAGAAAAGAAAAGAAGAACAGGACGAGCAGATGGCAGCCGTTGCACAGGTGGTTTCAATGCTTATCATTGACAAAAAGCGTATGAAGATTAAGGATTCCGGTCTGCCACAGGCAGTTATCGACCAGACTCCAAAGATGATGCGCTGGTCAAAGCTCCCAATCGTAAAGGCAAAAGTTGGACCAAAGGTTATGACATTAATCGCTGATGAAACTGTTTTTGATATGATACCTTTGAAAAAAGAAGTAAAAGCTACTGTCAGTGGTCTTTACATCACAAAGGTAGTTGGCGTACGAGGACCATTAGAAAAGCCTGAAAAATTAACTTTCAAAGCAAAATTGAAAAAGAAATATAACGAATTGAGCAAAGAAACTGCTGAACCACAAAAAACAAGCAGCAAAAAGAAAAAATAATACATAAGTATGTTAAAAGCCCTCGCCAAAACGGCGGGGGCTTTCTTATTCATCCCAAATTCCAAAAATCTCATTCATATCACACTTTAGCACATCGCACAATCCAAGCAGACACGACACAGTCGGATTTTGTGTCCCCTTCTCAATTCGATTATAAGAATAAATCGAGATATCCACACCTCTTAACTGCAACTGTTTTACAATATCCGTCTGTTTGATTTTCTGTGCTTCTCTAATTTTCCGAATGGAACTTCCTATGTTTTTGTCTTTAATCTGAATGACTCTAAACTCTGTATTTGTTCGTTTCATTTTCTACACCTCGTGCAATAATTCTATGTGATTTACACTTTTATCTATTGCATTCCAGTGCAATTTAGAGTAGGATTTTATTAGACGATTGTAGAAATTTCTTAAGGAACACAGGTTAATAAACGAACATGATTTTAAAACTCTTACTCATCATATATGTCATAGGCTGGCTTTACATCCTAAAAGAATGCATTCTCCTGCTCATTCCATATATCAAATGCCGCCACATTTATAACTGCAAAAAAGATGACTGTCCGATCCGGCACTCCTGTCAGCGTGCCGGCTTTAGTGATGCTGAAAAAGCCGCTTTACAAAAAAAGATAGCCTCTCTTGACGAAAAAAGCCCTTAAACCATGACTTTTCATCATTGGTTTAAAGGCTTTCGTTTACTATTTTACAATTTAAAATCTCTCGCTTCTTTTGACTTCACGTCCACTGTAATATGACAGTCTGCCACATGTTCATAATTAATCTCAAGTCCATACTGAACCTTCACGTTAATATCCAGTTCGCTTTCTGCAACCTGAATATCCTTTGCATCGATACCGATTAAAAGATTCCCAAACGGCGTATAGTAGTAAGAAACATTTTTCTTATCCTGCTCAAATACCATATGAACGGTAGCCGGTCCTTTTCTCGTCACTTCCATGGACTGTTCACTAATTTTGATTACATTTTTCGTAACCTCCGTCGTCCCTTCCATCACCTCATCATATAATACATAATGCTTGCCATTCTTTTTATAATAAGTTCCTGAAGTAATCACTTCCACAGAATCACTGTCTTCTTCTCCTGCGAACTGTAATCCGCTGACTTTTACAAGTACATCTTTTGTCATATAAATCTCTTAATACTCCTTGATTTTACATTACCATTTTGAATAGTTACACATTCTGTATGATATCTTAACCGCTTTCCGTCAATTACGCAAGTTTTTCTTTATCGAAACCATTCTAAAAACCAAAAACGTACCTCATAATCTCCGGAATTTAATACCGCCTGATACTCCTCTTCATCCAATACTGCCCGTAACGACGCTTCTGTCTTCTCATCCACAACTTCATACATACTATTCTCAAAGCACATGTTTGGATACATCACACACCACCAGTTCTGTCCGTTTCCATCGCCTATTGTAACTCTAAGTGCATCATAGTTTCCTGCCGGAAAGGTATATGCACCATAAGTCTTTACCGGGAATTCGCATTCCGTCAGTTCCGCATGCACTTCATAGGTAAAACCAGCCTCTTTTACCACCGTATCTGCAATCTCTTCAATGACCGGTATCTGTTCTGTCACCATTGTTTCGCATGCCTCTTTTGATGCTGTCATTTTCATCTGCTCCTGCATATATCCGCCGATAGCATCTCTTACTTCTAATTTCAACCGCTGGTCTTCTACGCTGTCACTATTGGCTAACACATGAAAACGCAATACCTTTTCTGCCAATTGCTGCTGTAAATAATACTGCCTTCCATAGCATGCTCCGGTAGTCACAAACATCAGTAAAATTATCCCTGTGATTATGTATCTGGTAATCTGTTTCATTTTTCACACCCCGCTTTTCTTTCTAAAAACAGTATTACCAATCCTTTCCGCTTCTAATCAATCCACTCTATTTCTATATCAAAAATAATTTCTATCTCCTCCTCAAAAAAATCTGGAGACTGCATGTAATACAGATACCATTCCCTATCTGTCCCTAATTTCTTAAAACTATTTGTAATATCGACTCCCCTTTCTAACGCTTTTACTGCTTTTGCCAACATATACATCCCAATCTGTTCTTCCAGCCACTTTTGGGTTTCCTTAGCATCTGCAGTGTGCCTTTGTTGCAAAATCTCTCCATCACAATCTATAGACACCACCACCTGCCTTTTCAACAACCCGCTTTTTTCTCTCCTTTGTTCAAAGGTTATCTCATTATCTGAATCCACAAGCCTTACATAATTATTTACTCCCAATTGCAATACGTATTCTTCCATCTGATTTCCAATAAAAAAAGATAACAATGCCATATCGCTGTCCACCTGCCCGATGGCACTGCCGCGCTTATACACCTCATAAGAAGTCACTTCCGGCATCTCCTCCACCAACGAAACAGTAGGTATAAAAAGTGTCTCTTTCTTGTTTTCTTTCTCCTGATACAACACACCAATCGTTGGATAGGTTTCTTTTTTTACGGTATTACCATGCTCTAATAATTCTTCCAGATAATCGCCTAATGATTTCTCCAGATTCGCTTCTGCATCTTTTAATTCCTGCAACATTTCTGTTGTTACAACATAGGCATTTAGTGGTACATTTTTATCGTCTTTTAAAAGTGCTAACATCCCTGCCATTGCTTCTTTATCTTCCAAAAAGTCCTGTTCTAATAATATAACTTTCAAATGATTATAATCTACTTTTTTCGTTCCCTCCTGCAAACCATCCAGCCATTCCCTGGTAAAGTCTGATTCTGATGCGACCGCCAGTATCGTTGGAAATTCCCTGTTTTCCAATTCTGATTCCGCACATCCGCATAGCAGTGTCATACCAAGTATCACTCCTGCCATCACCCACTTTTTTATCTTCATCCTATTCATGTCCACTTTACTCACCTTTTTTGTTTTCACTATTCTCTGCTGCAGCTTTACCTGCGCTTCCATCCTGCCGAAACCGTAAAATTAAAAATAGAAGCACAGGAACCCCTACTACAAACGGCGTTCCCAGATATAGAAAGAACCTTTCATACAACTGCCTAAACGCGTCCGAATGATAGAACCCGTTTGCCACCAGATATACTACTACCGTGTCTGCTAATAACCACCATCTCGTACCCGATTTTTTTAATGACCACAACCGCCCTGCAAAGAATACCAGACTGTTTATCAATGCATACAACGTAAAAAACCAAATACTAAACATAAAGGCATCCGCTCTCTTGAAAAATCCCCCTGTCATCTGAATCCTGCTCATCATCGTCACCACCGGATAGTCCAGTGTTGCCAACGCCCTATCTCCAAACAGTCCCAGCAGTATCAGATAAAGTGCAGCCAGTAATAACCCTGTCCATGCTAATGCTTTTTTTGCACAATGATATACCTGCTCTTTTCCACTGACATATTCTGAGAAAAACGGTACTAAAAATAATATCGATATGCACAAAAACACCTGATATCCACCATGGATAACTGCTCCTGTACCTTCTATTAACACGGGTACCCAGTAATCTGTGTCCACGCCAGGAACAGAAAGCAACATCATAATCCCCAACGGAATTAACAGAATCCAAAATAGAATTTCATAGACTCTCGCACGTCCTTCAATCCCGCCTGACACTCCGTAATACACCAATACCATAAGCAAAAACAAAATCAATTCAAACTGCTTTTCCAATAATTCCTTTACTACAAGTTCTGCAAAAATCGATGCCACCCTGCCTGCAAGCAAAAGAAAATACAAGAAATACCCTGCCTTTATCAGATTACCCAAAATAGAACCACAGGTATCCTTCAGCACTTGACTGTAACTTCCATCCATTCCAGACACCACAGCTTTTAAAAGCCGTAGATATAAAAATCCTGCCGCCACTCCTAACGCAATTGAGAAAATTCCATCCGTTCCTACCGTTTTGGCTAATGTAGCAGGAACCAGTAACGCACTATATCCTAATAAGTCAAACAACAACAGTCTTGTGGTCTGTCTTCCGGATATCTGGTTATTTGTTGCAAACATCTTCCCTCTCCTCCGTCTTCAATAAAAGCTTCGTCCGTTCTTTTTCATTTGCATAAATCGGCCGCTTTCTCAAATAACGGAGAGGCACGCGCCACAACACATCTCTTTCGTCCTGATAATGATTTAAATCTGCCCCCACAAATGGCGATAAATATGGATTACCAAAGCTATTCAGGTGTGAGAGATGAATTAAAATCCCAAGCAATCCGGCTAACATACCAAAATATCCCAACCACGCACTAAGTCCTATTAATACAAATTTCAGCAACCGGAATGCCGTAGCAAATTCCTCATTCGGAACTGCAAAGGAACAAAGTGCCGTAAATGCTACTACGATTACGACAATCGGACTCACCAGATTTGCTTCCACCGCAGCCTGGCCGATAATAATACCTCCTACAATCCCTATCGTACTGCCAATATTACCCGGAATCCGCACTCCGGCTTCTCTGAGCAGTTCAAATGCCAGTTCCATCAAAATCACTTCTATCACTGCCGGAAACGGCACCCCCTCCCTCGCCTTGGCAAACGATAGGAGAAGAGATGTCGGTAAAATCTGCGTATGGAAATTTGTCACTGCCAGATAAAATCCCGGTAATGTCAGCGCAAAAAAAGATGCCACATAACGAATCATTCTGGCAAATGTCGCTATCTCCCATCGATTGTAATAGTCATCGCTTGTCTTAATAAAAGAATTATAATCCGTAGGCAGTATCAGCCCCACTGGTGAATTGTCTGACAACACTACTGCCCGTCCTTCTAATAACGCCATACTCGCCCTGTCCACCCGCTCCGTTGTCTGAAACTGCGGAAATGGCGAATACCAGTCTTTTTCTGCCAACTGTTCTAAAATACCGCTATCTAATACTCCATCTATCTCAAAACTTTTTAATCGTTTTTCAATCTCTTTAATCAGTTCCGGTTTTGCCAAGTCTTCCATGTACATCACATAGACATTTGTATTGGAACGTACCCCGATTTTCAACTGTTTTGCCTTTACTTTCGGCGAGCGAATTCTTCTGCGAATTAAAGCTGCATTCTGTTTCACAGATTCGCAAAGACCTTCATTCGAGCCGCGTACTACTTTTTCCGAATCCGTTTCTGACACACCCATAGACGGATATCCCCCATCCGGAATCTTTAGCGCCTTATCAAACCCATCTACAAAAAGAATTGTTTCTCCTGTCAGTACACCATCAATCGCCTCTTCTATCGTTTCAAAAAAAGTCGCATCCGGTATTGCAAGTGCATTATTCTCTAAACAGGACACTATATTCTGCCGGCTTTTTTCATTTAAAAAGCGTAAGGTCTGTCCAAGTACCGATGTACCTGTATCTACCGCCACTTCAATATAAATCAAATATGCATCCACATCCTGATTTATCCCCAGTTTCATTGGCTTTTTCTTTAAATCGGCACAATCCTTAAACGCCTCCTCCATCAGGTACATATTTGGCTTTAGCTGCACAGAAATTTTGGTTTTAGTCATGATGATATCTCCTATGTCATTATAGAACCATAAAAAGGGATAGACTTTCGCCTATCCCTCTTAGTATTTCTCATTCTATACTCTTTTATTCCTGATTCTGAATCATCGTCTTAACTGCCACCGCCTGATTCTCTACATGTCTGCGCATACTGTCCACTACTAAAGCCTTATTCTTCTCTATAAAACCTTGTACCATTTCCCGATGCTCCTGTTGCAAAATCGGATAATTCTTCTCATCCTTTAAATATTCCACACGATAACGGTACATCTGCTCACGTAGATTATTTAAAATATTCACAAGCCTTGGATTCCTCGTCGCCTGATAAATGATATCATGAAACACCATATCCGTATCTGCAATCTGCTTAATATCCTTTGTAGCAGTCGCCTGCTCAAACGCCTCCATAGCTTTTTTTAAGGATTCTAGTTCCTCCTCTGTCATACATTCACAGGCGATACCAGCCGCAAGTTCATCCAATGCTTCCCTTACCTGCAGCACATCCTGCATATCTTTTTCGGTCATTTTCGCTACTTCTGCGCCTCGTCTTGGAATCGTAACTGCCAAACCTTCCTGTTCCAACATACGGATAGCCTCACGAATTGGCGTCCGGCTCACTCCAAGTTTCGCAGCAAGCTGAAGTTCCATTAACCGCTCACCCGGTTTTAATTCTCCCTTTAATATCGCTCCTCGTAACGTATGAAAAACCACATCACGTAATGGCAGATATGAGTCCATATTCAGCCTTAAATCATCTGTCATTTCGGTTTCTTCTCCTATCTTTATACCACTTTTACCTCATGTCTATATTATCTCGCTGTATTGTATATCGTAGTCAGATATACCTGTTTTGCAAGGTCCGTCTTTTTGATTGCTTCATACGCAGCTTCTGCTGTCTTCTCATCTTCAAATAAACCAAATACTGTCGGACCGCTTCCGCTCATCATGGCACCTACTGCCCCATGATTCATCATATGCTCTTTGATATCCGCAATGATTGGATATGCCGGAATCGTCACAGTTTCCAAAACATTCCCCATATGTGCCGCAATGCTATGCAAATCTTTCGCTTTGATATCAGCAATCAACTGCTGCATATCCGGATGTGTTACCATATCTAACTTCAGGTTCTCATATACAAACTTGGTCGATACATTAATCGCCGGTTTTGCAATTAAAATCGGACATTTTACCATTGGCGGTAACTGTGTCAGTTTCTCACCGATGCCTTCCGCCAATGCAGTACCACGCATAATACAGTATGGAACATCTGCACCAATTTTCACACCTCGTGTCATCAACTGTTCTGTCGTTAATCCCAAATCAAAAATTTTATTCACACCATACAAAACGGCTGCTGCATCCGTACTGCCACCTGCCATACCTGCAGCTACCGGAATACGCTTCTGTAAATTCACATGGATACCATCCTTGATTCCAAACTCATCACATAACAATTTTGCAGCCTTATATACCAAATTATTCTCATTTGTCGGTAAAAATGTCAGATTCGTCTCCATCGTAATCTCACCGGACTGGTTCTTAGCAATATCTAAACGGTCGTATAAGTGTATCGTCTGCATTACCATACACACTTCATGATAACCATCCTCTCTTCTGCGCAAAACGTCCAGCCCCAGATTAATCTTTGCCAATGCTTTTACTGAAATATCGTTCATATACCCCACCACTCTCTAAATTATACAGATTGTTCTTCTATGTTTTTTGTATACAATACTTATCTTAACATTTATTTAGAAAACGGTCAACCGCCTCTAAAGATTCCCTCTTTATCTACCGATATACAATACAAGAAACTATATTGATTGTGTAACCCATGGATTGGGGCGAAAGGATTAGGTGGTCATATGGATATGAACGCAATTAACAAAGTAACTACTCCTGCTTCCACAACTGTTACAACAGCCACAAAAAAAGCTGCTGAAGAGACACAGGAAGTAAAGACAAACAAAGCTGAAGAACTCGGCGTTGTATACGAGAAGAGCTCAGAGAGTAATAAAGTTACTGCAAAAGATAACAAAGCTATTATCGCTAAATTAAAAGCTGATGCTGAAGAAAGAACATCTCAGCTTAGAAGCATCGTAGAACAGTTAATCACCAAACAGGGAACTGCATTTGGTAAAGCAACTGACGATGAGATGTGGAAATTCTTGGCGAAAGGCGATTTCACTGTATCTGCAGATGTAAAAGCACAGGCTGAAGCTGATATCGCAGAAGATGGTTACTGGGGCGTAGAACAGACCTCTGACCGTATCTTAGATTTTGCAAAAGCATTAGCAGGTAACGATCCTGAAAAAGCAGAAGAAATGTTAGAAGCATTTAAAGAAGGTTTCAAACAGGCTACCAAGACATGGGGCGACGAGCTTCCTGAAATTTCTCAGAGAACTTATGACGCCGTACAGGAGAAATTCGAAGCTTGGAAGAACGAAACTGCAACTGAGACTGTATAATTATTTTAGACAATGGAATACTAACACACTTAAAAAAGTTCCAACCACAAAGACCGTGGTTGGAACTTTTATTCTAATGCTGTTTTTACATTATCTAATATTAATTCTCTTTTTATGCCTCTACCGCTTCCGGCATCTTATCCAAAATTTTTGTAATACTTGCTAACTTAACACAAACCACAAAAATCTCTGTCGCAATCTGTAAATTCTCTACACTTGGACAAGATGGTGCAATACGAATAACAGAATCATGTGGATCTTTTCCATATGGAAATGGTGCACCTGCAGGTGTCATTGTTACGCCTGCTTTCTGCATTCTTGCTACAATGTCTTTTGCACAGCCTTCTAACGCTTCGTATGCAATAAAGTAGCCACCCTTTGGTGTGAACCATGTACCAGCTCCAATTCCTTTTAATTCTCTTTCAAAGGTATCTGTAATCATCTCGAATTTTGGACGCATGATATCTGCATGTTTTCTCATATGCTCTGTAATACCATGGATATCTTTAAAATAACGCACATGACGTAACTGATTTACTTTATCAAAACCGATTGTCTGATTTTTCAACTGCTTTTTAATATCTTCCAAGTTATTCGCAGAAGTTGCAATTGCAGCTACGCCCGAACCTGGGAAAGAAATCTTACTGGTAGAACAGAATTTGTATACCATATCAGGATTACCGGCTCTCTTACATTCTTTCAAAATCTCAATCAAATGATCCTGATTAATGTCATATAAATGATGTACACAGTAAGCATTATCCCAATAGATACGGAAGTCTTTTGCAGCCGGCTGTAATCTTGCAAAACGACGTACTGTTTCATCTGAGTATGTAATACCCTGTGGATTTGAATATTTCGGAACACACCAGATGCCCTTAATCGATTCATCGCTGCTCACTAACTCTTCTACCATATCCATATCCGGACCTGTCGAAAGCATCGGTACATTAATCATCTCAATGCCGAAATACTCTGTAATTGCAAAATGTCTGTCATATCCCGGAACAGGGCATAAGAATTTTACTTTATCAAGTTTACACCATGGAGTATTTCCCATAACACCATGAGTCATAGAACGTGAAATAGTATCATACATTACATTCAAGCTGGAGTTACCATAAATAATGATATTATCCGGATGCACCTCAATCATATCACCCAATAATTCTTTTGCTTCTTTGATACCATCTAATACACCGTAATTACGGCAGTCTGTACCATCATCACAAGTAAGATCTGCTGCTGAAGATAATACATCCATCATTTCCATAGAGATATCTAACTGCTCCTGAGATGGCTTACCTCTGGACATATCTAAGTGCAAATCTCTCGCCTGATATTTTTTATATTCGGCCTCTAACGCTGCCTTTTCTGCTAAGAGTTCTTCTCTTGTCATTTCCTGATATGATTTCATTTCTGTCTCCTCCTACTATCTATCCACATCGTAAACTTAAGAAGAATCTATTCTTCCTCTTTCAGCCAACGAAAATGTTCTTTTATTTTTTGCTCATAACCATTATCTGATGGTTGATAAAATACCTTATCCGTCAAACCATCCGGCAGATACTGTTGCTTTACATAATGCTTCGGGTACGCATGAGCATATTTATAACCATCGCCATGTCCCAATTTCCCGGCACCTTTATAATGTGCATCCTGCAAATGCACTGGAATAGGTGCTGTCTTGGTATTCCGTACCACATCCATCGCATCAAAAATCGCATTACATGCCGCGTTGCTTTTCGGAGCACATGCCACATAACTTGCTGCTTGTGATAAAATAATCTGTGCTTCCGGCATACCAATTCGCTCAATCGCCTGTGATGCAGACGTCGCAACCACTAACGCCATCGGATCTGCATTCCCCACATCTTCTGATGCACAAATCATAATTCTTCTGGCAATGAACTTAATATCTTCACCTGCATAAAGCATCCGTGCCAGATAATAAACCGCTGCATCAGGGTCAGAACCTCTCATACTTTTAATAAAAGCGGAGATGGTATCGTAATGATTATCTCCTGTCTTATCGTAGCGCACCACACGCTTTTGGATACATTCGCTTGCCACTTCTAATGTAATATGAATCTTCCCATCTTCACCACGTTCCGTGGTCAAAATGCCAAGTTCAATCGCAGTCAATGCTGCTCTGGCATCTCCATTCGACACATCCGCTAAAAATTCCAATGCCTCATCCTCTATGACTGCATTGTAAGACCCCATACCTTTTTCTACATCGTTTACTGCTCGAAGTAAAAGTGTCTTAATATCTTCTACCAAAAGATTCTTCAATTCAAAAATAATGGAACGGGACAACAACGCTCCGTTCACCTCAAAGTACGGATTCTCTGTCGTAGCACCGATTAATATTACCGTTCCGTCCTCTACAAACGGAAGCAGATAATCCTGCTGTCCCTTATTAAAGCGGTGAATTTCATCAATGAACAATATCGTTTTTTTACCGTACATGCCCTGATTATTCTTCGCCTGCTCTACTACTTCTTCCATGTCCTTTTTACCGGCGGAAGTCGCGTTAATCTGTAAAAACTCAGCACTCGTGGTATTCGCTATCACCTTTGCTAAGGTCGTCTTACCGGTTCCCGGGGGGCCGTATAAAATAATGGAACTTAATTTGTCTGCCTTAATCGCACGGTACAAAAGCTTATCTTTTCCGATAATATGCTGCTGTCCCACTACCTCTTCCAACCGTGTAGGACGGAGTCTGGATGCTAAGGGCGATTCTTTTTCCTGATTCTGCTCTCTCATGTACTCAAATAAATCCATGATATTCTCCATCGTAACTGTACTTTCGTTTTACCTTACATGAAACTTAGCATTTTGACAAGTATAAAATATATAAATTTCCATACTTTTTCGTTATGGTTCTCATTCCTGTAGATACATTCCATCTTTCATTCTCACCCTGCATCTGCATTTTTAAACCAAACTCTCGGATTACACTTTTAAAGTTCTAAGATAATCCTTGGTCGTCTCATCAATCTGTCGACTTTCGATTGCTTTCTGAATCGCTTTATTGTGTGTCCACGTCGGCATTACCTGTTTTTGTAGATAAGGTATCGCCGCATCATATTGTTTTACTAAAGCCATGCTAAAATACCACGCTACAGCCATTTTTATGTAATACTCTTCCGAATTAATCCCTGCTGCCAAGTCTAACATTTCCGTCAAAAATGCATCTTCCAAAAAATATCCTAACAGTGTCACTATACCAAAGCGTACGGTATACGTGTCTCCACTGGCAATCCATTTTTTTACATGCTCGTATACGAGCGGAAGATTCTTTTTAAATACCTTCGGTCCCATCATATCGCAGGTAGCCCAGTTATCGATATATGGAAGAAATTTTTCTACTTCTTGTAAATAATTTTCCACATCCTTATAAAGAAGTCCCAGCAACGCACCATGCAGATTATTTTCTTCGTAATAAGTATGTGGCAGTTCCTGCAAAAATGCATATGCCTCCGGCCGCTTTGCAACTTCTTTTGCATAGGCGCGCAGCACCGGTGTACGCACTCCTATGATATTCTCCTCTGATATTTCCGGAATTAATTTTTTATGAAATTGAAAATAGGATTCATCCCGTAATGCAAATAATTCTTTTGTAATTTTCTCCATATTTTCCCCCTTTTTTTAAGTCAAACGTTCACCTACATACTTTTTCGCCGTATCCGTGACATATTTTCCTATCAGTCTAGCACCAATTCTTCCACCGTCACAAACTGATACCCATCCTTCTGTAACTGGTCAATAATCTGTAATGCGGCATTTACCGAAGATTTCGATGCATCATGCAATAAAACAATATCCCCATCCTTGACATTTTTGACTACTCTTGCCACAACGCAATCTGCATTACTCGTACACCAGTCTTTCGGGTCGACATCCCAAAGAACTTCAATCATCGTCGTATTATAATCCAAATCTTTTTTCCAACAGCCAAATGGTGGTCTGATAAACTGCGGACACTCTCCTGTGATTTCTTTAATCAAT
Organism: Roseburia sp.; assembly: GCA_045531555.1. Classification (GTDB taxonomy): domain Bacteria; phylum Bacillota; class Clostridia; order Lachnospirales; family Lachnospiraceae; genus Roseburia. Next base: position 2,183 of record JAZSEF010000075.1, on the reverse strand, counting down.
TCATTCGTCTTTGTAACCTGCTCTATTGCCTTTTCATCTGTCAGATTGCACAGATTTACATGCTGATAGGAATGTGTGCCAATTAAATGTCCCTCTGCATATATCCGCTCCACCAGTTCGGGATATTTTTCCACTTCTGTTCCTAACAAAAAGAACGTGGCAGATACTCCACGTTCTTTTAATCCTTTTAGTAACTCCGCTGTGTAGTCCTCATTCGGTCCATCATCAAACGTAATCGCAACTTTCTTCTCTGTTACCGATACTGTAACCGGCAATTCCTGCCGTAACGATACTGTTCTGTACAGGTATCCTGTCACTGCAATGAAAACTACCGCATATATCCTTATCATAAATTTCTTTTTCTTCATATAAAAACTCATTTAGGATTTGTTTTATTCTATGCAGCATAAATCCATTTATGATTCTTTTAGTACAACTTCATACCACTTCTAACCGGTTCACAAGTCAAATCTACACCTAAGCGTTTAAAAATTTTTGCATCCACTTCTGATAACATAACAGAAGTGTGCACCTGACATCCTTTTAACTTTGGAAGCTGCTCTAATGCATTCTTCGCATCCGGATTCGTAAGTCCGGCAAGTGATAATGCAATCAATACTTCATCTGTATGAAGTCTTGGATTTCTTCCACCAAGGAAACGCACCTTTAAATCCTGAATCGGCTCAATTGCTTCCGGGCTGATTAATTTCACATCATGGTCAATACCTGCCAAATATTTCACTGCATTTAAAAGTAATGCTGCAGACGCACCAAGAAAATCCGTCGTTTTTGAAGTAATAATCGTTCCGTCTGCTAGTTCAATTGCTGCAGTCGGGACACCTAACTCTACGGCACGATTCTTAGCAGCAACTGTAACTTTTCGGTCATCCGTAGTAATCTTCGCCTGCTTCATAAGAAGCTCAATTTTATAAACTTCTGTTTCCGCATCCTCGCCTCTTGCAGTACGATTTAATGCACTGTAATAGCGTCTGATAATCTCCATCTTAGATGCAGCACAACATGCTTCGTCATCCACGATACAATTACCAACCATATTAACACCCATATCGGTTGGTGATTTGTAATAAGTATTTTCGCCATAGATACCTTCGAAAATAGCATTTAATACCGGATAAATTTCAATATCACGATTATAATTAACGGTTGTCTCACCATAAGCTTCCAGATGGAACGGGTCAATCATATTCACATCATCCAAATCCGCTGTGGCAGCTTCATATGCCAAGTTCACCGGATGTTTGAGCGGAATATTCCAAATCGGGAATGTTTCAAACTTTGCATAACCGGCTTTGATACCACGCAGGTTTTCATGATATAACTGAGAAAGGCAGGTTGCCATTTTTCCACTTCCCGGTCCCGGAGCGGTGATAACTACTAATGGTCTGGTCGTCTCAATATATTCATTTTTGCCAAATCCATCTTCACTGACAATTAACGGAATATTCGCCGGATATCCCGGAATGATATAGTGATAGTATACCTTACGCCCTTTTTTCTCTAAACGTGATTTAAACTGTTCCGCAGACTGCTGTCCTGTAAACTGTGTAATGGCAACACTTCCCACATAAAGACCTTTTTTCTCGAATTCTTCGATAAGACGGAGCACATCTACATCATAAGTAATGCCTAAATCTCCACGTACCTTATTCTTTTCGATATCCGCTGCACTGATTACGATAACAATCTCTGCCATGTCTGATAATTGTAATAACATCTGAAGCTTGCTGTCCGGTGCAAATCCCGGAAGCACTCTCGCAGCATGATAGTCATCAAACAATTTGCCGCCAAACTCTAAGTATAATTTATCACCAAACTGATTGATTCGCTCACGAATATGCTCTGATTGAATTTTCAGGTACTTGTCATTATCAAATCCGATTTTCATAGTGTCTCCTCATAGTCTCTTCCTTTTATCAATACCAACTACAAAATTATACCCCTACTTCGACAAAATTTCCATATGCAAAATGTGCTAAATTTTAAAAAAATACAACCGTTATTTAAAAATAATTATTTAATGAGATAAACTTTCGTTTTACGGTATATTTGCGGCTCGCAGAACGTGGGTTATTTCTTTTGGAAACTTAAATGTAGTGCCAAACATTTTAGAAAAGATATATTTGGTTGTTCTGGAGAAATGTTCAGAAAGTCTTTTTGCAAAA
>JAZSEF010000085.1:0-31592 GCA_045531555.1 Roseburia sp. | reverse complement strand
AAAAGAAGATACAAATCCACATCACATATTTATATCATACAAATGTACAATGCCGTAATCAACCACGGATGAAAGTGTTGATAGAAAGGAGATGGTATATCTGTAAGTGACTGTTAGATGAGTCAATTACAATATACCAGGATAAGGCATGACAATTCAGGAAGAAGTATTAAAATATATTGACGAACATGGAATGAAAAAGAATTTCTTTGCAAAAAAGATAGGAGTTAGTCCGATGATGTTTTCTCATTGGTTACAAGGGAGGGTACAGTTTAATAAAGATAGGATTGATAAAATCTTTTCAACTATTAGGTAATATCTGCATAATGCAGTTATTATAAATGTTTTCGAATTCGTTTTATTCGGCACAAAAGCACTGGTAATATTGTGGAAAAGGTTATCAGTATGCTTTTGTGAAAACAAGCTGGTATGCTGTCAAAGGTATATCAGCTTTTTGTGTGCTGATTCCACTAGGCACATATTACAAACAACTATGATAAAACCCTATGTTTTGTAATTCCAAGGTACAGAGTATAGGTCGCCCGATGGCAGTTATAGGGCTGCTGTCGGGTGGAGGTATGGAAAGTTCTATATGTGTAAAATAATTGTGGTATTCTGTCGATTATTGGTATATAATGGTAAATTATAATACCAATGATTGGGGAATAGATATGGCAAACTATTTTTTATTTTTAGATGAATTAAAAGCAAATAACGAATATGAACATTTTTGTATAGGTGGCTGTTTTATTGAAGAGCAACATTATAGAAGCATGGTTGTAAAACAGATGAATCAATTAAAAAGTGAAATATTTGGTAATACTTCGGTAATTTTGCATGAAACAGAAGTGCGTTCACATAAAGGTGTTTTTAAAAAATTTAAGGATGATACAGAAAAAGAAAAGAAGTTTTGGACTATGTTAGGGGATATTTACAAAACATGTGATATTCATACATTATGTGCCGGAGTTCATAAAGAAAATTTAAAAAAGTATTATCCAAGTAAAAAAGAAAAAGATAGTGAATATTATATTGGATTACAAATTATATTAGAAAATTTTGTCCATTTTTTGATAGATAATAAGTCAACGGGATGTGTATATTTTGAGTCAAGAGATATGCATGTGGATTTCGAATTATGTGAGCATTATAATATGATAAAGGAAAATGGAACATTATTTCTTAGTTCTGAATTAATGAAAAAACATTTAAGATGCATAAGTTTTCCGTTAAAGCTAGATAATAATATAGGATTACAGTTGGCAGATTTTGTTCTTAATCCAGTAGCAAGAAATTTTCAAAACGAAGAACAGAGAGAATTAAATATATTCACAGAAATTAAGGACAAATCATATAATGGTAATATAGACAGAAATGATAGATTTGGTTTGAAAAAAGTTTTATAATAGTTATTGACAATTCTACAACTATTGAATATAATATTGTAATAGAAATAGGGAAGCCTGAATGACTTCGGGTCGCTTGACTTCTTTATATCGTTGTTCTGAATGACTTCGGGTCGCTTGAGCAACCAATGTGATAAAGGCATACTCTTTCCTGTCCAGACATATGTTTGTACTAATGAGGTACTTTTATCATCTCTTGTTAACTAAGCATCTACTTCGGTAGGTGCTTTTTTATTTTATCACAAAAACATTACATATAATAAAAATAAATTGAAAGAGGGTGAAACAATGCCAACACAGGAAAGTGTAAGAGAGAAGTTAATTGAAAAATGCAGAGGCTTAAAAATTAACTATATTGCGGAGCAGACCGGAATCCCACGGGAAATCGTCAGTGCATTCAAGAACGGCAGACGTGAGTTGTGGGAAAGTTCCTTATTAAAGCTGGATGCATTTCTTGACAGATATTAAATTTTTTGAATCTTTATTTTTGAAAAATGCGTACAATACACCAATTTATTAATGTGTCAAGAACTATAACATAAGAATGATTGGTTGTAAAGGGGAAATATTAAATTGAGGGAGAAAATTAAAAATGGAAAATACAAATAATAAAACTACAGAATCAAGATTTATACAGAATGATGTATTAAAAGCAATGCTTACATTAGATGAGAAGCAGAGAAACTCATTGCCACAGATTACTATTGAAAGTCTGACTATGCTTATCAATGATGAAAAGGAAGTAAATAAGTTTTACGAAGGATGTAATGATTATATCAGAGCATACCATAATATGAAAAAGGCTGTCGAGGAACTGGTTAAAGCAGTACATAAGCAGAAAGAGAATATTTGTGATGTAACGATTGCAGAACTGGCAGAGCAGTATAAAAATCTATCAGAGGAAGATAGACTTGAATTTTGCAAGGAAATAGCGGATTTTGGAGATACAGAAAATCCTTTTGATATGCTTAACTATAATTGGCATAAGTTGATGAATTCTCTTAGAAAGATAAAGGCATAAATACAAATACGAATATATGTTCGATTTTTCCTTGCATATGGAATATAGAGATGGTATAATTACAGTAGTAGAACAGTAAAGGTGGTGAGCAGATTGACAGGAAATAAAAAGAATAAAATACAACCTGATACGATAGGAAGTATTGGAGTAGGTCTGATAATCATTTCTTGGATAGTTGCTTTATTCGTAAGTAATATTTATGTGTTAGAAATTGCACTAGGACTAATTATAGTAGGAATTATCTGTGTTATTTACCGATACATAGCTGCGAAGAAAGAAATGGAAACAGGAAAAGAAAAATTCAATGAGAATTTGTATGATTTCCAAAACGAATATTATAATTATGCTAATCAATTAAACGTGGTTAAAAGTGATGTGCAAGTAACATTATTTGAAGGATTGGCAAAGATACCACAGTATATCTGGGTTGTAGATAATATGGTCAATTTGTTCCCAATAAGAGAATATTATGAGAGCCATATAAGTGCAGTTAGTAGACCAGAAATAACAGATTTGCAATTAAGGTCTGTTCCTATTGAAGATATTTTGTATTTTGAGGAAGTTGGAGAATTACGGAAATACACAAAAGTATCTGGTGGAGGTACTTCATTAAAGGGGGCAATGACAGGGTACATTTTAGCAGGTGATGTAGGGGCGATTATTGGTAGTAGAGAACCAATTAAGACGGAAGTTGTTTCCGAAGATGACCGCATAGTAGAGTTAATTTACAGAAATTGTGATGGTGAGATTGAGAATCTGGAATTTACGCACGAGGCTTATGCGGTGTTTAAGAAGGTAATTCCAGAGAAAGAGTTAAGAAGAATTATAAATTTGAAATAGTTAAATATGGAGTATTAGGGCATCTTCATTTGAGGATGCCTTTTTAAATGCAGTAAAAGGTAAGAATATGAGTAATATAAAAGCGAAATTAAAAAATTTAGATGTTTCAAAATTAAAAATGAAGAATGGTAGAACTGTGGAAGCTGAATTGAAACGTCATGCAGAGATTTTAGCTGATTGTATTATGGAGTGTTTGGATGCTGTGTATGATTCTTACAATCCCAAGACGTATATTCGTTCATATGGTTTATATCATTCATTGTATATAAATGATGGAGTTAGAGTGGATATTTCTTCTAGCGGAGTGAATTTAGGAATAACCTTACATTTCGATGATGGGGCAGTACATAAGAGTTTTGATGGCGAGGATTCTAGTGTGGTTAATTTAATAAATGAAGGATGGGAATGGAAAAATTCTTCTGTAGATATAGCGTATTTATCAAGAAGAACTGGCGAACACTTCATTGAAAAAGGTATAGAGAAATATAAGCGGAAAGTAAGTAATCCGTTTAAGGTAAGATTTACAATTAATGGTGAAGAAAGATTATTTTAGGAGACAGTAGGTTATTATGCTTACTGTCTTTTATTATGGAAAGGATATTTATATGGCAAATAATAATGCAGATATTGAATTGCTTGCAGGTTTAAGCGTAGATTCTAGTGAAGCAGAGATTTTGAAAGCAATAAAGATTATTGAGAAAAGATTAAAGGCTAATACAAATGCCAGAATCAAATTAAATGCGGATATAGATGAAACTGTAATAAAGAACACTGTTGAGAAATTACAGAATATCTTAAAAGGTAAAGAATTAAAGATTGAAACGAAGTCATCCATTGAAGCCATTACAAAAGAAGTAGATGCAATGGCTGACATTGTAACTGTTGCTAGAAAGGCTGCAAATGAGAAGATTGATTTTGCCAAGGCAAATGAGCGTGTGAGAAATAGTGCAGATGATACAACGGTCGCAGTTAATAGAGAGCGTAATGCTATGGAGTCTTTAGATGATGTGGAAGCTATTCTGAATGGTATTAATAACTGTGGACAGAATGGGAATTCTGTATTTCAGAGATTTGGAAATACTCTTAGAGACGTATTTTCTACATATACAACAGTAAGTTTTTTAGAAAAAGGCTTGAATAAGGTTGTGGACGCTGGTAAAGAGGCTCTTGAAATTGTTAAAGAATTTGATGATATAAATGTGGATATTCAGATGGCAACGGGTGAGGATAAAGGATATGTTAAACAGTTGCTTAATGATTATTCAGAATTAGGTAGTGAATTAGGTGCTTTAACTCAAACCGTAGCAGAAAGTTCCGATACTTTTTTGCGTCAGGGACGGTCTATTGCTGATACTAATAAGTTAATAGAAGACAGTATTGTTTTAAGTAAGATTGCCAAAACAGATGGAGAGAATGCTTCTGAAATTCTTACTGCAACAATTAATGGATTTAAACTGGCTGCAAATGAAGGTAGTAGAGTAAATGATGTTCTTAGTAGTATCGACTTAAATAGTGCATCGGATGCATCTGGTATTGGTTCGGCATTAACCAAAGTAGCATCAATGGCTAATAATGCTGGTGTATCATTAGAGAAAACTGCTGCAATGATTGCAACTATTAAGGATGTAACGCAAGATGCAGACCCTACAATAGGTACTTCGTTGAAAACGGTACTTTCACGCATGAATAATATTCGTGCCAATAAGCTATTTGATGAAGAAACTGGAGAACCATTGAATGATGTAGAAAAAGTACTTGGCTCAATCAATGTTTCTATGAGGGATGTTAATGGTCAGTTTAAAGAAGCGGAAATTGTTATAGATGAAGTTGGTGCAAAATGGAAAACATTAGATGGTAATACACAGAAAGCTGTCACAACTGCTATGGGTGGCGTATATCAGGCTAATAAGTTGGTGGCTTTATTCGATAACTACGAGAAGGTAATTGAATTAACTAACATTGCTCAGAATAGTACAGGTCAGGCTTTAGAAAAATTCAACGAAAGTTACCTTCCATCATTGGAGGCTAAAACACAGGCATTGCAGAACAGCCTTCAGCAGTTAGCAACAACTACAATTAGTGATGATTTTTGTGCATCAGTATTAGATGTAAGCAAAGAGGTAGTTGATTTAACAACAGAGACAGGAATATTAAAGAGTGCATTAGTTGGACTTGGTGTAGGCGGTAGTTTATATGCCTTTTCTCAGTTAGCAACTTTTATGCGAGAAGCAACACAGGGTTTTTCTAACTTCTCAGAAGCTTTAAATATGGTAAATCGTGGTGCTATTACAACAGCAAATGACATGCAGGCATTAGTTGATTTATCACATGGACTAAGTAATTCACAAATGCGTTTATTGATTAGTACCAATAATTTAACGGACGCTCAGAAAATTTCTTTGATGGTTGCAAATGGTGTAGAGCAGGAACTTGCGGAACAACAGTTACGTACATGGGGGTTAATTAATGCACAGAATACCGCAACAAGTGCAACTGTTACATTGACCTCGAGTGTACGTGGGTTAATTGCCTCATTAACTGCAAGCCCTATTATTTTAGTAACAATGGCGGTAACGGCAGGTGTCACAGCCTTCAATAAATATAAGCAAGCACAGGAAGAAGTTATTCAAACTGCTAGAGAAGCCTCAACAGTTTACAAAGATACTGCGAATTCTGTAGATGATTATGTTGCAAAATATAAAGAACTCCATAAGGCACTTCTTGAAGCTAAAGGCGATGAGGAAAAGACTTATGATGTGAAGCAGCAGTTACTTACACTACAGACAGAATTAAATGAGAAGTTTACGAATGAAGCGGATAAGTTAAATTTGGTGACAGATGCTTATAAAGACCAAACAGAAGCTATCAAAGAACTTTCAAAAGTTTCTGCAAATGAGTTTCTCAATTCTAACCGTAAAGGCATAGAAAAAGCCGATAAGGAAATGAATCGAGAGAAAACATATCATCTTGGTTCAATGAATGGTTTAGTAGATGCGGATGAATTAGATATTTTAGAGCAGATTAAAGCTATAGCAGAATCAAATGGTATTGAAGTTACTGGAAACGGATTTGAGTTTGTAGGTAATGCAAACGAAGCTACGGACGTAATTAATAATTTCATGAATGATATTAAAGAATTACAGTCCGAATCAGGTAAAACTTCTGAGGCTATGTCGAGTATCTTTGATGGTTTATTAGATAACTCTAGTGAAGCACTAGGTAAAGCGGATTCTATCATTGATAAGTATGGTGAAATCTACGAACAGGCACAGATGGCTACTATTGCAACAGATGCGAACTTATCCAACGGATATAATAGTGCTATTAATGCGGTAGAAGCCTATAATGAAGCAGTATTAAAGAGTGAAAATCCATATGATGACGAGAATGTAAAAGAAGCATGGGATAACTTACAGACAGTAAAGAAGGGTATACAAGAGAATAAAGAAGAGTGGGGACAGTATTCTAATATTATGAATAATGTCTTTGATTCTGCCAATGATAAAGTATATTCATTCTATGATGCATTGAAAAATGATGAAGCAATATCTGGACTTGTAGAGGAATTACGTGGATTAACAGATGTAGAAGTACAGTCAATGGCTAATGATGGGACAGACGATGCATTTGATAAATTAGTTGAAAAAGCAAAAGCCTATGGTTTAGAAATTCAAGATGTTATTGATTTGTTAATCGAATTAGGCGTAGTACAAGGCAAGGTAGTAAGCACAAAAGAGGAAACAGCTATCTCTATATCAGACATTTTTGCTATGGAAGATGCTCAGAAGAATGTCACATTACTTTCTAATTATAAAGACCAGTTGTTAGAGGTTGAGAATGCATACCAAACTTGTTTATCGGCAAAAGAAGAATATGATAAGCAAGGGTATCTTTCAATAGAAACATTAGAAAAGGTATTGTTGTTAGGCGAGGATTATTTACAGTACTTATTTGATGAACAGGGAAATGTGAAATTAGATGCAGAAGCATTTAAAGAGTTAGTATTGGCACGTATCAATAATATGGAAGCACAGGCTTTAAATAACCTTGCACAGAACATTCAGCAGATTACAGATGAAGCTACTGCAACAGAGTACTTAGCTAGTAAACAAAATGAATTAGCGAATTCCTATACAGATGTTGCTGCAAGTGCATTAATTGCTATGCATTCAATAGCAGGATTCAGCGATAGTGAAGCATTACAGAGTGCTTATAATAGCTTCAAGACTCAGTATAACCAGATTAAAGGTTTATTTGTGTCAACTCGTCAGGGATTAGACAAAACATACACGGGTGTTTCTACATCGGCAGTAGAAGATGCAACACAAGCTACTAAGAAATACATCGAGTCCTATATGGATTTTCAGAAGAAATCTTTAGAGAAAGGTATGATTGACTACAATACATACTGTAACACGGTTTCAAACCTTCTCAAAAGAATGTATAAAGAGGGCAAACTTGCAGGTAAAGATTACTACGATTACCAAAAGAAAATGCTCGAATCTCAAAAAGATGTAATGGATAGAGTCCTTTCTGCCGTAACAAATCGCATTGATGAAGAGTTATCCGCTATAGAGAAACAGAAAGATGCAATCCAAAGCACAATCGACAAACTTCGTGAAGAGAACGAAGAACATGAACGTGCTGTAAACCTTGAAAAAGCCAAATACGATTTAGCCAAATTACAGACACAGCGCACAAAGAAACTTTACGCTGGTAGTGGTAAAGGTTTTATCTACACCACTGATGACGAAGCTATTCGTGATGCTCAAAAAGAAGTACAGGATTTGGAATTTGAAGAAGTAATTGAAGGATTAGAGAAAGAGAAAGAAAAATTAGGCGAATCCATAGAAAAATTGCAAAATTATAAGAAACAGTGGCAATCCGTTACGGACAAATATCAGAAAGAACAGGATGAACTTTTGGCTGCTCAGATACTTGGTGCAGATTACGAGGATAAGATTCTAAGTGGACGCTTGGATATTCTTAGAGATTTTGAATCAGAATATCTTAGAATTCAACAGTCAATTGTTGATATGGCTTGGCAATCTGCAAATGAGCAGAATGAAGCTATGAACTCTATTGGTACTGGTTCTACTAATGGTAGTGGTAATATTGATGTACCTACATCATCAAATGGAGAAACACCATATTGGACATATAAATCTTTGGGTACTTATGATAATATTGGTGAAGCTCATAGTATGGCTGGCAGTAATGATGTTATTAAGGTTGGTAATAAATATCAGGTCGTTAAATGGATTAAAGGCTTTGCTACTACATTAGATGCGCTTAAGTCCAAAGATAAGGATGGTGTATATAAACGTTATCATACAGGCTTAGAACAAGGAATTATCGGTTCAGACGAAAAGAATAAGAACTTTGAATTGCTTAAAAAGCTTTGTTTAGAACGTAATCTTAAAAGAGACGAAGTTCCTATTATAGCAAAGCGTGGCGAAGTTGTATTAACACCTCTTCAGGTAGATAACATGTCAGAGAACTTCCGTAAGTTATACGAGTATTCACAGACACATAAAATTACACCTAACTATACACCAAATATTAATTTACCAAAGTTGGATTCTTCTATGATAAATAGAAATAATCAAACAAATGTTACTATTGGCGATATTCATTTACATGAGGTTCAGAATGTAGATAGTTTTGCAGATGCTATTGTAAAATATTTACCTAGTAAGGTTATGCAAGCTAAATATAAGAGATAACCAAAGGGAGAAATGATATATAGAGAAATAGCACCGTATTTCTACGATGCTACTCTCTATTACTAAGGAAACATAAATAAATGGCTACTGATGAAAAAATGAATAAAAATTAAGAAAATAATAAAATTGTATGTTATTTAGGTTCATAAAACGAACCTGTCATTTCAAAACCTTCTGTAGTAAAACTGATTCGGAAATCTTTAGTGTCTTTTGCAAGAATGAGACTTCCAATAAAACATACAGAAAGTAACATACATAATGTAATAATAAAAGTTATTGCAACTTTCTTCATATCTCGCCTCCCTTCTGTACGTTAATACAGAAAGTGGAATGAGATTTCGGAGAACCCGAAGATGTGTTAATTATACACATAGATATATCATTTGTCCTTTCTGGTACTCTGTACCCAGTAGCAATACCACAGGCTCTTCACCAATACATACAACCCTGATAATTAAGGACTACAATGTGGTGTTGTAATCGTCATATGTCTACTGATATTGTAGCACTGTGGTAAAACTTGGTAAAGAATATTTAATGAAATCTAAGGGTCGAGAGATTAACTTCTCTCGGCTCTTTTTCTATGATAAAGGAGGTATAAAATGTGCATAGGACAGATAATTCAAAAGCAGTTGATGTTTTGATAAATAAAGTAGTTTCTATAGTAGAAGCGAAAATGAAAAGATTGAAATACGATGAAACCTTCAAATCAACAATTTGGAAAATTAATGACGATGGTACATACGCAATCAGTTATAAAGGTCAATTATACAACGTTCCTAATGCTACAAAATCTCCGCTTACTGAAGGTCAATCCGTATGGGTAAAGATACCTAGTGGTATTTTTAGGAATATGTATATTGATGGTTTAGGGAAAGGTAATATCTCTTCTACTCCGCAAGATATTGATGATGTGGTTAATGAATTGAATGCTTTGAAGGGAAAAGTTAATAACAATACTACTGCTATCAATAATATAACAACGGAATTGGATGGTTGTATTACTCTTTCGGATGATTTGGCTTATGAAGAGTTGGAAGTTGGGGATTAGAAAGAGATTTGTTAGAGTCGGGGGATTATATCTCTCGACTCAATTAAATTTTAGAATATCATGGCACTACCTTAGTTATGTAGTGTCTTTATTTATTATATTTTAGAAAATTATTATGATAGGAGTGTGAAGCATATAGAAAATATTAGTTTAAATCAGAAAGTATTATCTCAAGCAGATTTATATACAATTCTTCCATTCGGGAAAACAAAAATTCAACAGTTAATAAAGTCGGGACAATTGCCATTAATGAAAATTGGCAAGGATTATATTACAACATTTAATCTTTTAGAAAAATGGATAGGTGAACATTTAGGAGAAGAGATATATTATTAAATTGAAACAATGTGGGGCAAGTGATACAATTATAAGTATTCAAATTGCCTTTACATTGTTTTATTATTTGGAGGTGAATTTATTGAACAATGTATCGGCTATTATTAATGGTATGTCCATATATTCTAGGAAAGATGGTAGATACGAAGGAAGAATATTCTTAGGTGAGGGAAAATCTAAGAGTTTCTATGGAAAAACAAAGGCTGAATTAAAGAATAAAGCGAAAGAATATTTGCATAAAATTGAGAATGGATATAAAGAGCCTCAGAAGATATTATTAAATGATTATATTGAATATTGGTTGAAAACATATAAATGGAATAAGATAGAGCCTACATCTTATACAAGATTGTATCGAGTATTTGATTGTCAGATAAGAAATTCGATAGGTAATAAGATGATTGGAAATGTGACAACTGCTGATATTCAGAATTTAATCAATGAGAGAGCAAATCCTACAAGGAAGGATGTAAGACCATTAGCGTTATCGGGATTGAAGAAGATATTGCATTTACTAAACCCATGTATGCAAATGGCAGTTAGAGAAGGTATTATTTCAGCGAATCCATGTGACAATGTAGTATTGCCAGTTGAAAGTTGTATATCTGTTAAGACAAAAGAGCAAATAACAATGAGCGATAATGAAATTGAACGTTTCAAAGAGGCTGCATTGACACGTTATAAAACAACTGGAGAGTATCGTAGTAGAGACGCATTAGTGTTGCTTATTATTCTTAATCTTGGTTTGCGAGCAGGTGAGATGCAAGCATTAAGATGGCGAGATGTTGATTTTGAAACAGAGATTGTAAAAATCAATCGGACTATGCAAAATAATATCAAAAACTTTAGTGGTGTTGGAAAAAGTAATTATTCAAGAATAAAAGATTCTACTAAGACATATTCGGGTAAACGAGTGCTTAAAATGAATAATGTGGTATTATTCTATCTGAAAGAATTACAGGCATATGATGAGAGAAATAATATTGTGTCCGAGTATGTGTGTAGTTCACACGCTAATAGTATTGTAGATGATAGGAATTTGCAAAGAAGTTTGGATAAAATCACAAAAAGAGCAAAAATAACAGAACGTATTACGTTGCATACATTACGTCATACTTTCGGTTCTACGCTTATTCGTAAGGGTATAGGAGTAGAGGTCGTGAGTAAATTAATGGGACATGCTAATATTAATATCACATATTTAAAGTACATCCATGTATTGCAAGAGCAACAGGCAATGGCAATGCAAATGGTTGAAGTTTGCTGAAAACGTGGTCAAATCGTGGCAGCATAATAATAGAAGTTATGAAATACAGTAAAATCAAGGTATTGAAGGGTTGGACGAATGTCTCGATTCCCCTCAGGTCCACTAAAAGCATAGATATTTTACTTGATAAAAGTAGGATGTCTATGCTTTTTATTATGTTTAATGTATAGATTATTAGTAAGCTACACATTTTAATCATAGAGTTCTTATACGAGCAGAGTGTGTGCGGAGTGATGATAACGAAGCAATTACGGATATTACAAGGTGTTAAGGCGAGTTTGGATGAGCACAATATGACTAGTGTGGGGGAAAATCATGGACAAAAAAGAAAAAGAACAACGGGAACGTCAAAAGAATTTAAATGAATTCAATAGTGTGACACAAAAAGTAAAACCGGAAAACCAGAATCAGACACATAATGTCAGAAAAGAAGGCATTGGTTCGATAAATCAAAAGAGATAATTTTTAGAGCAGGGCGAGATATTAGCAAAGAACAATTGTTAATGTCTCGTTTTTTGTTGCGGATTGCATTGTAATGACGCGTTATGCAATTAACAGTTGGATAGCTTTAGGGGTTACAATTAGATTAGATTTTGGGTAATGTGAGTGGCATGTTTTAAATAAGAATAGGTTAGCATTACAAAGAATTTACAATAATATATGAGAATTAATGAAAGTGAGAATAGCTATGATTTACGAGAAAGCATTAAAAGAGCGGGATAGACTTGAATTAAAAATGATTGAAATAGAAAAGCAGTTAAAGGAATTACCGGAAGGGAAACTTTTTTGTGTATCTAATGGAAAATATTATAAATGGTATTGTAGTGATGGACATAATCAAGTGTATATTCCGAAAAGGGAACGAAAACTGGCAAAAAAATTGGCTATAAAGAAATATTTATTATACTTGTATAAGGAGTTAAAACAAGAAAAAGATGCAATAGATTTTTATTTGAAGCATCATAAAGAAGGTATGAAGAAATCAGAAAAAATGATAATTGATATGCCGGAATATAGTGAATTGCTTCTACCATATTTTCAGCCATTGGTAGAAGAGTATAGGCAGTGGATGGATGCATCATACGAATGCAATACGAAATATCCGGAACAGTTGATACATAAAGCCAGTAGAAATAAAAGAGTGCGTTCTAAATCAGAAGTTTTGATTGATATGGTATTGACGAAGTATAATATTCCATTTCGTTATGAATGTGCGTTACGAATAGGAGAAACAACAGTATATCCGGATTTTACAATCAGACATCCACGGACAGGAGAGATTTATTACTGGGAGCATTTTGGAATGATGGATAGTCCTTCATATAGAAAAAATGTGTGTATGAAGTTACAGAATTATATATCAAATGGAGTGATACCATCGATACAATTAATTACTACTTATGAATCAAAAGAAAAACCATTAGAGTTAGATACGATTGAAAAAGTTATAAAAGAGTATTTTTTGTAGGAGTGGATGTATGGATACAATTACTACTATAATTGCCCAATTCTGGGCGTAGGGGATTCATTATTGGATGTATAGTGAAAAAAAGAATATTATACCCCACAGTTTTGAGGAAATGTGGGATAATGGAAGATATAATTTTTTATATACATCCAAAAGTATAGAATGTGATTAGGAAAATGGGTAATAGTATTTTCAAATTATTGTATACATCCAATGTGAAAGAATCCAAATAGAAAAAAGGGAGAAAAATAGACATATTGTAAATATCCGCCAGAATAAATGGGGGGAGCACCGTTGACTAGTAGAAACATGTCACAAACTCTTCACGCAAATCATATTGCAAAACGGTTCCCATTTTTTTATAATATGGTATAAGTAGAAATTTGTCTTGGGGTGGCAAAATCGTGATTAAAATACATGGAGAAGAAACATGGAAACGATAGCGAGAACTGAAATGGCAGAGGCTTTATATCAAAGAGGGGTAGAAGCATTTGCCGGAGGAAAATATCAGGAGACAATAGAGGCATTAACGAATTGTCTTAGTATGGAAAAATCAGAAGAGTATGAGTATTTAGAGACAGAGGCTTATAATACACTTGGTATGTTATTCTTTTTTGCTGGGTATGAGACAACGGCATTAGATTACTACTTGTCGGCGTTGGAATCTGCGCGAAAACAGTATAATACCGGAGGAGTGGTGTCTACACTTTTAAATATCGGATTACTATATCAGGCAGGAAAAGAGTATAGTAGGGCAATGGCTTATTATCAGCAGGCAAAAGAGGCCGCGGAAGAGGATTTGCGGAGTAATGACATGTTGCTGATTTTATATGCGGATATTCAGATGGCTCAGCTATATTGCAGATTGGGACAGTATGGTGAGGCAAAGCGTCTGTATACGGAAATTGAAAACTTTTCTAAAGTAATAGTGGACGATGAATTTATGCTGACGAAATGGATATTAGATATTCTTTTGGCAGACCACGCAGCAGATTATGGAAAAGTACACGCATTAGCAGAAGAAGTGATTGGACATCTGCGGGAAGATGAGCAGTTTGTTGAGCAGATGGATTTTTATGTAGATGTATGCGAGATGATGTTTTCGTATGGGAATGTACGTGAGACCCGCACAATTTTGGATTTGATTCGTGAGAAAATTAAACATACTGATTTCCTGAGATTAAAGATCCGTATAGAGCAGATTGAGATTAATTATCAGAAAGAATATGGCAGAGAAATTGATTATAAAGAAGCATGTAAGCGTTACATTACCGTTCATTCGCAATACGAGTCGTTGTTAAATGATTTTCGGAGAAAAAATCTGCAGAATATGGACAGTATGCAGAAGCTAGAAGAACAAAAAAGAGAATTTGAGCGACGGAGTCGATACGATTTGGCTACGGGACTTTTGAATAAAAAAGCATTCCGACATGAAGTGGAGCAGGCTTTAATGGAACACTCAGGACAGACAATGAATGCGATGATGTTCATGGATATTGATAATTTCAAACTGGTAAACGATTGTTACGGACACTTACTTGGTGATGAAGTGATATGTGCAATAGCGGACAATCTTTTGGAACATTTTTCTGGTAAAGGGATTTGTGGAAGATTTGGCGGCGATGAATTTAATGTATTTATTCGTGAAGTAGAGGACATGATGGACTTAGAGTGTCGTATAGAGAAGTTTAGGGAGACATTTTCGAAAAAGGGATTTGGCGATGAAGAAGATGTACATGTCACGTTAAGTATAGGTGTGTCTTATAATCGTGAAATGAGTGTGTCATATCATGCGATGCTTTCTTGTGCGGATGAGGCGTTAGAAAAGGCAAAAGAATACGGAAAAAACAGAGTATCTTATTACGAGATTAAAAGAGGAATATATAGTCATGCCTAAAAATGAAATGGTTTATGTGGTAGAAGGATTTTCGTTTACGAGCGAGAAGGAAGCGGAACAGGCGAAAAAAGAAGCAGAAGGAATAAAATTGATTAAAGAAAAAGCAAACATGGCAAATCCTGAGATGATGTTACAGATTTATAATAAAATGATTCGGGAAAAAATGTTTGTCACAGCAGTGGGGTATGCATATCTGTACGATTTGCAGGAATATCTGCGTACCAATCCAGGTATTAAAGATGAGGATATTTTCCCGATAGAAGTGGTACATCCGTCTTTGCAGGAGAGCCTTCGTGAAGAAAAACAAAAGCATCAGGCAAAGTTAAAGGAAGTGAAACAAAAAGCAACAAAAAAAGTGGTTACCAACGAAGCGTTACTGAGTAAATATAGGATTTCCTTAGTGGTAAATTTGATTTTGGCAATTAGTGTAATCGGTATGTTTTTAATCAGTGCAACAAGTAGTCATCCAACCATTTTAAATTATGAAGAAAAGTTGCTGAATCGTTATTCTGCGTGGGAGCAGGAATTGACAGAGAGAGAGGCTGCATTGCGAGAGGCAGAGAACCGATAAAGTGAGGTTGGCAATGGAGAAATTAAAGGTTTTAGTAGTAGATGATGAAGTGCGTATAAGGAAACTTGTTCGTGATTTTCTGGTGCGACAGGAATATGAAGTATTAGAAGCCGGTGATGGTGAGGAGGCATTAGAGCTTTTTTATCAGGAAAAAGGGATTGCGCTGGTGATTTTGGACGTAATGATGCCGAAGATGAATGGTTATCAGGTGTGCCGGGAAATCAGAGAGCATTCGAATATTCCGGTGATTATGCTGACAGCAAAGGCCGAAGAGAATGATGAATTAAATGGTTTTGAATGCGGAGCAGATGAATATATTTCTAAGCCATTTTCACCTAAAATTCTGGTGGCCAGAGTAGAGGCCATTTTACGAAGAACGACTGCAAAAGAAAAAACGCAGCACATTATCGAAAAAGGCGGTATCCGGGTAGACAAGGAAGCACATATGGTGTGTGTAGACGGAGTTCCTGTCGAGTTAAGCTACAAGGAGTTTGAACTTTTGACTTATTTTGTGGAAAATCCGGGGATTGCTCTTTCCAGAGAAAAAATTTTAAATGGTGTGTGGAACTATGACTATTTTGGTGATGCCCGTACTATTGATACGCATGTAAAAAAACTTCGTGCAAAGTTAGGCGATAAAGGCAGCAGGTATATCCAAACCATATGGGGCTTGGGGTACAAATTTGAAATAGTATCATAGTCCTAAAATAATTTGACAATAGTTGCAGAATGCAATAAAATGAATAGATAGTATAGATGATAGAGAAAGATTATAAAATGACATCGAAAGGCTCCTTAACGAAGGAGTTAGTATTTATTATCGTGGCATTGGTAGCAGGCACCATTTTGTTGTGCTATTTTTTGAACGCTACGCTGATTGAACGATATTATATATCGAATAAGCAGCATACATTATTAGAAGGTTTCGAAGTTATTGATGAGGCGAGTGCCAGTGGAGAGTTGAACGCTCCGTCTTTTGATATTACTTTTGATAATTTGTGTGCCAATGGTAATATTAACATTTTGATTATTAATTCAGACCAGACCATTGTAAGGGCATCTGCTAATAATGCGCGGATGATGTTGATGGAGTTTATGAATATTCTGTTTGGAGCTAATCCCAAGAATAGTTTGCTATTGGAACAGCAGAATAATTATAATATATTAAGACAGCGCGACGAACGATTGAATTCAGAATATCTGGTATTATATGGAACATTGCAGAATGGGAATTTGATTCTTATGCGTTCTGCGCTTGCAAGTATTCGGGAAAGTGCAGCGATATCGAATCGTTTTCTTGCGATTGTCGGTGTGATTGCAGTGGTTATCAGTACCATAATTACTTTTTTTGTGTCAAAGGGAATTACCAATCCGATTCGGGAATTGAGCGCTATTTCTGAGAAAATGACCCGATTGGATTTTAATGCGAAGTATATCAGGAACAGAACTCATAAGAATGAGATAGATGAACTTGGAGAACATGTAAATCGGTTGTCAGATACATTGGAAAGTACGATTTCTGAATTGAAAAGTGCAAATATTGCTTTACAGAAAGATATCGAAGAGAAAATTCAGATAGATGAAATGCGGCAAGAGTTTTTGTCGAATGTATCACATGAGTTAAAGACACCATTAGCAGTGATTGCCGGTTATGCGGAAGGGCTTGCAGAGTGTGTCAATGATGATGCAGAGAGTCGTAATTATTATTGTGAAGTCATTTTGGATGAGACAGAGAAAATGACGAGGATGGTAAAGCAGCTCTTAAGCTTAAATCAATTAGAATTTGGACAGGAAATGCTGCAGATACAGCGATTTAATCTGACAGAATTGATACAAGGGGTTATTCAGAAATTTACGATTTTATTAGAACAGAATGAAATCATATTAGAGTTTTTGGAAAATGAGCCGATGTATGTATGGGGTGATGAGTTTAAGATAGAAGAGGTTTTATTGAATTATATCAGTAATGCGATACATCACTCAAAGAATGAAAAAAGGATTCAAATTTCATATACGCAAAAGGAATCGTGTGTGCGTGTGCATGTATTTAACACTGGGGATATGATTTTAGAGGAAGCGTTGCCGGAGATTTGGACCAAGTTTTATAAAGTTGATAAAGCCCGCACCAGAGAGTATGGTGGGACTGGAATCGGGTTGTCGATTGTGAAAGCGATTATGCAGCTGCATAAACAGGAGTATGGAGTCTGTAACTATGAGAATGGTGTGGAATTCTGGTTTGAGCTGGATAGTACACAAAACGGCAGCTTATAAGAAAGGCATGGTATGAAGATGAAACAAGAGAGAGTTAGGGGAGCGTTATTACTGTTATTGGGAAGCCTGATGTTGTCAGGATGCGGAATGCAGGAAGCACCTTATGAATTAACAGAGGAAGAGCAGCAGTTAATTGTCAGCTATTCATCTCATGTAGTATCTAAATTTAATAAATATCAGAAGGATGGACTTACGTATATTCCAGAGTCAGCGGTGGAGGAGGAAGAGGAACCTACAGAGGTAGAAAATATTCCTGAGACAGAGAAGACGGAAGAGAATACTGAAGATGTAAGTACGGAAGTAGTCGGTGATGTACAGGATACAGAGGTAGAAGAGCCGGCAGTGGAGACCACGTTGGATACTGTTTTTGTAGATATGGGATTAAGCTTTACTTATCTTGGGAATGAAGTTACGTCATCGTATATGACAGATAGTACCTATGCGGTAAATGCCGGAATTGGGAAAAAACTTCTGGTATTAAAGGTAAAGGTTGAAAATCTTACAGAGGAAGCAGTTGCCATTGATAATCTGGCTTCTGGAGATGTATATAGCGCAAAGTATATTATGGAGTCAGGTACGAAGTATCATGCAAAAGCAGTTATGACACTTTTGTTGAACGATTTTACAACTTATGAGGGCACGTTAGAGCCACAGGCTGCTGAAGAGATGGTAATTGTATTTGAAATCCCGGCAGAAACAGAAGTTGTAGAAGCGGTTGAACTAAAAATTGAAAGAAATGATAATATTTTCCAAATTAATTTATAAATTGTGTGAAAAATAGTACAATTTTTTTGAGTTATATGATATAATATCGTCAGATATTATATCGGCGCCGAAGTGCGCATCCCACGGAGTGATGCCGTGATGAAGTCACGGTATAATAGTCACAAATATGTGGCAGTTTTGAAAAAAGCACTATTGGAGGAAATCATAATGGATACAAATATTCTCTTAGAATCAGGAACAAACGAACTGGAAGTACTTGAATTTAAACTTGGTAATAGTTATTACGGCATTAACGTTGCAAAAATCCGTGAGATTTTGTCTTATATGCCAATTACACCTATTCCAAATGCACATCCTTGTGTAGAAGGTATTTTTATGCCTCGTGATACAATGATGACAGTTATTAATTTAAGAAAGTGTCTCGGAATGCCTGACCTTGATACAGAAGGTTTATTCATTATCACAAACTTCAATAAGTTAAATATTGCATTCCACGTAGATCAGGTTATCGGTATTCATCGTGTATCATGGGAAGAGATTATCAAACCGGACTCTACAATCAATACACAGGATAACAGTGCATCAACAGGTGTTATTAAATTAAACGAAAAGTTAGTGGTAATCTTAGACTTCGAGAAAATTATTTC
This sequence comes from Roseburia sp., assembly GCA_045531555.1. Taxonomy (GTDB): domain Bacteria; phylum Bacillota; class Clostridia; order Lachnospirales; family Lachnospiraceae; genus Roseburia. Next base: position 12,365 of record JAZSEF010000085.1, on the reverse strand, counting down.
AGATATCAGCCCGGAGACAGGTCTTAAGGTATCAGAAGTAGAAGGACTTGTAGGCAGAGACAGAAGTGATTCTCCAATCTTAATCGCAGAGGATTCACCATTACTTAGCAAATTAATTACAGATTGTTTGAAAAAAGCAGGATACACCAATCTTATTATCACTATGAATGGTAAAGAAGCTTGGGATAAACTTTCAGAGTTAAAGAGTGCTGGAACTGTTCGAGATAAGGTTCATTGTATTATCACTGATATTGAGATGCCATTGATGGATGGTCACAGACTCACAAAACTTTGTAAGTCAGATGATGTACTGAAAAAGATCCCACTTGTTATCTTCTCTTCTCTTGTAAATGATGAAATGAGAAGAAAAGGCGAACAGCTTGGTGCAGATGCACAGTTGACAAAACCTGAGATTGGTATGTTAGTAAGTGCAATCGATGATTTAATTAATAAGAGTTTAGCATAAGAGCAAAACGCGGGGATGTGATGTTACATCACATCCCCGAATTAATAATACAAAGGCGAAGACCGCAGAAAGGTATGACGCAAAATGAGTAAGTCAGAAGATTATCTGGAGCAGTTGTTAAAAGGAGCTGCACCGGAAAAAGATACTCTTGGGGAAGATGCTTTTGAAGAGGATTTTCTGGATGAAGAGTTTTTAAAAGAATTTGAAATGGAAATGGAAAGAATGGAAGCTTCAGAAGGTGATGGAAGTGACGAAGAATTTGAGTCTCTTTTTGATGACTTGGATAGTATTCTAAACGGAGATAAGAATCAAGAGGTTAAGGATACTGTAGAAGAAGTGACTCCTGTGGCACCGGAAGAAAGTGTGGACAGTTTCGAAGAATCAGGGGTGAATTTTGCAGATTTATTTGCGGCGGAAGAAAAGACGGAAGATACGGTAGAAGCACCGGTAGCTGAGGAAGGATTTTCTTTTGCAGATTTGTTTGCAAACGATACTACTGAAAGTAAAGAAGAGACTCCACAGGAAGATCCGGATGTTTTAAAAATTTTAGAAGGATTAGAAGGCATTGATTTAGAATTAGATGAAGTAGATATGAATCAAGGTGTGGATAATCAGAATGATTTTAGTGCATTAGAAGGATTTCTTGCAGCAAGTGCTGCAGCAACCAGCGAAGCAGATACTGGTGTGTCAGACGATATTTCGTTAGATACACTTGGATTTGGTGATAATGCAGAATCTGATTCGACAGAACCGGTTGAAGAATCCGGTAAAAAGGAGAAGAAGAAAAAGAATGCCGGTGAAAAGAGCGGATTTATGAATAAACTGGGTCTGATTCTTTTCGGTGAGGATGATGAAGAGGATGATACTGCAAAAGCCGTAGTGATTGGTGAAGCCAGTGAGGCTGATTTAGAAGGTTTAGTAGATGTAACGGAAAAGGCTAAAAAAGAGCAGAAGAAAAAAGAAAAGAAAGAAAAACGCGAACAGGCGAAGCAGGCAAGAAAAGAAAAACAGGAAAAAGCGAAACAGGAAAAGGAAAAGAAAAAGCAGGCGAAGCCTAAGAAAGAAAAGAAACCAAAGCCGCCAAAACAGCCGGATAATACACCTCCATTACCGAAAAAACCGGTATTTCTAATTTTTGTAATGGTTGCATCACTTTTAGCATTGATTCTTATCGGAGCAGATTTGTTAGGTTATTCCAACCAGATGAATAATGCAAAAGCTCAGTATGCTAAGAAGAATTATAGTGAGGCATTTGCAGAGATTTCAGGCATCGAGATAAAAGAAGAAGACGTGGAGATTTATAATAAATATCATGTCATGGCGATGGTTTCTACAGAGTTAGAGGCTTATGAGAGTTTGATGTCAAAAGGATTTTATGATATGGCATTAGACTGTCTGGTGCGTACAATAGGACGTGCAGAGAAATATAGCGTGGATGCAGAACTCTATGGATGCAGCAATGAAATGCATGAATTAGAGCAGAAGGCAGAAACGATATTAGATGAGACCTTTGGTTTAAGCAGAGAAGACGCTTTGGAATTTTATGCATATAGAAGCAAGAAAGAGTATTCGATTGCACTTGCAAAGGTTATTAAGGAACTGGATTTAGAAAAGGTAACAGAATGATAGCGATAATTGATTATGATGCAGGTAATTTAAAGAGTGTGGAGAAGGCATTGGTGTCTTTGGGGGAAGAGACCATTATTACCCGCGATTTTTCTGAGATTCTCGGTGCGGATAAAGTAATTCTGCCGGGAGTGGGAGCTTTTGGGGATGCTATGGCGCAATTGAAAAAATATGAATTAGATAAAGTAGTTCATGAAGTTGTGGCAAAAGAGACTCCGTTGCTTGGAATTTGTCTTGGATTACAATTAATGTTTGAAAGCAGTGAGGAGACACCGGGAGTAGAAGGTTTACATATTTTAGATGGTCATATTCATCGAATTCCAGACGCAGAAGGAATTAAGATTCCGCATATTGGTTGGAACTCTTTGGAATTCCCAAAAGAAAGCAGACTTTTTAAGGGAATAGCGGACTTAGCATATGTATATTTTGTGCATTCATACTATTTGAAGGCTGCAAATGAATCAATTGTGGCTGCTACTACAGAGTACAGTACGCATATTCATGCAGCGGTAGAACATGGTAATATTTTTGCCTGTCAGTTCCATCCGGAAAAGAGTAGTACGGTAGGATTGCAGATTTTAAAGAATTTTGCAAGTCTGTAAAAGGGAGGAACTAAAGGAGAGGATATGTTTACAAAGAGAATTATTCCATGCCTGGACGTAAAAGCAGGCAGAGTGGTAAAAGGTGTTAATTTTGTAGATTTAAGAGACGCCGGAGACCCGGTAGAGATTGCAGCTGCCTATGACAGGGCGGGGGCAGATGAATTAGTTTTTTTGGATATTACTGCGACCAGTGATGCCAGAGGTACTGTAGTTGATATGGTACGTAAGGTAGCTGAGAAAGTATTTATTCCGTTTACGGTAGGCGGCGGAATTCGAACAGTAGATGATTTTAAGATGCTGCTTAGAGAAGGAGCAGATAAGATTTCGATTAATTCGGCAGCGATTAATAATCCGACGTTGATTAGTGAAGCCGCAGATAAGTTTGGCAGCCAGTGTGTAGTTGTGGCGATAGATGCAAGAAGACGAGCAGATGGTTCTGGTTGGAACGTGTATAAAAATGGTGGAAGAATCGATACCGGTTTGGATGCGGTTGAGTGGGCAATGAAAGCTCATAAACTTGGAGCAGGTGAGATTTTGCTTACGAGCATGGATTGCGATGGAACGAAAGCCGGATATGATTTGGATGTGACCAGAATTATTGCAGAAAATGTGTCTATTCCGGTGATTGCATCAGGCGGTGCAGGTATAAAAGAACATTTTTATGATGCGCTAACAGCAGGTAAAGCAGATGCAGCTTTGGCAGCTTCTTTGTTCCATTATAAGGAATTAGAGATTATGGATTTAAAAAATTATCTGGCAGACCGTGGTGTGTCTGTGAGAAGATAACTAGGATATGTAAGAAGGACGCAGGTGTATGAAAATACACTTGCGTTTTGCAAATAGAGAGGAACGAAACGATGGGTATGATTTCAAATGACTGGCTTGTGCCAATGCAGGCCGAGTTTAAAAAGCCTTATTATTTAGAATTATACAAATTTGTAAGGGAAGAGTACAGTAAGTGTGTGGTATACCCACCTGCGGATGATATTTTTAATGCGATGCATTTTACACCACTTAGTGATGTGAAAGTGGTTATTTTGGGACAGGATCCATATCACAATGTAAATCAGGCGCACGGGCTTAGTTTTTCCGTGCCAACTTCACAAAAGGAGATCCCGCCATCGTTGCAGAATATTTATAAGGAATTAGAGTCCGATATGGGCTGTTATATTCCTAATAATGGCTATTTGAAAAAATGGGCAGACCAGGGGGTACTGCTTTTGAATACGGTTTTGACGGTACGGGCGCATCAGGCCAATTCTCATCAGGGAAGAGGCTGGGAACAGTTCACAGACGCGATTATCCGTACTGTAAATGAACAAGACAGACCTGTAGTATATTTACTTTGGGGCAGACCGGCACAGAGTAAGATTCCGATGTTAAATAATCCAAAGCATTTGATATTGAAAGCACCTCATCCAAGTCCGTTATCGGCTTATAGAGGTTTCTTTGGATGTAAGCATTTCAGCCAGACAAATGAGTTTTTAGAAAAGCACGGAGTAGCACCAATCGACTGGCAGATTGAGAATGTGTAGATTGTATTTTTTTACAATTTGTGGTAAAGTATAGTTAGAGAAATACCGATATTTCTATTAGACAGAAAAAATGTAACGCAAGGATGCGGCTTAGAAATTATGCAAAACAAGGAGGTAAAAACCTCTCCTCACCATGGGGTTCGGAATTTGCTTCGCAAAACAAGGAGGTATGTATATGGCAACAATTTCAGGTTATGATTCATCTTCTCTTGGAGTATTATTTTCAAGTTTAAATAATAAGTCTGGTAGTGGAACTACAGATTTATTAGGTATTAACTATACAGATTATGCGACCATTCGTAGTGGTTCGTATTTCAAATTATTGAAGTCTTATTATAGTATCGATTCTTCGGACGAAGTAAAGAAGATTGTGAATAATGATAAAGACGAAGATGAGAAGAAGACTGATTCTAAAAAGGAATGGGGTTCACCTTCGACATCGACATCAACCTCTACTTCTAAGGATTCAGCAGAGACAATTTCAAAAGTGGAGAGTTCTGCGAATGAGCTGAGTAAGGCTACAGATACGTTGTTGAGTACGGGAAAATCTGCAGTGTTTAAAGCTACAGAAGAAAAAGATGATGCAGGTAATGTTACCGAGAAATATGACACGGATAAGATTTATAAAGCTGTGAATGATTTTGTAACAGATTATAATGCAGTAATGGACAATGCATTAAGTGCGAAATCAGCAAATATTGTAGGTGCGGCAGAACGTATGGGTCGTATTACCGGATACAATGAGGAGTCATTGGGAAAGATTGGTATTACTGTAGAAGAAAACGGCAAGTTAAAAATTGACGAAAAGGCTTTTAAAGCAGCGGACATGGCAGATGTGAAGAGAGTTTTCAATAATGAGAATGGCTATGTTTCACAGGTAGATACTCAGGCATCTATGATTGCATACTATGCAGAGAATGAGGCTTCTAAGTCTAATACATATAGTAATACAGGAACTTATACGAATACCTATAATACAGGTAGCATGTATAGTGAGGGAATTTAAGGAATTCTTTTAAAACGCATTGAAAAAATGGAATAAGCATGTTATGTTATGAGAAGCCACGGAATTGCTTACAATTCTGTGGCTTCTGCTTATACAGTTCAGTAGAAAGGATTATCTTATGGCAAAGAAAGTAGTAATCGGTATGTCAGGTGGTGTAGACTCCTCCGTGGCAGCCTATTTATTAAAAAAAGAAGGGTATGAAGTGGTGGGTGTCACCATGCAGACCTGGCAGGATAGAGAAGCAGACGGCAGCGAACTTGCAATGGTAAAGGATGCGAGAGCGGTTGCAGAGCGCTTAGAGATTGAATATCATGTAGTGGATTTCCGTGAGGAATTCAAAAAGCATGTAATGGATTATTTTGTGGAAGAATATTTGCAGGGGCGTACGCCGAATCCTTGTGTAGTATGTAACCGGTTTGTAAAATGGGAAGCATTACTCCATTATGCGAATGAAGTTGGTGCAGATTATATTGCGACCGGTCATTATGCGAGGATTGATAAACTCCCAAATGGCAGATTTGCGGTATGTAATTCAGTAACAGCAGCAAAAGACCAGACCTATGCATTATATAATCTGAAACAGGAACAGCTTGCACATACAATCATGCCGGTTGGTGCGTATACGAAGGATGAAATACGTGCTATTGCAGAAGAAATCGGTTTAAACGTGGCACAGAAAAAAGACAGTATGGAAATCTGTTTCATTCCGGATGATGATTATACAGCGTTTATTGAGGCGAATGCGGGCAGACAAGTACCGCCACCGGGGAATTTTGTGTCAGTAAGTGGTGAAGTCTTAGGACAGCACAAAGGTATCACACATTATACAATCGGACAGCGAAAAGGTTTGGGGATTGCACTTGGAGCACCTGCTTTTGTAGTGGCAATTCGACCAGAGACAAACGAAGTAGTATTAGGTACGAATAACGATGTGTTTACGACAAAATTATATGCGAACCGTTTAAATGCAATGGCTATTTCTGAATTTGTGGATGGAATGGAATTAAAAGCAAAAATCCGCTATTCTCATGCCGGTTCAATGTGTAAGATAACACGAACCGGTGAGGATGAAATCTGCTGTGAATTTGCAGAACCGGTGCGAGCAGTCACACCGGGACAGGCAGTAGTATTTTATGATGGGGAGCATGTTGCCGGAGGCGGAACCATCGTAAGATAGGTGAAATCTCTGAGGATAATAAATTTTGTATTTATAAAAATGCAGGAAGAGATAGAAATCATTTAAGTGTAATAAAAAATATCTTGACAATAAAAATGAATTAAGTATAATACAAAATGCAAACAATTTGCAAAAGCAAAGTGTTTGCATTTTTAGTGCGAAATTTGTGACAGTCAAAAGATTTGACGCGCATCATGATAATTTGAGAGGTTAAGATAGAATATGTTACACATTTTTGAACATGCATTAGAGCATACAATTGCAGATACATTGGGTTTATTACCATTTTTATTCCTTACTTATCTAGTTATGGAATTAATGGAACATTATGCTGGGAATAAATTTAATAAAATCATTCAGAATTCTGGAAAATGGGGACCGTTTTTAGGAGCAACGCTTGGAGTGATGCCACAGTGCGGATTTTCAGCAGCAGCAGCCAGTTTTTTTTCGGCGAGAATTATTGGCGTTGGGACGATTATTGCAGTATTTTTATCTACATCAGATGAGATGTTGCCGATATTATTGTCGGAGTCTGTTCCGATTACAACAATTGCCAAAATTCTTGCAACAAAGGTGGTCATTGCCTGTGCATCCGGTTATCTGGCATCATTTGTATACCAGCAGTTTTTGCAGAAAAAAGAAAGTGAAATGGATATTCATCTAGTATGTGAAGAAGAGGAATGCAACTGTGAGGATGGTGTGTTAAAATCAGCATTAAAGCACACGGCGAAGATTTTTATTTACATTTTTATGATTGCATTTATTTTAAATGCAGTGATTGAAGGTGTGGGTGAGGAGGCATTGGCACAGGTGTGCTCGAATGTACCGGTTGCAGGACAGATGGTAGCTTCTTTGGTAGGATTGATTCCGAACTGTGCATCATCCGTGGTGATAACTCAGCTTTATTTAAAGAGGGTTATTAGCACAGGCATGATGATGTCGGGACTTTTAGTAAATGCGGGAATTGGAAGCATTGTGTTATTCCGCTTAAACCGCAATGTGAAACAGAATGTAGGAATTCTCACAGCGGTGTATTGTTTCGGTGTAGTATGGGGTATCATGATTGATGTCCTTGGCATTGTATTTTAAGATGCATTCCATATTTTTTAGAAATGAAAGATATGGCAGGTGTGATTTGGCTAATAGTATAAAGGTAAGGGGTACGAGCAGATGGCAAATTGCGGATATGCGACAGCGAATAGAAAAAAGATATTAGATTTTTTGAAGGAAAATCATAACCGGACACTTACGGTAGCAGATATTGATGTTTACCTGAAGTCTTGCGACAGTGAGGTGAATATCACGACGATATACCGCTATCTGGATAAGTTGGAAAAAGAAGGCACAGTCATGAAATATGTGGCGGAAAAAGGCAGTCAGGCGACCTATCAGTATGTAGAGTCCGGTCATAATTGTGAAGACCACCTGCATTTGCAGTGCGTGAAGTGCGGGAAGGTGATTCACTTGGAATGTCATTTCATGCATGAGATATTAGAGCATGTGGAAAAAGAGCACGGGTTTGTCATGCAGTGTAAGAACTCCATTGTATATGGAACTTGTAGCGAGTGTGCACAGGGATAGGAATAACGAATTTATAGTAAAGAATGAATAAAGAGTAAGCATCCTAAACTTATGATGAGGTTCGAGGATGCTTCTTTTTTGTTTATAGAAAAGATATTTCTTGACATATATAGGATGCCTATATATAATTATATATAGATAGTCTATATACAATACATAGAAGGGAGTAAAACAATGGCAATTGATAAATCGTTAATACAGGGAAGTTTGGCAATGCTGATTTTGCGTTTGTTAGAAGAGAAGGATATGTACGGATACGAGATGATTGAAACGTTGCGTGGAAGGTCAAATAATGTATTCGAATTAAAGGCGGGGTCTTTGTATCCCTTGTTACATTCTTTGGAGGAGAAGAATTATGTGACCGCCTATGAGGATGATTCTAGTGGTAAGACCAGAAAATATTATCACTTATCTGGAGAAGGAAAACGCTTTTTAAAAGAGAAAAAGGAAGAATGGGAAGTGTACAGCACCGCTGTTAGCAGCGTGTTGACTTTGGCATATTAGGGGGCAAGACAAGGAGGATTGTATGGAATACGAAGAGTATATGGTGAGTTTGACGGAACAGATACACGATAAACGAGCAAAACAGTTAGTAGCACAGGAGATTGAAAATCATATTGTAGAGCAGGCAGAGGTGTATGAAGCAGAGGGAATGGGGCGTGATACTGCAATAAGGGAAGCAGTACGCCAGATGGGGAATCCGGTGGAGACTGGTGCAATATTAAATCAGATTCATAAACCGAAGATGCCGTGGCTGATGCTTGGAATGGTGACGATTTTGATGCTTTCTAGCATTTTTATGCAGGCAGTGGTTTGTGTTGCGGGGGCAGATTCAAAGTGGAATTTTAATTGGGAAAGTCTCTTGCCGCAGACAATTGTGTATAATATGCTTGGATTCAGCATTATTTTACTATTGCTGCATATGGATTATAATTTTATTGCCAAGTCGGCGTATAAACTTTATACAGGTTATATGATAGGCTTGTTGTTATATGTACTGTCTTCTGGTATAAGAGGGATGGCGTTTGGGCAGAATATGACGATGTATTACGGAGTACAAATGTTATTTCCGATTATTTTTGCCGGAATTATTTATCGGAACAGAAACCGGGGATGGAGAGGGATTGCAATTTGTCTTGTACTCGGAATGGCGGAGGTTTTGTGGTATGGAAACCTATTTGCAGGTATGGTAAGTGGAACGTATTACAGCACATATCCGGCAATGGCAGAAAGTATTCTGATGATGGGACTAACGCTGGCGTTTGCAATTTGGAGAGGCATTTTCGGAAGAGATAGAAAACAGCAGACAGTGTTTTTTAGTATTACAGTGCTTGTATTGATAGTCATGGGGGCATTGCTTCTAATGACGTCAAGTGGGTTGGGTGAATATATTTGGAAACGTGTTATGAATATTTTTACCAATACGGATTCTGCATATATGAACCATTTGTTACAGGATGCCATTGCAGGAGCAGATTGGATTGGCGGAGCGTCATTTGTAGGTGGGACACCGGAACTGACTTATTATACATCTTATTTATTAAATTGTGTTTTTACTTATTATGGGAAATTGGCTGGAATCGTAGTGATTGCTTTTTATGTACTGTTTTTAGGAATGGCATTGACTATGTCATTAAAGCAGAGTAACCGTATTGGTTTCTTGATTGGAACTGCATGTACCGTAAGTATTTTGGTGCGTTTTGTAGCGTATCTGGCAATAAATATGGGGTGTGCACTTTGGTGGACAACGTTAGTACCATTTTTCAGCTATGGAAAAGTCAGTGCAGTGATGAATGGAATCTATATCGGACTTATCCTCTGCGTCTACCGCAATAGCAGTATCTTGAAAGAAGACAGTGTGACGCAGAAACGCTTGCCGAGGATTCGGGTGACGATAGAATAAAGAAAACACTTGTGATGCATGTGTAGCTAAAAGTCATGCATTACAAGTGTTTTTTTGAAAAATAAAAAAGCAGAAACGCTGAGTATTCAACGCTTCCACCCTTTGTGATGCAGAAGAAGGGACTTGAACCCTCACGGTATTGCTACCACTGGCACCTGAAGCCAGCGCGTCTGCCGATTCCACCACTTCTGCAAGCAAAATATATTCTATCTGTTTTAGAGAAAGAAGTCAAGAGTCAATTCAAAAATTGTTTTAATTGTTTTAAAAATTAATTTAATTTTTTTTGAAAAAGGTGTTGACATTTTTAAATATGTTTGCTATTATAAACAAGTCGTCACGAACGAGTGACAAATGCGGAAGTGTCGGAATTGGCAGACGAGCAAGACTAAGGATCTTGTGGCAGTTATGTCGTGTGGGTTCAAGTCCCATCTTCCGCATTTTATATTTTAGCCTAAAGCCTTGAGTTTACTGGACTCGAGGCTTTTTTCATTTCAAATCTCCATCATTTCATTGCATAATTCCACATACAAATTATGGTTTGGCAATTTCAACATTCTAAACCACTTTCACATACTTGCATAATTTTATCTGCAGCACCTTTTGCCCCAGAGCAATGCTTAAACCCATTCGAAAGTGTAATTGCCTTCTGTCTATAGGTATCGTCTGCAAATATTTTATTTATTGCACCCAAAATAGAAGAAGCATCAGAGTTATCGAGCTTTATTCCTGCACCAAGTTGATAAACACGCTCTGCAACACCATCTTGTTCTGCTGTCTGTGGTAGCATAATAAGTGGAACACCAAAATATAAACTTTCACTGACACTATTCATTCCACAGTGAGACACAAAGACATCTGCCTGTTGAAGGACGGCAATTTGGTCAACGTGTGTGAATACCGATATGTTTTCTGGTAACACTCCAAATTCCTCAATGGATACTAAATTACCAACAGACATAATCACTTGGTAATCTGTATCTGCCAAAGCGGACAAGCATCGCTTGTACAAAGCCATCATGTCGTTATTGACAGTTCCCATTGATATATAAATCAGTTTGTCCTTCTTCTTTTCAACTTTAATAGTCGCAGGTCGAATTAAAGGTCCGACAAAAGCATATTTGTCAGAGAAAGTCTCTGAACAAGGCTGAAATTCAGTAGATGTATAGACAATAGTGTGGGTGTTATCATCATTACCGATAATATCAAGAATATTTTTGACAGGATAACCTTTGCTTTGTAACCTTTTAATTTGCTTAGTGGTTTTGGGTATTGAAAAAATCATTTTAACCAAATCTCCGATGCCTTGTTTCATAACCTTTGCCGAGTGCTGATTAAAAGCAAAAGTGGTTGTTGAAGAAACGAAGGGAATACCAAGCTTCCGTGCAACCGCTTTTCCCCATAGTGCCATCGAATCTGCAACAATACAATCGGGTTTAAGTTCCGACATCTCTTGGCAAACCTTGTCATCAAGTGCCAACGTTGTATCTACTAGAATCTTTGTAGAGAATGCCAAGTCCTTGCCCACACGAACAGTATCTTTCGGTGATAATCTTTGTTCCATATCATAATTATCGCATGATACAAATGTTGCTCCTGCCGACTCGATTTTTTCGCGCATCATATTATAGGAATAGTACCAAACCTGATGTCCGCGAGAAACCAATTCTCTAACAACACTTAGCGTGGGATTTGTATGACCATGTGCAGGAATACAAAAGAAAACTATTTTACTCATAAAGTTTCACCTACTTTCATTCCTCTATTTCTGAAAAAATTCTTGTAATATAGTCTTTCTGCATTTCTTTAGGAAGAATAGCAAGCCCTCTTTTTTCATCACCGAGTACTAAAATTTCATTTCCAGGTTGAAGGTCAAATAAATCTCTTGCTTCTTTCGGAATAACGAACTGACCTTTTTCACCGATTTTAACCATCCAAGCATATTTTCCATTCTGAACTTTCATGCCTTAACCTCCATAGTATGATTTGTATGAATAATCATACCATAACGTAATATACTAGTCAATGGTATAATAAAAATATTTACTGTTATATACTTCCATGTAGGAAATTAGGAGCGTTTCATATTTTATTTTGATTTGGAGTAACTATAAACTTAACCGTTTTTGAAATTGTTTGGAAAATGAGCTTATGGTTTGACATCAATAATGATATTTGTGAAGTGAAATGTAATGAGAAGCTTATTATACAGTATTAATTATATATAAACATTTTGTAGCATAGGATGTAATTGTTTATCCAGTAATACTAGAATGTCTTTTTTGAAGTAAATTCCTAAAAAACTTCTAAAAAAAAGTCGAAAAAAGTAGTTGACAAAGCGAAACAGTTTTGCTATATTAATCTAGCTGTCGCGAAAACGACAACACCACATCGAAAGATGTGAAAAATAAATTAAAAAAGTTGTTGACAACGACTTGAACTTGTGATAAGATATCAAAGTTGCTGAAAACA
>JAZSEF010000079.1:0-147378 GCA_045531555.1 Roseburia sp. | reverse complement strand
TATACCCGCTTAAGGGAGTAATCCCTTCTGCAAATAAAGATAATGAAGAAGGTAATTGAACCAAGAGGTATAACCACTTATTGGAACAAATTTCAAAATCCCTTCTTCTTAAAATGTCCTTGACAAGGGGTACATTTTAGAGAATATGCTTAAACGTGGGATGACGGATGAGGATATTTGTGCTTTAGCGGAGTGTGACATGACTTTGGTGGAGAAAGTTAGGGCAAAGTTATAAGAGGAGTATGGAAGATATTTTTAGAGGCGGGAAGAATTCCTGCCTTTATTTGCATGTGTTTAGTATATTGACAAAAGGTTAGCAGTATTATTGTTTCATTAGTAATGAATAAAAATAACAAAAACATGCATAAAAATAAAAACATTGTAGACGGGAGAAGAGAATGGTGTTAAAATGTGTGAGGTTAAATTTGTAGCTACAACAAAATGAGAAAGAGATGAAAAAGATGAAGAAGAAATTAGGACTAATCATTACACTATTGGTGCTGACATTAGTGGGCTGTGGCTCGAATGTTGGGGCATCGGACGTACATAGTGTGGATGACTTGGAAGGCAAGAAAATCGGTGTTCAGATTGGTACAGTAGGTGATACTTATGCCAGTGATTACGAAGGTGACGAAGCGGGAACAGTAGTGGAGCGTTACAGCAAGGGTAACGATGCCATCTCCTCGTTGAAAAATGGCAAAATTGACTGTGTGATTATTGATGAGCAGCCAGCCAAAGAGTATGTGAAACGAAACAGTGATTTGAGTATTTTGGACGAAGAGTTTACTTTGGAAGAGTATGCAATTGTAATTGCAAAAGGCAATGACAGTTTAGAAGAAGATGTGAACAAAGCGTTGGCAGAGCTGATTGCGGACGGCACATTGGATATGATTATCGACCACTATATCACAGATGGTGAAGTAGAGGGATTGGCATATACCAGCCCGGAAGGTTTGGATTATGCAAATGGCGAGCTTGTTATGGCGACAAATGCAGCATTTCCGCCTTACGAATACTATGCGAATAACAGTATCGTAGGTATTGACGCAGAGATGGCAAGAGCCATTGCGGACAAGTTGAATAAAAAACTTGTGATTGAGGATATGGAGTTTGACTCGATTATTACTGCGGTACAGGGAGGCAAAGCAGACATTGGTGTGGCAGGTATGACCATTACTGAAGACCGTTTAAAAAATATCAATTTCTCTGACCCGTATACGACTTCAAAACAGGTGATTATTGTAAGAAACGGTGAAAGTGGTGCAGTAGCATCCATTAAAGATAGTTTTTATCAGTGTTTTATTGAAGATAATCGTTATCAGTACCTATTACAGGGTTTATGGAATACGATTTTAATTTCTTTAATTGCGGTGTTTATCGGTGTGGTAATCGGTTTCTTAGTGGCAATCGTGCGTGCAACACATGATAAAACAGGCAATTTAAAACTTTTGAATGCACTTTGCCATGTGTACTTAACAATTATACGTGGTACACCGGCGATGATTCAGTTGTTGATTATTTACTATGTAATTTTTGCTTCGACCAATATCAGTAAAGTTGCAGTTGCGGCGTTGGCATTCGGTATCAACTCTGGTGCGTATGTAGCAGAAATTTTAAGAGGCGGTATCATGTCCTTAGATCAGGGACAGTTTGAAGGTGCACGAAGCCTTGGACTTACCCATGGGCAGACGATGCGTTATATCATTTTACCGCAGACATTCAAGAATACACTTCCGGCATTAGCAAACGAATTTATCGTTTTGATTAAGGAAACTGCGATTTCCGGTTATATCGGTTTACAGGATTTGACGATGGCTGGAAATATTATCCGAAGCAATACGTATCAGGCATTCTTACCACTTATTACGGTAGCGATTGTGTACCTGATTATCGTTATGTTCTTATCTGCAGGGGTACAGAAGCTTGAGAAAAATTTGAAGAAGAATGAGAGACATGTGTATGACTAAGGAATGTATTATTAAAGTAGAGAATATGACAAAGTCTTTCGGGAAGGACGTTGTCTTAAAGGATATTAACACTGAGATTTATAAAGGTGATATTATTGCGATTATTGGCCCATCCGGTTGTGGTAAATCTACCTTTATCAGAACTTTGAATTTATTGGAACAGCCGACAGCGGGTGCGATTTATGTGCATGATGTGGATATTACGGATAAAAAAGTAGATATTAATAAAATCCGTCAGAAAGTCGGTATGGTATTCCAGCATTTTAATTTGTTCCCGAATCTGACCATTTTGGATAACATTACATTAGCTCCGGTTAAAACCGGTCAGATGAGCCAGGAAGAAGCAGAGAAAAAAGCAATGGAATTGTTGGAGCGAGTAGGACTTTTAGATAAAGCAAAGGCTTATCCGGATACTTTATCCGGTGGTCAGAAACAGCGTATTGCAATTGTTCGTGCTTTGGCGATGAATCCGGAGATTTTATTATTTGACGAACCGACTTCTGCATTAGACCCTGAAATGGTAGGAGAAGTATTATCGTTAATGAAAGACTTGGCAAAAGAAGGAATGACCATGGTGGTAGTAACACACGAGATGGGCTTCGCCAGAGAAGTGGCAAATCGTGTGATGTTCTTTGATGAGCAGATTATCAAAGAAGAGGGTACGCCGGAGGAAGTTTTTGATAATCCAAAGAGTGAGAGACTGCAGAATTTCTTGTCCTGTATTAAATAAAAGAGTGAATGGAAGAGGTGTATCTGGGAAGAACTGCTGTAAGGCAGTTCTTCTTTTGGTGTATACAACAGAAAAAGTTTGTTGTATAATAAGTTCGTTCTTGTCACAGAGGTGATGAAACGATAGAAATATATGTAAAAGATGAGGAGAAACAAAATGTTAGAAAAAATGTTCAAACTTAAAGAACATAACACAAACGTTAAGACGGAAGTCATTGGCGGTATTACAACATTCATGACGATGGCTTATATCTTAGCAGTAAACCCAAGCATTTTATCGGCATCAGGTATGGATAAAAATGCGATTCTTATGGCGACTGCAATTGCATCCTTTATCGGAACGATGGCAATGGCGTTGCTTGCAAATTATCCGTTTGCATTGGCACCGGGTCTTGGACTTAATGCCTACTTTGCGTATACTGTATGCGGACAGATGGGTTATCCATGGCAGGTTGCATTGTTGGCAGTTTTTGCAGAAGGTTTGATTTTCATCGTGTTGTCATTGACAAATGTACGTGAAGCAATCTTCAATGCGATTCCACTGACTTTGAAAAAAGGTGTATCCGTAGGACTTGGTTTATTTGTAGCATTTATTGGCTTCCAGAATGGCCACTTAGTAGTAAACAGTGATTCTACACTTGTTACAGTAGTTAATTTTAAGGAGAACTTTAGTACAACCGGTATCAGCGCAGTGCTTGCGTTGCTTGGTTTATTTATTATCGTAATTTTAAATGTTAAAAAAGTAAAAGGCGCAATCTTAATCGGTATTTTAGCAACATGGGTATTAGGAATGATTTGTGAAGCTGCAGGCATTTATGTAGTAGATGTAGAAGCAGGTTTTTATTCATTATTCCCATCATGGGCTGATTTCAACTTGGGTGCAATCGGTCAGACATTTGGACAGTGCTTTAATGTAGATTTTGGTACTGTACGAATTACGGACTTTATTGTAATTATTTGTGCATTTTTATTTGTAGATATGTTTGATACATTGGGAACTTTAATCGGTGTAGCCAATAAGGCTGATATGTTGGATGAAAATGGTAAGCTTCCAAAAGTAAAAGAAGCACTTTTGGCAGATGCGATTGCAACTTCTGCTGGTGCGGTGCTTGGTACATCTACCACTACAACATTTGTTGAAAGTTCAGCAGGTGTAGTAGAAGGTGCCAGAACAGGTCTTGCATCTGTGGTGACAGGTTTCTTGTTCTTGCTGTCTATTTTCCTTGCGCCGGTGTTCACGACAATTCCGGGATTTGCAACAGCACCGGCACTTATTTATGTCGGATTCTTAATGGTTTCAGCAGTGACAGAGATTGATTTTAATGATATTACAGAAGCGGTACCGGCATACCTTTGCTTAATCGCAATGCCTCTTATGTACAGCATTTCAGAAGGTATTGCAATCGGTGTTATCTCTTATGTAGTAATCAACCTCGTTGCGGGTAAATCAAAGAAAATTACACCGCTTATGTACATTCTTGCAGTATTATTTGTATTGAAATATTTCTTATTGTAAAAAATAGGTGACGAATTAATTCTTATAAAAACAGAAAAGCCTTGCCTTGTTCCTAAACGATTGTTTGTAAATGGAATAAGGCAGGGCTTTTTAAGTTTTATGAGAAAATGACATTGTATGATTAGTATAATAGTAGGCTTAGGAACGCAGTAGTTTTGCCTGTTCTAAGGCATCAATAATACGGTCGCACCATAGGTCAAATTCCGGGTCAGGTGTCTGGCATTCCGGATGATTCAAAATGTAATGGATTGCCTGACGGATGCCTTGGTCAAAGCGTGTGGTTGCTATAAAATCAGGAACTGCCCGTTTTAATTTTGTATTATCAAAGATAACAGAATTTGCTTTATCTCCGATAAGGCTACCAGTCAAATCATATTTCCCCGTAGAAGCCAGAAAATCAGAGGCTACATGGTAAGCGTGTAATTCTACACCTAATGCATCTGCAATTGCCTGATAAATCTGGTTCCAAGTAAGAGATTCATCTGAAGTAATCTGGAAAACTTCGCCAATGGCATGGATATTACCCATTAATCCGATAAATCCTTTTGCAAAATCGGTATTGTGCGTCATTGTCCATAACGATGTGCCATCTCCATGGATAATAACCGGTTTTCCATCTAACATTCGTTTTAAAATCTGCCAGCTTCCTTTGGTACCATGTACACCTAATGGAACTTTACGCTCATCATAGGTATGACTTGGGCGGACGATGGTAATTGGAAAACCATTTTCACGATATTTGCTCATTAGGAATTCTTCACAGGCGATTTTATTACGGGAATATTCCCAGTAAGGGTTTGCAAGCGGTGTGCTTTCTGTAATAAAGGCACTTGATAATGGTTTCTGATAAGCGGAAGCAGAACTGATAAAAATATACTGTTTGGTTTTGCCATAGAAAAGGCGGTAATCACGTTCTACCTGATCCGCTGTAAAAGCAATGAAATCGCAAACTACATCAAAGTACAAATCTTTTAGTTTTTCCTGACAATCGGCTTCGTTAGAAATATCTGCTGTAATGTTATGAATATTTTCCGGTAAGTCCTTTGAACGGGAGCCGCGGTTTAATAAGTAAAGTTCCCAATCCGGATTGGCAGCCAGTTGTCTGGTGATTGCCATGCTGATAGTTCCGGTTCCTCCGATAAATAATGCACGCATAAAATAACCCTCCATAATGTCATCATGATAATGCTTCGCAAGGATACGCACTTTGGCGCGTATAATATTTATCAATATTATACCATAATACAAGTACATATAAAACGTTAAAAAAAACGGGAAAAGTACGGTGCGATTTAGTTCTTTAATGTTTTAAAAAGGTGGTTGAAAATAGTGTGTTAGAAAGTGTAAAATATAAAAAAATGGGTATTTAGTATCGCTACAAATGACGAACGAGGACGTATTTATGAACAGAGAAGTGTTAAGTCCATTGACAGGATTATATTTGGAACAGACCTTTTTTGATAAAGTCGAGGAGTGTTTAAAAAATGGAGCAGAAGATATCAGTTATATGGTAGCCATTGATATTGAACATTTCCGTTTATATAATAAATTGCATGGCAGAGAAGCCGGTGATGAACTGTTAATACTGGTAGCTGATTTGTTAAAAGCGTTTCAGGGGCAATATGGTGGTGTGTCCGGTTATTTGGGTGGTGACAGTTTTGGTCAACTGGTGGTTGCGGACAAAGACATATTGATGCAGCTTTGTGAGGATATTCAGCAGGCAGTAAGACGGAAAAGTAATAGTGTAGGCTATCTCCCGGCATTTGGTGTTTATGAAATTACAGATAAAAATATTCCGATAGCTACGATTTATGATAGAGCAACGGTGGCACTTTCGCATGTGCTTGGTAACTATGCCAGTCGCGTTTGTGAGTACAATCCTGCTATGGATGAAAAAGTGGAAGAGGAACTCCGTATTTTGTCGGAGATTCAAATAGGAATTGAACGGGATGAGTTTACCTTTTTCGTGCAGCCGCAGTGTGATATTACAAAGGGTAAAATTGTAGGTGGCGAGTCTCTAGTGCGTTGGATACATCCGGAAAAAGGAATGATTCCTCCGGGAGTTTTTATTCCGATTTTGGAACAGAATGGTTTTATTGCGGATTTAGATCGTATTGTATGGAAAAAAGTGTGTCAATTCCAAAGGCAGTGTATTGAAAAGGGGTATGATCCGATACCGATTTCCATTAATGTGTCACGTATCGATATTTTTTCAATGGACGTACCGGAATACTTATTTGGTTTGTTAGAAGAATATGATTTATCGCCGGAATGGGTGAAGGTGGAGATTACAGAAAGTGCTTATGCAGAATGTGGTGATAAAATTGTTCAGACAGTAAATGAGCTGCGTAATTATGGCATGATTGTTATGATGGATGACTTCGGAAGTGGTTATTCTTCGCTTAACATGTTAAAAAGTGTACCGGTGGATGTCTTAAAAATGGACATGCGCTTTTTGGAAATTAATGAACGCGATGCAGAAAAAGGTATTGGCATTTTAGATTCTGTTATCAATATGGCAAAACAGATGCGTGTGCCAATTGTTGTAGAGGGTGTGGAGACACAGCAGCAGGAGAAGCATTTGCTGAAGATGGGCTGCCGTTATACACAGGGTTACTATTATTATAAGCCGATGTCTGTGCAGGCATTTGAAGATTTGATATCAGACCCGCGAAATGTAGATTATGAAGGATTCTGGTGCAGACAGACGGAATCGATACATATCAAAGAGTTTTTGGATACGAATTTGTTTAATGATGTAATGGCGAATAATATTTTGGGACCGGCTGCATTCTACGATATGTATGAGAATAATATCGAGATTACGCGTGTAAATGAGCAGTATTTTCGATTGGCAGGTGTATCGCAGCAGGAAGATGATTATCACAAACGTTTCTGGAATCATGTGAGAGATGATGACAGACAGGTACTGGTGTCGATTTTTGAACGGGCATATAACAACTCTACCAATGGTGCAACCGGATTTATTCATTATTTGCGGGCTGATGAAACGGTGCTTTGGGTTTATGTGAGAGTATTCTTTTTAAGAGAAAAGAAGGGACATAAACTATTCTATGGCTCATTGACAGATATGACTGCTTTAGAGGGCAGAAAGTATAACGAGCAGAGTATGGAGATTGAAGTAGAGGAATTGACAGAGTCCCAGCGAAATCAGGTAGAGAAATATTATGGCAATCTTCCGTGTGGATATGGTATTGGAAAAGTGGTTTTAGATGTAGAGGGTAAACCTTGTGATTATGAAATTGTTTATGCCAATAATGAACTTGCCCGTATCAGTGGTGGCAGTGTAGAACGCCTGCGTTTTATGATGAATAAAATTTTTAAGGATAGAGCAGATGAATTTCTTGAAAAGGCATATCGAGCAGCTTATGGCGGAGAACAGGTAGAATATCGTGTTTACAGTAATTTCACCAGCCGTTATTTGGATATCACGATGTACCAGTATCAGCATGGTTATGCAAGCTGTATGATGCAGGATGTGACGCACAGCAGGATTTACGAAAAAGCACTGGGGAATGTTATGCTTTCCTTTAGAGAAGTTTATTTTCTGCATATGCAGGAGAACTATTGTCGTCTGATTTATCCGGATGATAATGGTTTGTTAGAGCGTGGTAATTATGAAGAGGTAGTAAGCCGCCATTTTAGCACAGGGAAGATTCTTGGTTATGATGAAGAGAATGTGCGAAAGTTCCTGAATCTTGAGAATTTGAAAAAAGCGCTGGTGAAGCAGGATACAGTAGAGTATCGATATAAGAGGAAAATTAAGCCTGCAGGCGAAGAGTGGTGCCAGACAACGATTACCGTATCAGAGCGGCTGGCAGATGGTGCACCGAAGACTGCGATTATTACGATTCGAAGTATTGAGGCTTTGATGCGTGAACGTGAGAATCGTAAACGTGAGAATATGGCAGAGATGTTAGCGACATTATCCGATGGTTTCTTTATTTATCGCGCAACGGATGATGAGAAAATTCTATATGCAAATCCGCCGGTATTAAAGATGTTCGGATGCGAAACGATGGATGAATTTAGGGTGTTAGTAAAGAATTCTTTTCAGGGACTTGTGTATCCGGAAGATTTAAAGCGCGTACAGTGGGAGATTCATGAGCAGGTAAAATATTCGGATAAGAATATGGATTATATCTGCTACCGAATTATGCGGAAGGACGGAAGTATTCGCTGGATTGATGATATAGGACATTTAGAGGATTCCGGTTCCAATGAAGATACGAAATTGTTCTATGTATTTATCTCAGATATTACGGATACTATGTCTGATGTGCAGAAAAATAAATTAATTACACAGAGTAAACATTTTAATGAGTATGATGAAACGAAGACTAGAATTTAAAAAACTATGGAAATTTATATTTGTTGTATGTCTGATTGTGTTGGCAGGGACAGCGACTGTTTATGCAAAAGAGCAGATAGTAGTAAAGGTTGCGTTTTTCCCGATGGAGGGTTATCACATCATAGATGACGAGGGAAACTTCGGCGGTATGGATGTGGAGTACTTAGATGCAATTTGTGAGTACACGGAATGGGATGTAGAGTATGTAATCTGTGAAAGCTGGAATGATGCATTAGAAAAGCTGAGTAATCATGAAGTAGATTTGGTTGGTTCGGCACAGTATTCGGCAGAGAGAGCAGAGATTTATGATTATGCGGACTTGTCAAGTGGTTATACCTATGGAGTAATTGCAACGAATTCGGATAGTACGATTGCGTATGAAGATTTTGACATGATGCAGGATATTACGTTTGGTGTGGTGGAAAATTATGTGCGGTACAAAGAGTTTTTGGAGTATTTGAGTGCACATGGTATTACAGAGCCAAAGATACAGGAGTATCCTACAACGCAGGCACTTCATGCCGCTTTGGATGCGGGAGAGGTAGATGCCTTTGTACATACTTTTATGGAAACAGAAGAGGGACAGCGTCTGGTAGGGCGTTTTGCACCAAGACCGATTTATTACATTACCTACAAAGGCAATGATGCGATTTTAAGAGAACTAAATCAGGCAATTGCTGATGCGAAAATGAGTCGTCCTGAATTAGAAGCAGATTTGATGAATCATTTTTATGAGAGTCGTTGGGATAAAACCGTTATATTTTCTACCGAAGAGAAGAAGTTTATTGAGGAAAACGGCGTACTTACGATTGGATATCTGGATGGATATTATCCGTTTTCTTATGAAGAAGATGGAGAATTCAAGGGCCTTTCCAGAGAGACATTAGAGGAAGGTTTCGAGTCTACGGGCTTGGAATTAGTTTATCAAAAAGTAGAAAATCAAGCGGCTGCAGAGGAAGCTTTGCGACAGGGACAAATTGATATTCTGGCGTATTCAGTGAATATGGAACAGGTTCAAAAGAGTAATTCTTTGGTTTCGCTGGATGCGTATGCACAAATACCATTGGTGTTGGTAGTACAAAAAGGACAGGACTACGAGGAAATAGAGAAGCTTGCAGCGGTGACGGAGATTGGCGCAGAGGCGAAGAGCATTTTGAACATGGAGGATGCTTCTGTTATTACCAGAGAGTCTTTGGAAGAATGCCTTTTACTGATTGTAAAGCATCAGGCAGATGGAGCGCTTGCAGATGGATATCTGGCGGAGCATTTGTTGAGTACAAATGATACCTATAGCACATTAGAAATTAACAATGTATTAAATGGTGAGCATAAAGTACACATGGTTATCAGGAACGATGCAACTTCTTTAAAGGGAATTTTAAAGAAAGTAATCGTTCCGTTGGATGCGAAGCGTATCAATGAATATACATTAAAAGAAAATGAATATCCGTTGGTTACGGTTAGTATGTTTATCCGCAACAACAGTTTGAAGATTTTTGGCGCGTTAATTTTAATTATTTTAATCATTATAACAGTTGCTGTACACATTATCAGAGATAGCCATAAAATTCAGCAGTTGATGTATAAGGATACCGGGATGGATATCTGGAATCTGAATTACTTATTGTATACCGGTAAAAATAAATTGCTTCCGGAGCGGAAAAAGCAGTATGCAGTTGTTTGTGTGAATATTGTAAAGCTTCGTCGTTTTAATGTGGTTTATGGTTGGGACGCGGGAGAAGAACTGTTGTCTATTATCAAAGATGTATTGATTAGTTGTGTCAATGAAAAGGAAGAAATCTGTGCGAGAAGCCATGGAGACAGATTTGTGTTGCTATTGGCATGGGAGAATTGGGATGTCTTTATGAAGAGACTGAAGGAGATTCAGCGTGTTGTAGAGACTAGAATTTACGAAGATACAGAAAATCACATGTCATTGCATATGGGTGTGTATTCCGTACCAGAGGATGAGAATGATTTGAAGTTGGCAGTAAACTATGCAAATCAGGCATTAGAGGTTACAGGAAATAATAATACAAGTGAAATTAAGATTTATGATGCTCCGTTTGAAGATATGATAAGGGAGCGTCATGATAGAGAAAAATTATTAGAGTCAGTAGAAATCGAAGGGAATTTTGTGGCGTATTACCAGACCAAAGTGGATGTGCGAAGTAATGAAGTGGTCGGTGCGGAAGCGCTGATAAGGTTTAAAGACCCTACCGCAAACGGTGCAATTCGCTCGCCAGGATTTTTTGTGCCGTATTATGAGCAGACCGGACGTGTAGTAGAATTGGATTTCTTTGTGTTAGAAGAAGTATGTAAGCTGCTACGCAGACGTTTAGATAAGGGCAAACCGGTTGTGCCGATTTCATGTAATTTTTCACGGCTTCATTTTTCAAAGAGTGATTTCCCGGAACGTGTAGAAGCAGTAATAGATAAATACCATATCGATAAGCATCTTATCGAAGTTGAGATAACAGAGACACTTGTAGTAGAAGAATTGAAGCAGACGATTAAGCAGAGCATAGACAGATTGATAGAAAAAGGTATTCATTTGTCAATTGATGATTTTGGAGCAGGATATTCTTCACTGGGTGTTTTTGAACAAATTCCTGCATCCGTGGTAAAATTAGACCGTTCCTTCCTGTTGAACCATGAAGATCATAACAGACAGGTGCATATTATGAAGAGCATCGTGAAACTGACAAATGATTTGGAGGCGCAGGTAGTCTGTGAAGGTGTAGAGAATGCCGAGCATGTATATCTTATGAAAGAAATTGAAGCATATATAGCACAGGGATATTTCTATGCGAGACCGATGCCGGAAGCAGAATTTGAAGAGCACCTCGATTTGTTGGAAATGAATTTCCATGAAAAAGAGAATATGAAGAAAGAACATCTTGGCTAGGTATAAAATTCCTTCATTTACAGATACTAGATTTATAAACTAGAATTTGCAAATGGAGGAATTTTTATGTCCTCCAGATAAGGAGGATTTATGAAAGCAACAGGCATTGTGCGCCGCATAGATGATTTGGGAAGAATTGTAGTGCCGAAGGAAATTAGAAGAACTTTAAGAATCAGAGAGGGAGACCCGTTAGAAATTTTTACGGATAGAGAGGGAGAGATTATTTTAAAAAAATATTCTCCGATAGGTGAGCTTTCCCAGTTTGCAGGGGAGTATGCTGAGAGTCTTTCACAGACAACAGGATATTTGGTGGTAATTACCGATTGTGACCATGTGGTTGCAGTATCCGGTGCGGGAAGAAGAGATTTTGAAAGCAAGCCCATTAGTAAGCAATTAGAAGATGCTATTAGTGCGCGAAAGAGTTTTCAGGCTACAAAAGAGGACGCAGGATTTATAAAAATTACGTTGGATGATGCGGGAGAGTTTGCATCACAGGCGGTCAGCACCATTATCTGTGAGGGAGATGCAATAGGAGCGGTTATTCTATGCTCAAGAGATGAAAAAGGAAAAATGTCCGAAGCAGAAGGAAAATTAGCAGCGGCAGCAGCAGGGTTTTTAGGAAGACAGATGGAGCAGTAAGGTTTTTGAATAATATAGAAGTTGCCTTCATTTACAAATACGAGATAAGGGTTTGTAAATGGAGGCGTTTTATGTTACAATAGAACATATATTCGGATAAAGGCGGAATTATATGAAGTTTATACATATATCAGATGTGCATTTGGGCGTTGAACCGGATGCCGGACGTGAGTGGAGTAAAAAAAGAGCGCGGGATATTTGGGATTCGTTTGGAGAGGTTGTTTTAGAGGCGGGCAGACAAAAGGTGGATTTTTTGTTTATATCAGGTGATCTTTTTCACAGACAGCCATTGAAAAGAGAGTTAAAAGAAGTGAACTATCTGTTTGAACAGATACCGAAAGTGAAAGTGGTATTTATGGCGGGGAATCATGACTATTTGCAGCCGAAGTCTTATTATCTGGATTTTCCGTGGGCTGAGAATGTGTCTTTTTTTGCTAAAGAAGAGCTAGAGGCATTGGATTTTCCGGCTGAGAATGTAACGGTATATGGATTGAGTTACTGGCATCGGCAGATTTCGCAGCGTTTGTATGATGAGCTGTGGGTGCAGAATGAGAACCGTATGAATATTCTTTTGGCACATGGAGGCACAGAAAAACAGATTCCATTTTTACCAAGGCAGATTTTAAGCAATGGGATAGATTATATCGCAGCAGGTCATATTCACAAAGCATCGTATATGGTGGAAGATAGAGCGGTTATGGCGGGGGCTTTAGAACCGACGGACTGTAATGATGTGGGACCTCATGGTTACTGGATAGGGGAGCTTGTGAAAGAGGAGAATGACATAAGGAGAAACCTATCCTTTTGCCCTATTAAAAAATGTGAATATCGGCATGAGACGATATTGGTGACACCGGATACGACACAGTATGCGCTGGAAGAGATGGTACGGGCGTGTGTGGCGGAGGGAGAGCCCTACATGCGCTATCGTATTTTCCTGGAGGGGCGGATTAATCCGGATTGCGAGTTTGATTATACCAAAATAGAACAGATGGGACAGATTGTGGATGTGACTGCTAATCTGATGCCGGATTATAATTATGATAAAATGATGGAAGAACATTCAGATTCCATGCTGGGCAGGTATATTGCGCGAATGAAAAAAGAACCGCAGGATGTAGTGACAAAAAAAGCATTGGAAATGGGAGTAAATGCACTTTTAGGACATAGTATATGCAGATAAAGGAAGCTAAGATATTTAATTTTGGAAAATTGCAAAATGTTACCTTTCGTTTCTCGGAAGGCATGAATGTGATATATGGAGAGAATGAGCGGGGGAAGTCTACCTTACATGCGTTTTTGACGGGGATGCTTTTTGGCATGGAAAAAGGCAGAGGCAGGACTCTTGGTGGAGATGTATATAGCAGGTATGAACCATGGCATGCTCCGTCTTTTTACAGTGGAGCACTTCGCTTTGCGGTTGGTAAATCGTCATTTTATTTGGAACGTAATTTTTACAGTAAGGAGAAAAGTGAATACCTTCGGAATGAGATTGATAGAGAAGAGCTCTCAGTGGCATATGGTGATTTGGATATGCTGTTAGGAGGCATAGGAAGGGAAGAATTTGGTAATACTTATGATATTCCACAGTCCGGTGCGATAACAGGAAAAGCAATGACAGAACTTCTGACGAATTATTTGGCAGAAGCGAAAGCCGGAGGTAACGGAAAGGTTCATGTGGGACTGGCGCAGAAGAATTTAACGGCATGTAAACGAGAATTAACCGTAGAGAAAAAAGCGCGTGAGGAAGAACGGGAGCAAAAGCTGGCACAAAAAAGAGTTGAGTTTGAAGTGTTACAGGAACATGCTATGGAATTACGAAGCCAGATACAGTCGTTTGAGGAACAGCAGCAAATATTGGAAGAAAGACTGACTTCCCGTAGAAGTAGCATATCAATAGGCGTTAAGGTTGCGGTTACGATACTATTCGTATTGTTAGCAGTGACACTTGGCGGCTTGGCATATTTTCATATAATTTTGCCGGAAATAGCTGCGGTGGCGGTAGGAATTGCAGTTGTAGTAATGGGAGTTCTCTGGTGGCCAAGGAAAAATGAGACAGAAGAACTGCTTGTGCATGCCAGAGATATGTTGGCACAGATGAAAGAGCATTTGCAGGAAAATGAGAATGAGATCATCAATATAGAAGAAGAGATGACGGAATTACAGAAAGTTACCAACAGAGAACTGGAGCTTAAGGAGAATATAGCAGCTATCGAACTTGCGAAAAAGCAGATTGAGCTCGTATCAGAAGAATATTATATGGAGATGGCGGATGAACTGAATGCGGAGATATCAAAATGGATTTCACTGTTGACGAAGGGGACATATGATAGTGCCAGACTGGATAAGGATGGGAAACTATGGATTTTGGCAGACGAGAGGGAAGTGGCACCGGAATCGTTAAGCCGGGGTACGTTAGAGCAGATTTATCTGGCATTGCGCCTGGCAGCAGGAAGTGTGATTATGCAGGAAGAAGACATGCCGATTTTTCTGGATGAGGCGTTTGCGATGTATGATGATGTGCGGTTAGCAGAAACGTTGAGAGCTTTGGCAAAAACAGGGAAACAAATATTTATTTTTACCTGCCAGAGACGGGAAAGTGTTATACTTAGGCAGGAAGGAATTGCATATCATGAGGTGGATATGAGTGCTGGACAGATTCCATTTACATGGTAGAATATTAATAGTTTACAGGAAATTTTTAGGGATTTAAAGGAAAGGAGAGGCTATGGCGGGAAGAAAAAAACATCCGGTTTTGAGAGTTTTCGGATTATTATTTGTGCTAGGTATTCTGACAGCAGGAGCCATAGCGGCTGCTTTTTATTTTCGTTATGGAGATTCTGTAAAGGTGATGTATGAGGAAGCGGAAGGATTTGTTCGGAGTTCTACCGAGAATACATTTAAACTTAGTCAGACAAGTACTGTGTATGCAGCGGACGGAAGTATTATTTCACGATTGAAAGGAACGAAAGATACGACTTATGTGGAGTATGAAGACTTGCCGTTAGAGGTGTGTTCTGCAATTGTCAGTATTGAAGATAAGCGTTTTTACCGACACGATGGAGTCGACTATATTGCATTGGTTCGAGCGTTGAAAGCGATGATAGAGACCGGAGAATTATCGCAGGGCGGCAGTACGATTACCATGCAGCTTGCCAGAAATATATTCCTCAATCAGGATAAGAACTGGCGGCGAAAAGTGGAAGAGATTTTTATTGCGTGGGAATTGGAAAAGCAATATGAAAAAGAAGATCTTTTAGAATTTTATCTTAATAATATTTATTTTGGAAATGGTTATTATGGCATCGGTGCAGCGAGTCGTGGATATTTTAATAAGCGGGTAGAGCAGTTGAGTTTGTCGCAGATTGCATTTTTATGTGCGATACCAAATAATCCGACACTGTATGATCCGTTGACCAATATGGAAAATACGCTTGCCCGCAGGAATCGTATTTTAAAAAATATGTTGAACGATGGTAAAATCTTGGAGTTAGATTATGCTACTGCAATAATTGAAGAGATTATATTAGAACGGCCGGCAGCAATTGCTAAAAACGATTATGTGGAGACATTTGCTTACTATTGTGCGACGAGAGCATTGATGAAGCAGGAAGGATTTGTTTTTCAATATAAATTTGCAAGTGATTATGAGGAAGAAATATATAATCAGAACTATATCCAGGCGTATGATGCATGCGAAGCTAGACTTCGTTCACAGGGATATCAGATAGAGACATCGCTGAATCTTAAAACGCAGGAGCAATTGCAGGCAGCTGTAGATGAAGCTTTGGTAGAATATACGGAAGTGAATGATGAGGGTGTATTCAAATTGCAGTCATCAGCGGTTTGTATCAATAACGATACCGGATTAGTAGAGGCGATTGTAGGTGGAAGAAGTCAGGAGTTCGCATTTTATTCGCTCAATCGTGCTTACCAGAGTTATAGACAGCCGGGAAGCGCAATTAAACCATTGATTGTTTATACACCAATGCTAGAACGTGGTTACACGGCGGAAACTATCGTAGTAGATGAGGAGATAGAAGGCGGTCCGAAGAATGCGAACGGTACGCACCTTGGAGAGATAACGTTACAGACGGCGGTAGAGAAGTCTGTAAATGTGATTGCATGGAAACTGTTTGAGGAATTAACACCGAAAAAGGGCTTGGGCTATTTAGAACGCATGAATTTTTCTCATATAAATACAAAAGATTACCAGCTTCCGAGTGCTTTGGGTGGATTTACGGAAGGCGTATCCGCCTTAGAGATGGCAGCAGCTTATGCAGCATTGGAAAATGACGGAGTATACCGGGAACCGACTTGTATCGAGCGGATTACGGACCCAGCAGGGAATGTAATTTTTGAAGCGGATTCTGTAGGGGAGCAGGTGTACCAGCACAATGCGGCACGTGCTATGACTGCGATTTTAACAGGCGTTATGGAGAAGGGAACAGCGTCAGAACTGGGATTGTTGCAGATGCCTTCCGCGGGCAAAACCGGTACAACGAATGACCAAAAGGACGGATGGTTTGTCGGCTATACCAGATATTATACAACCAGCGTCTGGGTGGGGTATGATTTGCCGAAGAAGTTAGAGGATTTAAAAGGGAATACGTATCCGGGACAAATATGGCAGCAGTTTATGGAGGAACTGCACGTGGGGCTTCCGATAAAGGATTTTAAGACTGCAGTACAGATTAAAGATGAAAATAAGGTGCAGGGATTCACGCCGGATGAGGACGAGACAGAGGAGATAACAGAAACGGAGCTGCCCGAACAAGAAGATGAAAAAATGGAAGAAATATTTTTAGAATCAGGCGAGTAGAGTGGTTGACACCGACACTTGAAAACGTTATCATTAGCTTATGAAAATGCACGGAAAGCAAGCATTTATAAAATACGAAAAGGGGAAGATGTAGTTATGAAAAAATATGCATTTGGTGTGGACATTGGCGGAACAACCTGTAAGATTGGTTTTTTTGAAACGGCAGGTGTATTAATTGATAAATGGGAAATCCATACCGACACAACAAACGGTGGGGAAAATATTCTTCCAAACGTAGCACAGGCGATTGATAACAAACTTGCACAGGAAGGTATCAGTAAGAGCGAAGTGCAGGGTATCGGTGTTGGAGTTCCGGGACCTGTAACAGCAGATGGTGTAGTAAACCGTTGCGTAAACCTTGGATGGGGTATTCTTGATGTAGCGGATATTCTTGGAAGACTTTCTGGTTTAGAAGTAAAAGTAGGCAACGATGCGAACGTTGCAGCATTAGGCGAAATGTGGCAGGGTGGTGCAAAAGGTTGTAAAGATGTTATCGTAGTGACATTAGGAACCGGCGTTGGCGGCGGTGTTATCGTAGATGGTAAAATCGTAGCAGGATTTAACGGAGCTGGTGGTGAAATCGGACACATTACAGTGAACAAAGAGGAACTTGAAGCATGTAACTGTGGAAAATACGGATGTTTAGAGCAGTATGTATCTGCAACAGGTGTTGTTCGTATCGCAAAGAGAAAACTTGCACAGTCATCTGATGAGACTTCTTTAAGAAAATTCGAACCATTAACAGCAAAGGATGTATTCGACGAAGCAAAAGCAGGAGATGCAATTGCATTAGAACTCGTAGATGAAGTTGGTGAAATCTTAGGTGGAGCACTTTCTAACATGGCATGTGTTGTAAATCCTGAGATCGTTGTTATCGGCGGCGGTGTTTCTAAGGCAGGAAACATTTTAACAGATTCTATTCAGAAACATTTTGTAGAAAGCTGTTTTTTCGCATGCCGTGAGACGAAGTTCGCATTAGCTTCGCTTGGAAATGATGCCGGTATGTACGGCTGTGTACAATTGTTATTAAGCTAATAATAGAAAAGTAATCGGGAAAAGAAAGCAATAGTAACTAAAAAATATGTAAAAAACCATCTTAACGTGATATGATAAGAATATCAGGTTGAGATGGTTTTTGTTTTATAGAAAACATCACATCAGACAGAAATTTTACATTAAGAGAAAGGCATGGAAATATATGAGAGAAATCATGCTAAAAGATATAAATGGGTTAGAAGCAGCTGTCGGTTTAGAAAACTGTGGTTCTGAGGAACTTTACCTGCAAACAATAGAGAATTTTTATAAATTGATAGATGTAAAAAGCCAAACAATAGAGAAGTGCTTGGAAGAGGAGTTAATTGTTGATTATACGGTAGAAGTACATGCACTTAAAAATACAGCCAGGATGATTGGTGCGTTGGAACTATCAGAAGGGTTTTATGAATTAGAAAGTCTGAGTAAAGAAGGAAAATTAGACGATTTACACCATAGAACACAAGATGTATTGGAGAAATATAAGGCTTATAAAGAAGTATTGTCAGGGATAAAGGGAAGTGGAACTGAGAGAATACAGGCAGATACGCAGTGCATTATCAAAGTGCTAAAAAGGTTATACGATGCGGCAGATGTTTTTGATTTAGATGGTGCAGACGTGGCAATGCGTGAGTTGGATAAATATATTTTGCCCAAGGATTTACAACCAATGGCAAAACAGTTGGACATTGCATTGGCAGATGTAGCATTTGAAGAAGTGTTGAAACTAACAGAGAAAATGTGCGAACAATTGGAAAAACGCGCGTTGGTAATGCTGGTGGATGATGATGAGGTTAATCGATATGTGGTAACGCAATTACTATCAGAAGATTATCGTATGATAGCGGCAGAGTCGGGAAAAGCAGCTTTTGCAATGTTAGAGCAGCAGGCGCCGGATTTGATTTTGCTGGATGTATATATGACGGAAATGGATGGACATGAAGTATTACGTCGTTTGAAATCTACGGAAAAATATGCAGATATTCCAGTGGTATTTTTGACCGGAGATGAAGACGAGAGTACAGAGGTGCAGGGATTTAGTGAAGGTGCAATTGACTTTTTAAGAAAACCATTGAGGAAAGCGGTTGCAACACAACGTCTGAATCGTATTTTGGAACTTTCGTATTTGCAGAAAAATTTGAAAAAAGAGGTAGAACGACAGACAGAAGTAGCAGAGCGTCGTCGCAAGAAGGTAGAAAGAATGTCGTTACAAATGGTTCATGCACTGGCAAATACCATTGATGCAAAAGATTCTTATACAAATGGTCATTCTACCCGTGTTGCAAAATATTCTGTGATGTTGGCAGAGATTATGGGATATGCGGGGGAGAAGTTAGAACAGGTGCAATATGCAGCACTTTTACATGACATTGGCAAAATTGGTATTCCGCGTGAAATCATTAATAAACCATCACGTTTAACAGATGAAGAGTACGCAGTTATAAAATCACATCCGGTAATTGGCGGGAAGATTTTAGAAGAGATTACAGAAATTCCGGATATTGCGGTAGGAGCAAGGTGGCACCATGAGCGTTTTGATGGAAAAGGGTATCCTGATGGACTAATGGGAATGGAGATACCGGAACTTGCACGGATTATCGGAGTGGCAGATGCTTATGACGCTATGACATCAAAGCGTAGTTATAGGGATGTCTTGCCACAGGAAATTGTTCTGGGAGAAATTGAGAAGGGAAAAGGAAGTCAGTTCGACCCGGATATCGCAGAGCACATGATGCAGATTATAAAAAATGACATTACCTATCAGTTACATGAGTAAAAGAAACAAAAGAAATATAATGCATGAGGAAGGAATATGAGCTTGACGATTTTAGTACCGGTTATACAGTTAATAGGAGTTTTAGTACCTTTAATAGGTTTTGTCTCAATGTTTCGAAAACAGCATATAAAAGCGTCCATGAATCGTATGTTTACCAATATGAGTCTGATGCTTACAAATCTGGGGTGCTTGATTATTAATGCCAGTTATTGGCTTTTGCTTTGGTCTGAGACAGCCGATGGTGCGATGATTGCTCTTAAAATGGAGTATCTGGGTAATGTATTGTTTTATTTGTCCTTTATTCTATTTGTGTCCACTTATTTTAATATGCAGTCAAAGGCGATGGTAGTAGTGCCGATGGCAGCACAAGGCATTATAGATGGACTTTTAGTGATGAATCTATGGATGGGAGACCCATTCCACGTGGTGTTTCGGAATCTTGACTTCGGAAAAATAGGAATGGGTATCGAGGTGACTTACATGAAAGCAGCACCGGGACCATTGTATTTAGTCCGATATTGTATGTTGTGTATGATTTTATTCTGGGGATTAATTTATACACTCATTAAAATGTTTCGGACGAGAATACAAGTTGAGCGCAATAATATTGCGAAGCTGGCAGGTGCCGAATTTGTAATTTGTATGTCCTTGCAGATAATGCTTCTTTTTAGAATTACATTTGATGTTGTGCCGATTGCGGCATCGTTGTCGATTTTATCCATTATTCTGGGCGTACTGAAGGGAGAATTCTTTAATATTACAGACCAGGGAAGAGAATGGGTGATTGAACATTCGGATAATGTGTTTATTATTGCAGACAGTATGTATGGTTTTCTGGATGCAAATCCGCGTGCGAAGGAAATGTTTCCGGAATTGCGTTTTATGGGGAAAAATCATCCGCTTCCTGCACATATTAAATCGATGTTTTTATGTGGTGAATGTAATGTACATTTAGGAGATTACCATTATACCAAGGAAGTAGAACCGATAGATCAGGATGGTAAAGTTATGGGATATAGTCTTTTGCTGCTGGATGTAACGGAACAGTGTACGCTGCTTCATCAGTTGGCAGAGGAAAAAGAGCGCGCAGAAGAAGCGAATGAGGCAAAGTCGATGTTTATGTCGAATATGTCTCATGAGATTCGAACCCCGATGAACGCGATTGTGGGTATGACAGACATTTTGCTCCGTGAGGAATTACCGGAGCATGCAAAAGAGTATCTTCGTAACATAAAAAGTTCCGGTAATGCACTGCTTACGATTATTAATGATATTTTAGATTTTTCAAAAATTGAGTCCGGTAAAATGGAAATTATCGAAGAAGAATATGAACCGATGTCAATGTTCCATGACTTGTCTATGATATTTTTAAATAGAATCGGTGATAAGGATGTGGAACTGGTTTATGATATTGATATCGATTTGCCGGCGAAGCTATATGGAGATGCACAGCGAATCCGACAGATTATTATCAACTTGATGAACAATGCGATTAAGTTTACAGAGGAAGGCTTTGTAAAACTTTCCGTGGAGACACAAAAGACATCGGAAGAGGATATTCAGCTAATTTTCAGAGTGCAGGATACCGGGCAGGGAATTAAAGCGGAAGATTGTAAAAAACTGTTTGGCTCTTTCCAACAGGTAGATACAAAAAAGAACCGTTACAAAGAGGGAACGGGTCTTGGACTTGCGATTTGTAAACAGCTTGCAGAATTAATGAATGGTACAATCAGAGTGGAGAGTGAATATGGAAAGGGCAGTACCTTTATCGTAGCCTTTCCACAGAAAATACGAAGCACCAGACGGGCTGCAGATATTCGCAGAAAGCCGGCAGAACAGGTAGTGGTAGGTGCCAGATTTGACAATGAACTGGTACTTTTAAAATATCAGAATCTGATTGAAAAATATCAGGTAGTTGATGTGAAGTTAGAGGATGCTATACGTGAAGGCAGACGTCTGGACGCATTTTTTACAGACGAGCCGGGGGCTGTTTCGGAAGCAGAGCGTAAGCAGTTAGAAGAGTGGAAAGCAACGTTTTGTATTTTACAGAATCCGATGCGTCAGAATTTGTCTGGAGAACATGGTACGTTGATTAATAAGCCTCTGTATAGCTTGAATTTCTGTCAGGTAATTAACCATGAGGAAATCTCGTTCAATGAGGAAAAAGAGGATGTGACTTGTTTTACGGCACCAGAGGCGAGAATTCTGATTGTAGATGATACAGAGATGAATCTAAAGGTTGCAATTGGTTTATTAGAGCCATTGCAGCTTCAGATAGATACTGCAGCAAATGGAAAGCGCGCGGTGAAGATGATACAGGAGAATCAGTATGACATTGTGTTCATGGATCATATGATGCCGGTTATGGATGGCGTAGAAGCGACTATTGCAGTGCGTGCGTTAGAGGGCGACTACTACCAGAACCTGCCGATTGTGGCTCTAACTGCCAATGCTACAACGGAGGCAAGAGAGAATTTTAAAAAGAACGGTTTAAATGATTTTGTGGCAAAACCGATAAAAGTAAAGGAAATCTGTAAGTGTATTCGTAGGTGGCTGCCGTCTGAAAAAGTCATCGATGGAGTCCCTGCTAGTACGGCAGAGAAGCAAATGCCGGAAGGTACAGATGCAGCACCTGAAGTATTGGTAATCGAAGGCCTGGATGTATTGGCAGGTATTGCAAATTCGGGTTCAAAGGAATTATTCTTAAGTCTGCTGGGCGACTTTTATAAATTAATCGATCAGAAGTCCACAAAAATAGAAAAATGCCTTGCGGATGGTTTGCTGAGAGATTATACTATCGAGGTACACGCATTAAAAAATACAGCCCGTATGATAGGTGCGTTAGAATTATCTGAAAAGTTTTATGAATTAGAACAATTAGGTAATGCAAATGATAAGGAAACACTGGAAACATTGACACCGGATGTGTTAAGATTGTATAGAAGTTATAAGGAGATTTTAGCGCCTTATGGAAGAATGCAGCAGGATAAAAAAGATACTCCGGTTGAAGATATGATACATAGTCTTAAGGCACTTCGAGATGCAGTAGATTGTTTTGATTTAGATGGTGCGGACGAAGCGATGCATGCAATTGAAGGTTATGCATTCCCGGAAGAACTGGTAGGCAGAATTGAAGCGTTGAGTGCTTATGTGGCAGATGTAGCCATGGAAGAGATTATGAATCTTACAGAAGAGATAATCGAAGAATTACAGAAATAGATAAAGGAGATGGCAGAAAATGCATAATATTTTGGTAGTGTCCGTAACTAAAAGTTATTTGGTGATGTCGGTGGAAGAGCAACTGAAAAAATTGGATTACAATATGATTGAAGTGCCGGCAAAGATGAATGCGATTAGTGAGGTAAAAGAAGATATAGCAGCAATTTTATTGTATGTAGAGCCGGAAATGAATGAAGATACAGCATCATTGGTATTTTTACGCGACAAGGCGGTAGAAGAGGATATTCCATTTTTTGTAATGGGAGACAGTAATGATATTGATGATATCAGACCTATTATTCCAACACACGCTATGCAAAAGGAATTCCCGCGCCCAATAGATGTGAAGGATGTCGTATCATCGGTGGATGAATACGTGCAGAATCATGGTAAGCATACGAAGAAAAAGATTCTTGTGGTAGATGATTCTGGTGCAATGCTTCGTAATGTAAAAGGCTGGCTGGAAGACCGCTATCAGGTTATTCTGGCGAATTCTGGTGCGATGGCTATTAAATATCTGGCACTTAACAGACCAGATCTGGTATTATTGGATTATGAAATGCCGGTTGTAAATGGAAAACAGGTATTGGAGATGATTCGAACAGAGACTGAGTTCAGTGATATTCCGGTTATCTTTTTGACTAGTAAAAATGACAGAGAGAGTATTACACAGGTTATGGGATTAAAGCCGGAAGGATATCTGCTTAAGACCATGAAGCCGGATGATATTGTGAAAACGATTGACGAATTCTTTGAAAAAAGAAAACGACTTTAATAAAAGAGACCCTTGGCGCAGCGGAATAAGAGCCAAGGGTCTTGCAATGCAGAAATGATACGAAGAGAGTAAGGAGAGACATATGCAAGAGAATAAAATGGGCGTAATGCCAATTGGTAAGCTGATTATTTCAATGTCATTACCAATTATGATTTCTATGTTGGTACAAGCATTGTACAATATTGTGGATAGTATTTTTGTAGCCAGAATCAGTGAGGATGCGCTGACAGCAGTGTCTATGGCATTCCCGATTCAGAACCTAATGATTGCGGTCGGTGTAGGAACCGCTGTTGGTGTGAACGCACTTTTGGCACGTTCTTTGGGAGAAAAAGATTTTGATAAAGTAAATAAAGTTGCCACAAACGCAGTATTTTTAGTAGTATTGAGTTATTTGGTGTTTTTAATTATTGGTTTGTTTTTTGTAGAGCCATTTTTCCGCAGCCAGACGGAAATCGAAGCAATCATTCAGTATGGAAAGCAGTATCTGACTGTATGCAGTTGTGTGTCTGTGGGTATCTTTACACAGATGATGTTTGAACGTATGCTTCAGGCAACAGGTAAAACGATTTATAGTATGTATACACAGTTAATCGGTGCGATTACGAATCTGATTTTAGACCCGATTTTGATTTTCGGATTGTTTGGAGTTCCGGCAATGGGTATTACAGGTGCTGCCGTAGCGACTGTAGTTGGGCAGTTGGCAGCAGGTGTGGCTGCGATTTGGTTTAATCATAAGAAAAATCCGGAAGTACAGATTCACTTAAAAGGGTTCAGACCGGACGCAAATATTATTAAGCAGATTTATAAGATTGCAGTTCCTTCGATTGTTATGCAGTCTATCGGTTCGGTTATGAACTATGGAATGAATCAGATTCTGCTGTCGTTCACATCTACGGCAACCGCAGTATTTGGCGTATATTTTAAACTTCAGAGTTTCATTTTCATGCCGGTATTCGGCTTGAACAATGGTATTATTCCAATTATTGCATATAACTATGGAGCAGGAAAAAGAGACCGAGTTTTAAAGGCAATGAAAACCGCGGCACTTTATGCTGTCAGCATTTTGACCGCAGGAATGCTTTTGTTCCAGATTTTTCCGGTGCCATTTCTTAAATTATTTGATGCGTCGGAGACGATGTTATCTATCGGTGTTCCGGCACTTCGTATTATTAGCTTAAGTTTTCCAGTGGCAGGAGCCTGCATTGCCATGGGTTCTGCTTTTCAGGCGATGGGCAGAGCGACTTACAGTATGCTCACTTCTGTTGCGAGACAGTTGTTGGTATTGCTTCCGGTGGCATTTGCATTATCGAAGCTTGGGGATGTGAATTTGATATGGTGGTCTTATCCGGTTGCGGAGATTATGTCTGCTATTATGACTGCGATTTTCCTTGTGAAGTTGAATAAAGAAGTAATTTCTAAAATTGGAGAAGTACACAATTAGTGGAGTTTTAAAGTAGAAGGAGAGAGAATGAAAAGAGATGCGGTTATTCTTGTAGTAGCAATGATAATATTAACAGCACTGGCGTATCAGGCACGACCGATGGAAAAGGCTGGAATCACATCGGTATATGCTGTAGAAGAAACGGAATGCGTCGGGGATACTGAGGTGGTAGAAGCTGTAGCTATAGCGGAAGAAGTAGTAGAAGTCGAAGAAGTCCAAGCTGGATTTGTTATGTATTCTCCTATTTGGGATATGGTGCAGATGACATTTTATCTGGACGGAAGTTGTGTATTTGAGCTACCAGAGCATGAAGTGTATGAGCAATGCAAGTGGACGTATACGGAGGGGGTATTAAGCGTAGTTCGGCAGGATGGAAAAGTTTTTACTTCATATATGGCAGAAGATAGAGCTACACTGAGACTGGATTATGAGGCGATGGCTCATAAAGATTTGATAGGGCAGTTTAGCAGTGAGAATTATAAAGAATTTTTTGAGTAAGAAAAAAGCGGCGTTAATGATAGCCGGAGCTAATCGTGATTTGTCTTGCAATCCGAAGTGGTGAATGATATAATCACAGGGAACTTAATAAGTGAATCAGGTGTCAGAAGAACTCATTCGAGTTGGTTCTGGTGAAAAGGGAAACAGGTGTAAATCCTGTACGAACTCGTCACCGTAATTAGGGAGCGAAGCCGATAACCACTGGGCAACCGGGAAGGTGGTGGATGCGATGATCTATAAGCCGGGAGACCTGCCTGATTTGAAGTACGAAAGCAAACGCTTATGGCCACGAGTAACTGGTTGTACATTTTAACCGTCAGACTATGTCGCAACGGACATGGTTGTGCGGAATAACTATGTTGTTTTAGGAGCCTTCGTATGATACGAGGGCTCTTTTTTAATCATAGAAATTTTCTGTGATTAAAAAAGACGCTTCGCGGAATCGCACTGCGGTGGAAATGAAAAATGTTGCTATAAGCAACCCACCGCAGGCGGAGAATCTCGAAAACGAGATTCTATTTTCGGGAAAATCGAGGAGGACGTAATGGAACATTCCTATCGTTATTTTGAAAATTTAAAATGTGAATACTATCCGTGTCATACGGACTGTGACCATATCAATTGCTTGTTTTGCTATTGCCCGTTATATGGAAGAGAGAACTGCCCCGGCAATTATCAATACATCGAGGTAAATGGCAAAAAAATCAAGGAATGTACAAACTGTACATTTCCACACGAGGCAGAGAACTTTGATGTAATTATGAAGTTTTTGTCCGTAGACTAACACATTTTAAAGGAGAGAAAACAAATGAAATTCAGTAACAAAAAAATCGTAACATTAATTTTTGCAATGGTGCTTGCAGTATCTATGGCATTTGCAGCAGTAGGTTGTGGAGGAAATAATCAGGCTCAGAACCAGCAGGTAGAGGATAGTTCGCAGACAGATGAAGCGCAGAATACAGAAGCACAGAACGTAGAAGAACCACAGGTTACAATTTTGGGTGAAGGCACCACACAGTTTGCCTTTACAGTAGTTGATAAAGATGATAATGAAACTGCTTTTGAAATTCACACAGACAAAGAAATCGTCGGCGAGGCGTTATTGGAGTTAGATTTAATTGAAGGTGAGGCAGGTGCGTATGGTCTTTATGTAAAAACAGTTAATGGCATTACAGCAGATTATGACGTAGACCAGACCTACTGGGCGTTCTATGTGAATGGCGAATATGCTACAAGCGGCGTGGATACTACTCCGATTGAAGAAGGAATGACATATACATTTAAGGTAGAAAAATAATGAAATTAACTGTAAGAGAGACTGCGGTATTTGGAATGCTCGGTGCGTTAATGTATGCTTCTAAAATTCTGATGGAGCTTGCTCCTAACATTCATTTGCTGGGCGTGTTTACCATAGCGTTTACCGTGGTTTATAGAAAAAAAGCGTTATATCCAATTTATATTTATGTGCTGCTAAATGGTATTTTCAGTGGGTTTGCGACATGGTGGATTCCGTACTTGTATGTGTGGACAGTGTTGTGGGGTGTTACCATGCTTCTTCCGAAGAAGATGCCAAAAAAGGTGCAGCCGTTTGTCTATATGGTGGTAAATGCATGCCATGGCTTTTTGTTTGGGGTGCTTTATGCCCCTGTGCAGATGCTGGTATTTCATATGAGTTTTAAGGGAATTGTTGCATGGGTAGTGGCAGGATTTCCGTTTGATGTCATTCATGGTGTGAGCAACTTTTTTTGCGGGATGTTGATTGTGCCGATTGTGCACTTGTTGCGAAGATTGGAAAATAGCGTGAACCAAGCGTAATTTTTTTGACAGAATGTCAGTTGAGCTATTGTACAACTACGAATTGTTTTACAGACATGGAATCTTTTATTATACTTTTCTCATAGACGAAATCATTAGTGGAAAAGGAGAAGAACCATGAATTACATCGGAGATATGATTAGCTTTCCCTGATCAAGGGTATCTGCGAGGTGCTTTCTATTAGCGCGAATGCTTTGCTTGAAATTGAAAATGATAAAAAAGTAATCGAAAATAATGATGTAAGCATGGAACATGAAATCCGCAGTAATATGTTTGCAGAACCGCTTGTGTTGGAATTTGGTAGTGCGTTGATTCCTGCTGTGACAGAAGGGTTGAAAACGGATTATCTAAATCAATGCAGAAAAGAATTAGTGAAAGAAACGGGGATTTTAATTCCGGTTTTAAGATTGAGAGACAATGTATCGCTGTCAGAGAATGAGGTGCAGGTTTTATCTTATGACAAGGTGCTTTGGTCGGGGAAAATTAAATCTGCGGAGAATGCGTACCAGAGCATGATACAGAAAGTGAAAGAGGTCTGCAAAGAGAGTTACGCCCAGATTATCAATAAGCAGTGTGTAAAACTTTTGATGGATTGTTTACAGGAAGATTATCCGGGTATCGTAGAAGGACTTGTGCCGGAGAAAATTAGTTATTTGCAGGTGCAGCGGAGATTACAAGAGGAGTTAAAGAACACTGGGAATATCCGTGATATGATACATATACTGGAAGAGTTAGAAGAAAAATATTGTTAATAGGAGGTGCCACAGGTCGGAAAATCTCGGCTTGTGGCATTTTTGAGGATGTGGTAGGGGGATTGACAGAAAGCCGAGAGGCTAATTATTTCGACTATGCGTAGAAAATAGAAACTATTTTTGCTATAATAAAATGTAGTGAATTCAGAAGGGAGAAAGCTCTTTGTTATTTGAAAGAATAGATGATAATTCCATATTTGTATATATGCCGGAGCTTGAGCCGATTTTTGCTGTAATGAATTTGTTACAGGGTGGCGAGGCGTCCAAGTTGTGTGAAGAGATATACGGGGAAGCGCCAATAGCAGCATGGAGAAGAAAATATCCGTTTTTGTTTGAAGCTTCCAAGGCGGTACAGAAGATATATCCATGGGGAATATGGGATTTTATTATAGATATACCGTTAGAAGGAATGAGCTTGGAACGCTATAAAGTGTATTTGTTAGAGATGGCGCAAGTGGATTTCCTTTGGAGGCATTTGGATTTAGATTATATAGAAGGTGCGAACAGAGAAGAACTGCAGGCAGCAATAACTGATGATGAAATGTTAAGCAGAGTGTTTGGTTGGGTGGAAAATAGTTGTGACAGCTTTTTATCGTTTAAGGCATTTGTTCGTGAGAACGGAAGATATATTGAGGAATTTTTTTCGTTGGCGGCGGAGTTACAAAATCCATTGTTAGAAGTGGGGCTGAAGAAGTATGAAGGAACAGTAGCTTCTATGAAGGAAGATGTGGTATCAGGTATAAAGAATATGGGGCCTTTCGAATATTCACAGCAGATTATGGGAAAGACGTTTCGTAATCGTGGACCGTATGAAGAATTTGTTTTTGTGCCGACCTATATGATGCCGGGAAAGGCATGCAGATTTTTTCATGTGAAGGAAGAACATAAAAAACAGTTGCTTTTTATTTCGCTCAGAGAGCAGAAACGGAATCAAGAGGATGTAGTAAAAGCTTTGAAAGCTATGGGAGACGGAACCAGATATCAGATACTTACCATATTGGCAAAAGAAGGAACTATGCGAGGTATGGATATTGCCAAAAGAGTTTCGGTTGCTACATCGACAGTATCGCACCATATGGAGCAGTTGAAAGAGTGTGGATTAGTTACGGAAGAGCAGGTAAAGAATGCTAAGTACTATGGCATAAGTCGTAATGGGATTGCAGAATTAATAAAAGAATTACAGAAAGATTTTAGAATAGAATCATAGGAAAGAGAGAGTCTCAGGCTTTTGCCTGAGACTCTCTCTTTCTATAGAACAAAATGTTGCTAGTGCGATGCGAGAGTTCGCAAGCAAAGTTTAGTTACTTGACATCTCAAATAAGTTCTATTATTATCTAATTAGATTAATATAGAATTAGATAAAGATGAAAGGTAGAGGAAAAATGGAAACGGTGATTGAAGTGAAGAACCTAAAAAGGAATTATATAACCCATAAAGGAGTATTTCATAGGAAAAAAGAAGTAATACATGCGGTAAAAGACATTTCGTTTTCGGTAAGAAAAGGAGAAATCTTTGGTTTGCTTGGACAAAATGGGGCTGGAAAAACTACAACGATAAAGATGTTGACTACTTTGCTGGCACCTACAGAGGGCGAATGTAAAGTATTAGGGTATTCAACTTTTGGGGAAGAAAAAAAGATTCGCAGACGTATTAATTTTATTTTTGGAGGAGAACTTGGTGTATACCGCAGACTTTCAGCCAGAGATAATCTGAGATATTTTGGGAATTTATATTTGATTGATAAAAAGATGCAGGAAGAAAGAATTGATAGTATTTTAAAATTAGTGGATTTATATGACAGGGCAGACGACTTGGCAGAAACATATTCCAAAGGAATGATACAGCGATTGCAGATTGCCAGAGGATTAATGAATGACCCGGAAATTCTTTTTATGGATGAGCCTACGGTTGGACTAGATCCGCTTGGTGCCAGAATGCTACGGGATATCATTTTGAAACTAAAAGAAGAAGGAAGAACCGTACTTTTAACAACGCATTATCTGCCGGAAGCGGAAGAACTGTGCGAC
This sequence comes from Roseburia sp., assembly GCA_045531555.1. Taxonomy (GTDB): domain Bacteria; phylum Bacillota; class Clostridia; order Lachnospirales; family Lachnospiraceae; genus Roseburia. Next base: position 117,089 of record JAZSEF010000079.1, on the reverse strand, counting down.
CATATGGTTATTATGAAAAAGGGAGAAATCGTTGCAAAAGGAACACCTAAGGAAATTATAGGTGATGCAGCTAATTTAGAAGAGGCATATATTGCATTGGTGAAGGAGGAGTAAGCATGAGTAATTCAGTATTGGTAACTACTATGGTATTACAGATGAAACAATCTTTTGCCAGACCAATGTTTCGATTTTGTTTAATAGCAAACCCTATTCTAAATACTATTTTGCTTTATGAGATGTTTCGTAATTCCGGAGAAGAAAATTTTGCGTCTTATGTGATTTTGGGGGCAGGATTAATGGGGATTTGGAGTTGTATTTGTTTTTCTTCCGCAGGAGATATCAATCGAGAACGTTATAGCGGTACGCTGTCTTTGGTATTTGCGGCTCCAGCAGGGTTTCCCCAAATTATTTTAGGCAAAATATTTGGGAATACGATATTGTCATTGACGACCTTGACTATATCGTTAGCCACGGCGGTCATTATATATCAGGCACCTATCGTACTTGTGAGTCCGGGTTATTTTATAATTGCCTTTCTTGCAATGATTATGAGTTTTGTAGTTATTTCGTCGATAGTGGCATGTTTATTAACGTTATCAAGAAGAACTACATTGTATATGAATTGTATAGAAATCCCATTTATTCTGCTGTGCGGTCTTGCATTTCCGATAGATATCCTGCCGAAGTGGGTGCAACCTGTTAGTGTTTTATTTGCACCTACATGGGCAGTAGAATTGCTTCGGATGTCAGTGGCAGGAGTGGAAGATGCGAGTGACTTTTGGAAAAAAATGGTGATACTAATTGTATTATCGGTGGTAGGGGCTGTGTTTTCTGCATGGCTTTATAGAAAAATTGATAAACAGGTTAGAATTCATGCAAGTTTGGAGGTGTGTTAGGATGGTTCGCAGATTTTTTTCCCAGGCTTTATTGTATCACAAAGGTAGAACGGCTGCGTTTAATTTGGTAGAGTTTTTGTGTTTCGATGCAGGATATCCGATTGTAACATTGATATTTTATTGCTTGTTAGCTTCGTATAGCTTTAAAACTACAGACCTAACACATTGGGTTATAGGAAATGCATTTTTGATGTGTACGAATACGTGTGTATTTGGATTGGGCGGAATATTCAACGGAGAAAGATATTATGGACGCCTTCGTTCGATTGTGGCATCACCTTGTAATAAATTAGCGTTGATTTTAGCAAATGGAGTATATCCAACGATATTTGCCACTGCGGCAGTAGCAGGAGGTTTTGTTGTTGGTGGGGGAATATTTAAGATAGATTTTTCAGAGATTAATTTGGGATTAGCAGCACTTACGATTATTTGTGCAATGTTTGCGGCGTCAGGACTGGGGTTGTTGTTGGCAGTGTTTGGATTGATTTCGGATAGCATGCACTTGATTCTTAATGTGGTGAGTTATATATTGATGATTTTTACCGGTGCAGAGTTTCCGGTTTCGCAGTTGCCGCGAGTGGGACAGTGGCTGTCAAGACTATTGCCGCTGACGCATTCGATTGAAGCGATGAATGTATTATTTGGAAAAAGTGAAGGGGATTTTTATTGTTTATTATTAGGTGAATTGGGAATTGCAATTTTTTATATACTTACTGCGTGGGTTGTATTGCGTGGAGCGGAGCAGGCATGCAGAAAAAATGGAAAATTTGATTTGTTTTAACAAAACTTTAACATTTCAAAAACAAATGTTTAAAACCATAGGTTTATATTCATACCATCGACAGGAAAACAAATTGTAAAAATAGAAAGTAAAAAGAGAGGAAAAATGATGTCAGAAAATTTTGAGTACACATATTCATCTGCACAGCAGAAAGAAATAGAAGCAATCAGAAAAAAATATCTTCCAAAGGAAGAGGATAAAATGGAAACATTACGAAAGCTTGATAGAAAAGCAGAAAATCCAGGTTGCATTGCAGCGCTTGTGGTTGGCATCATCGGTGCGTTAGTGCTTGGCGCAGGTATGAGCTGTTGCATGGTTTGGGCAGACAAGTTTTTTGTACTTGGTATTATAGTGGGAGTTATTGGTATGGTAATGGCAGGTGCTGCATATCCGATATACAAGAAAATCACAACCAAAAAACGCGCGCAGTATGCGGAACAGATTTTAGCATTAACAAATGAATTAGCAATGAATTAATCAGATAGGTATAGAAAAGGAGATAAAAATCATGGAACAGAAAATCAAAGAAGGATTTCAGAAAATCGAGGACGGAGTAGTAGAAGGCTACAAGAAAATTGAAGATGGCGTAGTTGGCGGTTATAAAAAGATTGAAAATGGTGCAGTAGAAGGTTTCCAGAAAGTAACAGATAAATTTGTAGACAAGTTCTTCACAAAAGAAGGCGAAACAGTAGAAGAGGCAAAAGCACGTATGAAAAAAGAGCAGGAAAAATTAGAAGAAGATGCAAAGAAACGTGCAGGGTTAAGATAATAATGCGCATAAAATGCCGGGCAATTTTCTGCCCGGCATTTTATTATGATATAATTTTTAGATTACTAAGAATGTACAAGTCATTGGTGCTAACTCGATTGTTCCTGCAGAAACTGCATCGCCTGATAAATCAGGTAATTCCCAGTTTTCTCCTAATACTAAGTCGCGGCCGTTTAAGGTCATAACAGTAGCACGTTTGTTGCCATCTTTTCCAGCTAAGGTGTAGATGGTTCCGTCTACAGGCAATTCAACGGTTGTGGTCTCTGTCTCAGAGTTATTGATGAGGAGATAGCAAGCACCGTCTTTACCATCTTTACGAGACTGAGCATATACATGTGCACCTTCACGAACTGCTTCTTTGGTATCGTAAACAGTTGTTCCCATTAAACGATTCCAAAGTAAAACTGCGAAGTAGTTTGGTCTTGGGTTGAATACGATTCTTTCTAAGAATGCGTAGTCGGAAGCAGCTAATGTGTTGTGGAAAATAACACCGCGAGTCTCTTTTGAGAAACCGCCGAGTTCGTTTAAAGTACGAAGAACATCAAGGTATGTAGATGCCCATGTGTCACCACCGCCGCCAGCGTCACCGGATTCTGTTACCCACATTTCTCCGCCCGGACAATATTTGTCACGGAATTTCTTGTATGTATTACAGAAGCTGATAGGAACATTTAAGAAATCTTCACCATTTGCTTCTTCCGGTAACCAGTGTGCAGTTGGCATAACAGAAGCAAGACGTTCGGAAACACCACCATAGTAGTGATATGAGAATACATCTACCGGTTCTGTAGTGCCACCTAATAAATCGTCACAACCGCAGCTTTCACGAGCAACGTTTTCTACACCGCCGCCACCTTTTCCGAATACTACGTCGCCGCCTGTAGCAGATGGTCCAACATAGAGACATTCTGGATAATTCTCTTTTAACCATTTTGCAAAAATATCTGTATCACGACGGTAGTGTTCTGCATGGTATCCAGGTGGGAAACCGGTATCTTCCATCATGTTTGGTTCGTTTGTAAATTCTGCTGCTTCAATCGGCACGCCGTATTCTTTTGAGAAACGGAATAATTTCTCTGCTTCTGTTGGTGGCCATGGCTCTTCTGTAGAATGTAAACCTGGACAGTTTGCCAAAGAAACTTTTAATTTCAAGTTACAGTCACGTACAAAATCAAGTACGCCAATCCACTGTTCTTTTGTAAGTACGTTCAAATAGCCTTCTGGAACGGTGCCGTCAGCATACTCGCCGTCAAAATCATAATAAGTTTTAGTAGCCCAGGTACCGGAAACACGGCACCAAGCTGTCCCCAATTCTTTTGTCAATTTACGAAGTTTTTCATCGTATAAATTGATTGGCGCATATACCTGCATCAAGTCTTTGTACATAGCAGCGATACCTTCAGAGGTTGGTTCTACATAGAATTCCTCGGTACCCGCAATCTGCTCAGGTGTGTAAGCTTTCCAGAAAGTTCCACCTGTTACTTCTGCGAACTCTACATTGTAGCTCATGAGTCTCTCGTTCTGCTCGTGTAACTGTACGAGTTCAGCAGGGTTTAATTTTACAAATTCTCCCATAATATCTTCTCCTTTTCCGTGTATAGAACGCGGTGCGTTCTAACAAATATTTTACAATAAAACCATGAGATGATGCAATATAAATAAAAGAAGAGATATTCTTAGAAAATATAAGAATATCTCTTCTGATAATCTAGATACGAATTGTTAAGTTTCAACTATGATAAGGCGTTTTTCTTCACCGCACTAAGAGCCTTAGCAACTGCAGGAATTGAAATAATAATCAGAGTCACAATTGCTTCCGGAATAAGATACGAAGCGTTATATCCCAGAGAATAAATGATTGCCGGAGTGCCTTCAGGAGCATAAGCACCGAAGAATACAACGCCGGAGATGACTGCAAAAATGTATCGTCCGATAACACCTACGATGTAACCAATTTGAAGCCCATGTTTTTTCCCACAGAAAAAGCCTGCAAGACCGAGAGCACCGAATGCTAACGGATAGTCAATGAGCATCTGCGGTAAGGTGTAGAAAATTGGTTCGATAATAAACTGAAGTAAGCCGTATGCAAATCCTGCAGTAAGTCCAACATAAGGTCCGTACCAGTAGCCAATTAATACAATAAAGAGCATGCTGCAAAGTGTAGCAGAACCGCCCATTGGCAGGTTCGCAAACTTAATCATGGAGCATACCATAGCAAGTGCCAGAGCGACTGCGGAGTATGTAAGCTGCTTGGTGGTTAATTTGGTTTTGTTTTCAGTGTTCTTTTTGCCGGTAATGGCTGGGATTACAACAAGTGCCAGAATACATACTGCAACAAGAACAATACCGATGGTGGTAAGTTTTACAGAGCCATCGCCCCATGCACCTTCGGTGGTGGTAAAAAAGTTGATAATTTTATCCATAAAAAAATCCTCCTTGCGAATATGTATGCCAAGGGGGATTACCTTTATTAGTAAATAGCTTCCTTACGCCGGTATTATCCGGTTCAAGTAATAAGGGTCGATGAAATCATCTCTCAGCGTTTTGCGCCCCTAGCATTAATATTCAATTTGATTATTAAGTTGCTTTGTTTCGAATCGATTCTGCTAACAAAAATTAATATAGCAGTGATAACAGAGATTGTCAATATTTTCTTTTATGACAGAAAGAGTTCGGAGAAAAGATGAAATTTTAAAAATCAAAGTATTTCATCTTGATAGAAAATTTGTTACAATAAGAAACATGGTTTATGATAAAGGACATGTGATTCGTGCACATAGTAAAAGATAAAAGGAGGATGACATATGGCAAGAGGAATTGCAGGAAAGAATAATTGGGCATTATTCTTATTGATATTGACAGGGATTGTATTAGGAGGATTTATTGGGAATCTGACGGCAGGTGTATCGGGACTTAGCTGGCTTAGTTATGGCCAGACATTTGGTTTGACGAGTCCGGTGGTATTTGATATTGGCATTATGGTGATTACATTTGGATTATCTATCCGTATTACTATAGCGAGTATTATAGGTGTATTACTGGCGATTTTAATCTATCGTTTGATTTAATTATATAGGCGGTGATTAAAAATCAAGTCATATACATAGAAACAATTATTTCAGGTTATAGAAACAATAAAATGTTGGTATGGCAGTTATAGAAAAAACTGTTGTACCTTCTTTTTATTTAGACTAAAATAAAATCAACATTTTTTATGAAGCGAATTCATATATAAAGGTACAAAGGAGGAAAATAATATGTCATATGTAGATGAGGTTATTGCAAAGGTTTCTGAGAAAAACGCTACAGAACCTGAATTTTTGCAGACAGTAGAAGAGGTATTATCATCATTAAAACCAGTTGTTGATGCGAATGAGGAAGTGTATAGAAAAGCAGCACTTCTTGAGAGAATGTGTGAACCGGAGAGAACCATTGAGTTCCGTGTTGCATGGGTAGATGACAACGGACAGACTCAGGTTAATCGTGGTTACCGTGTACAGTTTAACGGTGCTATCGGACCTTACAAGGGAGGTTTACGTTTCCATCCATCTGTAAACTTATCTATTATGAAGTTCCTTGGTTTTGAGCAGACATTTAAGAACAGCTTAACAACACTTCCTATGGGCGGTGCAAAAGGTGGTTCTGACTTTGATCCACGTGGTAAGAGTGACGGAGAAATCATGAGATTCTGTCAGGCATTTATGACAGAGTTATATCGTCATATCGGTCGAGACGTAGACGGTGCAGCTGGTGATATCGGTGTAGGCGGACGTGAAATTGGTTATATGTATGGACAGTATCGTCGTATTAAAGGTGCTTTTGAAAATGGAACACTTACAGGTAAAGGACGTTCTTACGGTGGTTCATTAATTCGTCCGGAAGCTACAGGTTTTGGTGCAGTTTACTATGCATGTGAAGTATTAAAACATGAAGGCGAGACTATGGAAGGCAAGACAGTTGCAGTTTCAGGTTTCGGTAACGTAGCATGGGGTATTGCCTTAAAAGTAGCAGAACTCGGCGGTAAAGTAGTTACATTATCAGGTCCGGACGGATATATCTATGATCCAGAAGGTGTTGTAACACCAGAAAAGATTGATTATATGCTTGAAATGAGATCTTCAGGTCGTGATAAAGTTCAGGATTACGCAGATAAGTTTGGATGCCAGTTCTTCCCAGGCGAGAAACCATGGGGCGTAAAAGCAGATATCATTATGCCATCTGCAACACAGAATGATGTTAACTTGGATGCGGCTAAGAAGATTGTTGAAAACGGTATCAAATACTACATCGAAGTAGCTAATATGCCAACAACAAATGAAGCATTGAAATTCTTATTAGAGCAGGAAAATGTAATTGTTGCTCCATCTAAAGCTGTATACGCTGGTGGTGTTCTTGTTTCAGGTCTTGAAATGAGCCAGAATAGCGAGAGATATAGCTGGACAGCAGAAGAAGTTGATGAAAAATTACATCGCATCATGATCAGCATTCATGATGAATCTGCAAAAGCAGCGGCAGAATATGGTTTAGGATATAACTTAGTAGCAGGTGCAAACATCGCAGGCTTCAAGAAAGTAGCTGAAGCTATGTTAGCACAGGGCGTATTCTAAAACTACATAGAGATTTAAAAATGGAATTGGAAGTATAAAAAGAGAGTCTCCAAATGATGAGTTTATTCATTGTTTGGAGACTCTCTTGATTTAGAATAAATATTTTTATAAGTTATTTCTTTCTGGCACCTAATCCCTCTGCCTGTCTCTGTTTCATATAAGCAGAGAAGTCTGTCTTAACCAAAATTTTCATGGCTGCGTCTATATTCTGAACTAATTCATTTGAAAGTTTCTGTAAATCTTTATAAAGGCTGGCAGCATTATTAAAATCGCCACGTTTTATAGCAGAATAAGTTTTTTTGCCTGCTTCATGAAGTTTGTTATGAACGTCATGAATTTTGTTCCAATGAGTAAGTGCATTTTTATCTGTTGGTGTAAGGTATTGGCAGCACTGCCCGAAAACACATTTTGCAGGGTCTAACTCTACCGGAAGGAGTTCTTGCGATTCAATCATTTGTCCGAACGTACCGAGCCACTGCTGGTGCGACATTTTAATCCAACTTATGTACAGGAAGTAAGTGCGTTCGTCTCTTTGGAAAAAGGCATCTTCGCGCATGTCATACAAGCTGCCTAACGCCAGATTTAGTTCGTCCTGAATACGGTAGAAAGGCTGAATGGATTTCGTTACGTTTTCAGTAACGCCACCCATCTGAACTGTGGTTTCAGCAAGTTGTTCACACTGGTTAGAAATCTCAACTGTTTGGTTGCCAAGTTCGTGCATGGCACTGCTGATTTCCTGACTAACTGCCGCTAAGGAAGTAACATTAGAAGCAATTTGCTTCATGTTTTCCATATTGTCCTCATTGATGTCCCAAATTGCAGTGATTTTATCAGACATACTGTTTAAGGCAGTTACGGTATTAGTTGCACTATGAGCAGATTTCTGAGAAGCAATACGAATATTCTCAACAAAAGTACCCATGGTTCCGGTTAATTCCTGTGTCTGCTCTGCCAGTTTACGGATTTCATCCGCAACAACGGCAAAACCTCTTCCGGCTTCTCCGGCACGGGCAGCTTCAATAGAAGCATTTAATGCCAATAAGTTTGTCTGGCTGGAGATAGCGTTAATTCCGTCAATAACTTCGTTCATACGATTTACTACGCTGAGTAAGTCATTCATGTCTGCTTCAGTCTGTTTAGAAATTTCTATCGTACTATTAGAAAGAACTTTGATATTTGTTAGCTCGTTTTGCCCCTGTTCAATTTTGGAGTATACGTTATCGCTGTCAACAGCGGTATCTGTAATAGTACTAGTGAGCTGTTCGTGCTGGCTGTTTACTTCGTCAGCTATACCGGAAGTACTTTTGGCAACATCTAAAATAACCTGAGTTGCATTGTCGACGGTATTAGACATATTAGCAAGCTTGTCCATGTGATAATTTACCTGCATATCTACACCGGTAATGGATAAGAGGGATGACATATTTTTTTTGAAAACATCTTCAACGCCTTCGTGAGCTTTCACAATACGTTCATGCAGGGTCTTTAATTCAGGAGAAGCTTTTGCGTAATCAGCTTCTTCATAGTTACAAAGTGAAACAATTAAATCGTTATTAACCTTCTTTTTTAGTAATCCCATAGTATGTACCCCTTCAAATATAAATTTTGCACAATTTAAAACTTTTATTAATTTTATCATAAATTATCGGTTGTGTATACAGAAAAAACGGAAAAATAGAGGGTGTCATTAACACTTTATTAACAGGATACAAATATTTTAGAAACTGTAAAGTGCTATTTTTTCTAAAAATTTAACAAATATATATAATTTTTTGTGTTACAATAAAAAATGGATATATTTTGAAAAAATGGAAATATAATCTTGAAGTAAAGAAAGGAATTGCGTATGAAAAAAGTTGGTATTGCAACAGATAGTCATAGTGGGATATTACCGAAAAGAGCAGAGGAACTTGGAGTAAAAGTGCTTCCAATGCCGTTTTACGTAGAAGAGGAATGTTATTTCGAGGGTGTGTCCATTACTAGAGAAGAGTTTTTTGAGTATTTAAAAGAAGATAAAAAAGTTTCTACTTCCCAGCCATCACCGGAATCAGTAATGGAGTTTTGGCGTGAAGGTTTAAAGGAGTATGAACAGATTGTTTACATACCAATGAGCAGCGGCTTGAGCGGTTCCTGTTATACAGCTATGGCATTAGCACAGGATGATGAGTTTGAAGGAAAAGTTTTTGTAGTAGATAATGGACGAGTAGCGACTCCATTACATCGGTCGATTTTAGATGCGTTAGAGATGGCGGAAGAAGGCTTGGATGCAGCACAGATTAAGGAGATTTTAGAAGCCAATAAAGCGAATATGTCGATTTATATTGCAGTGGAATCTTTGGACAATCTGAAAAAAGGCGGTCGTATTTCGCCGGCTACAGCTGCATTGGGTTCGCTTTTGAATATTAAGCCGATTTTAAAGCTTGGTACAGAAGTGTTAGATACTTATAAAAAGAGCCGTGGTATGAAAAAGGCGAGAAGAGAAATGATTGATGCCATGAAACAGGATTTTGAAGGTACTTTTAGGGAATATTATGAAAAAGGTGAGGTCTATTTGTTAGCTGCGTCCAGTGCGGACGAAGAGACTACACAGGAGTGGTTAGCAGAAATCAGAGAGGCATTTCCGGGCATGGAAGTTATGTGTGATAATCTGACACTTGGTATTTCTTGCCATACAGGAGAAGGCGCGTTGGGAATCGGATGTTCGTGCCGCCCGAGACTATAAGAGGCAAAGGGAGAAGGCGATATGTGGCGAATTTTACTAATGGTAGCCAGAAATTTTTGGAGGGTACCGGCGGCGTGGTTTAAACTGTGCCATTATGCAAAACATACGGATGAATATTCTTATGAAGAAAAATATAAACACATTCAGTATATTTTAAAACTGGCAGTGACATCCGGGAATATTGATTTTCAAGTTTTTGGAGAGGACAATATTCCAAAAGAAGATGGTATGTTGATTTGCGGGAATCATCAGGGCATGTTTGACGTGCTGGCTGTTGTGGCAGCCTTTGATAGACCATTGGCGGCAGTGTTAAAAAAAGAACTGGCCAAGATACCATTTTTGAAACAGATTGTGGCTTGTACACATTCGTATCCGATGGATAGGGAAGATGTAAGGCAGTCAATGAAAGTGATTATGGGAGTTACGCAGGAAATTGCACAAGGACGTAATTTTCTTATTTTCCCAGAAGGAACCAGAAGTAGAAATGGTAACCATATGTTAGCGTTTCATGGTGGAACTTTTAAGTGTGCAACGAAGTCAAAATGTACAATTTTGCCGTTTGCGTTAATTGACAGCTATCGAGTACTTGACCATAATGGAGTGGAACCAGTAACTGTGCAGCTACATTATTTGGAACCGATTCCTTATGAGGAATATAAAGATATGAATACCAATGAGCTGGCTGCTATGGTACATGATAGAATAGAAATGAAGTTAAAAGAGGTAGGAGCGATTTAGAATGGTAAGTTTTGAGATTTTTACAGATTCATGCTGTGATTTACCAAAAGAGTTAGTAGAAAAATGCAATTTGCAGGTAATGCAATTAGAAGTAACAATTGACGATAAGCCACCGGTGCTGAACAGGGATGTGGAGAGTAAGGCATTTTATGACCAGTTACGTGCCGGTGCAAATGCGAAGACTAATGCTGTAACACCGGGATTTTTTGAAGAACATATGAGAAAAAGTTTAGAAGAAGGTAAGGATATTCTTTATATTGGTTTTTCATCCGGTTTATCCGTAACGTATAATAATGGTGTGATGATTATGAGTGAATTGCAGGATGAATTTCCGGAGAGAAAATTCATGCACATTGATACGTTGTGCGCGTCTGTCGGACAAGGATTATTGGCATATTATGCGGCAGAGTTGAGAGATTCCGGAGCAGCAATCGAAGAAGTATTTGAAAAAATTATGGCAGTTAAGGATTACATTCATCATGTTGTAACTGTAGATGATTTGTTCTTCTTAAAAAGAGGCGGCAGACTTAGTGCGGTAAGTGCGATTGCCGGTTCTATGCTTAAGGTAAAACCGATTATTCTGATTGATGAGGAAGGTCATCTGAATAATGTGGCTACCATCCGAGGTCGAAAGAATGCATTGAAGGACTTATATGAGCGACTGAAAAGCAGTGAGCGTTTTGCGGAATTACCATATGTATTTATGTCTCATGCAGACTGCTTGGAAGATGCACAATACATTGAAGAAATGATTCACGCTGATTATCCGCAAGTAAAGGTGGTTATCAGTGATATCGGACCGGTTGTAGGAGCACATACAGGACCGGGAGCTTTGGCACTCTGTTTCCTTGGTAAGACAATAAAAGGGCAGTAAATGGTTACTGTTCAAAGAGCAGCTAATCACTTGCTGATTTGCTGCGAAAGAATATGATTCAGGTATGAGCAGGCTCCTTTTGCGTAGCAAAACTATAAATGAGCCTGCGAATTGTTACTGTGAGCGAGGTACGAGTGAATAGTAACAGTAAAAGAATATTTAATAAAAGTTTCACACTTAAAGGTAGAATCAGACACATTTATTTGCTACAATAAAAGTAGGAAATTAATACTATATATTTTCGAAAGGAAGAGCGAATGAATATTTTATTTTTTCTGACACCGAAAAAGGAAGTAGACCATATTTGTGAGACTGATAATATGCGGCAGGGATTAGAGAAAATGGAGCGGCACAGTTATATGGCAATTCCATTGCTTAGCAAAAAGGGTAAGTATAAAGGTACCATTACAGAAGGTGATTTTCTGTGGTACTTAAAAGCACATAATTTTCCAACGCTAGAGGAATTGGAGCAGATACCGATTACCGATTTGCCTAGAAAAAAGGATAATTTAGCGGTAAACGTACAGGAAAAAGTGGAGGATTTGTTTGAAAAAATGACAAATCAGAATTTTGTGCCGGTGGTAGATGACGAACGTATTTTTATCGGTATCGTTACGAGAAAAGATGTGTTGCTTTATATGGCCAAGAAGTTACAGGATAAAAAGTAGAATGAGGCATTTTATGAACAGAGAATTACGAGTGAAATGTCTGGTATTAGACCATGATGATACTGCTGTAAAAAGTACACCGGAGATTAATTATCCATCGTTTAAACGGGCACTGGCAGTGTTGCGTCCGGAGGTGGAATTGACCTTTGAGAGTTTTACAGAACTGAATTTTATTCATGGATTTGAAGATTTATGTTATAAGTATTTTGGCTTTAATCAGGAAGAAATGAACTTTCAACTGGAGTGCTGGAGGGAAGGGTCTGAAACAATACCGCATGCGTATGAAGGTTTGGCAGAAGTGTTACATGAATATGTGCGTAATGGCGGGAGAATCTGCGTGTCTACACAATCGTTAGCGATGCGGGTACGCCGGGATTATCTCGCAGCCGGGATGCCGGAACCGGACATGATATTTGATTGGGAATGCGAGCGGAAAAAACCGGATCCCTATGCATTAGAAGAAGTAATGCGTATATATGATTTGAAACCGGAAGAATTGTTAATGGTAGATGATTTGAAGACCGGATATATTATGGCGAAATCTGTTGGAGTGCCGTTTGCCTGTGCGGGCTGGTCGGATAACCAGATACCGATGATTCGGGAATTTATGAAGCAGAATAGTGATTATTATCTGAGTAAAGTGCAGGAACTTGAGAAAATTTTATATAAGTAAAATAATGTGCGGAGGTGTCTGTTGGCACCTCTGTTTTAGTATGGGTGCAGGAGGAGAAGATGTCAAAGAATTCATACGAAAAAATCTATGAAGTAGTAAAACAAATTCCGAAAGGTACAGTGGCTACTTATGGGCAAGTAGCGGCACTTGCGGGGAATAAACGATGGGCAAGGGTAGTAGGCTATGCACTTCATGTGAATCCTGACCCGGAAAGAATTCCTTGCTATCGGGTGGTAAACCGGGAAGGACGTTTGTCGGAGGCATTTGCATTTGGCGGCGTGAATCAGCAAAAGATATTGTTAGAAGCAGATGGAATAGAAGTGGTGGATAATCAGGTGAACCTGAATATTTATCAGTGGAAGAAAATTATATTTTAAATTATGTTGAAGGATTTATAGATTGGTCATAGTGTGTTTTACGGAACACAGTTTGATTGAATAAGAAATAAGGGATATCGCAATCATTCATGTAAAATTACATGGAGATTGTGATATCCCTTTTATATGTGCCTGGATGAGCATTTCATGAACGATGTGCTAGATTTGCTTCATCAAGTCAGCAATGGTAATACCATCAAAGTATTCATTTATGAGTTTGTAAAAATCAGTCCACATTGGAAGGGTACGGCAGTTTTCCGTTTTATCACATGGTGTGGCTCCACATTCTAAGCATGCAACCGGTGCCATATCGCCTTCTGTCAGGCGCAGAATTTCGCCTACGGTATAGTCTTTGGGATTTCTGGTCAGACGATAGCCGCCGCCTTTGCCATGTACGCCCTCTACAATATGATTTTTAGAGAGGACAGGCATGATTTTCTCGATATATTTGAGAGAAATGTGTTGGCGGGTTGCCACATCCTTCATGGGAATATAAGTACCATTTTGATGTTCTGCTAAATCAATCATAACGCGGAGTGCGTATCTTCCTTTTGTGGATACAATCATTTTTGTAACTTGGCCTTTCTGAAATAGTTTTATAAAATTATTCCTGTGCGGTTTCTGACTGCTTTTGGTAATAGTCATCTAATGCTTTTTTAATAGCTTCTTCGGCTAAAACAGAGCAGTGAATTTTCTGAGGCGGAAGACCATCTAATGCTTCTGTCACTGCTTTGTTCGTAAGCTTAGCGACTTCAGAGACAGGTTTTCCCTTAATCAGTTCTGTTGCCATGGAACTGGAAGCAATTGCACTGCCGCAACCGAATGTTTCAAATTTTACGTCAGTAATAATATCATTGTCAATTTTTAAGTAGATTTCCATGATGTCGCCGCATTTTGCGTTACCAACTTTTCCAACACCATCCGCATTTTCGATAATACCAAGATTTCTTGGATTGCGGAAGTGGTCCATTACTTTATCACTATATAATGCCATATTTTAGACCTCCATTAAATAATAAAATTGCTTTTGCCACTTGTCAAGTCGCGCCATACCGGAGAGATGCTTCGAAGATAAGTTACAACCTCTGTTACGGAGCGAATCATGTAATCGACCTCGGCCTCTGTTACGTCTTCGGATAAAGAAAGGCGTAGAGAGCCATGAGCGATTTCGTGCGGTCTGCCGATTGCCAATAGAACGTGGCTAGGGTCTAGGGAACCCGAGGTGCAGGCGGAACCGGATGATGCGCAGATTCCTTTATCATCTAAAAGTAAGAGAAGAGATTCCCCTTCGATTCCTTCAAAGCAAAAATGTACATTGCCCGGAAGTCGCTGATTTGCATCACCATTCAGAATAGAATGCGGAATTTGTGATAACCCGGCAATCAGGTGGTTACGCATTTGGATGAGGTGTGCTGTGTTTTCTTCAATAGAAGCACAGGCATCTTCAAAAGCTCTTGCCATACCCATAATAGCAGGAATATTTTCCGTGCCGCCTCGCTTATTACGCTCCTGCGCACCGCCTTCAATGACATTTGTCAGAATAATTCCTTTGCGAGCGAATAAAACACCGGCTCCTTTTGGTCCGTGGAATTTATGAGCGGAAAGAGAGAGCATATCAATGTTTTGTGCTTGTACATCAATGTGTAAATGTCCGGCTGCCTGAACTGCGTCCGTATGGAAAAGAATGCCCTTATCGCGGCAAATCGCACCAATTTCTGACACCGGCTGGATTGTGCCGATTTCATTATTTGCATACATTATAGTAACAAGACAGGTGTCAGGACGAATTGCTTTTTCAACCTGTGAAGGTGCAATCAGACCATTTTCCGGTACCTCTAAAAGGGTAATTTCAAAACCTTGTTTTTTTAGCTTGTCTAATGTGTGAAGTACCGCGTGGTGTTCAAACGCAGAAGAGATGATGTGTTTTTTTCCCTTTCGTTCTCCTAAATATGCGGCAGAAAGGATTGCCTGATTGTCGGCTTCGCTTCCGCCGGAAGTAAACGTAATCTCGCGAGATTCGCAGTTGAGCAATCCTGCAATACGTTCACGGGCGTTATCGAGAGCTTCTTTGGCTTTTTGACCGACTGTGTGCAGGCTCGAAGGATTTCCGTAAAGTTCATCCATGTATGGAATCATAGCATGAATGGCTGCAGAACTCATTTTCGTAGTAGCGGCATTGTCAGCATATATCTTCATAAATTGAGTCTCCTTTTTGAATAATTACCTACCACAATAGTAGGTAATTAAGGTATAACATGATTTACCTACCAAGTCAAGGGGTAAAACAAAATTAAAGCGAATAAATTTGGATTGGGGATGAAAAAAGAGTGCCGGCAAAATTTTGCCGACACGCATCATACATTTATTGAGAAGATTCGATATTCTTTTTTCGAGAAAGGAATATAGTTAATGCAATTCCTGCAATTGCTACGAAGATGGAAATGAACTGCGAAGTGGAGAGCGTTCCTACATTGCCACGTTCTAAATCGCCACGGAAAAATTCGATGATAAAACGTCCGATACTGTAGAATATCAAATAACATGCACCGATTTTTCCAGGCTGCTTATTGTTTTTAAACAATGCGCATAAAATAAAGAAATGCACAAAATTAAAAGCACTGGACACCAACTGAGAAGGAAACAGTGGTACGTGATTTGGCGCATATGCTGAGTCAGTAAAGGTAATGGAAATGGCAGAATCCAGTGGCATACCATAACAGCAGCCTGCGAGGAAACAGCCGATACGTCCGAACCCTTGCGCTAATGCAATGGAAGGTGCAGCACAATCAAGATAGTGCAGGAAAGCTAGTCCCTTCTTTTTGCAGTAAAGGAATGCGGATAGGATACCGAAAATGATACCGCCATATACGACAAATCCTTCGGTCAGATTGTTTAGAATCAGTTGCGGATTAGCAATTATCTGGTCCAGTATGGTGATGTAGAATAAGAGCTTGGCTCCTAAAATACCAAAACCAACACCAATCAACAAGATGTTAAAAACCGGTTCCGGATCAAGACCGTGTTTTTTGGCGAGGCGCTCTGTATTTAAATAAGCGGCAATAATGCCAATGGCAATCATCAAACCATAGCCGTAAATGGTGATTGGTCCAATGGAAAATAATTCGTTATGCATATAAATCTCCCTATGTTTTTGCTTTTTAAAAATCTACGTGGTCAATTATAGCATTATTCCCTAAAATATGCTAGACTATGATAGAGTAATTATAAATATGAGAAAAGAGGCAGCACAGGTGCAGGAAGAAAAGGATGACTTGGGAATAGAATTAATCGATTTAGAGCATGCCGGAGACGGACCGGAAGGAAAAGAAACGCATGATAATATACAGGTAAAGGAACCATTTAATCTGGTGAAGGAAATACTGAGTTTGCTAGGGACGATGGCTATTGCAGCCGTTACGGTATTCCTTTTGAAAGAGTTTATTATTATTAATGCACTGATTCCGACTAGCTCTATGGAATATACAATTAGTCCGGGAGATCGTGTAATTGGCAATCGTCTGGCGTATTTGTCAGAGACACCGGAGCGGGGAGATATTGTTATTTTCAGATATCCGGATGATGAAGAACAGTTATTTGTAAAGCGCGTAATTGGTTTACCGGGCGAAACGGTTATCATCGAGGACGCAAGCGTTTATATTGGAGAAGAACGAGTGCTTTTAGAGGAGGAGTATTTAAAAGAAGAATGGGTTGTAGGGAGTGGTCCTTATATTTTTGAAATACCGGAAGGGAGCTATTTGGTGTTAGGGGATAATAGAAATAATTCAAAAGATGCAAGATATTGGGAGAATACATACGTAGAGGAAGACAAGATATTGGGGGAAGCGGTGTTTCGGTATTGGCCATTTGACAGTATCGGGACGCTAAAATAAGAACAGGAAAGAGGATTAGTATGGTAACATTATTGGCGAAAATGTTTGTGCGTGATAACGGTGATAAGAATGCTGTGCGTCAGGCATATGGTATGTTGTGCGGAGTATTGGGCATTATATTAAATGTCATGCTTTTTACAGGGAAGATTATTGCAGGACTATTGAGTAATTCGATTGCAATTACAGCGGATGCAGTAAATAATCTGTCGGATGCCGGTTCATCATTTGTTACGTTGATTGGTTTTAAATTGGCGGGGCAAAAACCGGATACAGAACACCCGTATGGTCATGGAAGAATGGAGTATATTTCCGGATTGGTTGTGGCAGGTGCAATTTTATTAATGGGTTATGAATTGGCGAAGGAATCTATTGCGAAAATTATCACACCGCAGGAAACAGAATTTTCATGGTTGATTGTCGGTATTTTATTGGCATCTATTGGTGTAAAAATATATATGTTTTGTTATAATAATGGTGTGGCGAAACAGATTGATTCACCAGCGATGGCGGCTACTGCAAAGGATAGTTTGAGCGACAGCGTGGCTACAGGAGTCGTGTTGATTTCCGGATTGATAAGTCATTATACGGATATTAAGATTGATGGTTATTGTGGATTATTAGTAGCGGTATTGATTTTTTTCGCAGGTTATGGTGCAGCAAAAGATACGTTAAATCCTCTTTTAGGGCAGAAAGCTTCGGAGGAGTTTGAACGGGAGATAGAAGATATTGTTATGGCACATGAAGAAGTATGCGGAATACATGATCTTTTTGTACATGATTATGGTCCAGGGCGTCAGATTATTTCACTTCATGCGGAGGTGTCGGCAGATTCTGATATTATGATGATTCATGATGTGATTGATAATATTGAAAATGAACTTCGGATGAAGTTAGGATGTGATACGACAATACATATGGACCCAATCGTAACAAATGATGAACATGTGAATGCGATGAAAGCGAATGTGTTAGATATTATCAAGACCATCGATGAGCGATTGACGCTGCACGATTTTCGTATGGTGGAAGGT
Organism: Roseburia sp.; assembly: GCA_045531555.1. GTDB lineage: Bacteria > Bacillota > Clostridia > Lachnospirales > Lachnospiraceae > Roseburia. The sequence goes on along the minus strand of JAZSEF010000079.1, from coordinate 99,063 downwards.
CCAAGCCATACAAATCTGATTTTTGATGTAGTGGCACCTTTTGATTTGAAGTTGTCGGATGAAGAATTGGTAAAAGAAGTGTTTTTAAGGACACAGGGGAAACTTGGGGAGCGTTATTTTACGGTTATTAAGGTAGACAAAAAATAGAAACACAAAAGAAGGAGAAGGGAAATGAATTTACTAGATATTATTGGACCAATTATGGTAGGACCATCCAGTTCCCATACTGCGGGGGCAGTAAAAATCGGTTTGGTAGCTAAAAAATTGATGGTGGAAAAAATCGTAAAAGCGGACATTTATTTTCATGGTTCATTTTTGGCAACAGGGAAAGGGCATGGTACGGATAAAGCGGTAGTAGCTGGTTTGCTAGGTATTGCGGTGGATGATTCAAGGGTTCCGTTTAGTTTCGAAGTTGCCAAGCAGGAAGGAATGGAATTTCAGATTAGCGGTATTGATTTGGGGGATGCACACCCAAACACTGTAAAGCTGAATTTGACAGGAGAATCCGGCAAGAAAATAGAAGTAATAGCAGCGTCAATCGGTGGTGGACGGATAGAAGTTTGTGAGATTGATGGGCTTTCTGCAAGTTTTGGCGGTGATTATCCGACGCTGATTGTAAATCACAAGGACAGACCGGGACGCGTAACGGCGGTAACTGCCAGATTATCAGAGTGCGATGTGAATATTGCGACCATGAAATTGTATCGTACTGTGCGCGGCGGTGATGCGGTTATGATTATCGAATGTGACCAGGAAGTGCCGGTAGAGTCGATTAAATGGTTAGAGGAGTTAGAAGGTATTATCAAGGTTACTTATTTGAGTTTACAAGAATAAGCGTGACGATAACGAAGTTGAGAAAGAGGAATCATTATGTATAAATCCTTAGCAGAGATTTGTGAAGTAGAAAAAAGAGAAGGAATTCCGTTTTGGAAAATTGTGCAGCAGGCAGACTGTGTAGAAACTGGAATGTCAGAGCCGGAAGCATTCGAAAAAATGCGCGTGATGTATCAGGCGATGAAAGAAGCGGATGACCGATATGAAGGCGAATTGAAGTCAGCCAGCGGTCTTGTTGGTGGTGAAGGTAAAAAGATGCAGGAAGCCAGAGAAGCAGGAATGACAATCTGTGGCAGAATGATGGGCAAGGTGATGGAAAAAGCTTTGAAAACAGGTGAATCCAATGCCTGCATGAAGCGAATTGTAGCCGCACCGACAGCAGGTTCCTGTGGTGTAGTTCCGGCAGTGTTTATTACTTTAGAAGAAGAAAAGCATTTTACGGAAGATAAGATGGTTGAAGCATTATATGTAGCAGCAGGTATTGGTGGAGTAATTGCACATCGGGCATTCCTTGCAGGTGCGGCAGGCGGCTGCCAGGCGGAGATTGGTTCGGCATCAGCGATGGCTGCAGGCGGTGTGGCATATTTGATGGGCGGTGACTCGGAAGCAATTGCGAATGCAGCGGCACTGGCACTTAAAAATCTGCTTGGTCTTGCATGTGATCCGGTTGCGGGTCTCGTAGAAGTACCTTGTGTAAAACGTAACGTTATCGGCGCAGTGAATGCGTTGGCAGCAGCAGATATGACAGTGGCGGGAATTTTCAGTAAGATTCCACCGGATGAAGTCATTGATGCTATGAGAAGTATCGGGCGTAATATGGATGAAGATATTAGAGAGACCGGAAAAGGCGGTTTGGCAGGAACTCCGACCGGTGTACAAATTAGCGAACAGATGACAAAGTTATAAGTTTGAATGAGAAGACTATGCTCAAAAACAGGCGTGGTCTTTTTATTTTTGTACTTAAGAAAAAATTAAGAGTCTGTGTGTTTGAATTGTATTGCGATTGTTGCGTTGATGTGATAAAGTGATGAAGGATTGGAGGTAAGAGAAAATGAATATTAATTTCAAACTCGAAACGCCGCGTTATGTGGCAGAAGCCAGAGAAGCGAAAAAGGGCTGGAACTGGTTTGTTGAACTTTTAGTATTTGTAGTGATGTTTTTTGTAGTGACTTTTGGTGAAGTGTTAGTTATGTTGCCTATCGAATTGGCGGTTATGTTCACGGACCAGGGCTATTTGGATGCAATGGCGTCAGGAGATATGAACCTGATTATGGAAGCGTCTGTTCGAATTGCAAGTAGTGATGCGTTGGTGATAGGTATGCTTTTTGCAAATATTGCCATGATATTAATTACTATGCTGTTCTGTAAAGTCATCCAGAAACGTAAAATGAGAACACTCGGTTTTATCAAGAAAGACATGTTTAAGGAATACGGAATTGGTCTTGCAGTAGGTTTTGCAATTTTTACAATTGCTGTTTTACTTTGCGTGGTTACCGGTTCATTAAAGCTTGGTGCGTCAGCTAATTTTGCATTTGGCACATGGATTTTATTTGGTCTTGGTTACATGATTCAGGGTATGGCAGAAGAAGTACTTTGTCGTAGCTATTTCATGGTATCACTTGCAAGACGCTATCCAATGTGGGTGGCAGTGATTTTGAACGCACTGTTCTTCGCTGCATTACATTTAGGAAATTCTGGAATTAGTGCGTTGGCATTTGTGAACCTGACATTGTTCGGAGTATTTGCATCCGTTTATTTTGTCAAACGTGGCAGCATTTGGGGAATCGGAGCGGTTCATTCTATCTGGAATTTCGTACAAGGTAACTTCTATGGAATCAAGGTTAGCGGTATGGAATCAAACTGTTCTGTATTATCAAGTGTGATGGCAGAAGGCAGGGATTTGATTCACGGCGGAGCTTTCGGTTTGGAAGGCGGTCTTGCAGTGACAATCGTGCTTGTGGCTGGAACATTATTTTTACTTACAAAACCGGCTAAGGATGCGGTGGAGGTAATCGCAGAAACACCTATGGAAGAGGAAATCGTGGTGGTTGCTGAAACAGTAACAGAAACTGTGCAGGAAGAAGTAGTAGAATAAGTTACATAGAACTTATATGGGGAAGTGTGTCTAGGCATGCTTCTCTTTTTGATTTGTAGAAGGTTTAATAAAATAGGCTTTACTAGATATATGCTTTATTGCTAAAATAAAGTGGAAATGTTAGTGATGAGTAACCTGGAAAGATGAGGATTTTATAAAATGGCAGAACAGAAAAAACAGGCGAATGCCTGTCCTTATGCAAAAAAATGTGGTGGCTGTGACTATCAAGGTAAGCCATACGAAGAACAGTTAAAAGAAAAACAGGACTATGTCCGTAAGACATTAAAAGGTATCTGCGGTGTGTTGCCGATTATTGGAATGGAGGACCCATATCATTATCGCAACAAAGTCCATGCAGTTTTTGATATTGTAAAAGGCGGCAAACGTGGTACGCAAAAAGGTGTAAAAAGTAGAAACAGCGGTGCGGCTGCCGGAACGATTATTTCCGGTGTATACAAAGCCGGAACACATGATGTAGTAAATATTGATGAATGTATGATTGAAGATGCGAAAGCAGACGCAATTATCCGTGACATCAGGAACTTGCTCCGTTCGTTTAAAATTAAAACATACGATGAAGATACAGGGTATGGATTACTTCGTCATGTCTTAATACGTAAAGGTCATTATAGCGGTCAGATTATGGTGGTGTTGGTGCTTGGCTCGCCGATTTTGCCATCTAAGAATAATTTTGTAAAGGCATTGCGCCAGTTACATCCGGAGATTTCAACGGTGGTTATTAATGTCAACGATAAGCGTACAAGCATGGTACTTGGTGATAAAGAAACGACGATTTACGGTAAGGGATTTATTGAAGATACTTTATGCGGAAAAGTATTCCGTATCTCTCCGAAGTCCTTCTACCAGATTAATACCGTGCAGACTGAGGTGCTTTATGGAAAGGCAATCGAGGCAGCAGGTCTGACCGGAAAAGAGACTATTATCGATGCATATTGCGGTATCGGAACTATCGGTATCATTGCGGCAGACAAAGCGAAAGAAGTTATCAGTGTTGAGTTGAATAAGGACGCCGTGCGAGATGCAATTTCTAATGCGAAACGTAACGATATCAAGAACGTGCAGTTCTATAATGCAGATGCCGGAGAATTCATGGTGAAGCTGGCAGAGCAGAAAAAGAAAGTGGACGTGGTATTCATGGACCCGCCGCGTGCAGGAAGTGACGAAGCATTTTTGTCTTCTGTGGTGAAACTCGCACCGAAGAAGGTAGTGTATGTGTCTTGTAATCCAGAGACGTTGGCGAGGGATTTGAAGTACTTAAAGAGATACGGATACGAGGTAGGAGAGTGTCAGCCTGTGGATATGTTCCCTTTTACAAAACATACGGAGACCGTTGTAACCCTAAAAAAGATGCAAGAGTGTGGAAATTCAAAGAATTAGTATACTAAAAACAGGAGATGTTGTAGTTTGAGGGCAAAAATTAGACCCAGAAATGGCTGATTTTTGCCTTTTCTACGTTTGAGTCATAATTATAAAAATTTTTTTTATAATTATGTTGACTCTCCCCTTGGGGAAGAGTGTACGATACAAGAAAAAGAGGAGGCGAAATGAATGAGAATCAAGGAAGTTTCATTAAAAACGGGTCTAACTGAAAAAGCGATTCGTTTATATATTGAAAATGGATTAATACATCCTCATGTTGAGGCTGGAATACACAGGAATGCATATACGTTTTCTGAAAAAGATGTTAGAGAGTTGGAAGAAATATCTGTGTTCCGAAAAGCAGGGTTTAGCATATTTGAAATTTCGCTTATAAAAGAAATGCCAGAAAAATTGCCAGAGCTACTAGACAAAAAAATGATGTCATTAGAAATGGAGATTGATGAAAAGAAAAGTATAAAAGAAGCTATATCTCGTTTAGAGGTACATGAGTTAGGAAATGCTTCGCAAATTGCTAATTCATTAAGACCAGTAATGAAGAAAGATGATGAAATAAAGGAAACTGTTCCTAAAAGATGGTTGTATATTTCCATTACAATTCTCATAATTACCATTTTTTTATTGTATGTATACTCCAAAGGTAGAATATTTGCTGTTAAATTGATGTGTAGCTTTTTATTTTTCCTTGTGGCATTGATATCGGGGATTATGACGATTCGATATATGACTTGCACAAAGCGTGCTGATAAATTATCAAATAGAAGTAAAGGGACGGTTATTTCCGTGTTAGAAGAACATGGTTTTAATGCCTCCTTCAGTGCAGGCAGTGGTGGGACCGGAACCAAAGAACCAGGTATTGGTGGAATATGGCAAATATTTTTTATGTTGTGGAATGAAATTCGACCAGATTGTTGGTTTCCTGTTATTTTGTATGACAATGATAAAGAGAAAAGAGAATCGGCTACAGTACCATACGGAAGTTTCAAAAGTACTTGGCAGGTAGGTGATGTAATTGATATTGCTTGGAAGGATACAGTACCAACAATAGTATATCCCCTCAATAAAAAGTGGATATCTAAAAAAGTGTTATTTTATACATTAGTTTCCTTGGTTGCATTTGTATTATTTATTTTATTTATAATCTTATAGGCTGATTGGTCGAAAGGGGTGATACCCATGTACTCTTTAGGAAATGCAACATTATTTCGTTAAAAATATTAGGAGGAAAATCTTTATGAGAAAAAAATTAGTAAGTTTAATCGCAGCAATGACGCTTCTTCTTTCATTTTCGACTGTAGTTTATGCGGCAATTCCAATAGGTGACTGTCCTATTGTGCAAAACGCAAGTGATCTAGACAAGTGGTTATGTACACCATATGAGATTCATCAAACGAATCCAATGTTTGATGATGATTACCAGTGTTGGGTAACTACAGATGGAGGTATGTACAATTTACATGAGATGTGGACTTGTTCATTATGTGGAAATTTAATTCGGAAAACTACTTTTATGGGCTCAATAACTGATATATTAAATGAGGAAGATGTAGAACTTAAGTAATGTATTATATCTCTAGTAGTTGACACCTTAAATTCAGCTAGTATTGATTTGTGATGTATATGGTAATCTTAGAGCTAAAATGTGGATGTGAAAATCAGATATTTATATAGGATTTTAGTCGAGATTGAATATTGTACTAAAAGTGCATATTGATAGCGTGTAGATTAGATACGTTCTTGACAAGGAGAAATGTGCCAATGAAGAAAATGTTTTCGTTGATTTTAGCAGTAATATTAATTTTTGTTTTTGGAACCTCAAATGTTAGTGCATATGAGACACATGAAACAGCTGTTTGTAATATCAAGGTAATTGATAATATGAGTAGAAAGGAAACGAATATTGTAATTACGAATGAAAATATTGAGTCCATTTCTTATATGAGGATGATTAATTCGGGAGAAATGGAAGTGGCGTATGATGTGGAGTTTGACTTGCCTATTAGTAATGAGGATAAAAATCCGTTGACCCGGGATAGTGTTGCTGCGGAACAGGAAGAGGCAAGTGTTCGTGCAATATTAAAATTAAGATATTCTTTGGCTAATGGAGGCGAAGAGATTAAAGTAACAAATGTTAATGGTTCTTGGGCATGTACATCAAGTAGTTATTCAATGTCATTTTCAAATAGAGTAGTTAGTGTTAATGATGGACAGTCTGCGTGGGGGAATGTATTAACACAATATCCTACATCAAATAGCTTCTCATATGACACAGGATGGGGTTATGTACTAAAATACCCATCGTCTGCTGATGGCATGTCAGGTGCAAGAGCTAATTCGGAAGCAGTCGCAACAATTGATGGAATGGGTGGGTCATATACGATCTTTGTGTTTGTGTGTGTTCCGTAAATTATATTTGCTATTAAATATAAGAAGGGGCGCTTTTGCGCCTCTTCGATATTAATATTAGGAGAAGGAATATGATAAAAAATCTAATTACAAATATAAAAGGTATTAAATTTTTGCTTTTGCTGGGGGTTTTTTTAATAGTAATTATATTGCCGGCAGATGCCACGTTTGTACGTAGAATATTGTATATGTTAGCGGGGGGGATATTTACAGCAAAAGTTAGAAGTGAAAAAGTGGTATTGATAGATTACGTAGCACTAATTGTATTAGCGTATTTAGTTATTTCATTTTTTTTCCCTGTTATTATGCCTGTTAAAGAAGTTGTTTATACCTCATTGGAACTTGGGGGACCATATGGGATAGTTCATTTTCTAACGGGGGAAGTAATTGGATATATTTTTATACCCAGGGTTCAATTATGAGAATGGTAGAAACGTTTATTACAACTCTGTCACAGGATAGTAAAAGAAGAATTCGTATTATTTTAATAATCTTGGCGAGGATGAAATTAAGCTTCCGAATCCCAAAGGGATTTGGAAGTTTTCGTTTGCTTATTTTTTAGAGGAAAGTAATTTCTAAAGCAAATAATCTATGGTAAAATAAGATAAGAACTTTATGTGGGATAGTTAAAATTCGTGTAAGGGAAAGGGAGTCAATAGTATGATTTGTTGTAACACTTGCATCTTTTTTGGGAATACAAGGCATACGGAATGTGTCGTGGCTTTGACGAGAAAATAGAAAGTAACGAGGGCAAAAATCAGAGTGAAGATATTTGGTTTTTGCTCTTTTTTGTGCCGAAGACGGCAAGAAAATAGGGGGTGAGATAAGAGAAATGGATTTATTGCCGATAATGTGTTATACTATATAGGAGACTATTGTAGTTATTGATTTATAATGGAGGAGAGCGAATGCGATATCTTTCAGTTGCTGAAATAGCAAAAAAGTGGGATATGTCAGAGCGTAGTGTTAGGAATTATTGTGCTCAAGGACGAGTAGCGGGTGCGTTTCTTACAGGAAAAACATGGACCATTCCTGAAAATGCAGAAAAACCGGAGCGTTCTAACAAGAAGAAAGAAGAACCCATTACATTGCTGGGTATTTTACAAGAGCAGAAAGCAAGTAAATATTCTGGCGGCATTTATCATAAAACGCAGATTGATTTGACATACAATTCCAATCATATTGAAGGTAGTAGGCTGACACACGATCAGACGAGATATATTTTTGAAACGAATACTATCGGCGTAGAAAATGAAGTGTTGAACGTTGATGATGTGATTGAAACGGCGAATCATTTTCGTTGCATTGATATAATTATTGACAATGCAAAAGTGGTACTAACGGAGAGGTTCATCAAAGAACTTCACTTGGTTTTGAAAAATGGCACTAGTGATTCCAGAAAAGATTGGTTTGCTGTTGGCGATTATAAAAAGATGCCGAATGAAGTTGGTGGTATGGATACGACACTTCCGGAAGAAGTTGCTGATAAGATGAAAGCTCTGTTGGCAGATTATAATAGAAAAGAAGAAAAGACATTTGAAGATATTTTGGACTTTCATGTGAAGTTTGAGCGAATCCATCCTTTTCAGGACGGCAATGGTCGTGTGGGCAGATTGATTATGTTTAAAGAATGTTTGAAGTACAATATTGTTCCGTTCATTATTGAGGATAGTTTGAAATTGTTTTATTATCGAGGTTTGAAAGAATGGAACAATGAAAAAGGTTATTTGACAGATACTTGCTTGACAGCGCAGGACAGATATAAAGCGTATTTGGATTATTTTAGGATTGACTATTAAGAACAGATTTCTGAGATTTAAATAAGGTGTTACAAGATTGGGTAAAGAAAATTTTATACACATTTTTAAGACAGGAGTAAATACGTGTTCTATAAACTGAAAAGAAGTAAATGCGTGATTTATATTAATAGTTAGTACGTAAAGTGTATTGAACCAATGGGATAAGAATTAGCGTGGGGATAGTGGAATGGAAGTTTCAAAGAAAGATTGGAAGTTGGAAAAGAGAATAAAATGTGACAGAAAAAACTCTGGATGAATTTGTAATATTTTTGCATATATGAGAATTTGGGACTGTTAAAAGAATTTTAAGCTATGCTATCATAAGAACCAATAAAACTCGTAAAAATTAAGGAATATAGTGTATGCAAAAATATGATAATTTAGGACAGGTATTTAAAAATTTGCGAACGAACAGGCGCATATCCTTAAAACAGATTTCAAACGATGCAGTATCCGTTTCGCAACTTTCACGATTTGAACGAGGGGCATCTGATTTGTCCATAGGTAAGTTTTTGATTGCGCTAGAGAATATGAATGTGGAAGTCAGTGAATTTATAGATGCAGTTCATAACAATCAGCAGACGGAGCAGATCCGTTTTATGAGTGCCCTGATTCCATTGGAGTATAAAAGAGATGTGGCAGGATTTATAAAAATGCGGGATGAGGAAGAGCAGAAGTTTAAAGAGAATCCAGATGTTTATCGTTATCATCTGAATACAATACTGCTTCAGAGTTTTATCTGTAAATGCGACTCTTCCATTCCATTTCCGCAGGAGTATATAGATCAGGTTACAGAGTATCTGTTCATTACAGAAGACTGGAATATGTATGAGTTGATTTTGATAGGAAATATATACCTTTTTATTGATGTTCCGCTATTGCATATAATGGGACAGGAAATTCTTAAGAGAAAAAGTTATTATGATGAGATTGGCTCACATAGAAATCTTGTAACAATTACGCTTTTAAATATCTGGGAAACTTGTTTACATAGGGATTATATCGAAATTGCGGCTTTTTATATGGACAAAACAAAAGACCTGATAGAGGATGAGACAGATCTTTATAAGCGTACCATATATTTATTTCTGGCCGGACTTCAACATTATAAAAGTGGTTCGGTATTAAGTGGCATCGACGAGATGAAAAGAGCGATTCAGATATTCGAGTGGGTAGGAAGTGACAATCTGGCGAGTAATTATAAAAAAGATTTCGAACGATTTGTGCGCTGAATCGTTACAATATTTTGAATATATGCAAAGAAAGAAAACCTTCATTTGAAGTTATTTACAATGTATTTAATTTCAAAAGGAGGTTTTTTATTATGAAGAAAAATGAAACAAAACTTTTATTAAGCAGAGCAGTCAATAAAATTGGAAATGTGATGTATGACTATGGAAACAGTACCTGGATTGCAGCCATGGGAGGCGTGGGACAGAAATATTTAGGATACTATCAGCTTGCAGAAAATATTATTTCTCTCATTTTAAACCCGATTGGTGGAGCGGTTGCAGACAGGTTTAAGAGAAGGAAAATATTATTGGCGACGGATTTTATTGGTGGGTTGATGTGTGCGCTACTTGCCATGATTGGAAACGATAATATTATGCTTTACGGACTCATTGTGGTAAATGCGGTTTTGGCAATGCTTCATGCATTTTCGGGGACATCTTTTAAATCTTATGTAGTAACGATTGTGGAAGAGGAGAGACGTGTGGCGTTTAATTCTAAATTAGAGGTGATATCGCAGGTTGTAAGTATTTCATCACCGTTGCTGGCATTTTTGTATGTGGACAGATTTGGGCTAAAACCAACTTTAGTGTTGGATAGTATGACATTTTTTGTTTCGTTTCTTTTGCTTTTTTCGATTCGGGAAGAGGAGCAGCATGTTACCATAAATGCAAAAAAGGCAGATGTAAGGACAATCTTACAGGATATTAAAGAGGGTCTGATTTTTGTAGTGAAAGAGAAGGAAATTTTCTTTTTGCTCGTTATCGCTGCACTGGTAAATTTTTTTATTGCAGCCTTTAATTATTTGGCTCCGTTTTCAAATCAGTTGTTTGGAGACGCATCGAGTTATGCAACGCTTTTATCGATGGGAGCAGTGGGTTCTATATTAGGAGCTGTAATGGCGAATAAGCTATTTAAAAATTCGTATAACAGTATATTGATTGCATTGGCTTTGTGTGGTGCGGGATTGGTTATGATTTCGGTATTTGCGGTGCTTGGTTTGCCGGCGATTGTAATTGTATCAGGAAATCTTGTGTTTGAATTTTTTCTTACCATTTTTAATATTCACTTTTTCTCTATGGTTCAAAAGAAGGTGCCAAATCATATGTTAGGGAGAGTGTTCAGTTCGATTTTCACAGTAGCAGTCATTTTCATGCCATTATCAACGGCAATTATGACAGCGATACCTGCATCTGTGAATATTTACGCGTTTATAATGATTGGATGTGGAATATTGGCTGTATCGGGTTGTGGATTCCTTTATAGCAAAAGGAAATTGTAATATGAAAATACTTTTTACATAGTGTAGCTTGGTGTATAATAGTAGCAGGTAAATATGTCTAACAAGAGAAGGGAGAAAATATGATTTATAGAAACGCTACATTGGCGGATGTGACAGGGGTTGCAACTTTATTCAGAGAACTTGCATTTCATATAAAAAATTCCTCAAAAGATGTTTATTGGGATTTTGAAGAGATGCCGTTGGATATGACAGAAGTTGTTGTAAAGGAATATATCGAAAATGAAGAGTACTGTGCTCTTGTGGCAGAGGAAAATGGTGAGTTGGTGGGATTGATGTTATTAGAAGTAATTTCATGTCATTTGCCAATTTCTTCGCATCAGAGAATTGGATATATTGCGGCCGGATATGTGAGGGAAGCATATCGCCGTCAGGGTGTGATGAAGAAGTTAGAAGAAATGAGTAATGAGTTTTTTAGAGGATTGTCAATTAAGTACGTGGAAGTATGTTACTTGCCGGAGAATGCAGGAGCGAAAGAAGCATGGAATGGTATGGGTTATAAGTGCTTCCGTGAACAGGCAAGAAAGTGTATCGACTAAAAATAGGTTTTGGGAGAGTTGGAATGATTCAGGATATTAGTCCAAAACAATTATTAAATCAGTATAAGAACCAGAGGGTTACAGATAAAGATTTTGTCCTGTTTTTTAGCGACAAGCAAATACTTTTAAAAACAGAAGGCGAACTGCGCTATTTAACCTATGGCGAAGTGTCAGAAGCATGTACGGCAGTGGGTATAGACGTGCCGAGGTGTAGATTTTTATTCAATGTGGACGAGGAATCGTATTTTCTGGCGGAGATTTTTGCAGTGGAGGAATTGTTAAAAGCAGAGTTCGCAAGACTTGGTTACGAGTTCCAGAGGATGTATGATTTGCGTAGCAGACAACCGAAAGATGCTGTTTTTGCAGGTGTAACAGCATGGCATCTTTTTAGCTGGTATCGGGTGAATCAGTTTTGCGGCGCTTGTGGAGGCATAATGCACCATGACAAAAAGGAACGTATGATGCGTTGTGAACACTGTGGTAATATGGTTTTTCCGAAGATTATGCCGGCGGTAATTGTAGGTCTTACAGATGGAGACTACATGATGATGACAAAGTATGCGAGGCGCGAGTACAAACGTTATGCACTGATTGCTGGTTTTACAGAGATTGGAGAAACTATGGAAGATACCGTGCGGCGTGAAGTCTTAGAAGAAGTCGGGCTTAAGATTAAGAATGTGACTTATTATAAGAGTCAGCCGTGGGGATTTGCCGGGGATATGTTGTTAGGATTTTTCTGCGAACTTGATGGAAGTGATGAGATTAAAATGGACGAGAGCGAATTGTCAGTCGCTGAGTGGGTGCATTATAAGGATATACCGGACTATGACGAGGGCTTAAGTCTGACGGAAGAGATGATGGGATATTTTAAGCGTCAGCGAGAGAGGGAGAATAATTATGAATAACAATCAATGGTTCAAAGACAAGGTGTTTTATCAAATCTGGCCACGTTCGTTTAAGGATGGTAATGGCGACGGTATGGGAGATTTGCTCGGCGTGTATGAAAAACTGGATTACATCAAGTCATTGGGGTGTGACGGAATCTGGTTTTCACCGTTGTACCCATCACCGGGTGTAGACTGCGGATATGATATTTCTGACTACATGGATATCGCGCAGGAATTCGGTGGCATGGATGCATTCAAAAAAGTGTTGGATGGCGCACATGAGCGAGGAATGAAGGTCATCATGGACCTCGTGGTAAATCACACAAGTACGGAGCATGAGTGGTTCAAGAAGAGTCGTCAGAAAATTGAACCTTATACAGACTATTATATCTGGCGTCCGGCAAAACCAAATGGTAAATTACCGAACAACTGGGATTCCCTTTTTGAAGGAAAAGCATGGGCGTGGGATGAAGTAAGACAAGAATATTACATGCACCTTTTTGCGATTGAGCAGGCTGACTTAAATATGGACAATCCGCTGGTTCGTGAAGAAGTAAAAAATATTTTGAAGTTCTGGTTAGATATGGGGGTAGATGGATTCCGCGAAGACGTTATTACTTTTATTTCAAAAAAAGAAGGTCTACCGGATGATTATATAATGCCTGCCTCAAAAGGATTTAATTATTTTAATCATGGTCCGCATTTGCATGAATATCTGGAAGAGTTTAAAAACGACGTATTCTCAAAATACGATTGTATGACGCTTGCAGAGGCACCGATGGTTACACCAAAAACTGCACTCAAATATATTGATGAGACAAAAGAACCGGTGCTTGATATGATGATTCAGTTTGCGACACAGGAAGCGGATTGTTTGTTTATGGACTTTAATCATATGCCGTTTTCACTGCGTAAGTTGAAAAAAGCATATTCTTCATGGCAGGACGGGTTGGAAGGTAAAGGCTGGAACATGCTCTACATTGAGAACCACGACCATCCAAGAATGGTATCCCGCTACGGAAGCGAGAAGTTCCGCAAAGCGAGTGCGAAGATGTTAGCGGTATCGTATATGTTTTTAAAGGGTACACCATTTGTATATCAGGGACAGGAAATCGGCATGAGCAACTGGTATCCGTCAGACCCGGAAATGTATGAAGATGTGCAGACTCGTTGGCAGTATGAAAATGTAGGGACGAAAAAATCACCTGAGAAACGATTAGAGCGTTTGTGGCACGGTTCCCGTGATTCTGCACGTACACCGGTGCAGTGGGATGACAGTGAAAATGCAGGATTTACGACAGGTACACCGTGGTTCTATGTGAATGAGAATTACAAAGATGTCAATGTGGCAGCACAGGAGCAGGATGAAAACTCTATCTTGAATTTTTATCGGAAAGTGATTGCATTACGAAAAGAACTTTCCTGTGTAAGATACGGTGATTACAAAGAATACGGAAAACATTCAAAAACGCTTTATTCATATTCCAGAGCCGATGAGAAGCAGAAGATTTTAGTAGTGTGTTCTTTCTCTGACAGGGATGAAAAATGGAGTGTGCCGTCAGGTTTTGATGTGAGTACCGCAGAGCTTATATTACATAATTATGAGAATACAGAGGGATTTGAGTTACGACCTTATGAGACGCGAGTATATCTCTGGAAGTGTTAGAATGAAGAGAATGCGTATCGGAGGTAAATTGATAAGTAGAGACGCGAAAACGAATATTTACAAGAGAACAAAATTTAGTAATAATGAGTAATATAAAACACCAAGGAGAAAAATGAAATGGAAAGAATCTGTAATTTTTTAAAGGAAGCAGGGGTATATTATCTTGCAACAGTGGAAGGTGACCAGCCACGTGTGCGTCCATTTGGTACAGCACATATTTTTGAAGGGAAACTTTATATTCAGACAGGGAAAGTAAAACCTGTTTCTAAGCAGCTTGCAGCTAATCCAAAGGCTGAGATTTGTGCATTTAAAGATGGTGCATGGGTTCGTGTTGCAGGAGAGCTAGTGGAAGATGACCGCATAGAAGCTAAGAAATCTATGTTGGATGCATACGAGAATCTGCGTTCTATGTATGATGAAAATGATGATAATACACAGGTACTTTATTTTAAGAACGGCGTTGCTACATTCTGTTCTTTTGGTGCACCGGCAGAAGTGATTGAATTTTAATACATGAGGTAAGCCGCAGAAAGGTGAGATAGAGGGCTGTTTGGGACTACGCGATTAAAGACGTGGTTTCAAGCAGCCTCTTGTTAATTATGATTACATGCTAAAAATTGGTATGTAGATGAGATTGACAGAGGATGATGTATATGCTATTCTTTGATTTGTTTAAGGGAGTTAGGCTTAACTAACTTAGAAGAGAAGAAGTAATGGAACTAGAAAGGAAGAGAAGATGCCATTTGTTTGGATTAATCCCGTGGTGGATAAGATGTATGAGCCAAAGGCTTTGGAGGAGTTTCTGATCGCTCACGGATATAAAAGAATATATGCGTCCACCGATTGGCTTTCTGTTGTAAAAGAGAAGTACCGGCAGGAGGTGGCGGGGGCGAACCGCCCGGTGATGGATATGCGGTGTCCGGCCACAAGGGCATTGTTAGATGAATGTGGTGTTGCAGATACAGTCACGCTTCCGGACATTAAGCCGATTTTGATTCACTGTGGCGAAGAGTGCAGTAATGATGTATCATGGCAAGATGAGGAGAAAGTGATAGCAACGCCCTGTCAGGCATTGGCGGATATGGGAAATGCATTGAAGCTGTGTAATACCCGCTTTATTCCGTGGAATCAGTTTGTGGAAATGCAAGGAGAGGAACCGGAAAGGGTGCAGCCGAAAGAGAGCCCAATCCCGCCTGGTTTTTTTGGGGGACTTGATGTGAAAACAGATTCCATCACAGGTGAGGACGAAATAAGACACTATTTAAAAACAGGGATACCCAAAGAGGTACAGCTTGTAGAAATGCTATTTTGCAAAGAAGGATGCCATAATGGTGATGGTATAAGAGGATGCGGGAATTAAAAAAACAAGAGAAGAACAATAAGATAAATAAAAGAATAGCACCATTTATAGGAGTATTGATTTTGCTTGTGGTGTGGTTTGCAGTGAGTGGATTAAAATTAGTAAGTCCGTATGTACTGCCAACACCGGAGCGGGTGTTTGGGACGTTTCTTAAAATGCTGCAATCAGGGGAACTGTTTGTGGATATTGTGATAAGCTTTGGAAGAGTATTAAAAGGATTTGGAATTGCGTTTGCGCTGGCATTTTTGCTTGGCATGTTCCGTTCCTTTGTGCCGTCAGCAGAAAAATATTATGGCGGTATCGTAGAGTTTTTCAGGAATGTACCGCCGCTTAGTATGATTCCGTTATTGATTTTATGGTGTGGAATTGGGGAGACGACCAAGACAGTGATTATTGTGCTGGCATCTTTTTTTCCAATGTATCTAAACATTGTAAAAGGATTTACCGGATGTGATAAGCGTCTCTTAGAAGTGGGAGATGCATTCGGTTACAGCAAGCGGGAGAAGTTTACCAAGATTATTTTGCCGTATGCATCAGCAGATATCCTTGTGGGCATGCGTATTGGCATGGGCTATAGCTGGCGTGCGATTATCGGTGCAGAAATGGTGGCGGCGTCTACAGGATTAGGGCATATGATTTTATTTGCACAGCAGATGTCACGCACGGATAAAGTGCTTATTGGTATCTTTGCCATTGGTGTGGTCGGACTTTTGACGGATAAAATTTTTGGAATTATTTTGAAAAAACTATTTAAAGGAGCGGGGGAAAATGGCTGGAATTGAAGTAAAGAACTTACAAAAAACATATACGGCAGGAGAAAATTCTCTCGAGGTTTTAAATGGTGTGAATTTGCATATTCCTGAAAAAAGTATTACGGTAGTGCTTGGCAGAAGCGGCTGTGGGAAAACAACACTGCTTCGGTTAGTGGGTGGTTTAGAAACTGCTGATATGGGAGAAATTATTTTTGATGAAGCACATAGAAGTACTTTTGTATTTCAGGAGGCCAGGCTGATGCCGTGGCTTAATGTGTGGGATAATGTGCGGTTTGGTCTGAAAAATCAGGAAGAAAAGGATACTGTAATACAAAATATTATTGAAACAGTCGGGTTAAAAGGATTTGAAAAAGCTTATCCGAATCAGCTTTCCGGCGGTATGCAGCAGCGAGTAGCAATTGCCAGAGCACTTGCATATGAACCGTCATTCATTATGATGGACGAGCCGTTCGCGGCATTAGATTATTTTACCAGAGAGCAGATGCAAAGGGAACTATTGCGTTTACAGAAAAAACGGGGAATCAGTATTCTTTTTGTGACACATAGTATCGATGAGGCGTTGCTCTTGGGAGATAAAATAGTGGTTTTAGAAGAGGGGAGGATAAAGGCGGAGTTTACGGTCGGACAGGAAAAAGCAGAGCGTAATTTGCTGGATGAGCAATTTATTATGTTAAAAAAACAGATTATTCAGCAATTAGCATAGTAACCAAAGAGGAAGAATTTGAAACAAAAATAGAATAGCGGAGGATAATATGAGAAAGAGAATTTTAAGTTTAGTAGTAGCAGGAAGTTTAATTATGGGTGCTTTGACAGGCTGTGGAGGAACCAAGCAGGCGATATTGCCGGAAGAATTGACGGTTACTTATGTGACTGCACCACTTAATGTGCCAAGCATTGTAGAGAAGGAAAAGGATATTTTCGAGGAAACATTTAAGGAAATGGGAATCGAAATTGAATATGCAGAACTGACTTCCGGTGCGGATCAGACACAGGCATTAGCTTCAGGGGATGTACAGTTATTGTATGCAGTGGGTGCGTCTTCTGTCATTCTTTCTGCGGCAAATGGTGCGGATATCAAAGTGCTAAATATGTATAGCCGTTCACCGGAAGCTTTTTGTATGTTTGGAAAAGATGAAACAGTGGTGTCACCGGAAGATTTAAGAGGAAAAACGATTGCAGGACCTGCTGGAACGAACCTGCATGAATTATTAGCAGCATATCTTGCAACAGCGGATATGAGTATGGAGGATGTAAACTTTGTAAGTATGTCTATTCCGGAAGCAAAAGCGGCATTAGATGGAGGCAGTGTAGATGCGGCATTACTTGCCGGTGCGACAGCATATCAGGCGATGCAGCAGGGATATTATATGATTGCAGATGGAAAAGGTTTAATCGATGCTCCGATTGTAGTTGCAGTTACAGAGGAGTTCTATAATAAGTATCCGGAAATAATCGAAAAATTTACAGAAGCACAAGAGAAAATTGTGGCATACATGGAAGAAAATCCGGACGAAGCATTAAGAATGACAGCAGAAGAATTAGATCTTACAGTAGAAGCAGTGGCTGAGATGTATGAATATTATAATTTCTCGCTGGAAATTACCGAAGAAGATAAGAAGGGCTTGCAGAATACAGCAGATTTCATATTTGAATCAGGAATGATTGAGCAGGCTTTTGATGTGAATCAGTTATTCTGGGAGTAAAGAACTATTTTTGTCATATTTGGAAATATATGTTATAATATTATCCAACGGTATAATAAGTTGGAGGGAAAATGTATGAAGACATATGACCAAAAATATTTTGATGCGAAAGCAAACAGGCGTGCAGGAACCACATGGCTCACTCTGATGCTGATTGTAACCGGATATTACGGTATTAATGCTATGGTAGGCGATGTAAGTAAAAATTGGTTTACTTTGTTTTGTATCATAGGATGGGGTGAATATTTGCTTGGCGGAATAATGCTGAAAATGAAAGGCATGGATTTTGACGGATATAAATGGATTTTAGGTTTGGGCTATTTAACCTTTTTTGGATTTATTTCGTGGACTGCGCTGGATGAGATATCCTATGTATTTATTTTGCCTTTGATTTCTATTTTGATACTTTATAAGAATCCGCGTCTTATTAAAATTATGATGTGGGTAACGTTATTTGTGCTTATTACCAGTAATATGTATAAGGGTATTGTAAAAGGCATGATGGAATTTGTTTCCAGTGCAGACTGTGCATTGCAGTTTGCGATTGTATTGTGTTGCTATGCTTGTACGACAATGGCGATTAAGCATCTTGTAGAGTCTGATGGTGCACTGACAAGCTCTATTGAAGGGAACCTAGAACGTGTGGTTCAGACTGTTGAAAAAGTAAAAGGAGCAAGTAACGAAGTGGTGGACGGTGTAACCGTTGTTCGAGAACTTGCAGATGAGAACCGCATGGGTGCAGAAAACGTGGTGGCAGATATGCGGGAACTTGCGAACGAAAACAGTGTTTTGAACGACAGAACGATGTCTTCTATGGATATGACTAATTCGATTGATAATCAGGTTGCGAATGTATCTGTGCTGATGGAAGATGTAGTAACGCTTATCGAAGCTTCTGTTGAACATGCAAATACCAGTGCAGAAGAGCTGGAAGCGGTAGTAGATACTACGAATAAGATGGCGGAACTTTCCGCAGAGGTCGAGAAAGTTTTGAACGGTTTCCGTGAGGAATTTGAAAATGTAAAAACAGAAACCGGTGCGATTGTAGGTATTTCTTCTAAGACGAACCTTTTGGCATTGAATGCGTCGATTGAGGCGGCAAGAGCCGGAGAAGCGGGAAAAGGTTTTGCAGTAGTTGCGGATGAGATTCGTGAATTGAGTAATGGAACGAAGACGTCTTCCGGAAGAATTATGAGTGCTTTGGCGAATTTAGAGCAGACTTCTCAGAAGATGTTAGAAGCAATTACAGAGACGGTTGCATTGATACAGGATAATATTGAAAAAGTATCTAATGTAGAGCGCAGTGTTACAGATATCACCAATGATGCGCAGATGCTGGGTGTAAATATTAAGACCGTTGATAATGCTGTAAAAGAAGTAGAGTCGTCTAATAAAACGCTCACAAACAATATGCATGAGGTATGCGACTTAATGGAAGTGATGACAGAGCGAATCAATCGTGCGGAGCTCACAACCAAAGAGATGATGAATAAGTATGCCGAGAGTGCGAAGAGTACAAATGACATTGAAACGGTTGTAGGACACTTGATGGAAGAACTAGGTGTTGGCGGTTTCATGGGTGTGCATGATGTAAGATGCGGTATGAAGATAGCAGTTACGTTTGCCGGAGCAGGTAAGAACGAATACATCGGTGAGGTAGTAGAGCGTGTAGATAATCATGTATATGTAACGCTTGAGGATAATAACCGCGATGTAATTGATAAAAACGCTAAACATACAGAATGTCAGTTACGTATTGTAGTGGATAATGTATTGTATTGCTGGGATACGGTTGAGATGTCCATGACAAAGAACGGGGAGAATGGTAAATACAAGCTTACCGTAGAAACCAACCCGAAAGTATATAACCGAAGAAAATATCCTAGAATGCCGCTTAGCAACGCTTGCACGATTAAAGTAAAAGACGGAGAGGTTTATCAGGGCAAAATGGTAAACGTCAGTGCAAATGGATTTGCTTTTGCAAGCAGGGGAGATGTATTTGCGAATGCGAAAGGCAAGGATGTTATTGTAGAGGTAAAAGATTTTAACACATTAAAAGGAAAAGCATTAGAGGGCTGCATTATCCGTTCTTCGAACAATGACGGAGAGTATATTGTGGGATGTAGAATGCCACAGGATAGTGATGCTATCAAAGAATATGTAAGCAGAAATTATAGTGAATAAAGAGAATGGAAGGGGCTGTGAAAACGGTCCCTTTTATGTATTTTAAAATTGTCATTTTATTCTGCTGTAGAAATGTGGTACAATAAAAATGATTACAATTTATAAGGTGGAATGAACGATGCAGGAAGAAAAAAGACAAATGGATAAAGCATCCGCACAATATATAAAAATGACGGAAACGCCGGTTGCGAAATTGATTTTAATGCTGGGAATACCGACAACGATTAGTATGCTGGTAACCAGTATTTATAATATGGCAGATACTTACTTTGTGGGGCAGATTGGAACGAGTGCTTCGGGTGCGGTTGGAGTGGTATTCGGACTTATGGCGATTATTCAGGCATTTGGTTTTATGTTCGGGCATGGAGCAGGAAGTATTGTATCCAGAAGTTTAGGGGCAAAAGATGCAGAGCGTGCATCGCAGATAGCATCTACCAGTTTTGTATGTGCGGGAATTGCGGGCGTTGCTATTAGTGTATTAGGTATTATATTTTTAGACCCACTGATGAGACTCTTAGGAAGTACGGAGACGATTTTGCCTTATGCGAGAACGTATGCATTTTATATTCTGTTAGCGGCACCGTTTATGGCAAGCAGCTGCGTACTGAACAATGTATTGCGTTATGAAGGACAGGCTGCCTTTGCTATGGTAGGACTTGTGTCAGGCGGTCTTTTGAATATCTTTGGTGACTGGCTTTTGGTAAGTAAAATTGGTATGGGTGTAAGAGGTGCAGGTCTTGCAACAGCGATATCCCAGACGATTAGTTTTTGTATTTTATTATTTATGTTTGTACGTGGCAAGACAGAAAGTAAATTACAGTTAAAACGCGCGGCTAAAATGCGCTTAGAAGATGTTACCTTAATCTGCAAAACCGGTTTCCCGAGTATGATGCGTCAGGGATTATCCAGTATCTCGACAATGGTTCTGAATGGACAGGCGGGTGCATACGGGGATGCAGCGGTAGCAGCGATGTCTATTGTAAATCGTGTGTGTTTCTTTGCGTTCTCTGTGGGACTGGGAATTGGACAGGGTTTTCAGCCTGTATCAGCATTCAACTATGGTGCAAAAAAATACAATCGTGTGCGGAAAGGATTCCTTGCAACGTGGGGCATGGGAGAGATTTTCCTTGGTTTGTTTGCGATAATCGGATTTATGAATGCAGAATTTTTGGTGAGTCTGTTTAGAGATGACCCGGAGGTTATTGCTATCGGAACAGTTGCGTTATCAGCACAGATGATTGCGTTATTTTTCCAACCATTATCGGTATGTGCCAATATGATGTTCCAAAGTGTTGGAAAAAATGGTGTGGCGACTTTTTTAGCGATGTTACGAAGTGGATTATTTTTAATACCAACGCTTTTGGTATTATCAGCTACATTAGGGCTTACGGGTATTGAAATTGCCCAGACAGTTGCAGATATTTTGACATGTGTGGTGTCAGTACCATTTGTAATCCGTTTCCTTAAAACGTTAAAGAGATTGGAGCAGGAAAAATAAAAGATGAAATATGAACTTGTGATTTTTGATTTGGATGGAACGATTTTAGATACGTTAGACGATTTAGCAGACAGCATGAATTATGCACTGGCAAAGTATGGATATTCAACCAGAACGGTGGATGAGATAAGAAGTTTTGTGGGAAATGGTCTTTTAATGCTGACGAGAAGGGCAATTGCACCGGAAACGGATGAAACTGTGATTCAGACTGTTTTGGCGGAGCAGAAGGCATATTATAAAGAACATTGTGCGGACAAGACAAAACCCTATGATGGGGTTATAGAATTGTTAGAAGAATTAAAGGCGGCTGGGTATAAATTAGCAGTTGTTTCGAATAAGGCAGATTATGCGGTTCAGATTTTGTGTGAGCAGTATTTTCCTGAAATCTTCCATCTGACAGTAGGGGAAAAAGAAGGTGTGAGAAGAAAACCGGCACCGGATGCTGTGTACGCGGTGTTAAAAGAATTGCAGGTGGAGAAAGCGAAGGCGGTGTATGTTGGGGATTCGGAAGTAGACATTCAGACAGCGGAAAATGCGCAGATGCAGGCCGTTTTGGTAGACTGGGGATTCCGTGATATGCATTTTTTGAAAGAAAAAGGTGCCAAAATACTTGTTCATACCGTTGAAGAGTTAAAAAGTGCTTTAATTACCGAGTCTTTTTTACTATAATAGAAATGTGTGAGAAGGTAAGTTTTTCCGGGAGGATACGCAAATGGAAGAGAGAATATTTCATTTTGCATTAGACCATGCACTAGAAGCAGTGCTGGTGTTTGGGGATGATGGAAAAATTATATATGCAAATGGTACGGCGAAAGAGCAGTCGGAGTTTGGAGAGGATATTTATAACCGCTACATCGAGGATATTTTTCCAAATGAGTTTCAGACTATGACAGGTTCTTTTTTGATGAAAAAGAACTTTGTGCGGGAATCATTGGATATGATGGCATATCGTAGGAATCAGACCTGTTTCCCGGTGAGGGCTGTATTTACGAAGATACATGATAATCCCGGGCAGTATTTGTGCCAGGGGTACGATGCTACAAGCCGCCAATTACTTGAGAAAAAGGTAGAAAAGGCAGGCTTAGAGGTAGAAGAAGCCCGCAAAGTGAAAACGGAGTTTGTGGCGAATGTAACGCATGAATTGCGGACACCGGTAAATGGAATTCTTGGGAATACGTTAGAGTTGTTGGAAACGGAGACGAATGACAAAACGCTGCAAAAACTTAGAATGATAGAACGCGGATGTAAGGATATGCATGCGCTGATTAACAATATATTGGATTTTTCCAAACTGGATGCCGGGAAGTTTACGATAGAAAAAAGAGAATTTTGTTTTCGGGATATGATGGATTATGTGAAGTCTAACCATATCAATAAAATTACAGAAAAAGGACTGGACTTTTTCATGACAATTTCTCCAGAGATACCGGAGAATATCATTGGTGATGAATTGCGTATCGGGCAGATTTTGAACAATCTGTTGTCGAATGCATGTAAGTTTACTTCGGTTGGGAAGATTTCCGTAGAGGTAGTAAAAACGGCTCAGGTGAATGATAGAATAGAGCTTTTCTTTATTGTACTTGATACGGGGATAGGTATAGACAAAGAAGGACAGGATAAATTGTTCAAAAGCTTTTCGCAGGTGGATGCTTCTATTTCCAGAAGATATGGCGGTACAGGTCTGGGGCTTAATATCAGTAAACAGTTGGTAGAACTGATGGATGGCAATATTCATGTACAGAGTGAGCCAGGAAAGGGAACGATGTTTTCCTTTCATATCTGGGTGGATGTACCGCAGAGCGAAGTGCAGTCAGTGTCAGCGACCTCAGTTGGAAAAACTTCATTTGTGCCGGTAGAGCCGTTGATGGTATTCGGAGAAGTAGATTTACGCGAGTTTGGTTCGGAAGAGAACCGAAAAGAGATAGAGAAGAAAATGACAAAGCTGATTTTGAGTTTGGATATGGAGAACTGGGAGAAGGCGGAGATGTTTATGGAGTCTATCAAACAGTTGACGGAATCGGCACCACAGGAGATAAAAAGTGCTGTGCTGCGTCTTAAAATGGCAGTGCAGAAAGGCGATTATGAAAAAGCAGCTACGGCATATGAGAGATTAGAAAAGGAATTGGGGTATGGTGAAGGAACAGACAAGTAAGGCGGTGCCGCTCATCTTAATTGTAGATGATGTGGAGACAAACCGATTTGTTTTGCGAGATATTATTGCGGAGATGGGATATCGCCCGGTTTTGACAGAAAATGGTGTACAGGCGTTAAAAGTTGTAGAGCGTCACAGACCGGAACTTATCATTTTAGATGTGGCGATGCCCGAGATGGATGGATATGAGTTCTGTCAGATTATGAAGCAGAACGCCAATACGAGAGATATACCGATTGTTTTTATTTCTGCATTTGATAATCCGGCAGACATTGTGAAAGGTTTTAATTTGGGTGGTGAGGATTATATTACCAAGCCATTTATACCGGAGGTAGTAAAGGCGCGAATCGGTATTCATCTAAAACTTTCAGAGACCAGTAAGAATCTGGCAGACATGAATAAGAAATTACAGACGTCCATTAGCGAGCAGTTAAGACAGATGGAACAGGAAAAGAAAAATGTAATATATGCATTGATGCGTGTAATACAGGAGCAGGACGGTTATGATGAAGAACAGATGCAGCGTTTGAGCCATAATAGCAGAATTTTGGCAGAGGCTATGCAGCTGTCTCCGAGCTATGGAGATGTAATTTCGGATAAGTACATAGAGACCTTAGCGTTGACAGCGCCTCTTTGTGATTTGGGAAATGCAGCTATTCTTAGTGACATTCTAAAGAACGGGGGGTATAATGAGTTTGTACAGATGGCACTTGAGATGGTAGAGGCATGGCATGAGAATTGGGATATGAAAGAGACCCCGCTGAGTGCACAGATTATTGCTATTACCAGAACATATGGCAGCCTGACCGCGAGAAACGGGGCGAAAACGATGGAAGAAGCGTTTGAGATGATGCAAAAAGATGCCGGTGTGAAGTTTAATCCGGATATTTTGGCAATTTTTAAAAAAATACACAGACAGTTGAAATAGGAGGAAAATATATATGAAAATTTTATTGGCAGAGGATGATTTTGTTACAAGAAAATATATGTCAAATTTCTTGTCGAAATACGGTGAATGTGATGTAACTGTAGATGGTATGGAAGCGGTGGATGCTTTTTTGATGGCATTAGAAGATGGAGAACCTTATGATTTGGTTTGTCTTGATATTATGATGCCGGTTATGGATGGTTATCAGGCATTGGTAGGTATTCGTAATTTGGAAAGAGAACGTAATATTCCGGAAGAAAAAGCAGTGAAAGTAATTATGACAACTGCATTAAATGAAGAGAAGAATGTAAATATGGCATTTGAACTTGGCTGTACGATTTATTCAGGGAAACCAATCGATCAGGAACGATTCGAACAGGCACTTAGAAAACTTGGATTAATCTAAGAAATCTTAGGGGAGAAGAGTGTACTATCCGTGGGGTAGTATGCTCTTTTTGGTATTAAAATCGGAGAGGAAAAACCATGGGAAAACAGGGTGTAACAAGAGATGTAGAGCGTACGAAAGAGCTCTTTATACTGATTATGTTTTCGATTTATCAAATGGGAGCGGCAGGCTCTTTTATTATGTATGGCTGGAGTGACTGGATTGCAGTGGTTATGATTGCAAGTATCGGATTGAACTGGCTGGTGTATTTGACAAAGAAAATGAGTTTAAAGGGTAGAGAAGCGGTCTACGTTTCTTTGACGGAATTGTGTATTGTAGTATATGGTTTTCATACGGAAGAGATGACGTTGTTGACAGTTATTGTAATCGCAACTGCCGTTATTACAGGGCTGCTTAGTGATGTGGAGTATTTGTATATTACGGATATCGCATTGGTTTTGCTGGTGTTAAATCGTATTTGGGGGCATGATGCAATTTTTGGAAGTGATATGGTGGCCATGTACCAGACATTTTTGCTGTTTGCAAATATTGCAATTATTGAGTTTGTAATTCATTTCTGGGTTGGTCAGAGAAACAAAAGCGACGCGCGTACGCAGGAAATGATTTGGGAGTTGAAAGAGGCTGAGCGTAGTAAGGACGATTTTCTGGCAAATGTCAGTCATGAAATTCGCACGCCGATTAATACAATCTGTGGTATGAGTGAAGTGGCATTGACAGAAGAAGACCCTGCAAAAATACGAACCAGTCTCCGGGCGATTCAGACGGCCGGACGAAATCTTACGTCCGTCGTGGTAGATATTTTGGATTTCTCTGAAATGCAGTCCGGAAAAATGACTATTGAGAATGAAGTATATAATATTGCCTCTACGATAAATGATGTGATTAATATGTCGATGGCGATAAAAGATAAAAAACCAATTGAATTGGTAGTAGATTGTGATGCGAATTTACCAAGTGGTCTGTATGGTGATGAGAAAAAAATTCGCCGTGTTATCATGAATTTTGTGAGCAACGCTATGAAATTTACTTCAGAAGGAAGTGTGAAAATCAGCATTTCCGGTAGAAGAGAGACCTATGGATTGAATCTTTGCGTGAGAGTTACGGATACAGGTATTGGTATTAAGGAAGAAAGTTTAGAAAAGCTTTTTAGTAGTTTTAGTCAGGTAGACACGAAACGAAGCAGACAGGAAGGCGGTATCGGACTGGGGCTTGCGCTTTCGCAGACCATTGTTCAAAAAATGGGCGGTATTATTACGGTAAAGAGTAAGTATGGAAAAGGTACCACGATTCAGTTTGTAATTCCGCAGAAGATAGTAGAAGAACAACCTATCGTTACGGTAAAAAATCCGGAACAACTCAACGTTGGAGTTTATTTGAACGTGGAGCAGTTTGGATTGGCTGAAATGCGTGATGATTATGTGGGAGCCATTGCACATATGGTAGAGCAGCTGCAGGTACGCTGTCAGATGTGTACGGATATGCCGTCTTTTAAACGCCGATGCCAGATGGAACAATTTACGCATATTTTTGTCAGCTTAACAGAGTATAGAGAAGATACAAAGTACTTTGATGATTTAAGCAGACAGACCAAAGTCGCAGTCGTATTAGATGCAATAGATATTGAGTCTATTACAAATCCAAACATTATATTAATTCGAAAGCCATTACATATTTTACCGGTAGTGGCCGTTTTAAACGAGGAGTATCGAACGGAAACAGGCCGTGATTCCGTGTTAAGAAAGTTTATATCACCGGAAACCAAAGTTTTAGTCGTGGATGATAACTGGATGAATTTAAAGGTAATAGAGGGATTATTAGAACGTTATCAGATTAAGGTGAGCACTGCATTAAACGGACCGGAAGCATTAGAAAAAATAGAAAGTAAGGAATTTGACTTTGTATTTATGGATCATATGATGCCGGATATGGATGGAGTGGAGACGTTTCATAGAATTCGCAATAAAGTAGGTTCGTATTATAAAAAAGTTCCGATTATTGCGGTAACTGCAAATGCCATAGCGGGAAGCCGGGAAATGTTTATGCAGGAAGGCTTTAATGATTTTATTGAAAAACCGGTGGAGTTGTCTGTGTTAGAGCGTTTGTTGCGTAGGAATATTCCAAAGGAAAAAATGCGATATATTCAGGCAGAAGATGCTGCAAATGATGTGATAGAAGTTCATGAAAAAATAGAGGAGAAAAAAACTCCTGCTGTATCCAAAGCAGAGAAGCTGCAGATTGGAGATTTGGATGTAGAGAAAGGACTTTTGTATTGTGGTGGTCAGTCATCTTATCTTGAAATTTTAGAGCAGTACTGCAAAAATGGAGATGAGCATATTGCAAAAATAGAAAGACTTTTTGGTGAAAAAGACTGGAAAAATTATACGATTGAAGTACATGCATTAAAGAGTATGATGATGAGTGTAGGGGCAGTGCCTTTATCAGAACAGGCAAAACAATTAGAACTTGCTGGCAAACGTGGAGATGTAGCGTGGATTAATGTGAGCCATGCGGGAATGATATCAGAGTATGTGCGTGTGCTAAATGAAATCAGGATAGCGCTTGGACTTCCGGTTGAAGAAGAAGTGAGCCTATCAGAGTGTACGGAAATCGATGAGGGTACTTTGCAGAGTTATTTGGAAGAATTAGATGCGGCAATGTTTGAGTTCGATGGTGAAAAAATGAGTTTTATTATCGATAAACTAGAGCGTTGCAGTTATAAGGGATTAGCGATGCAAAAGATTGCAGACATGGCAAGGCGCAAAGTAAAAATGTCTGACTATATGTCAGCATATGATGGTATTGTAAGATGGAAAGAAGAAGCGGAGAAGGGAGGTAACGAAGATTGAAAAAATTTATAGCAGAAAATATTTTTAATGAAAAGTTTTCGTTACGAGAGCGAATTTTCCGTTTGATTATTATCGTTGGATTTGTATTATCCATAATGGCGATTTTAGTAAGTATGGGTATTGCCAATCTTTTTGAAACACTGCCTCCATTGATGGTAATGTTTATATCTATGTTGTTGGGAGTGTTGTTGACATTTAAGTATAATAAATTAGATTTAGCCGCAGTGTTGGTGGCGATTGCGATTAATGGTATTGCATTTCCGGTAATGTTTTTCTGGTGTGGTGCAATTGAAGGCGGTGCCAGCGTTTGGTTTGTATTAGGTATTATTTACCTGTTTATGATGTTTCGTGGTAAAAAGCTTACAATTTTTGTGGTACTTAGTATTTTGGTAGATATTGCTTCGTATTTTGTTGCGTACAGACACCCGGAACTTGTTATTCCAATGGAGAGCAGGGAAGCTATTTATGTGGATTCGCTGTTTGCGATTCTTGCGACTGGATTGGCATGTGGATTTATCATTTTGTTTTTTATGTACTTGTATGAGACAGAACGAGCGGTTGTTTTGAAACAGAATGAAGAATTAGAGGCAGCCAGTAATTCAAAAAATGCATCCTTTGCCAGAGTAAGTCATGAAATTCGAACACCGATTAATACGATTGTAGGTCTGAATGAAATGATTCTTAGAGAAAATCCGACAGGGGAAACAGCTGAATATGCAAAGAATATTAAAAGTGCCAGTAAAATGCTTCTTAGTCTGGTAAATGATTTTTTGGATTTGTCTCGAATTGAAAGTCAGCGAATGGAAATATTCCCGGTTCCTTATAAGACACAGAATATGATTGCTGAATTGATGGATATGGTTCGTGTCAGT
The DNA here is from genome assembly GCA_045531555.1 of Roseburia sp. Lineage (GTDB taxonomy): Bacteria > Bacillota > Clostridia > Lachnospirales > Lachnospiraceae > Roseburia. The sequence continues at coordinate 70,187 of JAZSEF010000079.1, read as the reverse complement.
GTGCAGGAAAAGGGATTAGAACTTTTTGCAGAAGTAGATGAGAATCTGCCGTCAGAGTTGATTGGTGATGAAAAGAGAATAAGGCAGATATTGATTAATATATTGGCGAATGCGGTTAAATACACGAATGAAGGGTCTATCACGTTGTCGGCAAGTGGTGTGAGAACGGGAGATAACCATGTGTTGTTAAAGATTTCTGTGGCAGATACGGGAATTGGAATTCGAAAAGAGGATATACCACATTTATATGAGACATTTAGCCGTGTAGACGAGAAAAATAATATTCGGGTAGAAGGAACCGGTTTAGGATTATCGATTGCAAAGCAGTTACTGGATTTGATGGGTGGAGAAATTACAGTAGATAGTATTTATACCAAAGGAACTGTTTTCACAATTGAATTAAAGCAGGAAATTGTAGATGACACACCGATTGGAAGTGAATCATTTGCAATTGTAGAGGATGATGAAGAGGCAGAAGGATATCGTCAGTTATTTGAGGCACCAGCAGCCAGAGTACTTTTAGTAGATGATAATGACTTAAATATAGTGGTGGTACAAAAACTTTTAGAAGCTACAAAAGTAGAAATCGATGTAGCGAAAAGCGGGGAGGAATGTTTGGAAAAAACCAGACAGCGTCTGTACCATGTGATATTAATGGATTATATGATGCCGGGAATGGATGGGCATGAAACGTTGAAACGCCTGCGCATGCAGGAAAATGGCTTGTGCCGGGATACGGCGGTTGTTTTACTCACGGCAAATACGCTAGAGGAAACACAGCGTATGATGAAGGATGTTCGTTTTGATGGATATCTGGAAAAGCCAATTGACAGCAAAAAGTTAGAAGAAAGCATATTACATTTTCTACCGAATGAACTGGTAGAATATCGTAAGAATGTGCTTCTTGACCGGGCAAAGGAAAATGAAATCCAAAAAATTTCCGGAAGAAAACGTAAGACGGTATACATTACAACGGATTGTGTGAGTGATTTACCACCGGAATTGATTGAGAAGTATGATATCAAGGTAATGTATTTATATATTAAAACAGAGAATGGACGTTTTGCGGATACGAAGGAAATTAATTCGGATCATTTGGCACAATATATGTCTGAAAATGGAATCAATGCTTATGGAGACAGTTCTTCTGTGGAAGAATATGAAGAGTTTTTTGCAGATGCGCTGACACAGGCAGAGCAGGTAGTACATATTTCTATGGCAAAAAATACCGGACGCAGTTATGCAGTGGCCAAAGCTGCAGCCGCCGGATTTGATCATGTACAGGTAATTGATGCCGGACATATTTCCTGTGGTGAAGCATTAATCGTGCTTTATGCGGCATCTCTTGCGACTGAGGGATATAAAAGCCAGGAGATTTGTGAAATGGTGGATACGATGAAAAACAGAGTCGTGTCAAAGTATATTATGCCGTCAGCAGATATTTTTGCACAGCGAGGACGTACCAGTCAGGCGGTTGCAAATATATGCAGTTGGTTTATGCTCCGCCCGGTAATTGCACCTGTAAAAAGCAAAGTAAGAATGATAGGCTTTTTTGCCGGAAGTATGGAAACTGCATGGAAAGGTTTTGTTCGTTTTCGTTTACATAGAAAGAGTAAGATTAATACGGATGTAGTGATTGTAACGCATTCAGGATGTACGGTAAAAGAGCAGGAATTTATAAAAGCGGAGTTATTGCGTTTTCTGCCATTTAAACGTATTATTCTGCAGAAAGCATCTTTTACGAATGCGTGTAGTGTAGGAGCTAAAACAGTAGGGATTGCGTATTACATAAATCCTTAAAATAGGGTCAGAAAGGGAAGTTGTATGGATAATCAGGTAACAATGGAGATTACAAATGATAAATTAGAAGAAGCGATAGAAATATATCAGAAAGAACGTACCAAGGAGAATTTGGGGATTATTTTGAATTTATTGCGCCCGACTAAGCTGTTGGTGCCGGCGATGTTAAAAGCACCAAACCAGCCAGTTCCGTGTTTTTTGAAGAATACAGATGGAAGGATGTTTCTTGCAGTGTATACAAGTAAAGGACAGATTCCGGCAGAACCAAAGGCACAGGCGATTTTAAGTATACCATTTCCTGCCTGCAACGATCTTGTTGTAAAAGAGGAATTGAATCTGCTTGGAATGGTAATTAATCCATTTTCACAGAATTTGGTTTTGGGAAAAGAGTTAGTGCAAAAACTTCATGAAGCGGATCAGAAGATGATGCAGACGAAGCAGGTGAAAATGACGCCGGAGCAGTTTGGGGTATTTGTAAAAAAACAGGTGGAATTCAGTATTCTTCCAAAGCGCTTATTTACAGAAAAAGAAAGTTTTGTGAAACAGTTATGTGAGGAAAAAGAAGCGTTTATCAATCAGATTTTTGCACAAGCGTACAAGGAGGAGAAATTATATCCATATACAGCAGTGGACTATTCTGTAATGGCACTGGATATTGCTCCGGATTTGACATTGATTCGTGTGGATTTCCCGGATAATGGCATTGTGCCTCCACTGTGCTACCGCATATATATTACGTTTGATCCAATTATGAAAAAAGCGGGATATTATACGATTGAGAAGATGGCAGAACCGGGCAAGCACCTTTTAGGTGGATTCGGTGAAGATGGCAAACACATCAGTTATGGCGAAGCTCCGGTAGAAGGAGCGGAAATTGATCGTATTATGTCACTGGCAAGAACCGTGGATGAAATTACCAGTTAAAAAAGTAAGGCAGTAGGAGTTAAAATGAGACAGGAAGAATTTAAAATGGAGCGTACCGGGCTAGTAGAAATCGGACAGGTCATTCCAATTACGGAAGGAAAACTGCCAAGTTCTTATTATTATACGCTTGGTAAGGCATATGCGATGTCTGCTAATTTTCCGGTGGGAAATCGAATTAAGTCTAAGGAAGGAAAAGTAGTAGACATAAAAGAAACGGAGAAGGGATTTTTCGTAACAGTAGAATTTGACGAATAGACAGGATGAAGTATGAAAATATTATTAACAGCCATAAATGCAAAATATATCCATTCGAATCTGGCAGTGTATAGTTTGAAAGCTTATGCAAAAGAATTTGCAGAACATATCGTAATAGGTGAATATACCATAAATCATCGCTCAGATTATATTTTAGAGCAGATTTATAAGCAGAAACCGGATGTATTATGCATATCCTGCTACATCTGGAATATAGGATATGTGGAAGAGACGATAAAAGAGTTTCACAAATTGTGTCCGGAGGTTCCTATCTGGTTAGGTGGACCGGAAGTGTCCTACGAGGTGGAGGATTTTATGAAAAACCATCCGGAAGTGACTGGAATTATGATGGGAGAAGGCGAGCGGACGTTCTATGCGCTGTGTGATTATTATGTGAACGGGAAAGGCAGTCTGCAGAGTCTGACCGGCGTTGCATACCGCGACAGAGAAGCGGGTGTACTTCATGTAGTCGCACCGGAAGTGCCGATGAATATGAGTGAGATACCATTCTGCTACGAGGAGATTGATGATTTTAAAAATCGTATTATCTATTACGAATCTAGTAGAGGCTGTCCGTTTAGTTGTAGTTATTGCCTTTCTTCTGTTGATAAAAAGTTACGGTTCCGCGATTTGGAACTTGTGAAAAAAGAGCTTGCGTTTTTTATAGAAAAAGAAGTGCCACAGGTAAAATTTGTAGACCGGACGTTTAATTGTGACCATAAGCATGCCATGGCGATATGGCAGTTTATAAAAGAGCATGATAATGGTATTACGAATTTTCATTTTGAAGTGTCGGCGGATTTAATCAACGAAGCGGAGTTGGAATTGATTACTTCTATGCGGCCGGGATTGATTCAGTTAGAGATTGGCGTACAGTCTACGAATGATACGACGATTAGAGAGATACGACGCACGATGAATTTAGAACGTTTGAAGGAAATTGTAAAACGTATACAGGATGCAGGGAACATTCACGAACATTTGGATTTGATAGCAGGGTTGCCATATGAAGATTATGCGACATTTGCAAAATCTTTTGATGAAATATATGCATTAAAACCGAACCAGTTACAGCTTGGATTTTTAAAAGTATTAAAGGGTTCCTATATGTATGAACATGCAGCAGACTATGAGATGGTATATCATTCTGTTGCACCGTATGAGGTCATGAAGACGAAATGGCTTAGTTATGAAGAGGTTTTAAAAATTAAGCAGGTAGAAGAAATGCTTGAGATATACTATAACAGCGGACAATTTGAAGTGACTATGAAGTTACTGGAAGTGTTGTTTGAAAGCCCGTTTTATATGTTTCAGGAGTTTGGAGCCTTTTATGAGGAAAAGGGCTATCAGGCTATGAGTCATTCCCGGATTAGGCGTTGTGAGATTTTGCAGGAGTTTGTAGAGGCATGCTTTGAAAATAAAACATCTGGTCAGAAAACAAGTCTTATGTGCGATGCTAAGGAAGCAGATGCAATACTTAAAATGTTAGAAGAGAGTCTGACGTTTGATTTGTATTATCGTGAAAATTGTAAGAGCAGACCGCGATGGGCTCCGTCAGTATCAGAATTTAAAAAGATAACAAAGCAGTATTGTAAAAAAGGTTCTCTTTCGCATGTAGAACCATTTCATTATCGTTTCCCGGATAAAAAGGAACGGATGCTTGCAGAATTGCCAGAACGTCAGAGCGAGGTGTTGTATGTTTTGTTTGATTATGAACAGAGAGATGCGCTTAATCATCAGGCAGAAGTGAGGACTGTGGAACTGCTGCCGGACGAGGTGCCTGTTAATTGATTTGTTTATTGTGAGGAGAGTTTTGTGACAAAGAGAACAAAGGAAATTTTAGATAGATTAGATAAGGAATATGGAACAGAGTACATTTGTTATTTAAATCACGAGAATCCGTGGCAGTTATTGATAGCGGTAATTTTAAGTGCGCAATGTACAGATGCGAGAGTGAATATCGTAACGAAGGATTTGTTCCAAAAATATGATTCGCTGGAAAAGTTCGCAAATGCAGATTTGGAAGAACTGGAACAGGATATTAAACCAACCGGATTTTACCATAATAAAGCGAAAAATATTATTGCTTGTGCGAAACGTTTGGTATATGAATTTGGAGGAGAGGTACCATCTTCTTTAGAGGATTTGACTTCTCTGGCAGGTGTAGGCAGGAAGACTGCAAATGTAATTCGTGGCAATATTTACAATGAGCCGAGTATTGTTGTAGATACGCATGTAAAGAGAATTTCCAGACGGCTTGGGTTTACGAAGGAAACTGACCCGGAAAAAATAGAATATGAACTAATGAAGGTGCTTCCGAAGGAGCATTGGATTTTATATAATATTCAGATTATTTCATTTGGACGTAACATCTGTTTTGCCAGAAGCCCGAAGTGTGAAAGTTGTTTTTTGCAGGACCTATGTAAAGCAGAAGACCGTTCGGATAAAAAGAAGAAAAAGAAATGAGATGAGCATGTTAGAGGATTATGTAGTCATTGATTTGGAAATGACCGGACTAAATGCAAAAACGGATAAAATATTAGAAGTAGCAGCGATTCGGGTGCGGGATGGCAGGGAATGTGCGTGTTTTTCTGCGATTGTGAATCCGCAAGTTGTATTAAGTGAAAAAGTGACAGAATTAACCGGAATTCGTCAGGAACAGGCAGATAGCGGTAAGCCGTTGGATGAGACAATGCAAGAATTTTTGGCGTTTTTGGGAGAGGATATTCTGGTAGGACAGAATATTATATTTGATTATTCTTTTTTAAAACAGTGGGCAGTAAATCATAAGCTTGTTTTGGAAAAGCAGGCGGTAGATACATTGAAACTCGCACGAAAATTTTTGCCTGCAGAAGAGAAAAAAGATTTAGAGAGTTTGTGTGCTTATTTTGGAATTTTGAGAGTAAATGCGCACAGAGCATTGGATGATGCAAGGGAGACCATGCAGATATTCGAAAAAATGAAAACATTATATGCTGGTGAGGAGGCAGAGAGTTTTGAACCGAAACCTCTTTTGTATAAAGCGAAAAAACAGTCGCCGGCAACAGAGCGTCAAAAACAGTATTTAAAAAGCTTCGCTCAGTATCATGGGATTGAATTGGCGGAGTTTTCGCCAACCATGACAAAAAGCGAAGCATCAAGACTTACGGACAAGCTGATTACTCAGTATGGGAAGATGCAATAGCATCCAGCTTTTGTAAAATAGATGTTTTGGTCAGAGAATTTAGAGTGGAAGCTTTCTCACGAAGACCATCTATTTTGTGAGCATTGCCGCTACATTTATAATAATCTGCTAAAATAGTATAGTGTGTGGAAATGTCTGAACCAGCTTCGATACAGAATTCTAATACCGGAATAGCTGCATCTAAATGATTTAATTCAATTAAACGGTTGACATATTTGGTAAAAAATTGTAGCATATCCGTAAAATTCTGGTCGTATTCTGTCAGGGCAGCTAAGTTCGCCGGACCATACTGTAGTTTTAAGTCAGTATTGGACTGACCTGTCAGATTGAGGATTTTTTTCTCACGGAAAGAATCAAGTGCGGTTTCTATCTCAGATAATTGTGTATCTGAAAATGCACCTATTGAAAAATTATCAAAAGGTATGCTAATATAAGGAAGTCCGCTGATATCTTTGCGGCGAACAAAGTTAGCTTCTTGTTCTCGTTCCCAGAAACTCTTGTCGGTCTCCTGTTGAAGCCTGTCGTGACGTTTGCGGAAGAAAGAGATAAAAGCAAAAATTGCAATAAATAAACCTAATAATGAGAGTGCCATAATATGAGCCTTTCTATATTTCACCTGAAAGCGAGGAAAAATAATGTTTCAATTTGGAAGTAATAAACACAAAAAACTTGTATCTGCAATCGTAATCGTACTTGTAGTAGTAATGGTATTTTCTTCAGTTGCAGTTGCTCTCATGTAAAAATATACTAAAAAAGAAGTCAGGAGTCAAATATATTCGTGGTTATGCATCTTGCAAAAACGCGGAAAATAGAGGTATACTAGCTTTAAAATTTACATAATGTATATTTATTATTATGATATTGAGGGAAGAAAATGAAGAGAGTGAAGGTAATTCTTCCGATAGCATTTGTGGCAGTGTTTGCTACGATGTTATTCGGAATGTATTTTAAGGTAAATGCAAAAACGAATGATAAACAGATTTCGGAAGGCATTTATATCGAAAGTGTACACATTGGCGGAATGACAGAGGCGGAAGCGAAGGAAGCATTAGAGGCTTATATCGAAACGTTAAATGAGACACAATTTACATTTACAGCCGGTGATAAACAGTTAAGTGCTACTGCTGCTGAGTTAGGTTTTGCCGTTACAAATAAAGATATTGTAAAAGAGGCAATGTCTGTGGGTAAAACAGGAAGTTTGTTAAAACGTTATAAGGATTTGGCAGATTTAGAGCAGGGCGATTTGGTATTTGATTTGAATGTCAGCATTGATAAAGAGATGGTGACTGCATTTTTAAATGATAATATCAGCAAGATAGATACAAAAGCGGTTGATAATGGTTTGATTCGAGAAGAAGGTAAATTTGTTTATGTACCTGGAACAACAGGTATTGCAGTAAATGTAGGTCCTTCAGCAGCATTAATCGAAGAGTATATTGCGGATGAATGGAATCGTGAAGATGCAGTAATTGAATTAAGTGCACAGATTACAGAGCCAAGAGGCAATGAAGAAGAGTTGGCACAGATAAAGGATGTGCTTGGTTCATGTGATACGAACTTTAGAACTTCAGTAGTATCCCGTATTACGAATATTAATGTGGCAACTGACCGTATCAACGGAACGGTATTGTATCCGGGAGATGTATTTTCCGTAAATGAGACGATTTTATATCGTAATAAAGAAAATGGTTATGAAAAGGCCGGTTCTTATGAAGGCGGACAGACAGTACAGACTTATGGCGGCGGTGTTTGTCAGGTGTCTACGACATTATATAATGCAGTTATTTATGCAGAACTCGAAATCGTAGAACGTCAGAGTCATTCTATGACAGTGGCATATGTGCCGTTATCAATGGACGCAATGATTGCTGATGGTATTCAGGATTTTAAGTTCAAAAATAATCAGGAATATCCTGTTTATATTGAGGGCTATACAAAAGGAAAAGATTTGTATTTTAATATCTACGGAGTAGAAACAAGACCTGCGAACAGAACAATTGAATTTGAAACAAAAGTACTTGAGACAACAGATCCGGGTACTAAGTTTACAGCAGTGGAACTTCCGGTAGGTACTGTTACACAGACACAGTCAAAGCACATTGGATATAAAACCCAGCTGTGGAAAATTGTAAAAGAAGATGGTGTGGTAGTTAGTAAAGAAAAGTTTAATACTAGTAATTACAAAGCATCGCCAAAGGTATTAGCAATTGGTATTGCAACAGATAATGAGGTGCTTCGAAATAATATTTACAATGCTATCGTCACTGGAGATGCAGCGACTATTTCGAATGCATTGTATCCGGCGTCACCGGAAGCTGCAGCGGTAGTGTTGCAGTAAAAAAGAAAATGAATATAACACAGGCTGCCTCTAGAAAGAGACAGCCTATTGCTATAAATGTGAGGATATATGAAAATTGGAAAAGTACCAGAGAACGTATTAGAGCGTTCGGTGTTTAAACAACTACATACAAAAAGACCGGAAGTGCTTATGGGGGCGGGTATCGGTGAAGACTGTGCAGCGGTGAAGCTGGCAGAGGATGAGATTTTTATTCTTTCTACAGATCCGATTACAGGCACTGCGAAAGATATCGGTAAATTGGCGATTCAGATTACGGTGAATGATTTGGCAAGTTCGGGTGCGGAACCGGTAGGGGTACTGCTTACGATTTTATTGCCGCCGGAAGCAAAAGAGTCTCATTTGAAAAAGATTATGGAGCAGATGGAAGAAGCCTGTGCAGCAGCAAAAGTTCAAATCATGGGTGGTCATACGGAGGTAACACCGGTAGTAAATCAGCCGGTAGTAACTGTCTGTGGAGTAGGAAAAGTAAAAGAAGGAAAAATGGTAGTAACTTCAGGTGCAAAACCCGGCATGGACATTGTGGTAACCAAGTGGGTTGGAATTGAAGGAACATCTATCATTGCCAAAGAAAAAGAAGAAGAGTTAAAGACACGTTTTTCGGCGTCTTTTATCGATAAAGCTAAGGACTTAGATGTATATCTGTCCGTGTTATCTGAGGCCGCAGTCGCCATTAACTCCGGTGTCAGCGCAATGCATGACATCACAGAAGGCGGCATTTTTGGCGCACTTTGGGAGATGGCAGAGGCATCCGGCATCGGACTTGATATTGATGTAAAGAAGATTCCGATTCGTCAGGAGACGATTGAGATTTGCGAGTTTTATGGAATCAATCCATATCGTCTGATTTCCAGTGGAAGTATGCTTATGGCAACAGAAGATGGAAATAAGATGGTTCGGGAACTGGAAAAAGCCGGTATCAATGCGGCAGTTATTGGAAAAGCGACAGAAGGCAAAGACCGTATGATTCGTAAAGATGATGAGGAGCATAGCTTTTTAGAACGTCCAAAGACAGACGAGTTGTATCAGGTATTAGTATAGAAAGGAAAGTATATCATGCGTGAAAAGATTTTAACTTTTATAGAAAAAAACAGCAGAATTGATTTGAAAGAATTAGCCATTATTCTTGGTGTTGATGAGAACGTAGTATTGAATGAATTGCAGGTAATGGAAGAGGAACACGTTATCTGTGGATATCATACTTTAATTGATTGGGATAAAGTGGGCGTAGACAAAGTTATGGCAATGATTGAAGTCCGCGTAACTCCACAGAGAGGTTTAGGATTTGATAAGGTTGCAGAACGTATCTATAATTATCCGGAAGTAAATGCAGTTTATTTAATCTCCGGTGGGTTTGATTTCATGGTAACGATTGAAGGCAAGACTTTAAAAGATGTGGCACAGTTTGTATCAGAAAAATTGTCTACACTTGACACAGTACTTAGCACGAAAACGAACTTTATCTTGAAAAAGTATAAAGACCACGGAACAATACTTGCAGAAAAAACAAGGGATGAAAGGATTCAGATGACACCATGAGAGACCCATTATCAAAAACAATAGTAAGCATTCAACCATCCGGTATTCGTAAATTTTTTGATATCGTAAGCGAGATGAAGGACGCGATTACATTAGGCGTAGGTGAACCGGATTTTGATACCCCATGGCATATTCGTGATGAGGGTATTTATTCGTTGGAAAAAGGAAAGACATTTTATACATCCAACGCAGGTTTAAAAGAATTGAAAATTGAGATTGACCGCTACCTTACCAGAAGATGTGGTGTGTCGTATAATTATAATAATGAGATTTTAGTAACGGTTGGCGGCAGTGAGGCGATTGATATTGCGATGCGTGCCATGTTAGATCCGGGTGACGAAGTGCTGATTCCACAGCCAAGTTATGTATCTTACGAGCCATGCTGTATTTTGGCAAACGGTACACCGGTTATTATTGAATTAAAAGCGGAAAATCAGTTCCGTTTAACAGCGGAAGAATTAGAGGCTGCGATTACACCAAAGACAAAACTTTTGGTGTTGCCGTTCCCGAATAATCCGACAGGAGCCATTATGGAGAGAGCGGATTTAGAAGCAATCGCAAAAGTGGTAGAAAAATATGATTTATATGTAATCAGTGACGAAATTTATTCGGAACTGACCTATACAGAAGATACAGAACATGTAACAATCGCATCTTTGCCGGGTATGTGGGAAAGAACCATTTTAATCAATGGTTTTTCAAAAGCTTATGCTATGACAGGCTGGAGACTTGGTTATGCCTGTGGACCGGAGAAAATTATTGCACAGATGACCAAGATTCATCAGTTTGCAATTATGTGTGCACCGACCACCAGTCAGTATGCTGCGGTAGAGGCATTGAAAAATGGAGATGAGGATGTTGCAAAAATGCGTGAAGAATATAACGGAAGACGTCGTTATCTGATGCACCGTTTCAAAGAAATGGGCTTGGAATGTTTCGAGCCGTTTGGTGCATTTTACGTATTCCCTTGTATCAAGGAATTTGGTATGACATCAGATGAATTTGCAACCGCATTACTTAATGCGCAGAAAGTTGCAGTTGTTCCGGGAACAGCATTTGGTGCATGTGGAGAAGGCTTTATCCGTATTTCCTATGCATACTCGCTAGATGTACTTAGAAAAGCAATGGACCGTATAGAAGCATTTATTACACAGCTTCGCGAAGAAAAAAACGCATAAAACGTGGCGTAAAGGGAAAGTTATGGCAAAGTTAAACATTGTATTATACGAGCCGGAGATTCCGGCAAATACCGGAAATATCGGCAGAACCTGCGTGGCAACAGACACCAGATTGCATTTGATTGAGCCACTTGGTTTTAGCTTGGAAGAAAAAGCTTTAAAACGTGCAGGTATGGATTATTGGAAAGATCTGGATGTAACGACTTATGTGAACTGGGAAGACTTTTGCGAGAAGAATCCGGGAGCAAAGATTTATATGGCAACCACCAAAGCGAAGCATGTGTATTCTGATGTTTCGTATGAACCGGATTGTTATATTATGTTTGGAAAAGAAAGCGCAGGTATTCCGGAAGAGATTTTAAAAGAGAATCCGGATACATGTGTGCGTATTCCGATGGTAGGAGAGATTCGTTCTTTGAATTTATCGAATTCGGTAGCAGTTGTGTTGTATGAAGCATTACGCCAGAATCAGTTTGACCATATGAAGCTGGAAGGTGAATTGCATCGCTTAAGTTGGGACGATTAGAAACTTGTGAAGGACACAAATTATGTGAAGTAACGAGGAAGAAAAATGAGCATAATTAAAGCAAGACAATTAGTACATGAATACATCCGTCGTGATGAAGAAGGCAATGTTGAGTCCATTCAGACGGCGCTGAATCATGTGGATATTGATGTAAAAGAGGGACAGTTTATTGCAGTACTTGGACATAACGGTTCGGGTAAGTCTACTTTTGCAAAACATATCAATGCCTTACTTTCTCCAACAGAGGGCACATTGTGGGTAGATGGTAAGGATGTTTCAGAAGAAGAGAATATACTGGCAGTCAGACAGACTGCCGGTATGGTTTTTCAGAATCCGGATAATCAGATTATTGCCAGTATCGTGGAAGAAGATGTGGGATTTGGTCCGGAGAATATCGGTATCCCAACAGAGAATATTTGGACAAGAGTGGCGGATAGTCTGCGTTCGGTAGGAATGCTTAAATATCGTAAGCATTCTCCGAATAAGCTTTCAGGTGGGCAGAAACAACGCGTGGCAATTGCCGGCGTTATGGCGATGGAGCCAAAGTGCATCGTTTTAGATGAGCCGACTGCTATGTTAGATCCGAATGGACGCAAAGAAGTATTGCGTGCAGTAAAAGAACTGAACCAGAAAAAAGGAATCACGGTTATCCTGATTACACATTACATGGAAGAGGTAGTAGATGCAGATTATGTGTATGTGATGGATAAAGGCGAGGTTGTGATGAAAGGAACTCCAAGGGAGATTTTTTCACAGGTTGGTAAATTAAAAGAACATCATTTGGATGTGCCGCAGGTGACGCTTTTAGCAGATTTGTTGCGACAGTCAGGTATCAATGTACCATTGGGTGTTTTAACCAGAGAAGAGCTAGTAGAAGCTATTATGAAAATTGCTGGTTAATGAAATACGAGTATGAGCATTCCATGACGAAATATAGAGAAGGAAAAGAACATGTCAATTATAGTAGATAAGGTAAATTATGTTTACAGTGCAGGAACTGCATATGAGATAAAAGCATTAGATGACATCAACTTAAAAATTGAAGATGGTGAATTTATCGGCATTATCGGTCATACCGGTTCCGGAAAATCTACTTTAATTCAACATTTGAATGGTTTGATAAAAGCAACGAGCGGTGCGATTTATTTCCATGGACAGGATATTTATGAAAAGGATTTTGATTTACGGGAATTGCGTAACCGGGTAGGATTAGTGTTCCAGTATCCGGAACATCAGCTTTTTGAAACGACCATTTTTGATGATGTGTGTTTCGGACCGATGAATCAGGGGTTGGATAAGAATGAAGCCGGACTTCGTGCGTTTGAAGCGTTACGTCAGGTTGGAATTCCGGAAGAACTGTTTTACCAGTCACCATTTGATTTATCCGGTGGACAAAAGCGGCGTGTGGCGATTGCCGGTGTGCTTGCTATGAAACCGGAAGTGCTGATTTTAGATGAGCCGACTGCAGGACTTGATCCGGGTGGGCGAGATGAGATTTTAGATTTGATTACCAGAATGCATAGGGAACGCGGGATGACGGTTATCCTGGTGTCTCATAGCATGGAAGATGTAGCAAAGTACGTAAAGCGTATTATTGTTATGAATCAGGGCAGAGTCATGTTTGATGATGTGCCAAAGGAAGTATTTAAAAATTACAAAGAATTAGAGGCCATAGGTCTGGCTGCACCGCAGGTGACTTACCTGATGCAGGAGCTGAAAGATCGAGGATTGAATGTAGCTACGGATGTGACTACGATTGCAGAAGCGAGGGAGACAATTGTACAAGCTTTGCTCGGTGGCAGACGTTAAGAATAGAAAGTTAGAAAGGCAACCATATGTTAAGAGATATCACCATAGGGCAGTATTATCCGGCAGATTCGGTAATACATAAGTTAGACCCTAGAGTAAAATTATTTGGAACGTTGATATATGTAATCTCACTCTTTTGCATCAAGGGGATAGTGGGCTTTGTGGTTGCGACTTGTTTTATGGCAGGTGTAATTGTGTTGTCGCAGGTGCCGTTTAAGTTCATGGTGAAGGGCTTAAAGGCAATTATGATATTGATGCTGATTACAGCATTATTTAACTTGTTTTTAACGCCGGGTGAGGTTTTAGTATCTTTTTGGGTATTAGAGATTACAAAAGAAGGTTTACAGAATGCAGTTATGATGACGGTACGCTTGACCTACTTAATCTTAGGGACTTCCATAATGACTTTAACGACTACACCAAATCAGTTGACGGATGGATTGGAAAAATCATTACGTCCGTTAAATAAAATTAAGATTCCGGTACATGCGATTGCTATGATGATGTCCATCGCATTGCGTTTTATTCCGATATTAATTGAAGAAACGGATAAAATCATGAAGGCACAGATGGCAAGAGGTGCTGATTTTGAGAGTGGCAATATGTTAAAGCGTGTGAAAAACATGATACCATTATTAGTGCCTCTTTTTGTGTCTGCATTCCGTAGAGCGGATGATTTAGCTATGGCGATGGAAGCAAGATGTTATAATGGTGGTGCCGGTCGTACCAAAATGAAACCACTGACTTATGTAAAAAGAGATTATATTGCATATGTGGTGATTATGGCATATTTCTTATTGAGTTTATTGTGTGTGTAAATATAGAAGAATTCTTGATGGAAAATGGAGTAACAGTAAAGAATTTTTTTAAAGAGTTCGATAAATACGGACTCTTTTGTTATGTTTGCACTGCTTGCGATAGAAAATGAGCGGAGAAAAATATTATGAAACGAGTAAAGCTTACCGTAGCATATGATGGTACGAATTATTGTGGTTGGCAGGTACAGCCAAATGGTATTACAATAGAGTCTGTTTTGAATCAGCATTTGTCGGCATTATTGGGAGAAGATATTGTAGTGACAGGTGCGAGCCGTACTGATTCAGGAGTACATTCTTTGGGAAATGTGGCAATCTTTGACACGAATACCAGAATGCCGGCGGATAAGATTTCTTTTGCATTAAATCAGAAACTGCCTGTCGATATTGTAGTACAGGATTCCTGTGAAGTGCCGGTAGACTGGCATCCCCGTTATCAAAAAGGGCGTAAAACGTATGAATACCGTATACTAAATAGAACCTTTCGTAATCCGACACGAAGGCTGGATACTTATTTTTATTATCATAAATTGGATGTAGAGGCTATGCAGGATGCGGCGAAGTATTTGGAAGGAGAGCATGATTTTAAAAGCTTTTGTGCAGTTGGAGCACAGGTAAAAACCACAACACGCACAATATATAGCTGCGATGTAGAAAAATGCGATGACATAATTACAATCAGGGTGACAGGAAATGGATTTTTGTATAATATGGTTCGTATTATTGCAGGTACGTTGATTAAGGTTGGTGCAGGTGATATAAAGCCGGAAGAAATAACAGATATTTTAGAAAAATGTGACCGGAATGCAGCGGGACCTACTGCACCGGCGCAGGGACTTACGATGATAGGGATTGAGTACGAGGAATAGAGAATGAAGAAGAGACTGGGTCTGTTCTGTGGAATAGTTATTATCTATTTTTTGGGAGTGTTGACGGGATATGCCTTAAATGGGTGTAGTGAGCTGGAAAGCATGGAAGAAAGTTCTGCTTTAGAAAAGGCGGAGATAAAAAGCAGTATCTATTCATGGAACGGGGATTATATTTATCTGGAATATGCAGACCAGATAGCTGAGGTTATGGAATACCTGAATTGTGATACCATTTATCAGGAAATATCAAAAGCTGATTTAGAAGAAGATGTGCTTGCCTTTTTAAAGCGTCAGGCAAGAATGGGAAATAAAGTATGGTATTTAGCCGGGAATAAGCATTGGGCACTAGAGAAAAATGCGGAGACGATGAGAGCAGAAGTGGAAGAAGTTGTTGAATGGAATCAACTTGCAGGCGCGGAGCATGGATTTCAGGGAATTGTATGGGATGTAGAGCCTTATTTACTGGATGAATGGGATGAAGATGCCGCTGCATGTATGAAGCAATATGTGGAGAATTGCAAAGTGACTTATGAAATTGCAAAGGAGCATAATTTGCAGGTATTGCTGTGTATTCCATATCATTATGATAATCACGGAATGGAGCAGGAACTGGAAGAATTAATAGCAGCCGGCTGTGATGGTGTGGCAGTCATGAATTATAACAAAGAGGATGAAGCAAGGCAGATTGCGACAGAGCTTGCGCTGGTGAAAAAGTATGACAAGCAGCTGATTCACATTACAGAACTTCAGGAACCGGGGAAAGATGGTCTGGAGGAATATAATACATATTATTATGATGGTTTCGAAGCGGTGAAGAAAAGCTGGAAGAAACTAGAAGAAAGTTGCGAATATGATAAGCTTGGATTTTCATGGCATTATTTAAAAACGGCAATGGAACTTATGGAGGAAGAATAATGCAGGAGGTTGTGCGACAGGAAAAGAAGTATCTGCTGACATACCTGCAGTTTCGGCAGATGGAGGAAAAACTGTCAAAGGTTTTGCACGCTGATGAAAATGGGCAGGAAAACGGATATTGCGTGAGAAGTTTGTACTTTGATACATTTGGGGATACAGACTTTTTTGAAAAAGAAGATGGCGTAGAGTGCCGGCGTAAAATCAGGATTAGAACCTATGGAGCAGATACAGAGTTTGCAAAGTTGGAAATGAAACAAAAGCAGGGTAGCGGACAGAAAAAGCGTTCTCTTAATGTTACAAGGGAAGATGCAGAAGCAATTTCAAACGGAGATTATTCGTGTTTGTTAAATTATAAAGAACCTTTTGCGGGAGAGATGTACGCATATATGACAGCGATGTTTTATAGACCGAAAGCCATTGTCGAATATCGGCGGAAAGCGTATATGGTACGAGAAAATAATATTCGAATTACCTTTGATTATGAAATCAAAGCAACAGAAAGTAGTTTTGATTTGTTTTCAGATATGTTAAATCAGAACCCGGTATTTGATAATAACTTTGTTGTGATGGAAGTAAAATATAATGGCTTTTTGTTAAGCTACATAAAGGATTTGTTAAATGTAAGCGAGAAAAGTCAGACGTCGGTTAGTAAGTATTGCCTATCGCGCAGTATAGGACTACATTATCAGTTTTAGAAAGAAGGAATGTGATTGTGAAAGAGTATATTTATGCAATGTTTGAAGAGTCTGGAGCATTAACAATAGAAGAAATTATTTTACATATTTTTGTGGCATTTTTATTGGGACTTGTAATTTATTTGTCGTATTTCTTTAGCCATGCAGGTGGTGTATATTCTAAAAAATTCAATATTTCTTTGCTAACACTTACGGTACTTACGGCTACGGTTATGACAGTAATTGGTAATAATATTGCACTTTCTTTAGGTATGGTTGGTGCATTGTCCATCATTCGTTTCCGTACGGCGGTGAAGGATACAAGAGATACGGTTTATATTTTCTGGACAATGATAGTGGGAATCTGTTGTGGTGTTGGAGATTATATTGTGGCAATTGCGGGAAGTGCAATGGTATTTGTGATTTTGCTGTTTTTTGGAAGAATTAAAAATGATAATCGTATGTTGATTGTGATTCGAGGAAACAGAAGTCTGGAGCGAAATATAGAAGCGTTGATTTATGAGTATTTTAATGCGAGGGCAACACTACGAGTAAAGAATACAACGCTTGACCAGATTGAATTAATTTTTGAAGTAAGCAGAAGAATTTATGAAAGCGCTGACAAGAAGGAAAAGAGTGTTGTAGAAGCATTATATGAGTTAAAAGGAATTAATTGTGTGAATGTGGTGGCACAAAATGATGAAATTAGCAGTTAATAGTAGGTGGTAAGCGAGGCGAAGAATTTGAAAAGTAAGGGATTTTATATTGGGGCAGTGCTGCTGTTGCTAAGCGTGGCGGTTCTTATTCCGAAAAATCAGGAGAAAGACACAAAAAGAGTATGGCAACATGAGACTGCAGGTAAGCAAGTAGAAGATACGAATCTTTCGATTGATCCGGAGACATTTTCTTCGCATTTGCCAATTATCGTAATCGAAACAAATGGTCAGGAAATACCGGGTAAAGTAACTGCGAACTTAAATCCGAATAAAATAGAACATTCCTACATACAGGCAGAAATGAAAATCATTGATCAGAAAACAGAACTTAACACTCTGGCAAGTGAAGCAGAAGTGACATCGAAGATAAGCATTCGAACCAGAGGAAATACATCTAGATATTATGATAAACTGGGATATTTATTTCGGTTTATCAATGAAGATGGGATGGAGCAAAAGCAGGAAGTTTTAGAAATGGAAGCACATGATACATGGGTTTTAAATGCATCTTATATAGATAAGACACAGATGCGTAATTACATGTGGTACAATCTTGCCGGTGAACTTATGGAATGGGCACCGGATGTAAGATTCTGCGAGGTATTTTTGAACGGAGAATATCAGGGGCTTTATACTGCCGTGGAGAAGGTGTCTACGGGAGAAGGACGAATACAGATTACTGAGGTAAAGGAAGGTTTGAAGGAGACAAGTTATATTTTGGAACTTGACAGACAAAGTGTCAATACAACAGCAGAGGTTGACAGTTTTGCGTTTCATATCGGTATGAAGCAAACCGATGTGCAGCAGGTAGCGATTGAGTATCCGGGAAAAAGTAAGCTCACACAGGAGATGATAGAGGATATTACAGACGAAATATCAAGTTTTGAGAAGGCATTGTATTCCTATGATTATGCATCAAAAACTTATGGTTATTATGCACATGTTGATATAGATAATTTTGTTGACTATTTTTTAATAAACGAAATAGCAAGGAACTTAGATGCGGGAAGTTGTTCCACCTACATTTACAAAGATATAAATGGGAAACTGAAGTTATGTGTATGGGATTTTGACAACTGCTGTAATAATTATTTTACGGATCCATTTGAAGTATCAGGGTTTTTTATGCAAAAGCAAGCGTGGTTTGAAATGATATGTAAGGATGAGGCGTTTGTGGATCGTGTTGTGAAACGTTATTGGGAATTGCGGGAAAATATATTTTCTGATGAGAGACTGTTGGAGCAAATTGAAAATATCAAAGGATATTTAGGTTGTGCCATTGACAGAAATTATAAAAAATGGGGCGATATATTTGAAACAGAATATGACGAATTCGCAGCATTAGGAAGACCGCTAGCATCTTATGAGGAAGCAGTAGAACAATATAAAAATGCGTTGCTAGGGCGTCTTGCATGGCTGGATGAAAATATAGAAGCATTACGTTTTTATAGCCATGAATCCGTAAATAAAAAGTACAATCATTGATGGAGGTAGGCAATTGAAAAAGTTTTTAATAGGAGTAGCAGTGGCTGTACTTCTATTCTGGATTGCTGATGCATTGTATTATAGGTGGGATGTACCGGTTTACACAAGCCAAAATAAAACTATTACAACATTCACTAAGACAGAAGGAAAAACGATTCTGGTGGATGCAGGCGAAGGTATGAAGCCTTTCGAGATAAAAGGTGTAGATTTGGGACTTGGTATACCGGGACATTTTGCAACGGAATACGCGATAGACAAAGAGACGTATCTTCGCTGGTTTGAACTGATTCAGGAGATGGGAGCAAATACCATTCGTATATATACGATTCAGTCTACTGATTTTTACGATGCATTTTATGAATATAATCAGGATAAAGAGACACCGCTTTACCTGCTGCATGGTGTGTGGGTAGATGATTATGCACAGAATTCTCATATGGATGCGTATGATGATGATTTTTTGGGAGCACTTCTTGAAGATGGCTGTGACATTATAGATATTATACATGGGCGTTGTAAAAGAGGGCTTAGCGATGATTTGACAAATGATATTTTTACTTATGATAAGGATATTTCAAAGTGGGTATTGGGATATCTGGTAGGAGTAGAGTGGGAGCATACCACAGTTATTTTTACAAATGATATGCAGCAGGAAGAGTGTAATTATCAAGGAGATTACATGTATACCGCAGAAGGTGCGACGCCGTTTGAGGCACTTTTGGCACAGGTTGGTGATGCTATGATTGCCTATGAAACGGATAAATACGGAGAGCAGAGATTGATGGCTTTTTCAAATTGGCCAACCACAGATCCGCTATCGTATGAAGTTGACTTTTTGTTAGCAAACAGAGACAAATATGCTTCTGTTGATGCAGAGCATATTTTGGCTACGGATGCATACTTGTCCGGGCAGTTTGCGTCTTATCATGTGTATTCTTACTTCCCAGATTATTTAAGCTTATATGATGATTGGAAAAAAGAAAGCTGGGCGAAAGATTACTTATTAGCAGATGGGACTTATAATACCTATGCGGCATACTTGCATATATTGGTGGATCATCATTCCATGCCGGTTGTAATATCGGAGTTTGGAATTCCGACTTCAAGGGGACGTGCACAGTCAGATACTTCTAAACTGCGCTCACAGGGATATATTTCAGAGAAAGAGCAGGCTGCAGCGTTAAAGTCCTGTTATGAGGATATTAAGGAAACCGGCTGTGCGGGCTGTGCAATTTTCTCATGGCAGGATGAGTGGTTTAAACGTACTTGGAATACGATGGCAAATGTGGACTTGTCAACAACCGCATATTGGACAGACTATCAGACTAATGAGCAGTTTTTCGGAATCCTTACATTTGACCCGGGAGAAGAAAAAAGTATTTGCTATGTAGATGGCGATGTGGCTGAATGGACAGAGAATGATGTGATTTGTGAGGAGCAGGGAGTGTCACTTTCTGTGAAATACGATGAGAAGTTTGTTTATTTATATATTCAGAAAGAAGATTTTGATTTTGAGACAGACAAGCTCTATATCCCCTTTGATATTACTTCGAAGTCAGGAAGCTATTATGCGAAGGATTTGGATGTGAAGTTTGACCGACAGGCGGATTTTCTTCTGGTTTTAGATGGGAAAGAGCATAGTCGTATGCTGGTGCAGGAACGATATGATGCTTTTCATGTAGTAAATGGAGAGGCGTATTATAATGTCAATCCGTATATAGATATACCTGATAAAGATTCTCCGGTATTTCGGGAGATTTATCTGGCACTAAGATTGGGGCAGCAGGCAACAGACGGAGAAACAGAAAGCATAGAGCATGGTGAGGTTTTTGAAACAGGGAAGCTGACCTATGGAAATGCGAATCCTGATTCAGCGGATTTTAATTCTCTGGTGGACTTTACTGTAAATGGGGTGGATATTGAGATTCGTCTGCCTTGGCAGTTGCTTAATTTTGGGAATCCATCCGAGATGAAAATTCATGATGATTATTATGAAAACTATGGAATTGAATTTATAAAAATTAATGAGATTTACATAGGCGTAGGGTGTGATACAGATAAATCATCTCGTATTAATATGAAAGCAGTTAAACTAAAGGGTTGGGGAAATAACCCGACTTATCACGAGCGATTAAAAGAGTCTTACTACGTGATGCAGGAGTTGTGGACGGAATAAAAGAGAGGGGTAAAGATATGCTGACAAATTTTCTGAATCCAGAAATTGTAGTATATATATACATGGCAAGCTGTGCTGCAGTCTTGGTATTTAATCTTTTATACATTGCATCTGATAAGAGCAGAGGAAAATCTCTGGAAAAACGAAGTGCAGCTATTAAAAAAGAAATTCAGACACAATTAGAGCGATTAAAGGCACGAGAGGAAATTTTACCGGTTCATGTGTTAAAAATGGCTAAAAAATTACAAAGGCTTGATAATTTGAAAGCATATGAGCTGGCATATATGCAACTACGTGAAGAAGAGAAGAACGAGATAATGAAAAAGTATCAAGGTGGATTATATGAAATATTTCTTAAGTTAGTTGTATTTTATGAAAAAAGAGATGAGATAGAGCGTGCTTATTTTGCAAGATTAATTGAGAGTCTGAAGATAAAAGAGGGGTCAGAAAAAGAGGATGCTTTAACAGATTTTTTGTTAAATTCGGTGTCAGAGAGAAATGTTTATATAAGAGAAAATGCATATAAAGCATTGTATTCTATAGGAAATATAAAATTAATTCTCTTGGCATGGAAAAGACAGGAAGAAGAAGGAATTTTTCATAATAAAAAATTATTGACAGATGGTCTGCTTACATTTGCAGGAGATAAAAGAGAGCTGGCAGAAACACTGTGGAGAGAATGTGAAAACTTCCAGGAAGAACTGGTGCTTCCCGTTATGCAGTTTATTCGCTTCTCTTCCGGTGATTTTACGGAGCGTTTTTTGGAGGTTATGAAAAGCGGAGAGAAAACGGCAGAAATACATTTGGAAGCCATCCGTTATTTCAGAAGATATGTATATGAACCGGCAAGAGAGGTGTTAAAAGAGTTTATTAAAACGATGAATACAGATGAATGGGCATATGCAGCAATGGCAGCACAGAGTCTGGCGAGTTACCCGGGACCGGATGTTGTAGATATGCTAAAGGAAGGACTGCGTTCCATCAATTGGTATGTACGTTTAAATTGTGCAGAAGCATTGATAGTAGGGCTTAAAATTCCTAAAAGTCAGTTGCTGGATGTGTATAACGGACGTGACCGTTACGCAAGAGAAATATTAGATTATGTAACAGAACGTATAGAAAAGAGATAAAAAGATGTTTGAATACATAAAAGTATTTTATGCAGTAATTGCCAATTTTTTTGGAATTTATTTGATTGGCTACTCAACGTTTTTGCTGTTGTCAGTAATTTTTGGCGCACTTGATTTGTACAAAGAGAAAAAGAAGAAACAATATTATAGTGAGATAGAGCATGATTATTTTGTTCCTATTTCTATTATTGTACCTGCTTATAATGAAGAGGTTACGGTAGTAGACACCGTAAAATCTCTATTGTTACTGGACTATAAATTATATGAAATTGTTGTAGTGGATGACGGTTCTGCGGATGATACAACAAAAGTGTTGCGCAAGGCATTTTCATTCCGTCAGGTAAAACGTCCGGTAAACAAGCTGGTTCCATGTAAGAAAGAGCAGGAGATATATGAAACCGTAGAAAATGGAATTCATATTATTTTGGTCAAAAAAAATAATGGGGGAAAATCGGATGCACTTAATATGGGGATTAATGTCTCACGTTTTCCATATTTTATCTGTATGGATGCTGATAGTGTATTGCAGAAAGATTCCTTAACGCATATTGCAAGACCGGTACTTGAAAATGATACGGCAGTGGCAGTTGGGGGGCTTGTACGTATTGTAAATCACGTAACATTAAAGGATGGTATGCCTACGGAGTATAAGCTGCCACTTAATCCGATAGTGGGTACGCAAGTATTGGAATATGACCGTTCTTTTATGGCGTCCCGTATGTTTTTGGATAAATTTAATGGGAACTTGATTATTTCAGGTGCATTTGGACTATTTAAAAAAGATATTGTGGTAGCAGTCGGAGGATATGATACTACTACAATGGGAGAAGATATGGAGTTGGTAGAAAGAATTCATTCTTTCTGCCGCAGAAATAAGATCCCTTATAAGGTTTGCTATGCTGTAAAGGCGGTGTGTTGGAGCCAGTGTCCAATGTCGGTAAATGATTTGCGTAAGCAGAGACGCCGTTGGTATCTTGGGTTGTATCAATGTCTGTCGAAGCATCGCTATATGTTTTTGGGCAAAGATTTTGGCCTGGTTGGAAGTGTTTCCTGGCTTTATTTTTTGATTTATGAATTGTTTTCTCCGTTCGTTGAGGTGATTGGTTTGGTGAGTATCGCACTGGCTTATGCGGCAAAGCTTGTAGATATGCAGTTTATGTTAATGTTTTATTTGATTTATGCGGGTTATGGTGCTATTTTGACATTAACAGCGTTTTTGGCAAAAATATATACGCAGAATATCAAGCTTGGTGTAGTGGAAATGTTGAAAGCGGTATATTTATGCATAGCAGAGGCAACATGTTTCCGGTTTATCCAAGCGTTTGCACGTATGTTTGCGTTTGTGGGATATAAGAATAAGAAAAATGACTGGGGAAGAATCCAGCGAAAGAAGATTAAAGTGGATGATTAGAGAAAAAATGTTCATAAGAATAATTAAAATTTTTATAATTGCTATATTTGCCATCATTGGGATTCTTTTAGGAAACAGAAATATTGTAAGTGCAACAGAGCGCGAGATATATATTGCAGGATTATCGGAATGGCCGCTATCTTATTATGATAATGTTCAGGAAGAGTATGTGGGAGTATTGCCGGAATTGCTGACAAATATTGGGGAACAGCATGGTATCACATTTTGCTATTTTGAGGCGGAAAGTGATGAAGAATATAAGCGACTGGCAAAAAATCTACAGGTAGATGCTATCTGGCTAGAAGAACTAAAAGAAAATGAACGGCAGGAGCTTGGATTTATACAAGGTACAATCCGGCTGGATTTTGTAACAGAAGAAAATGCACAAAGCATTGTGCTCTATTATACAGAAAGTATGAATGAAGAAGATGCCAGAGTATTAGAGGAGGCATTTGCCGCTGTGACGCAGGAAGAAGTGCAGGGGCTGCTCTTGAAGTATTCATCCACCTACATGGAAGGCGAATTGCTGCCAAAGGAATTCTGGTATGCTGTAATAATCTTTGGCTTTGCAATCGTTGTGGCAGCTATTGCATGGGGAATTTATGCGAGAAGGAAATACATAAATAAAAATGAAGCGTTGAAAAATAGAGTGCCCGGGATAGAGGAATTCCGAAGATTTTATGATGAATCTATGGAAGAAAAAAATCGCATTAACTATGCGGTGGTTAAAATGGGCTTTGGTCTGGAACGAATTCGTAGAACGTATGGATACGCGGAAGCAGATGAAGTGCTGAAAATGATTATTGATTTATTAAAATCGTATATAACCGATGAAAATGAATTAATGGCAGATGCAGGAAACCATCAGTTGATAGCTTTGTTGCGGTGTATGGATGAACAACAGTTGATGGAACGAATTCAACATATGCAGGAGGAAATCGAGAAAGAGTTTATTGGTCAAAAAAAGGATTATTATCTGGAATTTCGTATGGGACTTTACCGCTTGGGCAGTAAAGTAGAAACGGTTAAAGATGTGGAGCAGAATTGTGAAATTGCACTTATACATGCACGAAAAACGGCAGAAGAGTATGTTTGGTACAATAAAAGCATATATCGGAAGGTAGCTGGGAAGTATGAACTTGAGCAGGAAGTGGAACGGGCATTGGAGAATCATGAATTTACCATATACCTGCAGCCATTAGTATCCCTAAGAGATGGAAAAGTATTAGGAGCAGAAACACTTGTGCGATGGAAACATCCAAGCCGAGGTATGTTGACGCCGGGGGATTTCTTGAGTGTAATGAAGCATAAACGTCTGCTTGGAAGAATGAATATGGAAGTATATCGTCAAGGATGCAGTGTGCTACGAGATGAACTTGCGAAAGGACGGGAACTTCGCATGCTATTTCATTTTACTATCGATAATGTAGAGGATAAAAATTTTGCAGAAAATTTAGAGGCGGTAGCAGAACAGTATGGAATTAACAGAAGGCAGATTATGATTCAGCTAGATGAGATGCTTGATTATGGCTACGAAAGTATATTGCAGGAAAATACTTCAAAATTGAAAACGTTTGGCTTTTATGTCTGCATGGATGGCTTGGAACTGGAACGTGCTTTTTTACAATATCTGCAGGGGAATATAGATGGCGTGAAGTTCAGGCAAGGGGTAATAAAACATTTGGAAAGACCAGGAGCGAAGGAAACTTTTGCCAAAGCGGTTACTTTATGTCAGAGCATGAATCTGGAAATGATTTGTGCCGGTGTAGAAAGCGAAATACAAAAGCAGGTTGTATCAGAATTAGGATGTGCCTTTGCGAGCGGATTTTATTTTTATTATCCGATGGAACCGAATGTGTTCCATGAGATTGTGGATGAGTGCTTTACATAATACGGGTATTGTGGATAACTGTTCGAAAAATAGGAAAATATGTAAAAAAGTAATTGACACACAAGGCTTCGTGTAATATAATACAAAAGTCTGTGATAGTGAAATTATGTCGAAGCAAAGCCCCGCTGAGACATTTCAGCTATAAACAATAATATGTATGAGGAGACGGTGTGTCCGGACATTCACATCGTAGAATCGACAATAGGATTATTTTTTAGGAGGAAAATCAATGAAGACTTTTATGGCTAGTCCAGCTACCATCGAAAGAAAATGGTACGTAGTTGACGCTGAAGGTAAGACATTAGGTCGTTTAGCATCTGAAATTGCTAAAGTATTAAGAGGTAAAAATAAAGCAATCTTTACACCACACATCGATACAGGTGATTATGTAATCGTAATCAACGCTGAGAAGGTTGCAGTTACAGGTAAGAAATTAAACCAGAAAATTTACTATAACCACTCCGATTATGTAGGTGGTATGAAAGAAACTACATTAAAAGAAATGTTAGCAAAACATCCTGAAAGAGTTATCGAACATGCAGTAAAAGGCATGCTTCCAAAGGGACCTTTAGGACGTGAAATGTACAAGAAATTATTTGTATATGCTGGTTCAGAGCACAAACATGAAGCTCAGAAACCAGAAGTTTTAACATTTTAATTAGGAGGTAAGGAACATTGGCTAATACAAAGTATTACGGAACAGGAAGAAGAAAATCATCTGTTGCCAGAGTATATTTAGTACCAGGTACAGGTAAGATTACTATCAATAAAAGAGATATCGATGAATATCTTGGATTAGAAACATTAAAAGTTATCGTTCGTCAGCCATTAGTAGCTACAGAAACAGCTGACAAATTTGACGTTTTAGTAAACGTTAAAGGTGGCGGATACACAGGTCAGGCTGGTGCCATCAGACATGGTATCTCTCGTGCATTATTAAACGTAGACGCTGACTACAGACCAGTTCTTAAGAAAGCAGGCTTCTTAACACGTGATCCACGTATGAAAGAACGTAAGAAATACGGTCTCAAAGCTGCTCGTAGAGCACCACAGTTCTCAAAGAGATAATTCAAACGAATATCAGAAAAGAGCAACAGACCCCGAAAACACAGTGTTTTCGGGGTTTTTCACGTTTTCCGGGATATCTTTGAAACAGTCCAAAATCGGCTCAAAATCTCATGGTAACAAACAAATAACTAACAGGTAACTAGCAGATGAAAAGTGGTCTTGTGTAAGACTTTGGAAATCTTGTGCAAGACATCTTTTTGCTGCAATATTCAGTATAAACAAAAAAAGATTGACACATAATTATATTATAATTATAATATAATTAAAAAAGGAGTGATGATATTGGAACTGATAAAATTTGAATGGGATGAAAATAAGAATACGATTAATAAAAATAAACACAAGATCTCATTTGAAGAAGAAAAGACAGTATTTTACGATGAAGAAGCACTTGTGATTGATGATCCGGATCACTCTGAAGATGAAGAAAGATTTATTATTCTTGGAGAGAGTAATAGAGCCAATCTTTTGGTGGTTTGTCATTGTTATCGCGTGTCTGATACAGTTATCAGGATTATATCTGCTAGAAAAGCAACAAAAACAGAAACCAGTCAATATTATGAATATTAGGGAGGTGTTGGTATGAGAGAAGAATACGATTTCAGCGAAGCTAGAAAAAATCCATATTTACAGAAAGAAAAAAAGCAGATCACAATTAATTTGAATGCAGACGTAATTGAGTATTTTAAACAGCAGGCAGAGCGTTCTGGTATTCCATATCAGACACTTATTAATTTGTATCTGACAGATTGTGTGACAAATAAAAGAGAATTGCAATTATCGTGGTCATAATGCAAATGTTCGGAGGTGTGGTGAAGAGTAATGAGAAGCCATGCATTTGGAATGTGTTTGTAACATTCCATCCATTTAGTTCAATAAAATCAAGGATTTACAGTTCTTAAAAAAATAAGGCTTACTATTCTTTGCGTTTCAAGACAAATCAAAACGATACAAAACTCCTCAAGATTTCACAATCTTGGGGAGTTTTTGTTTAGAGAATGAAAGTGAAAATGGAACCGGATTAAATGAAGTTCTTCCTAAGATGAGTCCGCTTAATCCTAAATATCATACTAAGAAACAGAGTGTATTTGAAAAGATATCTGCTTTTGTTGAGAAATTTAAAGGTGTAGGTGGAACGATTTAGGCATTAATTAATAATTTTACAACATTCTCTTTGGGTAAATAAAGTTTGTGGAAACCGGACAAGATAAGAGAGAAAAGAATTTGAAATTATGTTGCAAAGAGGAGAAAGATAATGGAGAAAAATAGAAAGTCCGTAGGTCTTTCTACAAAAATATTTATAGCGTTAATTACGGGAGCATTGCTTGGGATTGGAATTCATTATTTGATTCCGGCAGGAACGATAAGGGATATCATTCTTGTGGAAGGGATTTTTTTTGTAATAGGACAGGGATTTATTCGCCTGATGCAGATGTTGGTAGTGCCGTTGGTGTTTTGCTCACTAATTTGTGGCAGTATGGCTATTGGTGACACGAAAACTCTTGGGAAAGTAGGCATAAAGACAGTTCTTTTTTATTTGCTTACAACAGCGTTAGCGATTATAATCGCACTATTTATTGCTTATATCGTTAATCCGGGAATTGGTCTGGATATGGAAGAAGTGCAAAAAGGTGAGGTGGCGGTGACTACGGAAACAAACCTGGTAGATACATTACTTAATATCATACCGAAAAATCCTGTGGCTTCCCTTGCAAGTGGGGATATGCTGCCTATTATTGTCTTTGCATTGTTTGTGGGAATCATGCTTGCAAAATTGGGAGACAAAACATCAGTGGTGGCGAATTTTTTTGTGGGATTTAACGATGTAATGATGGAGATGACAAAAGCCATTATGAAAATAGCGCCAATAGGTGTATTTTGTTTAATTGCCCGCACATTTGCCAATTTAGGATTTTCTGCGTTTCAACCGATGATAAAATACATGGGAGGTGTAATGCTGGGGTTATTCCTTCAGTGTTTCGTTATTTACCAGATTTTATTATTTTTGTTTACCAGACTAAATCCATGGAAGTTTATAAAAAAATTTGCACCAGTTATGGGCTTTGCATTTTCTACGGCGACATCTAATGCAACCATTCCGATGTCGATTGATACATTAGAGAAAAGAATAGGGGTTTCAAAGCAGATTTCTTCTTTTACGATTCCACTGGGAGCTACGATCAATATGGATGGCACCTCTATTATGCAGGGAGTAGCAGTTGTTTTTGTGGCACAGGCATATGGAATGGAGTTGACAGTAGAAAATTTGGCGACGATAGTACTTACGGCTACGCTTGCGTCTATTGGCACTGCGGGAGTTCCGAGCGTAGGTTTAGTGACGCTGTCTATGGTATTGACTTCTGTGGGGCTTCCAGTGGAGGGAATCGCGTTAATTATGGGAATTGACAGAATTCTGGATATGGCACGTACCGCGGTAAATGTGACAGGGGATGCGGTGTGTACGACGATTATTGCAGCACAGGAAGGAGTACTGGATAGAAATGCGTTTAACAAGGATTAAAAATAGTGAATGTATGGAAAAGATGATTGCGAAGAGTTCGTAGTCATCTTTTTTGGTCCTAGGATTTGAATATACTTGCATGGGAATTTGTAAAAAGTTATAATGTAAATTGTATAAATTTGGAAAAGGTGCTTTTTTAAAGTACAAAGGAGGAAACTATGAAAAAATTATTAACAGTGTTGCTTACTGTAGCAATGTTGTTCGGAACATTTGGAACAACAGTACAGGCGGAGCCGGTGTCAGATGACATTGTTGTACTTTATACAAACGATGTACATACTTATATCGACGGAACGCTCAGCTATGATGTAATCGCAGCAATCAAAGCCGAATTGGAAACACAGTATGCGCATGTTCTTTTGGTTGATGCAGGTGACCATATTCAGGGTACTGCATATGGCTCAATGGATAAAGGCGAAACAATCGTTAAATTGATGAATGCAGCAGGTTATGACCTCGCTACACTGGGTAACCATGAATTTGACTATGGTATGTTTGGATGTATGCAAGTAATTGACTGGGCAGAATACGCATACACATCTTGCAACTTCTATCACGAGGAAGCAGGAGCGCGTGGTGAGAATGTATTAGATAGCTATGTAGCTTTCGAATGCGGCAATGAAAAAATTGCATTTGTTGGTATTACAACACCAGAAACTTTCACAAAATCTACTCCGGCTTACTTCCAGAATGAGAACGGTGAATACATTTACGGTATCGCAGGTGGCGAAGACGGAGCTGCTTTATATGCAGATGTTCAGGCAGCAGTAGATGCAGCAAAAGCAGAAGGTGCTACAAAAGTTATCGCTTTAGGACACTTGGGTGATGACCCTGCTTCACAGCCTTGGACAAGCAAAGAGACAATCGCTAACGTATCAGGATTGGATGCGTTCATCGATGGACACTCACATAGCACTGTAAAAAGTGAAGCGGTTGCCGGTAAAGATGGTAATGCAGTTCTTTTAACACAGACAGGTGAGTATTTTGACCGCATCGGTATGATGGTAATTGATTCTGAAACAGGTGCTATCACAACAGATTTTATCGAGACAGAAGAAATTTTAGGTGAAGATGGCGAAACAGTGGAAGGATATAAATTAGTATCTGAGCTTTATGCAGGTACAGAGGTAATCTCTGATGCAGAAGTAAAAGTTATCAAAGATGCATGGATGACAGAAATCGATACACAGTTAGGTACAGTTATCGGTTCTACAGCAGTGACATTTGATAACTACGAAGGCGAAAACCGTCTGGTACGTAGTCAGGAAACCAATACAGGTGACTTTGCTGCAGATGCTTTATATTTCTTATTTGACAATATGGATATGGATGTAGACCTTGCTATTATGAATGGCGGTGGTGTACGTAACAAAGCGATTACAGGTGATATTTCTTATAAAGTTTGTAAAGAAATTCATACATTCGGTAACGTAGCATGTTTGCAGACTGTAACAGGTCAGCAGGTATTAGATGCTTTAGAATGGGGTGCCCGTTCAGCAGGTTCAGGTGAAGAATGTGGTGGTTTCTTACATGTATCCGGTGTTACATACAAAATTGATGTGACAACACCAGATGGTACACAGAAAGACGACAAGGGTGTTTGGACAGGTGGTCCTGCAGAATACCGTGTACATGATGTAAAAATTTACAACAAAGAGACAGGTACATGGGATGCATTAGACCTTACAGCAAGCTATAACTTAGCAGGTTACAACTATACACTCCGTGACCTTGGTGATGGTTTTGCAATGTTTGACGGTGCAGTTAATGTATTAGATTATGTAATGGAAGATTACATGGTATTAAGTAACTATGTGCTTGCATTCGAAGGTGGTGTGGTAGGTGCTACAAATTCTCCACTTGCTGCAAAATATGCTAACTTTACAGTTGACTATAGCACAGTAAACGGAAGTGGTCGAATCGAGCTTGTTGAGAAAAGTGAAGTAGTAGAAACGACAGAAACAGAAGAAGTAGTTGAGACAGAGGAAGTTGTGGCTACAGAAGAAGTAGAAGTCACAGAGGAAATCGAATCGACAGAAGTTGTGGAAGGTACTCTTGCAGAATCGTCAGAGGATGGCATGGCAAATGTGATTCTGTTATTATTAGCAGGTGCAGTAGTAGGTGCAGATTTTATCAGAAAGAATAAGAAACACTAGTATTATGGTTAGGTTAAAATCACAGTCATGGCATTGCTATGATTGTGATTTTTTCTTCCATAGAAAGAATTGATTGCATGAATAAGCGACATAGAAAGAGAGAGTTTGCATGAAAAAACAGAAAAGATGGCGTGTTTTTGGAATGTTACTTCTATTGGGGGTTATGTTTCTGACAGGGTGCCAAAGTGTACCAAAACAGGATATTGGGATACAAAATGATACACAGATAGAAGTTGTAGAAGGAACAGAAGTATTTGCAGAAACACAGAGTAGTTCTGAACTGTCGGATGTAGTTTTAGTAGTCGAGGACGGCATTTACACTTCCAAGGAAGAAGTGGCTGCCTATCTGCATCGGTATGGCGCACTTCCGTCTAATTTTATTACCAAAAAAGAAGCAAAAGCATTGGGCTGGGTAAGTACGGAACGAAATCTGGCAGAGGTAGCACCAGGGAAGAGTATCGGCGGTGATTACTTCGGAAATTACGAGGGACTTTTGCCGGAAGATGAGGACAGAGATTATTACGAATGTGATATTAATTCAGTAGATGGTAATCGTGGAGCAGAACGCATTGTGTATTCAAATGACGGGCTGATTTATTACACGCCGGATCATTATGACAGTTTTGAATTGCTGTATGGTGAGGAATAATGACTTTGCTTAGGACACAATTATTTGCTGATTGATTGTGTCTGAAACGTGTGAAGGGATGAAGTACGAATATGAAAAAAATGATTTTAGATGGAGAGCAACTGTGCGATAGAGAAATGGCACATGCATATTTGCAAGAAGCATTCGGATTGCCGGAATATTACGGGAAAAATCTGGATGCATTGTATGACTGCCTGACAGAATTACAGGATGTATATATCGAGATACAGAAACCGAAAGAGGAGAGTATGTACTTTAAAAAAGTGTTGCGTGTTTTTAGAGGAGCAGAGATGGAAAGCGACAGTCTTACGGTAGTCGTGAATGAAATGTAGTGAAATAAAATTGTAAAGTCACAATTATAGTACTTACTGTAATTGTGATTTTTTTATTAAATAATTGTATAAAACCTTTTCTATACTATAAAATGGTGGTAAAATAGTACTATTAGGAAAAGGAGGGTTTTACCAATGGGAACAAAAACTTTATTAACAAAAGCAATGTTTGCGAAACACGGCGAAGCTTATGCGGAAGTTGCACTTCCACATACTTGGAACGCATTTGATGGCCAGGATGGCGGCAATGACTACTGGAGAGGTGTTGGAACATACGATATCGAACTTCCAAACCCAACAGCAGGCAAAAAGCAGTACATCGAATTCCAGGGTGCAAACCATGTGGCAACTGTATACTGTAACGGAAAAGAATTAGGAACACACAAAGGTGGTTTCTCTACATTCCGTTTTGATTTGACAAAAGCTATGAAACCGGAAGGCAACCTTTTAACAGTTGTTGTTACAAACGGCGTGAGCGATATCTATCCACAGAGTGCTGACTTTACATTCTATGGCGGTTTATATCGTGACGTGAACTTCATCGAAGTAAACGATGCTCATTTTGACTTGTTAAAAGATGGTACAGATGCAGTATTCGTAACACCTCATGTGGCTGGAAAAACTCGTGTAGATTTATTCCCTGTAAATGCATGCGGATGTGACGTTGTTGTAAAATTAAAAGATGCAGAAGGCAATGTAGTTGCAGAGGGACAGACAGCGGCTGCAGCTCAGACTGTATTAAAACTTGATGTAGCAACCCCACACTTATGGAACAGCATGGAAGATCCATATTGCTACACATGTGAAGCTACAATCGAAAAAGATGGCGAAGTACTAGATACAGTTGTTGTTACATATGGTTATCGTGGATTCCACGTAGACCCAGAAAGAGGATTCTTCTTAAATGGAAAGAGCTATCCACTTCACGGTGTATCACGTCATCAGGACAAGCTTGACAAAGGTTGGGCTATCTCAAAAGAAGATCACGAATTAGATGCAGCATTAATCAAAGAAGTTGGTGCAAATACAATTCGTCTTGCTCACTATCAGCATGATCAGTACTTCTATGATTTATGTGATAAGACAGGTTTCGTTCTTTGGGCAGAGATTCCTTTCATTAGTCAGTTTATTCCAAGCGAAGAAGCTTACCAGAATACAATCAGCCAGATGACAGAGCTTATTGCTCAGAACTACAACCATCCATCTATCTGCTTCTGGGGTATTTCAAACGAAATTACAATCGCAGGTGAAACAGAAGGATTATATCGCAATTTAACAGACTTACATGCATTAGCTAAGAAACTTGACCCAAGCCGTTTAACAACAATG
Source organism: Roseburia sp. (assembly GCA_045531555.1). Lineage (GTDB taxonomy): Bacteria > Bacillota > Clostridia > Lachnospirales > Lachnospiraceae > Roseburia. The sequence continues at coordinate 36,479 of JAZSEF010000079.1, read as the reverse complement.
GCAGAAGTTTCTATGGTTCCTATGGACAGCGAACATGTATATATTACAGATGTACTTAGCTACAACCACTACTTCGGATGGTATGTAGGAGAAGTAGAAGACAATGCAGTATGGTTCGATAAGTTCCATGCTTTGAACCCTGACCGTGCACTTGGTGTATCTGAATATGGTTCAGAAAACGTATTAATGTGGCATTCAGCAGAACCTGAAAACCATGACTATACAGAAGAATATGCTTCTTATTATCACCATGAAATGTTAAAGACATTTGCAACACGTCCATATCTCTGGAGTACACATGTATGGAACATGTTCGACTTCGCAGCAGATGCCCGTGACGAAGGTGGTGTAAAGGGACGTAACAACAAAGGTCTTGTAACATATGACCGTCAGACAAAGAAAGATGCTTTCTATATTTACAAAGCATACTGGACCACAGAGCCAATGGTACGTGTAGCAGGACGCCGTTTTGCTGACCGTGCTCCGGAAGAAAGAGATATCACAGTTTACACAAACTGCGATGAAGTAACATTAATCGTAAATGGTACAGAAGTTGCTACAAAGGCAGCCGTTGACCATGCAGTAGTATTTGAAGCAGTGGCATTAAATGATGGTGCTAATACGATTACAGCAAAAGCCGGTGATGTAGAAGATACAATCACATTAAACGGTGTTGCAGAACATAACTACGCTTATGACCTTCCAGAAGGAAATGAAGGTGCAAACTGGTTTGATGATCCTGCAGCAGTTGCAGCACGTAAGGCTAAAAAGATGAACTATCCAAAGGGATTCTATAGCATCAAAGATAAGATTAGCACATTAGCAGCTAATCCACAGACAGCAGCTATTTTACAGGAAACTATGGCAAAAGCTATGGGTTCAGGTGCAATGTCATCTATGGGTGGCGAAATGGGCAAAGAAATGCAGGAGTTCATGAATATGATGACACTTGGCAATATGCTCAAGATGGCAGGTGCTTTATCTGGTGATGAGACATATGAATTGAATGAGAAGTTAAATAAAATTGCAAAATAATAAAGGTAGTATTTATGAAGTACAATTTTACGGACATTATTGACAGAACTGGAAAAGATGCAATTGCAGTGGAAGCTGTTGGTGGGATTCCGGGATTTGCACCGGCCGCACCAAAGGAAGGGTTTGATTTCCTTCCAATGTGGGTTGCAGATATGAACTTTGCGACAGTACCAACGATTCCGGAAGCAATCATCGAACGTGCGAAACATCCGCTTTATGGATATTTCATGGCAACGGATGAATATTTTGATTCCATTATCAAATGGCATGAGACACGTAATGGGGTTACAGGCTTAACCAAAGAACATATCGGTTATGAAAATGGAGTATTAGGCGGTGTGATTTCTACTTTGACTGCATTTGCTGCACCAGGGGATGCGGTTTTATTACATAGTCCTACATATATTGGTTTTACCAATTCTATTGAAAATAATGGTTACAAAATTATCCACAGTCCATTGAAAAAAGATGAAGAGGGTATCTGGAGAATGGATTATGAAGACATGGATGCGAAGATTAAGGCTCACAATATTCATGTTGCAGTATTCTGTAATCCGCACAACCCTTGTGGTCGTGTATGGGAACGTGAAGAACTGGAAAAGGCAATGGAAGTATATAAAGCAAATGATGTGATTGTAATTTCCGATGAAATCTGGTCTGACATTATTTTAAAAGGAAATAAACATATTCCTTTGCAGTCAATTAGTGAAGATGCACGTAACCGCACCGTTGCAGTGTATGCACCAAGTAAGACCTTTAATTTGGCAGGCTTAGTAGGAAGTTATCATATTATTTACAACAAACACTTACGTGACAGAGTTCGTGCAAAATCAAGCAAACCACATTACAATGATATGAATGTATTGTCAATGCATGCTTTAATCGGTGCTTACAAACCGGAAGGTTATGAATGGTGCGATGAGTTATGCGAAGTTATTACAGGAAATGTGGACTACGCATGCGATTATATTAAAGAACATTTTGCAGGTGTGGAAGTGTCTAAGCCACAGGGTACTTATATGATTTTTATTGATTGTACGAAGTGGTGTGAAGAACATGGAAAAACGATCGGTGATGTAATTCAGGCTGGCTGGGATGTTGGAGTAGGCTGGCAGGATGGACGTATGTTCCATGGATCATGTGCAATTCGTTTGAATCTGGCATTGCCATTATCAAAAGTAAAAGAAGCGTTTGAACGTTTGGATAAGTACGTTTTTAATGCATAATAAATAGAAGGTCCTTGACGGGAAATTTTCCTGCCAAGGACCTTTTATTTGTTAGGAACAAATTGCTTTTGTATGCTGTTTATGTGCGGAATCGGAACAGAATACAAATGTTATTTAATTTTCTTCTAACCATCTCATTGCAGTGTATGCATGAGCAGCGCTCCCTGTCCACAAAACGGAATCGTCCAACTTTAATTTCGGATTGTGAAGGTTATATTTGTAACCTTCAGCAGAGTTTCCGGCAGACATAAATAAACTTACAGTTGGAATCTTGTGGCTAATAAAGGCGAAGTCTTCACTTCCGCCGCCGCTTCCAGTTGGAATTGGCATGATAGCCTGTCCGTATAATTCCTGCATGTAACAGGTAACTGCGGCAGAGAAATCTTTATCAATTACCATGCAAGGACAGTAGTCATAGAATTCTACATTTACGTCACATCTCATAGCAAGACCAATTCCCTTTGCAATTTCTTCCATTCGGGTTTTAATCTGTGCACCTACCTTTTCTTCCGGGTCGATAGTGCGGATTGTTCCCCACATTTCTGCTGAATTCGGAATAATATTGGAAGCATTTCCAGCTTGGAATTTGCAGGTAGTGAAGACGCCGTAAGTATTTGGTTCTAATTCGCGGCTGTTGATTTCCTGTAATGCAAGATGAATCTGCGCAGCAGCAGTAATCGGATCGATTGCCAGATGAGGGGTAGAGCCATGTCCACCTTTTCCCGTTACTGTGATGTGGTACTGTTCGCAGGAAGCAGCACTAATGCCTCCGGTCGGAATCAAATACATACCGGCTGGCATTGGTGTGCCTGCGAGAACATGAATCATCATGGCAGCATCGATTTTTGGATTCTCCAAAATGCCATGTTCTATCATATCCAAAGCACCTTGAAAGATTTCTTCTGCAGGCTGAAACATGAGTTTTACAGTTCCTTTGATTTCATTTTCGTGTTCTTTTAAAATTTTAGCAGCGCCGAGTAACATTGCGGTGTGCATGTCGTGACCACAGCCATGCATTATGCCGGGCCTGTGGCTGCAGTAATCAACATCGGCTTCTTCCTGTAATGGAAGGGCATCCATGTCGGCTCTAAGTAAAATCGTTTTTCCAGTCTGCTTTCCGCCTGCTAATGCTACAAGCCCGGCTTTTCCACAGTCTTGTGGTTCGTATCCCATGTCGATGAGTGCCTGACGAACTTTTTCTTTCGTATAAGTTAAGTCAAAACCGGTTTCCGGGTGGCGGTGCAGGTCGCGGCGGATATTGACAAGTTCTGGTTGTAATCCTTTTGCAAGGGTAAGTATTTTTTCTTTCATGGTGTATTCCTTTCTGGATAAGTAGTCTTGGTTCTATTATACACTTTTTTGTTTGCGAGAACAGGGGACAAGTTAAAATCTAGATTGCCGGAGTAACTTTTAGGGTGGACTGGAATTTAGTTTGGAAAATAAAATTGAAGTGGTTTATGAAAAATTAGTTGTAACATTTTTTTACAATAATTGTTATATTAGTAGAAGACATAAGGAGAAAGGGGGACAGGCATGGATAATGAAGTGTTAAGACAGATTTATCGAAGATATCAAAAAGAATTGTATCTATACCTGTACTCTCTTTGTAAGAACCATGAACTGGCGGAGGATTTGTTACAGGAGACGTTCCTAAAAGCGTTGTTGGCATTGCCGGATGGACATACCAATATGCGGGCGTGGCTATACATGGTGGCAAGAAATTTGTTTTTTAATTATGTTAAAAGAGAAAAATATATAACCAGCATGGATGAGTTGGAGGAAGTGCCTGATAAAAATATGGAAGAAATGTTGGAACGATTGTTGATGGAAGAACGAAGCAGGTTGCTCTATCGTGCGTTACAACACCTTGACAGGGCGAAAAGGGAAGTGCTGCTTTTGCAATATTTTGCAGGCTTATCACAAAAAGAGATTGCGGTGATTTTGCATCTTACACCGGAAAATGTGAGGGTACTTGCATATCGGGGAAAACGGGAACTGAAAAGCTATTTGGAGGGAAATGGATATGACATATCGTGAACTGATAGAACTATATAGAACAGGAAAACTGAGCGAAGAACAGAAGGCGCAGGTAGAGGCAGATATTGAACGGCAGGAGGCTATCAGTGAGTATTTGTTTGAAAACGAAGAGATTCCGGGCTTAGAGAATTTGGACACAGTAAGTGAGTGGCACGGTGCATGTGGTGAGGAACAAGTCGCGCAACGTACTACAGAGAGCAAGGTGGGAGAAGAAAGAAAAATAAGAAAAGAAGATGCCGATGCCATGGAAGAAAAGTTTATAAAAATGGTACGAGGTTCTATTCGTAAGGCGTTCCTTAAAATGGGGATTTGTATCGGTGCGGTATTGCTATTTGCTGTTTTATTTTTTATGTTCTGTTTGCCGGGCATTGTAGACCAATTTTATTATAATCCGGGAGAAGTGGCGGCAGAGGGAGAATATAGCAAAACGAATCAAATGAGTCTGGATATGGCGGTTTATTCTGAGTTGTTTTTGCCGGGAAAATACCGCAATCATGTAGTGGTAGATAGCAATGGATATGGTGAGTATGACATTAATATCGTTCAGAATACCAGTATGACAGGAAATTTTTATAATGTAGCGGGAAAAGTGGAAAAAGGTGAGTTGACATTATATGATGTAAATTTATTGACCGGTCCAACAGGAAATGCATTTGATAACGATGCAGTTGGGGTGACGAGTTATATCAGGGGAATGGCAGCGGGCGGTTCGAAAGTCCAGGCATATGAGAGACTGACAGCTTTGGATGAAAATGAATATTATATGGCGTATGTGACATTGGCAGAGGTTGTATGTTACGAGGAATTTAAAACGTGGTTTGATAGCTTGGAATTGGAAATGGGCAGTCCATGGTGTGCTGTGGCGGAAAAATCAGAGATGGAAGAGGGATTTACAGTATCGGAAATCGTTGGTTTTGATTATGGTGCAGGTGGTATGTGTCTTAATTTTGATAAAGAAAAATATCCGTATTTAAGTTTGCTGGATGCCGATGCTGAAACCTTTCCGGAGAATAGTCCGGAAATCATGCAGACACATTTTGTTAGTATGCTTCGTTATATGGCAGAGCAGGAGGAATTCTGTAAGATGGTAGGAGCAGATAATTATCGGATTGATTGGGAGAATTTTGCACAGAACGTAGAAGAATATGGTCTGCATGTCTATGGAATGGCAGTTATGGCAAAACGAGATGCGCTGATTACTTTAAGTGAAATGGAAGAAGTGTGTTATATCTATACTACGCCGTTACGGTAAAATAAAAGAGGGTTATAGAGAATTTTGTGTTGTAGGATACAAAGTTCTTTATAGCCCTCTTTTGATGTAACGATGCTGTATTTATTGTTTTACGGTTAGGTTTGCAATTCTATGCAGGTATGTAATGCCAAGCAGGATTCCAACTGGGAATACGATTGCAAATATAAGTCCTAACTTCAAATTATTATCATTTGCATTGGCAATAAAACCGACCACAGAAGGTCCGGCAGAACAGCCAACGTCACCGGCAAGTGCCATTAAGGCGTACATGGCAGTTCCTGAATTTGGTAAGGCAATCGCTGCGGTGCTAAAGGTTCCCGGCCAAAAAATTCCTACAGAAAAACCGCATACAGCACAACCGATAAGTCCAACGACCGGATTGCCTGACAGTGCTGCTACCAGATAACAGGCAATACAAAGGATGGAACTGGCTATCATCATTTTTTTCAGAGGAATGCGGTCACTGTATTTTCCGTAAATGGCGCGGGCGGTTCCCATTAGAATTGCAAAGGTGCATGGTCCTGCTAAGTCACCGATAGTCTTTGATACATTAAGCCCCGATTCGGCAAAAGCGGATGCCCACTGGCTCATTGCCTGTTCCGAAGCTCCGGCACAGATCATGATAATCATAAGAAGCCAGAATGCTTTTTGTTTTACCATCTGACGCACTGGAATGCGCTCATGATCACTTACAATCGGATAGAGCGGAACCAACAGGAAATAAAATGTATTGGCAAGTGGTATCAGTGCCCAGATACATGCCAGAAGCTTCCAATTCCCGATACCGCAGAGCTGGAAGAATAACGTAGAGCAAAGTACAACTGCTACGTGTCCCCAACAATAGAAAGAATGTAAGAGGCTCATGGCAGCCTCTTTTTTCTCGGTCGGGCAGGCTTCTACAATCGGGCTGATGAGGACTTCGATAAGACCGCCGCCAATTGCATAGAGGACAACGGCTATTAGTAAGCCTACATAACTGTTTGCTAAAAGGCCGGGCAGGAACGCCATACTGATTAAACCGGTAAAAGAGAAAATATGAGCTGCTACCACGCAAGGACGATAGCCGATTTTATCCACATATTTGGCACCGAGCAGGTCGACAATCAATTGTACCGCGAAGTTTAACGTGGTGATAAAAGTTATCTTGTCCAAAGTTAAATGATAATCGGTTGCGAATGTTAAAAATAATAATGGGGCAAAGTTATTCACGATTGCCTGTGTGATATAGCCAAGGTAACTGGCGTATAATGTATGTTCGTATTTCTTTAGTCGTTTCATAAAATCTTTTAGTCCTTTCTTTAACAGTCACCATCTTAGCACTATTTTTTTAGAAAGAAAAGGGGAAAAGAAAATTTTTGGAAATAGCAGTTGACAAACCGGTCTACAAGATATAGACTAAAAGAAAAAGATGGTCTACAAGGCGTAAACCTTTGCAAGAAAAGCCTATGTTCTTATGTCTGTGAGACGAACAAAAAAGTTGGATAAGTATATTTAAAAAAGAGGAAAGGAATGGTACAAGAAATGCCAGAGTACAGATTAGGAGAAGTGGAGATGCAGTTTGCGACTTTAATGTGGGAGAATGAACCGATTGCATCGGGGGATTTGGTGAAGTTATGTGAGAAAGAATTGAATTGGAAGAAGTCAACGACATACACCTGTTTAAAACGTTTATGTGAAAAAGGAATTTTTCAGAATAAAAATGGTGTAGTGACTTCTATTTTTTCAAAAGAGGCGTTTGTGGCGAAACAGAGTGAGCAGTTTGTAGAGGATACGTTTAAGGGTTCACTTCCGGGGTTTGTGGCAGCGTTCTGTTCACGGAAGAAATTGAGCAAAGCGGAGATTGCGGAATTGAAAAAAATTATTGAAGAAAACGAATAAAAAAGAAAAATTTCTACTTTTATAAAAGCAGAGGAATGTTGTAACCAATGAAATAAGGAGGGTATATGGCTACATTTTTCATACAGTTAGGAATGATGAGTGCGCAGGCATCTGTGGCAATATTGGTAGTATTGATATTGCGAAAGATTTTTGAATTGTCAGGTGTATCAAAAAAATACAACATGCTTTTGTGGATGATTCCATTTTGGTTGTTGATATGTCCTTGGAAATTAAGTAGTCCTGTGGGTTTCTGGAACACAGCACCAAGCGATTATAATGAAGCGTATGCAGAACAGGTGATAGAACAGTGGCAAGGAAATTCACAGGTCATGGATACGGTGCAGAGCGGTTTGTCAGCGGAAGAAATTGGCGGGAATGGTGTAGAGAATATAGGAGGGCAGTTAGTGTCTGGCGAGGAAAATGCGGCTACAGAATATACGCCGATATCACAGGATGGATGGGGCATACGAAATGTCTTGCAGGTGGCGGAAATCATCTGGGAAGCAGGCGTAATGGCACTGTTTTTATACACAGGTATTTCGTATGTGATTTTGCTGAAAAAAGTGCAGTGTTGCATACAAGTGACAGAAGGTGTTTATTGCGTAGATGAACTTCCGGTTCCGATGGTTTTTGGATGGATTCGTCCGAAAATTTATTTGCCGTCAGGTGTGGCATCGGAATGTATTCCCTATGTAATTGAACATGAGAAAACGCATATCCGTAGGAAAGATACGGTTGTGAAACTGACTGCATATATCGTTGTCTGTATTCATTGGTTTAACCCGCTGGTATGGCTGGCATATCACCTTTTAGAAAAAGATATGGAGATGGCATGTGACGAAGAAACAATCGGACGTATCGGAGTGGAAGAGAAAAAGCAGTATGCGACAGCTCTGTTGCAGTTATCTACCGGAGAACACCGGATTTTTGCAATGCCACTTGCATTTGGAGAGGGGGATACCAAGGGCAGAATTAAAAATGTAATGCATTATAAGAAAACGGTGAAAATTGTTGCGATTTGTGCGGTGATGTTAGGACTGTTGGTGCTTGCAGTGTTTATGACGAAAAACGAAGATGAATCGGAAGAAACTGCGGATACAGGAAATGTTTTGACTTTTAAATTGTTGCAGGAAATTGAGAAAAACGACACTTGGGAGAGTACAGATTTTTTTGCTTTTGAAAATCATGAACGGGAAGAAGGTGCGTTGATTTCGTTCCGAGAACTGGAATATAACGAAGAAAGGTACATTTTACTGGTGTCGTATGATGAAGCTTTGAGTGAAGTTGAAATGGTTCGCATTATGCGGTACAGCAATGGTGACGGTACGACGCTGTTTTCTTCAAAAGGTGGTTTTTCAGAGTCGTTAGAGGATTTTTTTGCAGGAAAAATAAATATCGGATATTGGCTCGATGTAGACTTGCCGGAAGGCTATGTACTTAAGGATGCTGCAATCTCAGAACGACAGGAAGGCAGTGCGTTGATTGTTCCGCAGGCTTATGAATTATATAGTGATAATTTGTATGCGTCGGAGCAGTGGTATCATGCAGGGGCAATTGGAAGACTTCCTTCGGGCGGCAGTTACTTTACATTTGAAGATGGGAGATTAAAGGAGCTGAATGAAGAGCTTTGGAATAGCAGTAATGAAGAGTATTTAGGAGTGTTTGATTTTGACTGGCAAGCGCTTATGATGCGTTATGAATACCCATTGTACATGCAGGAGGCGTTAATCGAGTTGGAAAATCAAGGTGAAGTCGATATGTCAAACGTTGAGACAACTTCTGATTACTGGTATTTTTATTTTGCAGAGGAAGGCGAGCACGAAGCATATTATTTAAGTCTTTCCACAAAATTATTTAGTAAAGAAGAGGCAATCGCGATTGCAAAAACAGTAGATATTAAGAAGAATAATTATCAGAGTCAGATGCAACAGAAAGAACTGACTTTTGATAGGGTGCGTGAGGCTGCTGCAAATCATACATTACATAAACTGGATTTTCATAGTTATGCGAACGGGACGGAATACTACTTTGATAGTGAATATGCAGTGAACTATTATATTAATTTCTACTATGACCACGAAGGCGAAGTTTATAAACTGGAAACGTCTCATTGGCTGGAAAATGGTGTACTTGAAAGTATTTATATTTCAAGAGAATCGGATGGAGAAATGCGTTGGATATATCGCGATGAAGATGGAGTAGATGAATATTCGGATTATCTGGAACTATTGCTTGCTACAAAGGAAAGTGTGGATGCATGGTTATCTATAGAATTACCGGAGGGGTATACGTTGGATTCATACCAAGCGTATAGAGGATGGGCAGGCGGCGCGCTGATTTTGCCGCAGTCTTATGAACTGTATGGGGAAGATGTGTTTGCACCGGAGGAATGGTATCATGCAGGTTTTATAGGGCAGATACCATACGCAACAGACGTTTTTATTTTTGAAAATGGAAAACTGGTAGATGGTGCAATTGGCAGATGGAATCATTCCACCTGCGAAAGGCTGGAAGTGCTGGAGTTGGATTGTCAAACGCTATTTGCACAGATGAATCATGATTTGTATACCGCGGCGGGGACCGCATGGTTAGAAGAAGATGGTGTGGACGTTTCCGCGATTGATACCACGAGCGATTATTGGTACTTCTTTTTTGCAAAGGAAGGAGAAGATACGGCGTATTATCTGAGCCTGTCACAGACGGAGTTTACAAGAGAAGAAGCAATTGCGATTGCTGAGACGGTAGATATTAAGAAATACCATTGACCCCTTAACAGTAACGTTATACTTGACGAAAGATTAAAAGCATGCTATTGTTATTTATATTCTTGGAAGGTGTAATAAATGGAAAGAAATTATGAATGTGGAAAGCTCATTAAGCAGATCCACGATGAATTAGAAAAACAAGCGAATAATCAATTATCTTCTCAGAATTTGACGCTTACACAGATGCGTGTCTTGATGGAACTAGAAGCCATTCCTGAGCGACAATTGCCATTGAAAGAATTGGAGTCTTTGCTACATGTAGCGCAGTCAACGGCTGCTGGAATTGTAGTTCGTTTGGAGCAAAAAGGTTACATAGAAAGTTTTGCGGATGTGAGTGATCGCAGAGTAAAGAGAGTAGCTATTACATCATCCGGTATGCAGTGCTGCCAAAATGCACGGTCTCATATCCATAACATGGAAGAGCAGTTATTGTCTGAATTAACAGAAACGGAAAAAATTCAATTTTGTAATTTACTACAGAAAATCTGTAGATAAATAAGTATGCTCGCTCAAAGCGGGCATATTATTAAAACATTTTAATAGCATGCTATCAATAGTGTGCTGTCGTTGAAAAGGAGAATATTTTATGGAAATGACAAAAGAATTAGAAGTATTTCGTAGTGCACCAGTGCCGAAAGCAGTTCTAAAAAATGCAGTACCGGCAATGATTGCCATGCTTATGGTACTAATCTACAATTTGGCAGATACGCTTTTCATAGGTTTGACTCATGATGCCTATCAGGTGGCAGCAGTCTCTATGGCAACCCCTGTATTTTTGATTTTTATGTCTGTTGGTACGGTTTTTGGTATTGGCGGAACATCTGTAATTTCTAGAGCACTTGGAGAAGGAAAAGCAGATTACGCTAAGAAGGCAAGTTCCTTCTGTATGTGGAGTTGTGTGATTGTCGGCGTTATTATGTCGGCTCTGTTTTTGACTTTTATGGAAAATATCCTGGTAGTGATGGGAACCAGTGCAGATACCTATGCCTTTGCGAAATCTTATCTTACCATAGTGACTTTCAGTGGTCCTTTTGTTTTGATTGCAAATTGTTATTCCAATGTTATTCGTGCGGAAGGTCAGGCCGGAAAAGCGATGATGGGACAATTACTTGGCAATCTTCTGAATGTTATTTTGGATCCAATTATGATTTTGGGATTTAACTGGGGCATTACCGGTGCAGCGATTGCCACTGCCATTGGTAATATATTTAGTGCATGCTTTTATATTTTGTACTTTTTACAAGGAAAATCCATCCTCAGCATTCATCCACGGGATTTCACGGTTCGAAACAAGGTGTGTAGCAGCATTTTGGTTATTGGTATTCCTGCTTCCCTAGGCTCTCTTCTAATGAGTATTTCTCAGATTATTATGAATGGTCAGATGGCTTCCTTTGGAGATATGGCAGTGGCGGGAATTGGTGTAGCTTCTAAGGTAACCATGATTACCGGTATGGTATGTATCGGCTTTGGTCAGGGCGTTCAGGCTTTACTTGGCTATTGTGTTGGTGCTAATCTGTGGGATCGCTTTAAAAAGGTAATGCGTTTTTCTGTTATTTTTGCATTGGCACTTAGCTTAACTATGACAATTATCTGTTACCTGTTTACGAATCAGATTGTTAGCATATTCCTTACGGAACAGGCTGCTTTCACATATGCGGTACAATTTGTTAGAATCCTGTTAACAACTAGTTTTCTATTTGGTGTTTTTTACGTTCTGGCAAATGCACTTCAGGCAGCCGGTGCAGCAACACCTGCACTCATTATCAACTTGAGCCGTCAGGGCTTCATCTACATCCCGGCTTTATTTATATTAAAAGCCAGTATCGGTGCAAATGGTCTTGCTTGGGCACAGCCTGTTGCTGATTTGTTGTCGACAGTACTCGTAGTGATACTCTATATTATAACTGTGAGGAAAATGGAAGTAAGCAAAAAATAATTGGAAAAATATTAAAAAAGCCAGCCTTAGTATGGCATCCCAGCTGACAGGTTCCATTTTAAACTGTATTTTGGACCCGATTATGATTTTTGGTATGTTTGGAGTGGCAACGAACCGTATCTTAGAAAGTGTTTCAAGTACTGCGATTGCATTCTATGGTGTGTTTGGAAAATTGCAGAACTTTATGTTCATGCCGGTAAATGGTTTGAGTCAGGGTATTGTACCGATTGTAGGTTATTTTTATGGTGCAAAAAAGCCGGAAAAATTCGCGAGACCACGAAGTTTTCGCTTAAAATAGCAGTCGGTACGATGAGCGTGGGAATGGTGATATTCTTCCTGTTCCCGAACATGCTAATGGCGATTTATGGTGCAAGCCCTGCGATGCTGGAAATTGGTCAGGTTGCTTTAAGAGCATTGGCGATGGCGTTTATCCCGTTGGGATTTGTGCTGGTACTTGGAAATGTGTTTACGGCATTGGGTAACGGTATGTTGAACATTATCATAATAGGTTTTTTATAAAGAGAAACCGCTAGAAGTATTGATTGATAACATTCTGGCGGTTTCTTTTTGTATGTATTAAGAATATAATTTTACAATTTCAACTAATCGCGGATAAGCATAAGAGAAAAACTCTTTAAAGGCAGCGCAGTGGCGATTTTGACCAAGTGAACCATTTTCGTTTGGGAGCCGATCTCTACGGCAACCGCCACGGCAGAGGTAAACCCAATGACAGTCAGTGCAGGCTGGAGAAAGTGTTTCCGATGCCTGAATAAATTGAAGCTCTTCGCGGCGTTTTTCAATATTTTCTAAAGAGTCTGTTGCAAAATTACCAAGACGCCATTCATCCAGCATATAAAAATCACAAGGGAAAATACTGCCATCTGCTTCAATAACAAACTGTCGGCTGCATACGCCGTTCATCTCACAGGCACCCGGTGCCCGTCTGCATAAAAGATTCATAAGTCCAATAAAGTATCGTACATAGCGCAAATGCCCACATCTGGCTTCTTCGTACCAGCAATCGAATAAATCCTTTAGGAAAATCCCATAGTCCTCTGAAGTGAGGGAGTAATCATAGCATACGTCATGTTCATCTAGTGGATTCAGACAAGGAATGTATTGCTGCCATTCGAATCCCATTTTTTTGAAAAAGGCATACAGTTTTTTTGTGTGAGGAATCGTGTGTTTCGTTACAACGGTGAGAATATTAAATTCAACATGGTATTTACGAAAGAGCTCGACTGTATGCATGACCTGCTGAAACGTACCATTTAAAAGCTGGTCTTTTCTGCAACAATCGTGCAATTCTTGTGTGCCGTCTAAAGAGAGCCCAACCAGAAAATGATTCTGATTTAAAAACTGTGCCCATTCATCATCAATCAAAAGTCCATTGGTCTGAATACTATTTTCGATAGTGACATGATTGACATTCCATTTTTGCTCAAAATCAATCACTGCTTTATAGAAATCCAACCCTGCCAGAGTCGGTTCACCGCCTTGAAAAAGGATGGAGCAATAATCCTCTGCGTAGGAAAGCGTTTTTTTGATAATTTGTTCCAAGGTCTCCAAAGTCATCATACCATAAGAGGTGGTTTCTCGTTTGGAGGTCTCGTCGTTATAAAAACAATATTCACAGCGCATGTTACATAGTCCACTGGCTGGTTTCATCATAATGCTAATAGCAGGCATAGCGTAATTTCCTCGTTTCGTAATATATGTAATTTATTGTAGCATGGTATGAGTGAATTGAAAAGTTATAAGAAATTAGTTATTTTGCACAAAAAGCATTTTGGAAAATTCACATCTATTCGTACAAGCAACGAAGAAAAAAGCAAAAACCATACAACTTTTTTGGGAAAAGCGTTTTAAATGCTTGAAAATGTGTTTTCGACCTGCATATAATGAACTTACAAAAGTTCTAGAACAAAAGATAACGATAACAAATAACAACACACATTTCAAAGTGAAGGGAGAACAAAAATGAAAAAGACTATTTCATTACTCTTATCTGTTTTAATGATTTGCACATGTCTTGTAGGATGTGGCGACAAAACAGAAACATGGACAGTTACATGTCCTTGGGCACCATCAGGTGTAGCTGCAATGGTTAGCCAGAAAGCAGCAGCTCTTTCAACAGAGTATTCAGACAACATTATTTTAGTAGCAGATGCTATTAAAGGTGATGCAGCAACAGTTAATACATGGGTAGCATCTACAGCAGCAGAAGATCCTGAATTAGTATTCGCAGGTGAAGGTTTATTCTCAATTACATCTATTCTTGACCCGGCAAAATTACAGTTTACATACGATGATTTCGAATATGTAGAAAACCTTTACTCATCCGTATTCGTTATGAGTGCAGATGTAGCTTTAGGAATTGACAGTATTGCAGACTTAGAAGCTTATATGGCAGCTGGAAACGAAGTTTCTGTAGCAACAAACGGTGCAACAGGTTCTGAAGCATTCCTTGCAGCAGCATTATTTGGTTCTATGGGTTATGGCGAACAGTTAAAAATCGTAGCATACAGCTCAGCAGCAGAAGCAGCACAGGCTGTATCAAGAGGTGAAACAAACTTCGCAGTTTCTCACCAGTCACAGATTTTAGAGACATACCAGCAGGGTGGTGTAACAATGGTATGCGCTTTTGACGGAGAAGACATCGCAGCTGGTCCATTTGCAGGCTTAGAAGGTGTTGGTAAACATGGTTATCCATACTTCCGTAACCGTTGCTTCATCATGGCTCGTAGCGGAGCATCAGCAGAAAAAGTTGCTGCATTAAAAGCATTATACGGTGATATCTTAGCAGATGAAGAAGTAGTTACATGGTTAAAAGATACAATGCTTCTTGAAGTTGATACAATGTCAGAAGATCAGGTATTAGAGCATATCGAAAATGTTAAAAATATCGTAAACGAGTACTACGATCTCGTTGCTAACTAATCAGTAAAGATTTTACAGAAAGTGCAGGAGATGCGTCTCCTGCACTATTTTGTTAAATCATAGAAATTTTCTATGATTTAAATGCTTCGCAAGGATGCACAGCTCGCGGAAGGGAAGTTTATTGCTTCGCAATACCGCGAGCACGCAAAGAATCAGCTTTGCTAATTCTTTATTTCAAAAATATCGAACAAAATAGTGCAACAATGCGTAAAGCGCAATCTTTTTATATATTATTTAATTAGAAGTGGAGTTAAAAAATGAAAGATTGGATAAATAATTTAGATGAAAAATTAGACAGCATGGGCGAAAAGCTGTCTAAAAAAGAGATTACAATTCCAACTGACTTAGTTGCAGCAGCAGTATTCTTTGTATTAGGAATTGTATTGCTATTGTGTGTTCCTCATCAGGTAACAGAAGGAAGTGGAGAAGTTGTTACAGGTGCGGCATTCCCGACATACCTCTTTTATATTATGATAGGTGGTTCAATTATTATTGCAGTGCAGAATATTTTAAAAATCATGCGTAAAGAGCCTATCGAAACAAAAGTTATAAATGCACTTGTAGAAGTAAAAGCATTGATTATCTTTGGCATCTTAGTAATGTTTTGGGTGATCTGTAATGTGACAGATTTATTTGTGTTGGGCGCAATTTTCTGTGCGGTTAGTTTTTTATTTTTCTTCCGTTGCAAGAAAAAAAGTTACTACGTGATTACGATTGCATTTGCAATTGGTATCTGGGCGGCATTCCGCTTTGGACTTAATGTTAGATTTTAAGGAGGGAGAAAGATGTTAGAATTTATTGTACCTGCTTTACAGCAGTTATTTACAATTGAAAACTTTCTCTGGATGAACGTAGGCGTATTTATCGGTTCTATTTTCGCAGCAATTCCAGGTTTAAGTGTTATTTTATGTATCATCCTGTTCTTGCCATTTACTTATAAGATGACAGCGATTCCGGGTATGATGTTCTTATTGGGTATTTATTGTGCAGGTGGTTACGGTGGCAGTGTATCGGCGATTTTGATTAATACACCGGGTACACCTCATGCAGCAACCACGATGTTAGATGGACATCCTTTATCACAGAAGGGACGTACAAAAACGGCTCTTCGAGCTGCATTATATGCATCTACTTTTGGCGGTGTGTTCTCTGCACTTGCACTTTTGTTCCTTGCACCGGAAGTTGCTAAAATTGCAGCACAGTTAGGTACTGCTGAGTATTTCTTAGTTTGTTTATTCGGTTTGACAATTATTGCTGGTATTTCTGGTAAGAGCCTTGTAAAAGGTTTAATCGCAGCGGCAGTTGGTTTATTTGTTTCTTGTATTGGTGCAGATCCATTGACAGGATACGACCGCTTTACATTTGGTGTAGGACGCCTTTACATGGGATTAGACCTTGCAATCTGCTTAATCGGTTTGTTTGCTTTGGTTGAGATTTTGGCGAAGTCAGAGGGAAAACCGGGACAGTTAAAATTAGATACCAGCAAGATTAAGACAGAAGATAAGATTACAAAAGACGAAGCAAAACGTATGATTAAGCCGGCACTGCTTTCCTCTATTATCGGTGTAATTATTGGTATTATTCCGGGTACAGGTGCTTCCATGGCGTCATGGTTCAGTTATGACCGCGCAAAATCTATGTCTAAACATAAAGAAGAGTTTGGTCATGGTTCGGTTGAAGGTATCGCAGCTGCAGAATCTGCCAATAATGCGGTTACAGGTGCAACCTTAATTCCTTTATTAACATTAGGTATTCCTGGTGACGGCTGTGTAGCGATTATGTTATCTGCGTTGATGATTAATGGTTTAAACCCAGGTTTATCTTTATTTACAACTCAGGGCGATATTATGTATGCTATCATGATTGGTTTGATTTTTGTAAACTTATTCATGTTCTTACAGGGAAGATATTTAACAGATCTTTTTGCAAAGATTGTTTCCGTTCCACAGGAAATCTTAACACCAATTATCGTAATGTTCTGTTTTGCAGGTGCTTATTCTGTAAATAAATCGTACTTTGACGTAACAGTTGCATTGGTATTTGCAGCAATTGCATGGATTATGAAAAAGTTAGATATGCCGACGGTTCCGATTTTATTAGGACTTGTATTGGGTAACATGACAGAGACAAACTTCCGTCGTGCCTTATTACTCACAGATGGAAACTTCTCTATTTTTGTAAGCAGTTGGTATTGTATTGCATTCCTCGTATTGATTATCGGTGCAGTAGGAATGATTGTTATTAATAAAATGAAGGAAGCTAAGAAGGGGGCAGCAAACTAATGAGACCAAATATTATTATGTATTTTTCTGACCAGCAGAGAGCAGACACATGTGGATGCTATGGACAGAAATTAGATATTACACCAAATCTTGACCAGTTGGCAAAAGAAGGTATTAAGTTTGAGAATGCATTCTCAGCACAGCCGGTATGTGGACCGTGTAGAGCATTATTCCAGACAGGAAAATGGCCTACAGAAACAGGTTGTTTCCGAAATAATGTTATGTTACCATCAGACGTGAAGACATTAGGTACATATATTGAAGAAGCAGGATATGAGACAGCTTATATTGGAAAATGGCATCTTGCAAGTGATGGTGAATTAGAACAGAAACCTACTATTGACCATACCATTACAGCGATTCCATTAGAGCTTCGCGGTGGTTACACAGGTTTCTGGCGTGCATCAGACGTATTAGAGTTTACAAGCCATGGTTATGACGGATATGTTTTTGACGAAAACAACAATCGTGTAGATTTTGTTGGATATCGTGCAGACTGTATCACAGATATGGCGTTAGAATTCTTTGATGAGAGAGATAAAGAAAAACCATTCTTTATGACAATTTCTCAGATTGAGCCACATCACCAGAATGACCGTAAACATTATGAAGGTCCGGAAGGTTCTAAGGAAAAATACAAAGAATACGAAGCTCCGGTTGATTTAAAGACATTGGGCGGAAATTATCAGGAAGAGTATCCGGATTACCTTGGACAGTGTGCATCTTTAGATGAAAACCTTGGACGTTTAATTGCCAAATTAAAAGAAGAAGGAATCTATGATAATACCGTTATTATCTTCGTTTCTGACCATGGTTCTCACTTCCTTACAAGAAATAGGGATGAACACTTAAATGGTTATGATGATTATAAACGTTCTATGCATGATGCATGCTTAAAAGTTCCATTTGTAATTGCCGGTGGTCCTTTCAAGGGCGGCGTTGACTTTGAAGATTTAGTAAGTACAGCAAGCTTACCAAAGACAATCTGTGCATTAGCAGGTGTGGATGTTGGTGATGACATGATTGGTGAAAACCTTGTTGATGTTGTAGAAGGCAAACTTCCGGAACGTAAAAATGAGATTTTTGCACAGATTTCAGAAAGCCGTGTGGGTCGTTGTATCCGCACACCTAAGTATGCTTATTCTGTATATGCACCGGGTATTAATGGTGGAGCAGCAGCTGCATCCGATTTATATGCAGATGATTTCTTATATGATTTAGAGAAAGATCCATATGAATTGACTAATTTAATTCATGATCCGGCTTATACAGAGATCAAATTAGACTTAAGAAACAGACTTCTTGCATGGATTAAAGAGGCAGAGAACGCTACTCCTGAAATCGTAGATTAAGAGAGGGGTACTATGCAACAGAAGGTAGGAAAACAGACTCGGGTATATAACTGGCTTAGAGATTATATCGAGGAGAATCGTTTTTCAGTAAGTAACAAACTTCCGTCAGAAAATGCATTAGTCAGAAGACTGGGTGTAAGTAGAGATACAGTGCGGACAGCAATGAACACACTGGAGAAGGAAGGATTGATATACAGGGTACAGGGCAGTGGCAGCTTTTTTAATAAAGCTGTCGCTGTATCTGATAAAGAAAGACGTCCAGGCGCATCAAAAAAAGTTGGTGTGATTTTACAGGGACAGGATCCGGATGCGAATATGGGACTGCTTTCCGGAATCAGAAGTGTATTGCTAGAAAAAAATACAGACCTGCGAATTTATTTTACAAATAATCGTTTTTCGAATGAGAGAGCCTGTTTGGATGAAGTTATGCACAATAATTTTGACGGGTTTATCATTGACGGAGTTATGGCGAGTATCGCAAATCCGAATCTGGAATGTTATCACCAAATTTTAGGAAAGAAAATTCCGATTATTTTTTACAATAATTATTACAAAGACCTGAAATGCTCGAAGGTGATTAATAATGATATTGCCTGTGCAGATGAGCTGGTAGCGAGGCTGGCAAGGCTTGGACACAAGAAGATAATGGGAATATTCGTAACCGATAATTATCAAAGTGTAGAAAAGTTCTGTGGATATGTGAAGGCTTTGCGAAATTATGACTGTGTTTTTGATGATGATTATGTAAAATGGTGCGTTTCTTCTTCTGCATATAAGAAGTCTTTTGAAAAAGAGATTTCGAAATTTGTAAAAAGTCATCCGGAGTGTACGGCGATTGTCTGCTGTAATTATATGCTTTTAAAAATGGTGCAGCATGTATTGCAGGAGGCAGGAAAAAAGGTTCCAGAGGATTATTCGCTGGTGTGTTTTGACTATTCAAATGAGGATTGGAAGGAGTGCGGAATTACCTGTTCTGTCCATCAGGGAAATATTATGGGAGTAGAAGTAAGTAAGAGGCTTCTAAAGATGATGGAGAACAAAGATTTTCTGCATAGAGACTATTCTTATATATTGGAACCTTATATTCACGATGGGGATTCTGTTGGCGTGGTAAGAAAGTAGGAAAATATGACAGCTATTCTTTTATTGATAATATGTATGCTGGCATCGGCAATAGGAGCTGTAGTAGGAGCTGGAGGCGGAGTAATTATCAAACCGGTTCTTGATATGTTTGGTATTCTGCCGGTCTCTACTGTTAGTTTTTGTTCCGGCTGTACAGTATTAGGAATGTCGGTATGTTTATTAATAAGAAATCGCAATGATGGAGTAAAACTTCAGTTCAAAACAAGCACCGCCCTTGCAATAGGAGCCGTTGCAGGCGGTCTGGTAGGAAAGTGGTTGTTTGAATTGGTAAGAACTGCGTTTGGTGACGAGCGTATGCTTGGAGCGATACAAGCGATTTTTTTAACTCTTATTACAATCGGTGTATTTCTATACGTATGTAATAAAGATAAACTTCCGTCTAAAAATATTAAAAATATAGCCGTGACGCTAGTAATCGGTTTGTTTTTAGGAATCATTTCTTCGTTTTTGGGGATTGGCGGAGGAACAAGTAACGTAGCGGTTCTTTTCTTCTTCTTTTCAATGGAGGCAAAAGAGGCTGCTAAAAACTCTTTATACATCATTATTTTTTCACAGATTTCAAGTATTTTGTCAGCGCTTATGACAAATTCTGTACCACAGTTTGAATGGCAGCATTTAATCTGTATGGTAGCAGGCGGAATCGCAGGTGCTCTTATTGGCGCAGCGATATCAAAGCGCATTGATAATAAGGGTGTGGAAAAGGTATTAAAAGTTTTATTAATCGTTATCATATTAATTGATTTTTATAATGTAATTAAATACACGATTTTATAAGTGAAATCATTGTGGCGTTAAGCTGCAATGATTTTTCTTTTAATAAAAGAGAAGTTGCAAAAAATAAGGGTTAGAATTAGAATAAAAATAGTGTTTTAGAAAATGAAGCGGAGGAGCACTATGTTATTAGAATTATTCTTAACCTTTGTGAAAATTGGAGCATTTACCTTTGGCGGTGGTTATGCGATGCTATCCATCATTGAAGATGAGTGTGTTGAAAAAAGAAAATGGATTACAGCAGAAGAATTATCTACAGTGACTGCGATTGCAGAATCTACACCGGGACCGATAGCAATTAACTGTGCTACATACACAGGATATGTGCAGGCTGGCGTGCCGGGAGCACTTTGTGCGACTTTGGGTATGGTACTTCCATCATTTGTGATTATCTATCTGATATCATTGTTTTTTGATAATTTTCTCGAAATTACTGTAGTGGCGAATGCATTTAAGGGAATCAAAATTGCAGTGGGGATTCTGATTACCAGAGCAGCACTTAATATGTGGAAAAAGAAAAAAAAGAAAGATGTGTGGACGTATGTAATAGCAGGTAGTGCAGCAGTCATTATGCTGACGGCATCTGTTCTGGCAGTTAATGTGTCAACAATCGTGTTAATTTTGGTTGCAGGTATCTGTGGAATACTGATATATATAGGGAAAACAATCTCCGGAAAAGGAGGTGTGGTATCATGATTTATTTAGAATTATTTCTCGGATTTTTGATTGTGGGATGTTTCTCCTTTGGTGGAGCCTATGGCGCAATACCGCTGATAAAGGATGTGGTTATGTCTTATGGCTGGATAAGCGAGGATATGTTTGCCTATTTTGTGGCAGTTAGTGAAAGTACACCGGGACCGATTATGGTGAATCTGGCTACTTATGTGGGCAGCAGCCAGGGTGGATTTTTCGGTGCAGTAGCGGCTACTACAGCAGTCGTAGCACCATCATTTTTAATTATTTTGCTGGTAGTAGCAGTATTGAAAAATGTGTTGAAGAATCCTTATGTGAAGGCATGCTTAGAAGGCATCAAGTCATGTGTGATTGGCATTATTTTTGCAACCGGGATTTCTATGATGGTGAAAAATATGGTGCCGAGCGCAACGATGCAAGAGGTGAATGTAAATATAACGGCCGTAATGATTACAATTATACTCGTATCAATTTCAGCAATTGATAAAAAAAGGGGTAAAAAACCGCTTTCTCCGATTCAAATGATTCTGCTTGCAGCCGTGTTCGGAATGCTTCTATATTAGGAAATGCTTGCATGTAGAGTAGGAAGTAATTATAATACATTTTAGACAAATGAGATAAAGGGAGGCCAAATCCAATGAGCAATTATAAAATCAATACCAAATGTGTACAGGGCGGTTATACACCGGGCAACGGTGAACCACGTCAGATTCCGATTATCCAGTCAACGACTTTTAAATATGCGACCAGTGAGGATATGGGTAAGCTTTTCGACTTAGAAGCAAACGGATATTTTTATTCCAGATTACAGAACCCAACTTGTGACCACGTAGCAGCGAAGATCGCTGAATTAGAAGGTGGTACAGCAGCTATGCTTACATCTTCCGGACAGGCAGCAAACTTTTTTGCATTGTTTAATATCTGCGAATGTGGAAGCCATATCGTAGCGTCTTCTTCTATTTATGGAGGAACGTTTAACTTAATTTCTGTGACCATGGCAAAAATGGGTATCGAAACGACTTTTGTGTCACCTGACTGTACAGAAGAAGAATTAAATGCAGCGTTTAAAGAGAATACCAGAGCAGTGTTCGGTGAGACAATCGCAAACCCGGCATTAACAGTATTAGATATTGAAAAGTTTGCGAAAGCAGCGCATGAACACGGTGTGCCGCTTATCGTTGATAATACATTCCCGACACCTGTAAACTGTCGTCCAATTGAATGGGGAGCAGATATTGTTACTCATTCTACAACAAAATACATGGATGGACATGGTGCAGCAGTAGGTGGAGCCATTGTAGATTCCGGTAACTTTGACTGGATGGCTCATGCTGACAAATTCCCGGGACTTTGCCAGCCGGATGACTCTTATCATGGAATTACCTATGCAGAGCGTTTTGGAAAAGAAGGGGCATTTATCACAAAATGTACTGCTCAGTTAATGCGTGACTTCGGTTGTACACAGTCTCCGCAGAGTGCCTTTATCTTAAACCTTGGACTTGAATCTCTTCATGTGAGAATGCCTCGCCATGTGGAAAATGGACAGGCAGTGGCAGAATTTTTAGAGAATCACCCACAGGTAGCTTATGTAAATTATTCTGGTTTAAAGAGTAACAAATATTATGAACTTGCACAGAAGTATTTACCAAACGGCGGTTGTGGAGTTGTTTCCTTCGAATTAAAGGGCGGCAGAGAAGCGGCAGAAGTCTTCATGAAGAACCTAAAGTTAGCTGCAATTGAAACTCATGTAGCAGATGCAAGAACCTGTTGCTTAAACCCGGCTACTTCTACACATCGTCAGATGTCAGAGGAACAGTTAATCGCAGCAGGCGTACCAAGCGGACTGGTTCGTATGTCCTGTGGTTTAGAGGATAAAGAAGATTTAATTGCAGATTTAGCTCAGGCTTTAGAAGCAATCGGTTAAAAGGACAGGAGGTACATATGAACTTTTGGGATGTCGAAGTGTGGGGCGGCATGAATGTATTTGCTATGTTGCTGCTAGGACTTTTAATTGCGAGTTTATTGAAGAAGTCTTTTAAAGTATTAAGAGAGTCATTGATGCCGACTGCGGTATTAGGTGGTTTTGTATTGTTGGTTATTTCCGGTGTTTATATGACAATTAGTGGAGAAAGCATGTTCAACACTAATTTCATGGGTGGAAATGGTTTTGATATTTTAGAGACGATTACCTATCATGCATTAGCATTAGGTTTTATCGCATCTACTTTTGAGAGTTCTGATGCGAATAATTCTCCACAAAGGAAAATAGAGATTTTTAATACAGGTGTGACAACTGTAAGTACATATCTTGTACAGGCAATTACCGGACTAGGACTTACTATTTTGATATCAAAAATTGTGACGGATATTTTCCCGGCTGCTGGTATGATTTTACCATTTGGTTATGGTCAGGGTACCGGTCAGGCAATGAACTATGGTAATATTTATGAGACCCAGTATGGTTTTGCAGGTGGTAAGAGTTTTGGTCTTGCAATTGCGACATTTGGTTTCCTTAGTGCGAGTGTTGGTGGTGTATTGTATCTTTCTTGGTTGAAGAGAAAGAATCACCTGAAAAAACAGGATTCGGGAAGTGTGAGAGAAGCGATTGACAGAGCACAGGGACAGGACGAGATTCCGTTATTTGAGAACATGGATACATTGACAGTTCAGATTGCATTTATCCTTGTCAGCTATATGATTACATATGGTCTTATTTATATCATAGGCGAATTAGTGCCTGGACTGAAATCCATCATTTACGGATTTAACTTTTTAATAGGTGTATTAGTAGCTACTGGTATGAAAAAGCTTTTGAATACTTTGGAAGCGAAGAAAATCCTTAAAAAACATTATGTGAATGATTTTATGATGGTTCGTATTCGTAATGTGTGCTATGATATGATGGTTGTAGCAGGTATTGCTGCGATTCGTATGAGTACTATGAAGGGATATGTGGGCGTACTTTTAATCATCTGTATTGCCGGAGCGATACTTACTTTTGCATATAACTGGCTTGTATCACGCATTCTCTTTAAAGATTATGCAGATGAACAGTTAGTAGGAATGTACGGTATGTTGACTGGTACAGCAAGTACCGGTATCGTACTTCTTCGTGAGCTGGACGTAGAATTTAAAACACCGGTTTCGGATAACATGGTATATCAGAACTTCCCGGCGATTATCTTTGGACTTCCACTTATGCTTATTGCAGCACAGGCACCGGAGAATCCAGTTGGAACATTGCTCATTGCAGTGGCGTTTTTTGTAGTATTGAATATTATTTTGTTCAGAGCACAGATTTTTGGAAAGAGCAAAAAGAAAAAATAATGAAAGTTTTATATGAGGGTGTCGCGTTGGCGACACCCTTTTGTGTTAAGAATATTTAATATCAAGAGAAAGTGTTGCTTTGTGTTAAAAATATTTAATACTAGAGCAAAAAAATGATTGGTATTAAATATTTTTAATGTTATTGAAAGCGAAAAGGAGATATGATAGAATTAGTATGAAAGAAGGTGTTTAAATGATAAAACGTGAAATATATCTGAGTAGAATTAGACCATTTTACGATTCAGAAATGGTAAAGGTAATTACGGGAATACGTCGTTGTGGGAAGTCGACCATTATGCGTCAAATTATTGATGAAATACGGGAAAATGGTGTTGAAGAGGATCATATTATTTATATTAATTTTGAAGACTATAAATATCGTAAGATAAGTAATGCAGACGCCTTGTATGAATATGTAGAAGATAAAATCGAAGATGCAAAAAAGTATTATTTGTTCTTTGATGAAATTCAGAATGTAGAAGAATTTGAACTGGTTATAAACTCGTTTCGTGCTACTCACAATACAAGTATATTTATTACGGGTTCCAATTCTAAGTTGCTATCGGGCGAATTGGCAACATATTTGAGTGGCAGAACGCTTTCTTTTAGAATTATGCCATTTAATTTTGAGGAGTTTTGTGAATGTAAAAAGAGTGAAGGTAAACAGCGCTCGTTGGACGAATATATGCAGGAGTATCTAATGTGGGGCGGATTTCCACTTGTATGTAAAGAAAACGACGAAAATAGTAAAATGGTTGTTTTGACAAATGTTTTTGACTCGGTTGTTCTCAAGGATATTGTTCTGCGTAATAAAGTCGCGTCACCGGTTGTATTAGAAAAGATTTTAGAATATTTGATAGCTAATTCGTCTACAACTATTTCTGGAAATGGAATAGCTGCAGCTTTATCAGATTCGGGACAAAGTGTTTCGGCACCTCTTGTATATGATTATTTGCGATTTATTGCAGATGCGTGCGTGTGTGATAAGGTTTCACGGTATGATATAAGAGGAAAAAAGGTGTTGGCATTTGAAGAAAAAACATATGTCTGTGATTTGGGATTTTTCCATCTTAAGAAAAACCGCGTAAAAGATGAGTATAATTATTTGATAGAGACACTTTGCTATAATGAATTGATATCCAGAGGGTATCAGGTGTATATAGGAAAGACTTATAAGGGAGAAGTAGACTTCATTGCTACAAGAGGCGATGAGAAAATATATGTGCAGGCAGCATATCTTTTGGCGGATGAATCGGTAGTAGAACGAGAATTTGGTGCATATAACTGCATACAGGATAATTATCCAAAATATGTTGTTTCTATGGATAAACTTAACTGCTCCAGAGATGGGATTATTCATATGAATCTGATAGATTTTTGTTTAAAAGGATTGTAAATAAAAGAACTCCGCTTTTGGAAAATATCTGAAAGTGGAGTTTTTTTGTTGTGTTGTATTGATATATGTATTATTTGTATTATAATAAATAATACAAATAATACATATTATGGTTTAAAGATAATCTCTACAAAGTAATAGGAGGTGGAGCATTATGATAATAAAAATAAACGATATGTCGGACATTCCGATTTATCAGCAGATTCGAAATCAGATAATTACAGGAATTTCGGAAGGTTTATTAGAGCCGGGTGAACAGCTTCCGACAGTACGTGGTCTGGCTACAGAAATCGGTATCAATTCCATGACGGTAAGCAAGGCGTACCAAGTATTAAAACAGGAAGGTTACGTATATTCGGATCGCCGTAACGGTGTCTGTGTCCGTAAAGATTTTGAACAGAAGAAACAGCTTTCAAAGAATAGCAGTGATGAGTTGAAGTGCATTATTGCCGAGGCAAAAGTCGGCGGGATGTCAAAGGGAGAATTCTTAGAGATTTGTGGAAAAATGTTTGAGGAGGGACGGCTATGATATTAAATATTTTGTTATTAGTTGCGATGTACCCGATGATGATGGCGGTATGTTATTTTATGTATAATAGCATGAAGCCGAAGAATGGTTTTGCGTTTGGCTGTACCATATCGGCAGTGCGCATGAAGGATGAGACACTAAAAGAAATTGAACGTGAGTGGGAAAGAGAGATGAAGCGCAATATTGTAATTACTGCGTTGTTGCCGTTTACTGCGTTCTTTGTGCCATATGTATCTATTCAGATGACGATTTGGACGCTATGGACATTTGTATTGATTGTTTTGCTGGAATGGCCGTTTATCAAAGCCAATGCGAAAGTAAAAGATTTAAAACGTGGCATGGGCTGGTATGATAAAGAGAATCCGGAAGAGTTCATAGAGTTGAAAGCTGCAGGCGAAGTCAGACGTGTGAAGATGGGCACGTTTATGGTACCAACGCTGGTTTCTATGATGGCGGTAGTATTTGTGTACGGGCTGACACTGACGGAAAATGGAATCATTAAAAATGGGGGATATGTACAGGATTTTGGTTTGCTTATCCTGATGCTGGCACTTTTAAATGTATTAATTTTATGGGTAGCACAGTGGATGGACCGCCATAAAACGGAAGTTATCAGCACACAGAGTGATGTGAATATTAATTATGCCAGAGCGAAGAAAAATATTTGGAAAGATTTTTGGTTACAGTCGTCATGGGTGACGACCGCTTATGTATGGGTATGTGCGTTGACACTGATTTTTAATATTCGCTTTGATTTGGCAGTGTTAGGAGGCTGTGTGGTGTATTCTTTTGTCGTAATAGGTCTCCTTTTTCCGGTAATGAGAAAAGTGCAGGAAGTAGAAGCACGCTATGAAAAAGAACGTGATATTGTAGTAGATAGCGATGATGACCGTTATTGGATTGGAGGATTGCTCTATAACAATCCAAAAGATAAACATACCATGGTGAGCCAGCGTGTTGGCATGGGAACCACTATTAATATCGCGACAAAAGCCGGCAAGGTCTGGTGGGGAGTCACTGTAATTGTAATGTTATCTCTGCCGGTGTTGCTGGGATGGTTGATTTTTGAAGAATTTACGCCGATTTCGCTGTCGATAAATGAGGATGAACTTCATGCAAATCACTTGAAGGTGGAATATGAACTTTCAATTGATGAAATTGAAAATTTGGAGATTGTTGATGGCCTGCCGAAGCTGACTAAGGTGGTAGGAAGTGCCATGGAGACGCTTGCAAAAGGAAGTTATCGCATCAAAGGAACCGGTGAAAAATGTATTCTGTTTTTAAATCCGCAGAACGAAAAAATCTTACGATTTGAAGTGGATGGTCAGACTTATTATATGAGTGGTTATGATGATGAACAGACACAACAGGTTTATGACGAAATAAAAAATAAATAAAGATATGTAAAACATCCGCTTGTGTGTTAGAATTTAGAACATAGGTGGATGTTTTGTTATTAGAAATGATGAGGAGTAAGTGAATGAAGCTTTATTTAGCGCCTCTTGAGGGCATTACAACGATGACATTCCGACGTGCATATGAACGGAATTTTGGTGGTATAGACCGATATTTTACACCATTTATAGTGAATAAGAAATTAGGTGCCAGGGAGATAGAAGGAATCCTGCCGGGAAATAATCCGGGGCAGGTGTTGATACCACAGATTATGTCCAATCGGGCAGAGGATTTTATACAGGTTTCAAAGGAGATTGGAACCTATGGATATGATACAGTGAATCTCAATTTGGGATGTCCGTCAGGGACGGTAGTTTCGAAGAAAAGAGGTGCAGGATTTCTTGCATATCCGGAAGAATTAGACGCTTTCCTTTCAGAAGTATATGACAAATGTCCTATGAAGATTTCCATTAAGACTCGAATCGGACTTGAAGACGAAAACGAGTGGGAAAATTTATTGTCGATTTATGAAAAGTATCCGATGGAGGAAATTATTATCCATCCAAGGTTGCGAACAGACTATTACAAAGCACCTGTCCGGATGGATGCTTTTGCGAAGGCAGCAGAGCAGATAAAGGTGCCGATTTGTTACAACGGAGAGATTAATACCGTAGAGGATGTCGCACGTATCAAAGAACAATTCCCTCAGATTGACCGTATTATGATAGGGCGTGGTATTTTGCGTTATCCGCATCTGATACAGGAAATTCGAAGGGCAGAAAGTGGGAAAGACGCAGCGGGAACAGAAGAATTACGAAATCGCATTCGAATCTTCCATGATGAATTATTAGAAGATTACCGCATTATCATGTCTGGTGACCGTAATGCACTGTTTAAAATGAAGGAAATCTGGAGTTATTTGGGGGATTCGTTTGATGGAGCAGAAAAGTGTTTGAAGAAAATAAAAAAGGCAAACCACGTTGCAGATTATAAAATTGCAGTAAATGAATTATTTTCCTTGAACCTTCGCGCATTTTAACGTAAAATATAATGGTAATAATTTACTATTTTAAGGAGAAAATAAATGGATATCAAAGAAATTATTGAAAATATCGTTGAAGAGATTACAAAAAACAAGAATTTAAAAGAGGAGTTCGAAAAGGAGCCGGTAAAGGTTATCGAAAGAATCGTGAATGTAGATTTGCCTGATGAATTAGTAGAAAAAGTAATCGATGGTGTAAAGGCAAAGATTACAATGGACAAAGTTGCTGATATAGCAGATACAGTATCTGATTTGGCGGGTTCTTTAAAGAAGTTATTCTAAGATAGGTCGTGTTGGGGAGAAGGCGTTACTATGGAAGAAAAAGCAAAAAGAAAGTTTGGGATAAGAAGTTACCGGGTTCGTTACACATTGGAGATTTTCACGCTTGTATTTGTGATTTGCAGCATTCTTACAATGGTTTTTTATAAAGAGACATTAGCTATTGTACAGAAAAATCTGCAGGGCAATGAAGAAGTGGTAATGCAGGAACTTTTGGCATTGCGGAATAAAATGTATGCAATGACTGCGATGTTTGAAGTGATGGCACTTGCGGTGGCATTTTGGATTGTACAGAATATTCGTAAACCATTGAAGAAGATTTTAGAGTTTGCGGTTGCGTTGGCAGATGGCGATCTTACATATCGTATCAGTTTGAATAACCGCAAGGACGAATTGGGATTTGTATGTGAGAATTTGAACGTGGCAGCAGAGAAGATGGACGGCATTATGATGGACATTGTAAGCTGTGCAAAAGATGTGAATGTTGCAGGCGAAAAGCTTTGTTCAAATACGGATGAGATTGCCTCACGTATGCAGACGATTAATGAATCCGCAGAAGAAGTGGTAATCGGTAACGAGGAAAATCAGTACAATATCAATAATATTTCAGATACAATGAAGCGTGTTGACTTAAGCATGCATGAATTAGCAGAATATGCTAAGACGCAGAATCAGAATGCAGAACGTTGTAAGAGTAAAGCTTTGACTGCACAGAAAGCCGCGAAAGCTGCGATTGACGAGAGTAGAGAAATCTGTGAAGTACAGCGAGTGAAATTAGAGCGAAGCATTGAAGCGGCTAAAGTCGTAGTAGAAATTCGTGAGATGGCAGATGTTATCGCAGAGATTTCAGACCAGACGAATCTTTTGTCTTTGAATGCGTCCATTGAGGCTGCCAGAGCAGGTGAACAGGGGCGTGGTTTTGCGATTGTTGCAGATGAAGTTGGTAAATTAGCAGATGAGTCCACCAAGAGTGTTGCGGCAATTCAGGATACGATTCAAAAAGTGCAGAAAGCATTTGAAGATTTAAAAGAAAATAGTCAGGAATTATTAGAATTCATCGATGCGAAGATTCAGCCACAGATGGATGGTTATCTTCAGATTAGTGAGGATTACTATGCAGACTCTGACGAAGTAGATAATTTGGCAGCAGAGATTTTGGCAAAAGTAGATAAGACAGTGCCGGAGATTAATCAGGTAACGAGATTGTTCTCAGACGTAAGAGATACTTCGGATATGGCAGTTGAGAAGACGACTGATATTCAGGGAAGTATCGAAGGCTGTGCACAGGCTATGGATGATAATACGGCTACCACTGCAACACTTGCAGAATTAGCACAGAAACTTACAGATGCTGCGATACAATTTAAGGTGGAAAAATAAGGAATATGATAAAAGTAATTTTATGGGATGTAGATGGTACGTTACTGGATTTTGGAGCAGCAGAAAAAGTTGCTATTAGACAATGTTTTGCTTCACATAATATGGGGGAATGTACCGATGAAATGCTTGGAAGGTATATCGTAATTAATCGCAAATACTGGGAAGCCTTAGAACGGGGAGAACTTACCAAACCGGAAGTGTTAGTAGGCAGATTTCGAGAGTTTTTTGAAACAGAAGGATTGCCGGTAGAACATGCAGAAAGTTTTAACGAAGAGTATCAGGTACGCTTAGGTGATACCGTAGTATTCTGTGATAATGCCTTTGAACTGGTTCAGAAATATAAAGGACAGATAAAACAGTATGCCGTTACCAATGGAACGAAAGTGGCACAGGATAGAAAGTTAAAGAATTCGAAACTGGACACGCTATTTGATGATATTTTCATTTCTGATGTATTGGGAGTAGAGAAGCCAAACAAAGCGTTTTTTGATAAGGTATTTGAGACCATTGGAACTTACGCCAGAGACGAAGTTTTGATAGTAGGGGATTCACTTACCAGTGATATTAAGGGTGGTAATAATGCAGGAATTTTAACTTGCTGGTATAATCCGAAAAAATTGGAGCATACTAAGGACGTAAATGTAGATTTTGTCATTACAAATCTTTGGGAAATTGAGCAAATTTTACAAAAATCTTAAACCCCCTTGCAAAATACTTTTATATACGATAAGATGAAATCGTTATATGACTGACGGAAACAGTGGAATAACCACGTGGAGTATAACGAATAATGAGCCGACCGTCTGGGCAGAATAAGCCTAGACGTGTCGGTTTTTTTGCGCGAATAAGCAGAGGAAAATAGAAATAAATTTGCAGCTTGGAAGCTTGCTTGCAAAGATGTGAATTTATTTCTATTTGACGAGCAACGCGAGTTTCAGAATTTGTGAACAAATTCTGAAACCTGCTTATTCGAAAAATTTCTTATTGTACGTAAAGAAGAACATCAGACATAATTGACAAAGAACGACACATATCGTAATATATTCATTGTCAGTACCAATTAACTACAAGATATTGATGTGCACTAGGCTTTTGATACTAGATTTAGAATAGAAAGGGAGAACATTATGAGAAATGAATGGCGCGGTTTCCAAGGCGGAGCTTGGGAAAGAGAAATTAACGTAAGAGATTTTATTCAGAAAAACTACCATCCATATGATGGTGATGATTCCTTTTTAGAAGGACCAACACAGGACACAAAAGATTTGTGGGAGCAGGTGTTAGATTTATCCAGACAGGAAAGAGAAGCTGGCGGTGTGCTTGATATGGATACAAAAGTGATTTCCACTATCACATCTCACGGACCTGGTTATTTAAATAAAGACAAAGAAAGAATCGTTGGTTTCCAGACAGACAAGCCTTTCAAACGTTCTTTACAGCCATATGGCGGTATTCGTATGGCAGTGAAAGCCTGCGAAGACAATGGTTATCATGTAGACCCGGAAGTAGTAGAATACTTCACAACACATAGAAAAACACACAACGCAGGTGTATTTGATGCATATACACCAGAGATGAGAGCTTGCCGTAGTTCACACATTATCACAGGTCTCCCGGATGCATACGGACGTGGACGTATCATCGGTGACTATCGTAGACCGGCACTTTATGGTGTAGACCGCTTAATCGAAGATAAGAAAGAACAGTTAAATACAACACGTACAATCATGTACTCTGATGTTATTCGTGACAGAGAAGAATTATCAGAACAGATTCGTGCGTTAGAGATGTTAAAGAAATTAGCAGAAATCTACGGCTGTGATATCAGTAAACCTGCTACAAACGTGTTAGAAGCAACACAAGCATTATACTTTGCTTACCTTGCAGCAGTTAAGGAACAGAATGGTGCAGCAATGTCACTTGGTCGTACTTCTACATTCCTTGATATCTATGCAGAACGTGACCTTGCAGAAGGTACTTTCACAGAGTCTGAGATTCAGGAAATTATCGACCAGTTCGTTATGAAACTTCGTCTGGTTAAGTTCGCAAGAACACCGGAATACAATACACTTTTCGCCGGCGACCCAACATGGGTAACAGAAGCCCTTGCAGGTGTAGGTGTTGACGGAAGACATATGGTAACAAAGATGTCATACCGTTATTTACACACATTAAATAATATCGGTGCGGCACCGGAACCAAACTTAACAGTACTCTGGTCTGTGCAGTTACCAGAGAATTTCAAGAGATTCTGTGCAGATATTTCTATCAAGCACTCTGCTGTACAGTACGAAAATGATGACCTTATGCGTGTATACCACGGTGACGATTATGCAATTGCATGTTGTGTATCTTCCATGAAAGTTGGTAAAGAAATGCAGTTGTTTGGTGCAAGAGCAAACCTTGCAAAATGTTTACTTTACGCTATCAACGGTGGTGTAGATGAGATTTCAGGTAAGCAGGTAGGACCAAAATACCGTCCAATCACTTCTGAATACTTAGATTATGATGAAGTAATGAGTGCTTACAAAGATATGATG
Source organism: Roseburia sp. (assembly GCA_045531555.1). Classification (GTDB taxonomy): domain Bacteria; phylum Bacillota; class Clostridia; order Lachnospirales; family Lachnospiraceae; genus Roseburia. The sequence continues at coordinate 3,281 of JAZSEF010000079.1, read as the reverse complement.
AAATGGTTAGCAAGAGTGTATGTAAACGCACTCAACATTATGCATTACATGCATGATAAATATTGCTATGAGAAATTAGAAATGGCACTTCATGATAAGAAAGTTACGCGTTGGTTCGCAACAGGTATTGCCGGTTTCTCTGTAGTAGCAGACTCATTATCAGCAATTAAATATGCAAAAGTAAAACCAATCCGTGACGAGAATGGTATTGCAATCGACTTTGAAATCGAGGGAGACTTCCCGAAATATGGTAACGATGATGACCGTGTAGACGATATCGCAAAAGAAGTACTTCATGAGTTCATCGGTTACATCAAAGGTAACCACACATACCGTGGTGGTATTCAGACAACCTCTATTCTTACAATTACTTCAAACGTATCTTACGGTAAGAATACAGGTGCAACACCAGACGGCAGAAAGAAAGGTGTAGCATTTGCTCCGGGTGCAAACCCAATGCACGGACGTGATACAAACGGTGCAATCGCATCTTTAGCTTCCGTAGCAAAAATGCCATTTGCAGATTCACAGGACGGTATCTCAAATACATTTACAATTGTTCCTGACGCATTAGGAAAAGACAAAGAGTCACAGGAGAATAACTTAATCGCAGTTCTTGATGGTTATGCAAAACAGGGTGGTCACCACTTAAATGTAAACGTATTAAGCAGAGAGACATTATTAGATGCTCAGCAGCATCCGGAAAAATATCCACAGCTTACAATCCGTGTATCCGGATACGCTGTAAACTTCATCAAACTTACAAAAGAGCAGCAGGATGAAGTAATTGCAAGAACATTCCACGAACTCATGTAATGAAAACAACGAGGAAAATAAAAACAGCCTGCATGCTTGCATGTAAGGCTGTCTTTATTTGATAAAGAGTATCTATTTTAGTGGACGGACGTAACAGTAAGATTGGGTAATAATTATAAAAAAGGATATTGAAAACCCAATTTTTAATAGAAATTTAGAATTTATAGAGTGAAATGGGTAGAGGTAACTATCTTTTAGAATAGATACCCTTAAATATAGAATTTACCGGGTATTTATTTTAAATTAGAATGTATTCTACCCACACGGAGAGGAAAAAATGGGATATATACATTCTTTAGAGAGTTTCGGCAGTGTAGACGGACCGGGAGTACGTTTTGTAGTATTCTTCCAAGGCTGTCCAATGCGTTGTGCTTATTGTCATAACCCGGATACTTGGGATTTATCCGATGGCAAAGAAATGAGTGCAGATGAAATCTTACAGAAGATGCTTCGAAACAGAGCGTTTTATACCAGAGGCGGGATTACGGCTACCGGTGGCGAACCGATGATGCAGATGGACTTTTTAATAGAACTTTTTACGAAAGCGAAAGCAGAAGGAATTCATACTTGTATTGATACCTCTGGGATTGTATTTACGGGTACAGAGGAAGATGGTACACCGAAGAATGAGCAGATTGCTGAATTGATGAAAGTAACAGACCTTGTGATGTTGGATATAAAACACATGGATGAAGACGCTCATATGGATTTGACCGGACAGTCGAATAAGCAGATTTTTGAATTTGCCCGTTATCTGGATGCGATTGGAAAGCCTGTTTGGATTCGTCATGTAGTCGTTCCGGGGATTACTCTACAGGAGGAAAATCTCGCAGCACTGGGGCGTTTTTTATCAACGCTGCATAATGTGGAAAAATTAGAAGTACTCCGTTATCATGCACTTGGAAAAGTAAAATATGAAAAACTGGGTATGGACTATCGTTTAAAAGATACACCACAGCTTACGAAAGAAGAAGCGGCGTGGGCAGAAGAAATCATAAAAAAATATTGGAAACACTAATTGACAAGCCGAGATATCAAAGATGAGATATCTCGGCTTGTTTTGCTAGAAGGCGGAAGATGGTGCTATAGATAGTCGTTTGGTGCAATCTGCGTTTGACTTGGTTATTTTTTACAGTAAATATGCCGATGTAAATTACATATGGGTGGTGCTTAAAATTTACCGTCTGCAAAAATGTGTGTCAGGGAGGAATGCATATGTCACTAACGATTAACGCAAATATGACGAATTACATAGAGAATGGCAAACTGTTTACGGAGAAAGGCGAACAGGGAGAACGCAAGAGTTTTTTTGCCGGTAATAGTAACCTTGCAAATGACCCGATTGCAGAGAAACGGAAAGAAGCACAGGAAAAAGCGTGGAAAGTTGTAAGTGATGCATGGGATGCTGATAAAAAAATTGATAAAAGTATTGAGGACAGACAGAATCACTATAATGAGATGGTTGAGGTTGTAAAAGAGGCTCAGTCACACTTAAAAGATATTAATGAGCAGATTGATGTGTTAAAAGAGGAATACGGTATAACCGAAGAAATGGGTTTCAAAGACTGGTCGGATGAATATAAACAGCGTTATTTGGAATTGAATAAGCAGGCATCTACATTTAAGGAGCAAATCTATGATGCAGAAAAATACATGAGAGATGACATTGCAGACATTAAAGCAATTGCCCGAGAGCGTCTGAAATCTGACCCGATGGTAGATGCGCAGAAAACAGCAGATGCGATTGAAGAAGCTGCGAACAAAGAGATTATCGGTATGGCAATGCAGCAGGCAAAAGACCACATCGATGAGAAAATGGAAGAAGCCGAAGAGAAAGCCGAGGAAAAAGCAGAAGAAGAGGAAGCAAAAGAAGAAAAGCTGGAACTGCAAAGAGAAATCAAGGAATTACAGAAGGCGATTGCGGAGGGTACAAAAGAAGCAGTGGAAGAGGCGGCAGCGGAAGCAGAAGCGAGACGCCATGAAAATGAAGCGCTGGATTTACCAATGGATGAACTGATAAAATTAACACAGATGAACACAGAGGCAAACAAGGCACAGAAGTCTTTAGACGAGATAAAATATACCATGAATTTGTTGGAAGCAGACTTAAAAGGAATTGAAATAGACAAGGAAGTATAAGGAATCTTAAGAAGCATAAAAAAAGAATTAAGAATTTCCTGACAGTTTCCTTAAGAAAATGACGCTATACTTTTTATAAATTGTAACTATTCAGAGCCAAGGCAATTTTCATAAAGTGCAGGCATTCAGCTTGCTGAAATGTTGCTCTGAATAGCTACTATAAATAAAAGTATAGCGTACTTAAGTTAAGGAGACTAACTATTAGAAGTCAATAGTTTTTAGAAAAAAAGTTTTATCTTAAAAAAGGGTAACCTTAATAAACCCTCATTACTGAGGATTTTAAAATCAAATATTGTTAACTGCCACTACTCAGCTAACGGAGCAAA
>JAZSEF010000045.1:0-79809 GCA_045531555.1 Roseburia sp. | reverse complement strand
AGACTACAAGGTAGATAGGGCAGAGGTGGAAGTGCAGTAATGTACGGAGCTGACTGTTACTAATAGGTCGAAGGCTTGACCAAGAAAAAGGTTTGTAGTATAATCTGTATGAAGTTTTGAAGGTACAAAAGAAAAAGAGAATAAGAGATTATAAAAGATGCAGTTACTGCATCATTTTATATATGTAGGGGATTGGTCAAATGGTATGATAGGGGTCTCCAAAACCTTTGGTGGGAGTTCGATTCTCTCATCCCCTGCTCAAGTAAAACCTGTAAATTTCGAGAAATCAAGATTTACAGGTTTTTTTGTAATAATGCTTATAATAAAAAGCTCCGTAATTCTGATATGTGTTCAGAAAACTGGGTACATATCATCAGCATTGCGGAGCTTTTTATTATAAAACTTTCACTTCAATGTTCATTTCCTGGGCTCGTAACATATGACCAGGTGTCAAAGGTTTCGTAACAACAAGCATTTTACGGGCATATTTACCGCCAAATTGTTCGGCTACAGTTTGTAATTCGTACATTGCATGTTGGTCTACTTTACCATTTTTGCAGGAAATAAATACCGGAGTATTTCCATAGAGTGATAGTACATCGATTTCATTTAATACATCGTTGCCATACCCGGTATGGAATATACCATCCCAGTCAATATGAACCCCGATGCGGCAATCATTATTACCCTTAGTATTTCTTTCTTGTAAGAATGTATACTGTTCTAAAACACTGCCACTGTCACACATACATTTTTTAACAAAATCACTACAATAAGAAAAAGAAATGTATTCATTCGTAGGAGAAAAATTGCAAAGAACACCTGCATCGGAGCAAGCATCTAGTATTCGATATAGTTTTTTTAAGCTGAGGCGGGTTCGGTTGGCAATTCCGTTACGAACAGTAGCCAAATCTATAGATACGTCTATTTCTTGCGCGTATTCAGCTAAGAAGTTTCCAAACTGATTCCATTCACGTGAAAATTGATGAGATAAATCCCATAATGATTGGATGTTGTGCAAATCATTTGAGTTATGCTCGTGTTTAAAACTTTTGCTCATAGTGGTATTAATTTGACCGCCATGCATTTCGATTAGTTTTTCTAAATTAAGTGGAGTATATTGTGAAGGAACATTTTTGCTGATGCAGTTATCGTTTTTTTTATCAAATTCCAGTAATTCATCCTTAACGATGTCATACATATGAACAGGAACATGGAGTTCTTTTGCTATTGCACCAAATGCGAACAGGGAGAGACCTTCTCCACCGGTAATGTCAAAATAACAGTCATTTTGTTTGTTTCGTTCGTCTTGGATAGCAGACATCATGGTTTTTACTACGTTATTAGGATTGGAGTCAGAGATTTCAATAAAGGATACTTTTTTTACATTACAATGTTTACGTAAAAATTGTTCGGTGTAGTCTTTGCGTCCGTCTAGCATCTTTTTTTCTCCGAAGAATACTACTTTATCAAATTTATGATGTAAACAAGTAATGACATTTTCAATTGGTTCGTCATCAAAGAATTCGAAATTAATAAGCATAGATATATCATCCTTTGCAACAATATATATTTTTCTTATTGTATCACGATTTTATGATTTTTCTAGCAAAAGAAAGGAACTTTTTGTGAAAATTATTTTGATGTGGGAGATTGTATAGATGTTTTTTTATCATGTTGAAAGAGTAATCAGGCGGGAAATTTATTTGATTTCCCGCCTGAATGATTAAAAATTATAGAAATTATTTTATGAGGAACTTATTAAGATGCAATTACCGGTTGAGTGATTACTCGTTCTTCCAGTTCGGCTGTATGTAACTCATTATATTCATTAATATAGTTATCCATTTTAGCAGCTTCTTGAATAAGACCGGTAAGCACATTGTTTACTACTTTAAAGCGTTCTGTGTTATCGGAACACATTGCGGTAGTTTCTTCGGCAGAAGCACTTACTTCTTCACTTGTGGAAGAGAGATTGTTATTATTGTCTACAATAACTGCATTCGTTTCTTTTAACAGTTTTGTTTTTTCGCTCATCTCAGAGGATTTATCTTTTAACTCATAAAGTCCACTGCGAATATGTGAAAAGTTATCCGCAATATCTCGAATCATAGTAACCTGTTGGTTAATCTCTGACATTACGATATCCATAGAGGAAATCGTGTCAGTGGCATTTTCATTTAATTTTGTAATAATAGATTCAATATTTTCTGTGGACCGCTTGGTCTGTTCAGAGAGAACTCGGATTTCATTGGCAACAACTGCAAATCCTTTTCCAGCATCTCCGGCACGGGCAGCTTCAATAGAGGCATTTAAAGCCAGAAGATTTGTCTGGGAAGAAATCTGCTGAATAATACCAATAATTTTTTCCATGTCTTTTGTGTGGTTGTGTAACTCGGACATATTATTTTTTACCAAAATATTTTCCTGCTCAATGCGTTCTGTCTGAGTAACGATATTTTCTACTAATTCTTGGCCGGATACAACGTTCTGTTCAGAGTTAGTAGCTATGGTTTCTAAAGAGTCGGAAATCGTAACGGTATCTGTAATAACGTCTTGAATACGTCCGGTCATAACTGCCTGTTCCTGAATACTTCCTACGGTTCCTTCCATGCTGATGGCAACATCGTTCATCGCCTGAGTAACACAGAACGTGGAGTCAGACATTTCTTCTACAAGTGCCTGGATGGACTGGGTAGAGGAGTTAATAGATTTTCCTACTGCGATGATGGCTTCCATCATATCTTCCTGCTTTTTCTTACGGCTTTCTAATTCCTCTAATTCTTCCTGAATATGTAATACAGCAACGCGGGTTGCGAGACAGATGCTGATAGCCAAGATGATAATAATACACATAATCATAAACGCATCATTACGTTCTAAGCGGCTGTTTGCACCTAGTACATGAATACTATACTGTGTGTTTACTAAGGCTGCAAAAACAGTAATTGCTGCATTGCGTATTTCAAATTTTAAATCGAAGTACATCATCATGCTAATTAAAATTGGAAACATAAAAAAGTTATAAAGAAAATTAGTTGATGATAAACATGCAATTTCAAAAACGATAAGGTAAGATATCAGTGCTACCCGGCGGTAAAGCTGTGAGGTTGGATCTTTTTTATAAAAAATAAAAGAGATGACAGGTGGAATCATAATCATGATAGCCACAATAATCGCTTTACGGATTGTTACAAGACTTTGCAGTATCTGTGCCAGATATAAAAACATCAGATAGGTTGATACTAAGGTAATGGTAACGGTAAGACAGAAGTTTGCCCGTTTGGTCGAACGCTCCTGTAAGGTTAATTCTTTTGTATTTGACATATATCCTCCTTGTTATTAGACAATACTAACCTGATTCAAATATAAGAATAAGGCTTGGTGTCACTCCAAGGTCAATACGTAAAATACAAATTTTGGAAAAAGGCAAAAAGAGAGAGGTTATCTTTGGAATCATGCAAATGAGGAAACATGGTTTCAAAGATAACCTCTTTATTTAGTGGATGTACATATCATAAACCTTGGAGTAGGTCTAAGGTCAATAGGTAAAAAAATTTTTTTGAAAAATTATTCTGCAATTGGAAGATAGATTTCATAAAAGTCTGTAATGACATTTTCTACTACTAATGTATAAGTGTAGAAGGCGTAGCCTTGACTACAGCAGGTTATACCATGTTCTTTAGCATAATCGTAAATCGGATTGAGGTTCCACTCTACGCCATTTAAGTCCGGGGCAGTGATAACCGTATAAAGACAACGGCATCCGGGTATCGTTGGAAGAGAGGATGCTTTATCACGCCATGGACATACCTGCATCATAGGTTCGCGTACCATGAATTCTAAAGCATGAGGGCTGTACGTTCCGGTTGCATTGGTTCGTAAGGTATAGCAGAAATTTCCAAAAGAAAAGGATGGAGATGTCAGTATAACCTTCATATTTTCATAAAGCGTTTTATTAAAATCTTGTTGATGCAGAATATAGAGAGTAGGAAGTTCCTGAATACTACAGGAATAGAGTCCTTGCTGCATGTTCTCTATGTGTTGTTTCATGAAACGAAGTTTCTCTAAACGACTTTGCAAATGTGCCATTTCCTGTTCCGTTTGGGAAATAAAGGTCGTAAAATAATCTGCTACTTCCGGAAGGGTGGTAGCAGTATTGAGATTGCGGATTTCTGCGATGCTGGCATCTAACTGTCGATACAGATGAATGCCCATGATTTGTTGGATTTCATCCGGTCCGTAATAACGATAGCCATTATTCGGATCACGCAAAGGAGACACAAGTCCTTCTTTTTCATATAGACGTATGGCATCAGTGGAAATTCCGATAAGGTCAGCAACTTCGCGAATAGTGTATTTTTTAGTCATATAAATGCTCCTTAAATAGCTATTAACTTATTATATCATTTTTTTGAGAAGGAAAAAAGAAAAAAATTGAATGACGCGAAACGCGTAAAATTACACGAAAATTCTTGAAAACTAAGAAAAATAAGACTTTTTTAGAAAAAAATCCTTGTAATTCAAGAACAAATTCTTTAGAATTAAGAAAATAATGACTTTTGTAGTAGGAGGAAGTATGGAAAAAGTAAATGAGAAGATGATTGAGTTAAGCGGATGTGAAAAGTTAATTTTGGGATGTATATACGAATATTACAGAAAAAATGAAAAAGCACCTAATTTAAAAGATATTACAGCAATATTAGAATTGCGTCATGGTATTACCTGGAAGCTGCAGACAATCTGTACCTTTTTTTCAAGAATGGAGAAAAAAGGATTGATTACTACTGCAAAGAACGGACGTTATACTTATTATTATCCGACTATCTCTTATGAAGAATATGTGCAAAAGGAGTTGGAGGATTTGTGCAACGCTTATTTTGAAAGAGATTTCAAACAATTAAAAAGATTTGTGAGGCAATTGCAACGGTAGATAAGTGTGGCTGGAACAGAGCAACAGTTAAGAATATCATAGAAAAGTCACGGTATTTTTCGAATAGGAATTGTTTTATTGATAAAAAGTTGATAGAATAGTTATAAATGTTCAATAGGAATGATTTTGTACAATGTATGTAAGGGATATGAGGTGACTTTTTATGACACGAGAGGAAAGAAAATTAAAACGTCAGCAGGATACCAAGAAGGCAATTTCTGTATTAGCAGGAATGGGAATTGGTGCTGTTGCATTGATTTTTGTAGTAGTATTAGGGGTTAGTTTTTTATTAAAAGAAAAAGATGAACCGGTTACGGATACGCAAGTAGTAATAGAGACAGAGTCTGAGGTTGAGTCAGAAATGAATGTTCCAGAGACAGAGATCCCGATTATTGACCCGCTTACGCAGGAAGCGATTGCGGTAGTGGCGGGGATGTCTTTAGAACAAAAGGTAGCGCAGATGTTTGTTGTGACACCGGATGCGTTAACAGGAACCAATGGTGCGACTGTAGTAGGCAATACGACAAAGCGTGTTTATGCAGAGTATCCGGTAGGAGGACTGATTTACCAGAAAGGCAATTTTAAGACAAAAGAGCAGACAAAGGCTATGTTAGAAGCGATGGAGGCTTTAAGCATTGAGACAGTAGCATTACCGATTTTCTTAGGTGTAGAAGAAGAGGGAGGTAAAGCCTCAGTGATTGCATCAAAGTCTCCGATTGATGTAGATAATATCGATGATGCCAGCGAGATTGGTGCGACAGCGGATAATGTGAAGGCGTATGAAGCAGGTCAGACAATCGGCAATTATTTATATGATTTAGGATTTAATATGAATTTTGCTCCAGTAGCCGATGTGTTGGGTAATGCAGATAATTCAGCTATGGCAAAGCGTTCTTTTGGAACCGACAGTGCAGTTGTGGGAGATATGGTGTGCGGTATGTTGGACGGATTATCTGAGAATAATATTATCGGTGTAGTGAAGTATTTCCCTGGATATGGAAGTGCGAGTGGGGATGGTACAACAGGTGCGGTTTCTACGGACAAGAATATGGAAGAGTTAAAAGCAAATGAATTAGTGCCATTTCAGTTAGCAATTGATACAAGAGCCGGTTTTATTATGGTAGGACATGTATCGGTACCGAATGTAACGGGAAGTATGCTGCCAAGTTCTTTGTCTGAATATATGATTACACAGGTACTTAGAAATGAGATGAAATTTGATGGTATCGTAGTGACTGACGCAATGAATAAGAAGGCGATTACCGAATCTTATGAATCAGCAGAGGCTGCGGTTACAGCAATTGCAGCAGGTGCAGATATTATTTTAATGCCAGAGAATTTTAAAGAAGCATATAACGGGGTATTAGATGCTGTTTATAATGGCGAGATTACAGAAGAGAGAATTAACGCATCGTTAGTTCGCATTGTAAAAGCGAAATTGGGGATGTATTAATACATTAGCTTTTCCTAAAAATAGCTAATGAAATATAAGGGATTATGTGATAAGATATAGAGAGTAAGAAAATGTTACTGGAAACGTAGTGAAAGTAACATAGTAAAAATTAGGAGGAAGGTAACAAATGAGACAAGTTATCAATTTTAACACAAAATGGGCTTTTACAAAAGAAGCTACGGCAGTTCCAGCTACCATGCCTGAAAAATGGTATTGGGTAACATTACCACACACATGGAATGACATTGATGGTCAGGATGGTGGTAACGATTTATATCGTGGTACTGCTTACTACGCAAAAGAACTTAAAAAAGTTGATTTGCCAACAGCAGATCAGTACTATTTAGAGTTCAACGGAGCAAATTCTTCTGCAATCGTATATGTAAATGGTAAGAAAGTTGCTTCTCATGATGGCGGCTATTCAACATGGAGAGTAAACGTAACAGAAGAATTACAGGACGAGAACTTAATCGTAGTAGAAGTGGACAATGCTCCAAATCAGACTGTATATCCACAGATGGCAGACTTTACATTCTATGGTGGTTTATACCGTAATGTAAATATCATTGCTGTAAGCAATTCTCATTTCTGCTTAGACTATTATGGTGGTTCTGGTATCAAAGTGACACCTACAGTAGAGGGTACAGACGGTAAATTAGAAGTAGAAGTATTCGTATCAGGCGAAACAGCTTCTCAGAATTTAGTTTATACATTAAAAGATGCAGAAGGCAATGTAGTAGCAGAAGCTAAGACCGCAGCTTCTGAGAAGAAAGTAGTATTTGATGTAGCAGGTGTTCATTTATGGCACGGTAGAAAAGATCCATATCTTTACACAGTAGATGTTGCATTAGTTGACGGTGATGATGTAGTAGATGCGGTTAAAACTCGTGCAGGTTTCCGTACATACGAAATCGATCCAAATAGAGGATTTATCTTAAACGGCGAAGAATATCCATTGCGTGGTGTATCTCGTCATCAGGACAGATGGGGTATCGGTAATGCTTTATTACCAGAACACCACATCGAAGATATGGACTTAATCTGTGAAGTTGGATGCACAACCATCCGCTTAGCACATTATCAGCATGACCAGTTCTTCTATGATCTTTGTGATGAAAGAGGTATGGTAATCTGGGCAGAAATTCCATATATTTCACAGCATATGCCAACAGGTCGTGAGAATACCATTTCTCAGATGAAAGAATTAATTATCCAGAACTACAACCATCCATCTATCGTAGTTTGGGGTCTTTCAAACGAAATCAGCATGCAGGGTTCTTCTGATGACTTATTGGAGAACCACAATATTTTAAATGACTTATGTCATGAAATGGATCCAACCAGACTTACAACTATCGCTATCGTATCTATGTGTCCAATGGATGACCCATATGTACAGATTCCTGATACAGTATCTTGGAATCACTACTTCGGATGGTACGGTGGAGATGCAAGTGACAATGGTCCTTGGTTTGATGAGTTCCATGCAAAATATCCAAACCTTCCAGTTGGATGTTCTGAATATGGTTGTGAAGCTCTTAACTGGCATACATCTGATCCAAAACAGGGTGACTACACAGAAGAATATCAGGCATATTACCATGAAGAATTAATCAAACAGTTATTCACAAGAAAATATATGTGGGCTACACATGTATGGAATATGTTTGATTTCGGTGCTGACTCTCGTAACGAAGGTGGTGAGAACGGGCAGAACCATAAAGGTCTTGTTACATTTGATAGAAAATACAAGAAGGATTCTTTCTATGCTTACAAAGCATGGTTATCAGATGATCCATTTGTACACCTTTGCGGCAAACGTTATATTGACCGTGTAGAGGATGTGACAAAGGTTACTGTATACTCTAACCTTCCAGAAGTTGAATTATTCGCAAACGGCGAAAGCCTTGGAAAAGTGAAAGCAGAAGATCACTTCTTCTACTTCCAGGTACCAAACAAAGGCGAGACAAAGCTTGTTGCAGTAGCTGGCGATTTCAAAGATGAAGGTGTAATCCGTAAAGTGGATACATTCAACGAAGCTTACAGATTAAAAGAACAGGGTGCTATCCTTAACTGGTTCGATGTAACAGAAATCGAAGGATATCTTTCAATCAACTCCAGATTAGATGAAATCATGAAAGCGCCAGAAGGTATGGCTATCTTCGGTAAATTCATGGGCTCTATGATGGGCGGTGGAGATAAAGCAGAAGGTGCTCCTTCAATGGCAGGTCCAGAAATGCTTAAGATGTTAGGAAGCTTTACAATTCTTCGTCTTATCGGTATGCTTCCAAAACAGGAAGGTGCTCCAGCGGTTACAAAAGAGCAGTTATTAGCTATTAATGCTGAATTAAATAAGATTGCAAAAGTGGATTAATTTTTGAAATTAATAAGAATTGGGACTACCTTTGGTAGTCCCTTTTTGAATATTAAATATATGTAATTTTGTTGCATGATTTTTCTTGTTTGTTGCAGTCTAATAAGAACTACTTGAAAAGAAAAAAGTTGTGGTTATAATAAAAATTAGGAAATAAGTAACAGGAAAAACATATTATTTGATACAAGGAGGCAGACTATGGTTTGGGAATCAGTACTTGCAAAGTTTAAAGAATTATTTGGTGACGAAGGAGAAATTGGTGTATATTTTGCACCGGGACGTGTGAACATGATTGGTGAGCATACCGACTACAATGCCGGTCATGTTTTTCCATGTGCATTGACAATCGGTACATATGGTGTAGCAAGAAAGAGAAATGACAAAAAGTTGCGTTTCTATTCTTTGAATTTTGAACAGTTAGGAGTGATTGAATCTTCGGTAGAAGGTTTGAAACCGGAAAAAGAAGCTGACTGGACAAACTATCCAAAGGGAGTTATGTGGGCATTTGGCGAAAAAGGTATGCCGGTAGAATATGGTATGGACCTTGTATTATTCGGTAACATTCCAAATGGTTCCGGACTTTCTTCTTCTGCATCAGTAGAAGTTTTGACAGGATATATTTTAAAAGATATGTTTGGTTTTAATGTGACCAATCAGGACTTGGCATTAATCGGACAGTATTCAGAGAACAAATTCAATGGCGTAAACTGCGGTATTATGGATCAGTTTGCTATCGCTATGGGTAAGGATGGTCATGCGATTTTCTTAGACACAGCCACTTTAGAATATGAATATGCACCAATCAAATTAGAGAATGCGAAGATTGTTATTTCTTGTAGCAACAAGAAACGTGGACTTGGCGATTCTAAGTACAACGAGAGAAGAAGCGAATGTGAGACTGCTTTAGCAGAACTTCAGAAAGTAATGGAAGTTGGCGGTTTAGGCGAATTGACAGAAGAACAGTTCGAAGCGAACAAAGATGCTATCAAGAGTGAAATCAGACAGAAACGTGCAAAACATGCTGTTTATGAAAATCAGAGAACGGTAAAAGCAGTAGAGGCTTTACAGAACAATGATGTGACATTATTTGGTCAGTTAATGAACGCTTCGCATGTTTCTTTACGTGATGATTATGAAGTAACAGGTATCGAATTGGATACTTTAGTAGAGGAAGCTTGGAAAGTAGAAGGTGTTATCGGTTCCCGTATGACAGGTGCAGGTTTCGGCGGATGTACCGTAAGTATCGTAAAAGATGAAGCGGTAGATACATTCATCAAAGAAGTTGGAGCAGCTTATGAAGCAAAAATCGGTTATGCAGCAGACTTTTATGTAGTAGAAATTGGTGATGGTCCAACGAAACTTGCATAACTGAATAGTTGCTGTAATTGAAGAAAGAGAAATAAGTTGAGGGAGGAAAAACGCCATGATTCAGGAAAAAATCTTAGAATTAGTAGAATATGGTCTGGTGACAGGACTTGTGGAACCGGAAGATAAAGTATATACCATCAATCGTTTATTGGAGTTATTCCAGTTAGATGAGATGGAAGATGAGGTATTGGCAGAGTATGCAAAACGTGAACCAATGACACAGGAAAGTGCAGTTGCTGGCTTAGAAGTACTTTTAAAAGATATGCTTGACTATGCAGCAGAAAGTGGTTTGCTACAGGACGATACGATTACATATAGAGATTTATTTGATACCAAAATTATGGGTATGTTAATGCCACGTCCAAGTGAAGTTCGTGCGAAATTTGCAGAACTTTTTAAGACAGAGGGGGCAAAGGCAGCTACCGATTATTATTACCAGTTAAGTTGTAACAGTGACTATATTCGCAGATACCGCATCAAAAAAGATTTAAAGTGGACAGCAGATACCGAGTTTGGAACGTTAGACATTACAGTAAACCTTTCCAAACCGGAAAAAGATCCAAAAGCGATTGCAGCAGCGAAGTTAGCGAAACAGAGTGGTTATCCAAAATGTCTGCTTTGTCAGGAGAATGAAGGGTATGCAGGACGTGTAAACCACCCGGCGAGACAGAATCATAGAATCATTCCATTAACGATTAATAACAGCGACTGGTTCTTCCAGTACTCTCCATATGTATACTATAATGAGCACTGTATCGTGTTCAACGCACAGCATACACCGATGAAAATCGAGCGTGCAACATTTGCAAAACTGCTTGATTTTGTTGACCAGTTTCCACATTATTTCGTAGGTTCCAATGCGGACTTACCAATCGTAGGTGGTTCGATTTTAAGCCATGACCATTTCCAGGGGGGTAATTATGAGTTTGCAATGGCAAAGGCACCAATTGAGAGAGAAATTACTTTTTCTGGTTTTGAGGATGTGAACGCAGGTATTGTGAAATGGCCGATGTCTGTTATCCGCTTGCGTGCAGCAGAAAAAGAACGTGTGATTGAACTGGCAGATAAGATTTTACTTGCTTGGAGAGGTTATACGGATGAGGCAGTATTTATTTTTGCAGAGACAGACGGAGAACCGCACAATACGATTACTCCAATCGCAAGAAGACGTGGTGCAGATTTTGAGTTAGATTTAGTTCTTCGTAATAATATTACAACAGAAGAACATCCGATGGGAGTATATCATCCACATGCCAAGTTACATCATATCAAAAAGGAGAATATAGGATTAATCGAAGTAATGGGATTGGCAGTTCTTCCTGCAAGATTAAAAGATGAAATTGCAGCGTTAGAAAAAGCAATTTTAGCAGGTACAAATCTTCGTGAAAATGAGTTGTTAGAAAAACATGCCGATTGGGTAGATGAATTTTTACCAAAATATGTGGTTGTGAATGAAGATAATATTCGTGATATCATTCAGACTGAAATCGGTTTGGTATTTAACGAAGTGTTGCTGGATGCAGGTGTTTACAAATGCACAGAAGAAGGACGCGAAGCATTCCTTAGATTTGTAGATGCGGTGAATGCATAAGAATGATGTGTAAATAGTTGTAAAATATAATTACATAAGATAGAAGGAAAGAGAGCTATCATATCGCTGTAGACAAACTGGAGATATGATAGCTTTTTTGATTTGTAAGAGATTATTGACAAGTGAACAGTAACACTAAAACTGTACAAGGGTATATTCTTGGTTCTAGTGTTGCAGATTTTGCAGGTAATATGCTATATTATATGTAATTCTACTATCAATCGGTTGCGATTTTTTCGTAAAAAACCATACAATGAAGATGTAAAGAAATAGCATCGCAGTAGGTGTGGTGTTGTGAATAAAAATCGTAAGAGGTGATGACAGATGTATGAAATTGATAAAGTAAAATTCGGAGCATTCATTTCAGAAATTAGAAAAGAAAAAGGAATTACACAGAAGGAATTGGCGAGTCGCTTATATATATCGGATAAGGCGGTCAGTAAATGGGAGACCGGACATAGTGTGCCGGATATTACATTGCTGACACCATTAGCGGAACAATTGGGAGTGACAGTAACAGAGTTGTTAGAGTGCCACAGGATTGAGACTACGGGACAGATGGATGTGGCGCAGGCAAACGATTTGGTAAAGAAAGTGATTGCATTTTCGGCAGAGGAGAATTTAGGCAGACCGAAACCGAACAAAAAGAATGTTTTGATTTATACAGCATGTGCGATTGTGGCAGGGCTTGAAATGTTGGCATATTTTCTACTTTTAGGGAAAGGGAATTTTGCTGGTTTCCCAGGCGTTATGATTGCAGGTATGGCGATGGTTTTCGGTATTTATTTTTGGTTTTTTGTGAAAGAAAAATTACCGGCATATTATGATGAGAATAAGATCAATGTGTATATAGATGGTGCTATGCACATGAATTTGCCGGGAGTATATTTTAATAATCACAACTGGCCGCATATAGTGAAAACCTTCCGTATATGGTCGGTGCTTAATATGACAGTGGTTCCTATTGTAGTTGTAGGTTTGGGAATGCTTTTGCCGGAAGCAGGTCTTGCTTTTTACTTGCCGGGTACCTTAATACCAATATTGGGTGGACTGTTTATACCGCCTTATATTGTGGCGAAGAAATACCAATATGGAGAAGGCAGTCGGCCGGAAAATGTAAAAGGCGCAGTATGGAAAAAAGTACTTTGGATTTTTGGCATGGTGGCATTCGTATGGGTAATGACAGCAGGCGGGCTTGGGACGATACGTTCCGGAGTCAGAATAGGTTATTCGGAAACTGCGACACGAAGTAGATGGGTGGCAGAATATTCGTTTATGGACGGTTATTTACAGAGAAATTTATGGACTGCAGATAATGAGGATAATATTACAATTGAGATACAGACAGAAGAAGGAAGTATCGCTGTTGAGGTAAAAGACGAAGAAAAAAATGTGATTTTTAGTCAGAAAAATATGGAAACCGGAACCTATGAAGTGCAAGCTGCGGGCAAGTATACCGTGCGTATTACGGCAGAAGACCACAAAGGCGGGTTCTATATTGGAGAATAAATAGGCTGTACAGAACGAAGAGGGCTGGCGGCGTAGAAAGTGAGAAAAAGTTTATGGAAAATCAGGAAAAGCAACACAAGCGCCGTGTGCGTTATTCGGGTACACATCCAAGAAGTTACAAAGAAAAATATAAGGAACACAACCCTGAAAAATATGCAGACACGATAGAAAAAGTCATTCGTAAGGGCAGCACACCGGCAGGTATGCATATTTCTATCATGGTGCAGGAGATTTTGGATTTTTTACAGATAAAACCGGGAATGACTGGTTTGGATGCGACACTAGGATATGGCGGACACACCAAAGCAATGTTGCAGAAATTAGAAGGTCAGGGACATATCTATGCTTTGGATGTAGATCCGATAGAGTCAGCGAAAACAAAAGAGCGTCTGGCAAATCAGGGATTTGGCGAAGAGATTTTAACGGTACGTTTGCAGAATTTTGCAGATATTGATTTGGTGACAAAGGACACAGGGAAGAAGTTTGATTTTATTTTGGCAGACCTTGGAGTGTCTTCGATGCAGATTGATAACCCGGAACGAGGTTTTTCCTATAAAGTGGAAGGTCCACTTGATCTACGTTTAAATCCATTAAAAGGTGTCAGTGCAGCAGAACGATTAAAAGAGGTTACGGAAGAAGAACTGGTAGGAATGCTGGTGGAGAATTCGGATGAACCGTATGCACAGGAGATTGCAGCCAGAGTTATGAAATGGTTTAAAGATGGCAAGGAAATTGAGACGACCTTGCAGCTTAAGGAAGTGATTACAGAAGCACTTTGCCGTGTTCCAAAGGCAGAGCGTGAGGAAGCAATTAAGAAATCCTGTGCGAGAGTTTTTCAGGCGTTGCGTATTGATGTAAATAGTGAATTTGAAGTATTGTACGCATTTTTAGAGAAGTTACCGGATGTGTTAGCTCCTAACGGAAGAGTGGCTATTTTAACATTCCATTCGGGAGAGGACAGATTAGTGAAACGCTCTTTTAAAGAGTTGGAAAAAGCAGGAATTTACAGTGAAACGTCAAAAGACGTAATCAGACCATCTGCGGAAGAATGTGTACGTAACAGCCGTGCGAAGTCAACAAAAATGCGTTGGGCGATTCGAGCAGAAGAATAACTGTAACTATTCAGACCAACATTCGCAAAATCGCATCTTTGATGCTTTCCTTTTGTTCATATAGGCTTTTCGCCAAAGAAATTTACAAAATAGCACAAGTCATGCAAGCATGACTTGTGCTATTTCTGTAAATTGCCTTGGCTCTGAATAGTTATGAATAATTTTAAATTATTTTGTTTCTAAGTCAAAGCCGAAGTAACGAACTGCGTTGTTGTAAGCAAGACCTTTTGTAATCTTAGCTAATACTTTTTCATCTGCAGGATATTCGCCGTTTTCAACCCATCCACCGATAAGTTCACAAGCGATACGACGGAAGTATTCATGTCTTGTGTATGATAAGAAGCTACGTGAGTCTGTTAACATACCAACGAAGTTACCAAGTAATCCAAGGTTAGCAAGAGAAATCATCTGGTCAATCATACCCTGTTTGTTATCATTGAACCACCAAGCAGAACCCTGCTGAATCTTGCCTACGCAAGAAGAATCCTGGAAACATCCAAGGATAGTGCCGATAGCAGCATTGGCGATAGGGTTTAATGAGTAAAGGATAGTTTTTGGTAACTGTTCTGTAGATGCTAATGCATTTAAGAAATCAGCCATTTCAGAAGATGGTGTGTAGTTGCTGATACAGTCAATACCTGCATCTGGTCCTAATTTAGAGAAGATGCTCTGGTTGTTATCACGTTTTACACCATAGTGAAGCTGCATTACCCAGTTTTTCTTGTGGTATTCTTTACCAAGTTCGATCATGATAGCTGTTTCGAATTTCTTAACTTCTAATTTAGAAACAAGTTCGCCACCAAGACGTTTTGCAACGATTGCTTCTACTTCTTCTGCTGTAGCAGGCTCGAACATTACATAATCTAAGCTGTGGTCAGAGATTGTACATCCATTTGCATGGAAGTAGTCAAGACGTACTCTTAAAGCATCTACTAATGTAGCGAAAGAGTTAACTGTTACGCCTGAAACTTCTGATAATTTTGCACAGTAGTCAACGAAACCTGGTTTGTTGATACCCATAGCTTTTTCAGGTCTCCAAGCAGGAACTACCTGTACATCGAAGGTTTCGTCAGCTTTGATTTTCTGATGCCATTCTAATGTATCAGCAGGATCATCTGTTGTACATACTAATGTAACGTTAGACATTTTGATAAGTCCGCGAGCTGAGAATTCAGGCTGCTGTAATTTTTCGTTACAGATATTCCAAACTTCTTCAGCAGTTTCGCCACAAAGGTGTCCTTCGTAACCGAAGTATCTCTGTAATTCTAAGTGGCTCCAGTGGTAGAGTGGGTTACCGATAGCCATTTCAAGTGTTTCAGCCCATTTCTGGAACTTTTCTCTGTCTGTTGCGTCACCTGTGATGTATCTTTCTTCTACACCGTTTGAACGCATCTGACGCCATTTGTAATGGTCAGCACCAAGCCATACCTGTGTGATATTCTCGAATTTTCTGTCTTCGTAGATTTCCTGTGGATTGATGTGGCAGTGATAGTCCAAAACAGGTGTAACTGTTGGAGCCGCATAATCATGATACAGATGTTTTGCTGTATCAGTTGTCAAAAGGAAATCTTTGTCCATGAATTGTTTCATTGGTATACCCTCCATAAAATAAATACATAGTTTTTTATAAAAAGGACATTGTCCTTTAATTCGAAAAATGTGTGGTACCGCGTTCTATGAGCCTGCCTGTAAAAACAGACTTTTGCGGAACTTCGTTGCCGGATAAAACCCCAAGTAATGTCTGTACCAGATGGTGTGTCTGCACCTCTAATTTGTTATCAACGGATGTCAGTTCCGGAGAACAAAATCCGCTGAGAATTGAGTTGTTATAACCAATAATGGATAAGTCCTTTGGAATATCAAGGTTATTACGCTGGGCGTATTTGACTGCTCCAATGGCAAGTGCGTCCTCGGATGCAATAACGCCATGAAAGGCTCTGCCGGATGCTGCAATGCTGGTCACAAAATTTGCGACGGCTCCGGTGTCATTATGGTCACCTTCGTAATAATAAATAAGATCTTCAAAATCAGTTATATGATAATTCTCCATAGCAGCTTTGAAACCATTTAATTTCTTCAGGCCACTATAAGAGTGAGAATTATATAAATATAGTATATCAGATATTCCTGCCTTTAGCATAGCACAAGTTGCATCAAACATGGTAGAAAAATCATCGCAGGTAGTGCTGTAAACATTTGGATAATCAAAAGCAGCATTTAAAATCATGACAGGAACTTCACTGGCGCCATCTTTGATATACTGGTTCTCTTCTTCTGTAGTACTGACGAAGTTGGAACCGACTAATATCAGTGCGTCAATTTTTTTAGAAAGTATCAGGTTCACATAGTTCTTACGAGTGTCCTGTTCATAACCGGTGCAGCAAAGAATCGCCTGATAGCCATTGGCCTGTAATTCCTGTTCCAGATAGTAAACAGCTTTTGCCAGAAAAAGGTCGGAAGAATCAGCGCAGAAAATTCCGATGGTGTGCATGGTATGCAAGCCCATTCCTCTGGCGAATACATTCGGTGTATAATCATATTGTTCAATCACATCCAGAACCTTTTTACGGGTCGAAGGACGGACATTTTCGCTTCCGTTTAATACACGGGATACAGTAGCAATGGATACGCCAGCTTTTTTCGAGATGTCGTAAATTGTAAGTGCCATTTTCGTGCCTCCCTAGTCTGTGATGCTTGTTTGAACATGCACGGACTGCTCTTTCGAGAATAGACTGTTTTGTACTATTCTAACTATATCATTATACAATATTATTGAAATTAATTCAATAAAGGAAAAGGTGTTGACGAGGGAAGAATGACGTGCCAAAATGAAATATGATAGTGCTTACATGAGTTGATGTTTAGGAGCAGATTTGGTAGAGTACCACTAATCGACAAGGAAGAATGTGAGTAAGAAGGAAAAGATGTATGGAGATTTTGTGTAGGGAAAATTCAGGCAAAATAGATAGGGAGATTAAAGTCTTACAGTTTGGCGAAGGGAATTTTTTGCGTGGATTTGTTGATTATATGATTGACCTTGCGAATGAAAATGGAGTTTTTGATGGTGATATTGTCATTGCAAAACCAATTGAAGCGGGAGAACTTACTTTTTTTGAAAAACAGGAATGTCAGTATACGGTACAGTTAAGAGGTTTGGTTGACGAAGAAGCAAGATGTTTGAGCCGGATTGTGACAAGCGTGGCAGATGCGGTGGATACATACTCTGAGTATGAAAAGTATGCGGCGTATGCAAAACTTGAATCGCTGCGTTTTATTGTTTCGAATACCACAGAGGCGGGCATTGTGTACGATGATGCAGATTGTATGGCGTTTACACCGCCTAAAAGCTACCCAGGAAAATTGACGAAGTTTTTGTATGAGAGATATCAGTATTTTAATGGTGAAAAGGATAAGGGACTTATTATTTTACCGGTAGAATTGATTGATGATAATGGAATTCAGCTAAAAAAATGTGTGACGAAACTTACCAAGCGGTGGGGACTGGGAGATGCCTTTTTAGAATGGATAAATGAAGCCTGCATTTTTACTTCTACGTTGGTTGATCGAATTATAACAGGTTATCCGAAGGATGAGGCAGAAAAAATCTGGCTGGAACTGGGATATCAGGATAATTTGCTTGTAACCGGAGAACCATTTGCGTTATGGGTAATTGAAAGTGAACAGGATATTTCGCAGGAGTTTCCATTACATAAGGCAGGGCTGCCGGTTATTTTTACGGACAATCAAAAACCTTATAAACAGAGAAAAGTACGCATTTTAAACGGCGCGCATACATCATTTGCATTGGCAGCCTATCTGGCAGGGAAAGAATATGTATTAGAGGCGATGCAGGATGAGTTGCTGTTATCATTTGTGAAAAAAACAGTTTATGAGGAGATTATTCCAACGCTTACTCTACCGAAGGAAGAATTAGAAACATTTGCAGAGGCAGTGTTTGCACGTTTTTTCAATCCTTATGTGAAGCATGCACTGCTTGCAATATCTTTGAATTCAGCTTCAAAATGGAAGGCGAGATGTTTGCCAAGTTTCTTAGAATATATAGAAAAAGAGGAGCGGCTTCCTTGGCATCTTACATTTTCTTTGGCGGCATTGCTGGCATTTTATACGGGAACAGAAATCAGAGAAGGCGCATTGATTGGACATAGAGGTGAAGAAGAATATCGTATTTTGGATGATGCGTTTGTATTGGAATTTTTTGCAGAAAACAGTGCGAAAGATATTAGCGAGTATGTGAAAGCAGTTCTTGGTAATGTGGATTTCTGGGGATGTGATTTGTGTGGAATTGCAGGAGTAGAGGAAGTGGTCACGGGTTATTTGTCTGAAATCCGGACATTGGGGATGCGAGGCGCGCTGACACAATTGTTAGGAAGTTCACAAAAGTAGTGTGGTGTAAAGGGTGAAGAGAAACGTGAAAAATTATATCAGAATTCACGAAAAAGATAATGTAGTCGTTGTATTAAATGCGGTAGAAGCTGGAGAAAGCGTAACGATTGGAGATATTACGGTTATAGCATGTGAGCATATTCCGGCGGGACACAAAATGGCAATGGAAGAAATTTCGGCAGGAAGTCCGGTTATTAAGTATGGGTGTCCTATTGGCATTGCAAAAGTGCCTATAAAAGCAGGACAGTGGATACATACGCATAATGTGCAGACGATGCTAAGTGATGTGCTTGACTATACATATGAGCCGGAAGATATTCATTTAGAAAACACAGAAGAGGCAACCTTTATGGGATACAGAAGGTCAGATGGTAAGGTGGGCGTCCGAAATGAAATCTGGATTATTCCAACGGTTGGTTGTGTGAGTAAAATAGCAGAGGCATTGGCACGAAAAGCAAATGTACATTTGAAAGGTTCTGTCGATGAAGTGATTGCGTTTTCACATCCTTATGGCTGTTCACAGTTGGGAGATGACCAGGAGGATACCAGAACGATTCTGGCTGATATGGTGCAGCATCCAAATGCCGGAGGTGTGTTGGTACTTGGGTTAGGGTGTGAGAATAGCAATATTGATATTTTAAAATCATATATTGGGGAATATGATGCAAATCGTGTGAAGTTTCTCATATGTCAGGATGTGGAAGATGAGATAGCTGAAGGTGCAGAGATACTGGATGAATTGATTGATTATGCATCTGCATTTGAGCGAGAGAAGGTTGGTGTATCCAATTTAATTGTGGGCCTAAAATGTGGTGGCAGCGATGGTTTTTCCGGTATAACGGCAAATCCGCTGGTGGGAAGATTTTCTGATTTGCTCATCAGTAAAGGTGGAACTACGATTTTGACGGAAGTGCCGGAGATGTTTGGTGCAGAAACATTGCTTATGAATCGTTGTGAAAATGAATCTGTGTTTAATGATACGGTGAAGTTAATTAATGGATTTAAACAGTATTATTTGGAGAATGATCAGGAGATATATGAGAATCCTTCGCCAGGCAATAAAGAGGGGGGAATCTCTACCTTAGAGGAGAAGTCTTTTGGATGTACGCAAAAGTCGGGCAGTGCACCGATAAAGGCTGTACTTTCCTATGGAGAGATTGTAAAGATGTCCGGTTTAAATCTCCTTAGTGCACCGGGCAATGACTTAGTAGCCTCTACGGCATTAGCTGCCAGCGGAGCACAGATTGTTTTATTTACAACAGGACGAGGAACGCCATTTTCCTGTCCTGTTCCTACTGTGAAAATAGCAAGTAACAGTTGCCTTGCTGACAAGAAGAAAAACTGGATTGATTTTAACGCGGGAGTTGTGTTAGAGGATAGGACAATGGAAGAGACTGCGCAGGAATTATTTGATTATGTCATGGCAATTGCTTCTGGTAAAAAAGTATGCAGTGAGGAAGCGGGGTTACATGATATGACGATTTTTAAACGGGGTGTGACGTTATAAATTTTTTGGAGGAAACGAAAGATGGAATGGAACTTTGTGTTTGTATTTAACAGTGTGCTCTTAGGCGTGGGATTGGCGATGGATGCTTTTTCGGTTTCAATGGCAAATGGTTTGAATGAGCCTGCGATGAAACAGAAAAAAATGTGTGGTGTTGCAGGAGTATTTGCATTTTTTCAGGCATTGATGCCGATGATTGGTTGGTTATGTATACATACAGTAGTGCAATATTTTACGGCTTTTGAGAAATTCATCCCTTGGATTGCCCTGATTTTATTGTGCTATATTGGTGGAAAAATGTTGTGGGATGGAATTAAGAATAAAGCAGAGGATGCAGAAGAGGCAGCAGGCGTAGGACTTTCTGCATTACTGGTGCAAGGGGTGGCAACCTCTATTGATGCACTTTCTGTAGGTTTTACAATTGCAGATTATGGCTTTATTATGGCATTGGTATGTGCTTTAATTATTGCAGCAGTGACATTCGTGATTTGTATGGGAGGTTTGGTAATTGGAAAAACATTTGGAACCAAACTTTCCAATAAAGCGGCTATCCTTGGCGGCGTGATTTTGATTTTCATTGGAATCGAAATTTTCGTAACAGGGGTATTCTAATTAGTGGAGTTGTGTAAAGTGACGGGAGTGAGTCAAGAGAAATTTACCTTGTTTTTGTTACTGTGATATGGAAATGGGGGGAAAAATGAAAAAACCCTTGATTTTTCAAGGGTTTAAGTAAGCTGTTAACGGGAATCGAACCCGTGACCTCCACCTTACCAAGGTGACGCTCTACCGACTGAGCCATAACAGCATCTGTGCTTATATCAGCACCTAAACTAATATACTATAAGAAACTAAAAATGTCAACTTTTTTTCGCTTGACTAAGTTTCTTTTATTGAATATTATAAAATTGTGACTAAAGTATCATTTTTAAAACGTGTTTGATGTTTTGATAATAGATAAGAAAAGGCGTAAAGGAGAAGGTTATGCTCTTACGATATTTGATGTTATTTGCAGTGGGATTTGGATTAGTTATGATTATATTCTGGTCGCGGAAGCCTGCGTCGCAGAATTTAAAATGGTTGTTACTGACTGTATCTGGAGTTACAGCGAGTATGCTATTGTACTATCTTGAAATGTGTGAGACAAACATTGAATTTATGCAGACGGTGCATAACTTGTCCTATGTATTCAAAATACATACGCTGATGTCGTTTGGGATGTTTATGTATCATTATTGTGATATAAAGGTGCGAAAGTCGACTGTGTTTGGGATGTTGATTGGTACCATGTTAATATCAGTAATAATGTCATCGAATAATTTGCATGGTTTAGTATATACTGCAACGGGGATTGGGACAGATTTTGTAGTTCCATATCTTATTTTAGAGCCACATATTTTGTATTATGTTTTTATGTGCGGCATGTGGGCATTGATTATATTAAGCTTGATTATGATTGGAAAACGTATACCGGGAAGTCGTGGCATACAGCGTAAACGATACATGTTACTCGTGGCAGTGGTGTTGTTGCCGGCATCCGGTTTGATTTTAAAGGATGTATTCGGATATAATCAGGTAGATTATGTGAATATAGACTTTATGATTTGCCTGATTTTACTATTGATTTTGACAAAGCGATATGGACTTTTGAATACGGTTTTTCTTGCAAAAGAGAATATTATGGACAATACCAAGGAAGGTTTGTTGGTTGTCGATACGGAATATAATGTGCTTTATGCGAATGATACAGTGAAGAACCGTTACCCGTCGATTATGAATCTGGAAACAGCGCGGGAGCGGGAAGCACTGATTCAGTTGATTAAAGATGGTGAAGGTGTATTTAAGAAGGATGGTTTTTATGTAGAAATCAGAGTTTCGGAGTTGGTAGAAGAGAATATACTTAGAGGATATTTGGTGTGGACATTTGACATGTCGTTCTTGAATGAGTACACCAATGAAATTTTGCAATTGAAGGATGAGGCAGAAAAGGCAAATGAGGCAAAAAGAGCGTTTCTTGCGAATATGTCTCACGAGATTCGCACTCCTATGAACGCTATTTTAGGTTTTTCGGAACTGATTTTGCAGCAGAAAGCAAATCCGGCGTTGACACAAGAGTATGCGTTTGATATTAGAAGGTCTGCAAAAAATTTATTACATATTGTAAATGATGTGCTGGATATTTCCAAAATCGAAGCTGGTAAAATGGAGATTGTTTCGGAAGTTTATTATACGCAGAGACTGTTAGAAGATGTAAGCATGGTGATTGCAAATCAGGCAAAGGAAAAAGGTCTGCAGTATCAAGCGGTAATTGAACCGACGCTTCCGTACCGTATGAAGGGGGCAGCTTCATCTATTCGTGAAATTATGATAAATATCATGAATAATGCAGTGAAATATACAAATGAGGGAGAAGTTTCCTTACGTGTGAACTGTAAATGGAGAACTGGAAAGCAGATTCAGTTGGAAATCGTAGCAGAAGATACCGGTATCGGTATGAGAGAAAAAGATGTGAAGACGATTTTTAATAAGTTTTCACAATATGATACAAAAGTAAATAGTAATATCGAGGGTACCGGACTTGGAATGGCCATTGTAAAAGGCTTAGTAGAGCAGATGGATGGAGACATTCTAGTAGAGAGTGAGTATGGAAAAGGTACAAAGATTACGATTTGTCTGACACAGGAAATTATTGACGAGCGTCCGGTTGGTGATATTAATTTAAGCCTTAAAGGCACAGAGGAAAAAGAATTTAATCAGGCATTTATCACGACTGCAAAGGTGTTGATTGTAGATGATAATGAGATTAATTTGAAAGTAACGGCCGGACTTTTGCAGAAATATGATATTGAAGCGGATATTGCAGACAGTGGTTACGTAGCGATTGATGCGATTAAAGAAAAAGATTATGATTTGATTTTTATGGATCATATGATGCCGGGAATGGATGGAGTAGAGACAATGCTTCGAATCCGTGAGATGGATAACGGAAAACATGGAACATTGCCGATTATTGCACTTACAGCGAATGCAATTGTGGGTGTTAAAGAAGACATGATGATGTTAGGATTTGATGGTTATCTGGCAAAACCGGTGGATATTCGTAAGATGGAGCGTGTATTATTAGATTTCATTCCGAAGAATAAGATTTCTTATGTGAATGCGAATGTAGTTGATATGTCAGTTACAGAGATTGATACAGCAGAAAAGTCGGAAACGGATATATTACAGCATATGGATGTAGCACTTGGTATCGAGAATTGTGGTGGTACACTGGATGATTATTATCTGGTGATGGATGTTGTGTTAAAATATGGTGAAAAGCGTCTGGACAAACTTAGAAGATTTTTGGAAGAAAAAGATTATTTGAATTATACCATTGATGTACATGCATTAAAGAGTACTGCTTCTAATATTGGTGCTATTGAATTGAGCCAGATGGCGATGGAACATGAGCAGGCAGGAAAAACGGGAGATTTTGAGTTCATTGAAGCGAATGCAGAAGCTTTAATGACGCTCTATGAAACCGTGTTAAAAGAGATTGCAGCAGTTCGAAGAAAAGAAATGCCGGAAAGTTTGCAGGATGTTGAAACCAGCGATGTTAATGAACAGTTAGCGGATAACATAGCAAATGCAGAAAGTACGGGTAGTTGTGAAACAGCACAGGCACAAGGTAGTTTAACAGATGCAAAGTTACGAAGTGTTCTTGAAAATGTCATTGATATGCTGGATGATTTCGAAACGGATAAAGCCAAGAGTATTTTGCGTGAAGTGATAGACGGAGTAAAGAAGCAAGCATAAGAAGAAGTTCTGTAACGATTCAGTAGGCTTGTGCTGATGCATGCAATTTTAAATGGATTTTTTATGAATTAAATTTTATCATGGCGTAAATATAAACTGAAGAAGGGGGGCTGGATACCATATTTCTTTTGCGTACTTAGCAAAAAGAAATATGGTATCCAGCCTCCCCTTCTTCGGTTTCAATACTCTAAAAAAATCTTTAGAAAATCTTTTGATTTTTATAAAAGGTTTCTTTAGAATTAGAAGGTATGATAACCTCGGAGGTAAGATATGGAACCATTAAAGAATGAAGAATATCACATTTTAGTTGTGGAAGATGATAAAGAGATAAGAGACGGAATTGAGATTTTTCTGAAAGGACAGGGATATCAGGTACATAAGGCAGCAGATGGTATGGAAGGTTTGTCAGTGATTGAAAATAACGAAATTCATCTGGCTATCGTAGATATTATGATGCCACGTATGGACGGTGTGACAATGACCATGAAGCTGCGTGAAAATTATGATTTCCCGGTGATTATGCTTTCGGCAAAATCAGAAGAGACAGACAAAGTAATAGGTCTTAATATCGGTGCAGACGATTATGTGACGAAACCATTCACGCCATTAGAGCTTATGGCGCGAGTGAATTCACAGCTTCGCAGATATCTGCGTTTTGCCAATAAAAATGGTGTGAACGTGAAGTCGGAGCGTGTGTACGTAATCGGTGGATTGGAATTGAATGAGGACACAGTGGAATTTTTTGTGGACGGTAGTCCGGTGAAGCTGACACCGATCGAATTTAAGATTTTAGCATTATTAATGCGCAACGCGGGAAGAGTCTTTTCTTCCGAAGAGATTTACGAGCGTGTCTGGAACGAAAAAGCGATTAATACGGACACGATTATGGTACACGTAAGAAACATTCGGGATAAAATAGAGATTAACCCGAGGGAACCAAAATATTTAAAGGTGGTGTGGGGAGTTGGATACAAAATTGAAAAACAGTAAAAAAGCAAGATTAATTATTACAATATGTGTGTTGTTGGTACTGACAATTATAAATGTACTTTATTTTCCACAGATAGGAAGTCAGGCGTCTCTCCGTTATTCAGAAGAAATGACGGAGAGTAAAGAAATCAATACCGATTTGTTGCAGGCGCTTTATCAGGGAGCATTAGTCATGTATTATGAGCAGACCTTGCAGACGTCTGAGAAAACAATTGAACCATTAGAGTTGTTTGTGAAGGAAGAATTGTTAAATGAAGAACAGCAGGTAGCATTGGAAGAACATTTTGGTTACACATATGGTAGCTGGGAACGTAACTTTGAAGCATATCGATATGTAGTTGATTATTATGCGACAAATGGGAAAGTCAGTGAATCCAATACAGTGCAGGATTTGACGAAGCTTTTGCCAGAAAGGACTGGCGTGACAAATGTGATAATTGATGCGTTGGCAAAGCATTATCAGGATTTGTGGGTCATGGACTTCGATGAGCTGGGTCAGATGACAATTCGTGTAATTAAGACCAGTGATATTTCAGAAAGTATGCTTGTAAAAAATTTGAAACAAGCAGAGAGTGACTGGGGCATTGCAGGATATCTTGACAATTACGTGGAGTTCGAGAATACGACGGCAGTTGTCAATAGAGTGCATGATTTTACGGTTGTCTATGGTATTTCAGAGGAATACGCGGGACCGGGTATTATGATGGATAGTGTGTATTATCTGACGGATCTGTATGCACATATCGAAGGCTATGCCGTACCGTCATTTTTTATCAGCGTGTTTGTGCTGGCGGTGTTGGCACTTATTATGACAAGTCCTAAAGTTTGGAAAGATATTACACCGGAGCGTATTGTGCCGGGACAGAAAAAGAAATGGTTCCTTTTTGAACCGGCAGTATTTGGAGTTTGCCTGTTTAGTGGATGGTACAGATGGTATTGTAACGCTATTTATCAGATGGAAAATAGAGGACTTAGGAGTTTTAGTTCTCTGATTGGAACAAATGAGTGGGTGTCATTGCTCCGTTATAGTGATGTGATTATTTTGACGTTTGTTACGTTTGTAGTGATTTATGCAATTTTTGCGGCACTTTGTCCGGTATTCTATTTAGGAGTAAAAGAGTATATCAGACAGTACAGCTTCTTTTATCAGATTTTCCCGACTATGAAAAAATGGTGGCAGAAGTTCAAGGATGAAATCAATCAGTTTAATTTTGAAGATGATGGAACACAGTTGATATTAAAACTGATGATTGGCAATTTTGTCATTGTGGCAATTATGTGCTGTATGTGGTTTGTCGGTGCAATGCTTGCAGTTCTCTATAATGTTATTCTGTTTTTTATGCTAGAGACCAAGTATGACAAAATAGTAAAAGATTATCAGGCACTCCGCAAAGGCACAAAACGCATTGCAGAGGGTGATTTGAACACAATTATTACAGAAGATATCGGTGTGTTTGAACCTTTGAAAGAAGATCTTACACAGATTCGTGAAGGCTTTAAAAAGGCAGTTGATGAAGAGATTAAGAGTCAGCGTATGAAGACGGAACTGATTACCAATGTCTCACATGATTTAAAGACTCCTCTTACAGCAATTACCACATATGTGGAGCTTCTGAAAAAAGACGATATTACAGACGAAGAGCGAAAAGAGTATGTGGATACTTTAGACCGTAAGTCACAGCGTTTGAAAGTGTTGATTGAAGATTTGTTTGAAGTCAGCAAAGCAAGCAGTAATAATATTACATTGAATTTAATGAATGTAGATATTGTGAAACTTATGAAGCAGGTTGTGGTCGAGCATAAAGAAAAATATGACGAGGCAGGGCTGCAGCTTCACTGGCGTGTTCCGGAAGATAAAGTGGAACTTCAGTTAGACAGTCAGAAAACCTATCGTATATTTGAAAATCTGTTTTCTAATATTCAGAAATATGCGATGCCACATAGCCGTGTGTATATCGATGTGACAGATGAAGACGGACAGGTAAGTATTGTAGTTAAAAATATGTCCGCTGAACCATTAAATGTGGCAGCAGAAGAGCTTACAGAGCGTTTTGTAAGGGGGGATGCTTCACGTAATACGGAAGGTTCCGGACTTGGTTTGGCGATTGCTAAGAATTTTACAGAGGCACAGAAGGGCAGTTTTGAGGTCTGTGTGGATGGTGATTTGTTCAAGACGACATTGGTTTGGAAGAAATAAGATTTTGATTTGAAGGTATAATATAGAAATCCCCAGTCGATTTGTGACTGGGGATTTTGTAGTTACTGTTTATTTTTCATATTGGCACGTTTTCTTAAGGTTGGGTCAAGGATACGTTTTCTGATACGTAAGCTTTCCGGGGTAACCTCAAGCAATTCATCTACGTCGATGAAGTCTAAAGCCTGCTCCAAACTTAAAATACGTGGTGGTACAAGTGTTAAGGCTTCATCCGCAGAAGATGAACGTGTATTAGTTAAATGTTTTTTCTTGCAAACGTTTAATTCGATATCTTCGTTACGTGAGCAGGAACCGATAACCATACCAGAATAAACTTTCTGACCCGGTCCGATGAATAAGGTTCCGCGGTCCTGAGCAGAGAATAAACCGTAAGTTACAGATTCACCGGACTCGTAAGCAATGAGAGAGCCAAGCTGACGGTATGTGATATCTCCACGATAGCTGTCATAACCATTGAAAATAGTATTGATGATACCATTTCCTTTGGTATCGGTTAAGAACTCGCCACGATAACCAATCAAACCACGGGATGGGATGTTGAACTCTAAACGGGTATATCCGCCTGCGATTGGCTTCATATTAAGCATCTCACCTTTTCTCTGGCTTAATTTATCGATAACAGTTCCTGTGAATTCATCCGGAACGTCTACGTAAGCTAATTCCATCGGTTCTAATTTTTTGCCGTTTTCGTCTGTGCGGTAGAGAACTTCTGCTTTACTTACAGCGAACTCATAACCTTCACGACGCATGTTCTCAATTAAAACAGATAAGTGTAATTCACCACGGCCGGAAACTTTGTAGCTATCAGGACTGTCGGTTTCTTCTACGCGAAGGGATACGTCTGTGTTTAATTCGCGGAAGAGACGGTCTCTTAAGTGGCGGGAGGTGATGTACTTTCCTTCCTGACCGGCTAATGGGCTGTCGTTTACGATAAAGTTCATGGACAGTGTCGGCTCAGAGATTTTCTGGAATGGAATTGCTTCCGGATTCTCTGTAGAGCAGATGGTGTCACCAATGTGAATGTCTGTGATACCGGAAATGGCTACGATGGAACCGATACCTGCTTCTGTTACATCTACTTTATTTAATCCATCAAACTCATATAATTTGCTAATGCGGACTTTTTTCTGTTTGTCAGGCTCGTGATGGTTTACTACAACTGCTTCCTGATTCATTTTGATAGTGCCGTTTTCTACTTTACCGATACCGATACGGCCAACATATTCGTTGTAGTCAATAGTAGAGATGAGCACCTGTGTATTGGCTTTTGGGTCACCTTCCGGCGCTGGAATATAATCAATAATGGTTTCGAATAAAGGAACCATATCTTTTCGGTTATTTACTAAATCCATGATTTCGCGCACTGCATAACCATCTCTTGCAGAAGCAAAAAGGAATGGACAGTCTAACTGCTCGTCAGAAGCGTCAAGGTCTAAGAATAATTCTAAAACTTCATCCACTACTTCGTTCGGACGTGCTTCCGGACGGTCGATTTTGTTCACACAAACGATAACCGGAAGTTCTAATTCTAATGCTTTCATCAATACGAATTTGGTCTGAGGCATAACACCTTCAAATGCGTCTACTACCAAAATAACACCGTTTACCATTTTAAGGACACGTTCTACCTCACCACCGAAGTCAGCGTGACCAGGGGTATCGATAACGTTAATTTTTGTTCCTTTGTATGTGATGGCAGTATTTTTTGCAAGAATGGTGATACCACGTTCCTTTTCGATGTCATTGGAATCCATGACACGTTCTTCTACTACCTGATTTTCGCGGAATACACCGCTCTGTTTTAAAAGCTCATCAACCAATGTGGTTTTACCATGGTCTACGTGAGCAATAATTGCTATGTTACGTACGTCTTCACGTTTTGTTCTCATAAATCCTCCTTGTTTTGTAAAACGAAATCCTCTTAATTTTAAATTGGAACCGTTTCGAAACAAATCTAAGTGTTGCAATATGATACTGTGCACAAAATACGCACAATCTTCAATATTTTATCATATTTTTAAATTTTTACAAGAGGAAGAAATATGTCGAATGCCTAAAAATGGGGTATTTGAGAGACTTTTTTTAAATTTTTAGAAAAAGTGGATGTCAAACAGCGATTATTTTCGACAAAAAGTGAAATTTGTTTATCGACAGGAAGTGTGGAAAAATGTGGCAGCAGTCATGCTATAACTATTTTTGTCAAACAGGCCGCCACAGATTGCGGCAAGCGGAAGGGAGAAAATATTCATGTCAGATAAAATTTTTGAAAACAACCAGGTATCTATCGTAGGAGAAATCGTTTCCGATTTCAGATTCAGTCACGAGGTGTATGGAGAAGGTTTCTATACAGTAGACGTTGCTGTAAACCGTCTTAGTAACTTTATGGATTACATACCGCTTATGATTTCAGAGCGCTTAATCGATGTGACTGCGGACTACAGAGGTCAGATAATTTATGCAACGGGGCAGTTCCGTTCGTTTAACCGTCACGAGGAAAAGAAAAATCGTTTAGTATTGTCTGTTTTTGTAAGAGAGTTGGAATTTTTAGATGAAACGACAGACGAAGTGAAGAGTAATCAGATTTTTCTGGACGGTTACATTTGTAAAGAACCAATTTATCGCAAAACACCATTGGGTAGGGAGATTGCAGATTTACTTATTGCAGTAAACCGTTCTTATGGAAAATCAGATTATATTCCGTGCATCTGCTGGGGAAGAAATGCTCGTTTTGCATCAGGTTTTGAAGTTGGCGGTCATGTGCAGGTATGGGGAAGAATCCAGAGTCGCGAATATGTGAAAAAACTGTCTGAATGGGAGTCAGAGAAACGAGTGGCTTACGAAGTTTCGGTAAGTAAAATTGAATTTTTAGAGGATTAGAGAATTAATTTTGGGTAAGATATTGTGAAACACAACGATTTTCTTAAATAGAGAGGAACGTTGTGTTTTTCTTTTGGAGAAACTAGATTATAATATAGGAACGGATACTATAGATAAGTATATGTTCATCAAAAAGCAAATGAATGGGGTTAGTTGACTGTACCTAAGAAATAAATTATAATAGCTAATAAGTTGATGACACAAAAGATAAATTTATTTGTGCTGTGTAAATGAACGAGATTGGTGCAGGGATAGAGCGTGTAGGAGGAGAGAATGAACGATTGTTTGTACATAGTAATACCGGCATATAATGAAGAAGAGAATATAAAACAGGTAATAGAAGATTGGTATCCAATTGTTGAAAAGTACAATGGGAATGGGAATTCTCGTTTGGTAGTGATTGACGATGGAAGTAAAGACCATACATATGCACTTATGAAGGAATATGCAAAGGATAGACCATATTTTTGTCCAATTACAAAGCAAAATGGAGGACATGGAGCAACTGTATTATATGGATATCATTATGCAATCAAGAACAAGGCAGACTATGTATTCCAGACAGATTCCGATGGGCAGACTTTGCCGAAAGAGTTTCATGAGTTCTGGAAATTGAGAGATCAGTATGACATGGTGATTGGTCATCGAGATAAGCGAGAAGATGGCGGTTCACGTGTGTTTGTTACCAAAGTGTTAAAACTTGTTGTACATATATGTTTTGGGGTATCTATAGCGGATGTTAATACACCATTTCGGTTAATGAATACTGCTGTTTTAAAAGAGGAAATTATATATGAACCAAAGGACTTTAATTTGTCAAATGTTCTGTTAGCTGTATTGTACGCAAAGCATGGCAGAACCATGAAATTTATTCCGATTACATTTCGTCCAAGGCAGGGAGGCGTAAATTCTATCAATATGAAACGGATATTTGAAATTGGAAAACAGGCATGGACGGATTTTAGAGATATTAATAAAAGTTTGAAATAATAAGTATAGCGAATAAAATTAGTGAGATGGAGAAGCATTCTAGTTGCAATGATTTCTAAAGCAGGAATTTATTTTGGAATACAGAAGATGGATTATGACATGGATGAAATCATACATAGGATGTAAAGTAGCGGATGATGGGAGATAAAAAGTTATGAAGAAATTTTTGAAAGAAAATGCAATAAATATTTATATGGTAGCTACTGCGTTAGGAGTAATATTACGTTTTGTAGTAATGTCATTTGGGCATAATTATGATTTTCAATCTTATATTTTAGTTGGCGATTTAATGGTAAATGACTTAGATGTGTATGCAAATACAGAACGTTATAATTACGGACCTATTTTTATGTTATTTGAAAAATATTTTTATTTGTCAACAACATTAGTAAATGATTTTTGGTCGACAACTTTGATGCGAGTGCTATATGTATCATTATTGACAATAACAGATGTAGGGATTATGGTATGGCTTGAAAAACGCTTTGGTAAGTTTATTGCGATTATGTTCTTTTTAAATCCGGTATCTATAATTATTAGTGGATATCATAATCAGTTTGATAATATGGCTATTTTATTGATGCTTTGGGCAACTGTATTTTATAGTGAAGAAGAAAAAATTGGGTGGAAGGATATTCTTTTTGTCTTTTTTATGGGATTATCGTTGACAATGAAACATATTTTCTTTATCTTTCCGATGTGGTTACTATTTTCGACGAGACTTTCTCTTATGAAAAAGGCGTTGTATGCATTTGTGCCACCAATTTTATTTTTACTGAGTTTTGTACCATTTGTGATTAAAAATCCAGCTAATTTAAAGGGAATAATAAATAATGTATTTCTATATAGATCTACAAATAATTCGCCTTTATTAGGTAAATTGGTTTTGGTACCATTGAATGTTCCTGCTTCTTTGTACACAGTGATTTTCATTTTGCTGGTATGCGTTGTTGGATATTTGATTAGAGAAAGAGAGATAGAATATCGGGTATTAATGTATTTGATGTGTTTAGTAGCATTCGCTTCTGCTATTTCAAATCAGTATTTTGCAATTCCAATGGCTGCATTATGTGTATTTGGTAAAAGAATTAAATATGTATATATGATATTTATGAGTTATTATTTAATTTGGAATGAGAGTGGCTTAGGTAGAACGGAAATATATCCGGAAAGTATTCGTATACCAGATAGTGGATATTGGAGTGCTTTTGTAGGATGTTTAATTCTTGCTATAGTAATCGTTTTAGAACTTAAGAAAATGTATTCGTTAAAAAAGACATTTAGCATTGACAATGTAAAGAGTTAATGCTATGCTTTATAAAAGTTTATAAAGTTTGATAGAGGTTGCGCAATTTATTAGTAGGAAGCCGGATGCCGCAGGGGCATGAGAAGGTTTTTGAAAGGAGAGAGCGCCGAAAGGGCACATACCTGTAAGTGTGTTACTTGGGCATAGGGTGAAGAACTTTATGACTGTCATCTTTTAGATGGGGAGCTATCGGTTTACATAATAGTTACAAATATAATTTATGTATATTAGAATGTTAAGACCAGCTCGTCATAGGCTGGTCTTTTTGTGTAATAAGTTCCGCAGAACAGGTTTGGTTTAAAAGTCAATGTTTAAATACGCAAGTACAATTTAAGGAGGAAAAATTATGTCAATTTTTAGAGGCGCAGGTGTTGCAATTGTTACACCAATGAAAGAAAACGGAGATATTAATTACGACAAATTACAGGAGTTAATTGACTTCCAGATTACAGAGGGTACAGATTGTATTATCATCGCAGGAACAACTGGTGAGAGTTCTACCATGACAATGGAAGAACACAGCAAGGTTATCAAAGCCGCAGTTGAGTTTACAAATCATCGTGTGCCGGTGGTGGCAGGTTCCGGTTCGAACTGTACCAGAGAAGCGATTTATTTGTCAAAAGAGGCTGAAGCAGCAGGTGCAGATGGTCTTTTAGCAGTAACACCATATTATAACAAAGCGACACAGGGAGGTTTAATTCGTTACTATTCTGAAATCGCAGCAGAGACAAAGCTTCCTATTATCATGTATAATGTTCCGGGACGTACAGGATGTAATATTTTACCTGAGACAGCAGCTACTTTATTTAAAAATGTAGATAATATTGTAGGTATCAAAGAAGCAACCGGTAATGTAACACAGGCTGCAAAATTAATGAACTTAACAGATGGTAAAATTGATTTATATTCCGGTGAAGATGCAATCGTTGTACCATTACTTTCTATTGGTGCAGCAGGTGTTATCTCTGTTTGGTCGAATATCGCTCCGGCAAAAGTGCATAATATGTGTCAGAGCTTCTTCGATGGCGATTTAGAGACAGCTATGAAGCTGCAGTTAGAAGCACAGCCTTTGGTTGACGCTTTATTTAGCGAAGTAAATCCGATTCCGGTTAAGAAAGCATTAAATCTCATGGGTTATGAAGTGGGTTCTCTTCGTTCACCTCTTACAGAGATGACAGAAGCGAATGCAGCAAAGATGGCTGAAGTTATGAAGGCATATGGGTTAAAGTTGGTTTAATGCCATTTCTATAGGAGATAACTAACAAATGAATAACCGGGGATTTGACGGTTTAGAGATGAGGATAGAATATGATTAGAGCAATTATGCATGGTTGTAACGGAAAAATGGGACAGGTTATCACGAATATCTGTAAAGGTGATGAGGGAATCGAAATCGTAGCAGGTGTAGATGTGTATGACGGCATTGCGAATGATTATCCGGTTTTTCCTAACATTTCTGTATGTGATGTGCCTGCAGATGTTATTATTGATTTTTCTAATACGGGTGCAATTGATGATTTATTAGTTTATAGTGTGGAAAAGCAGATTCCGGTAGTACTTTGTACGACGGGTCTTAGTGATGCGCAGCTTGAGGCAGCCAGAACAGCAGCTACAAAAGTAGCAGTTTTACGTTCTGCAAATATGTCTCTTGGTATCAATACTTTGATGGAATTGTTAAAATCAGCGGCACAGGTTTTTGCTCCGGCAGGTTTCGATATGGAAATCGTAGAAAAACATCACAATCAGAAGGTAGATGCACCAAGTGGTACTGCATTGGCGTTGGCAGATTCTATCAATGAAGCATTAGAAAATGCTTATGAGTACAAATATGACCGCAGTAAAGAACGCAAGAAACGTGACAAGTACGAGATTGGTATCTCAGCAGTACGTGGTGGAAGTATTGTAGGTGAACATGAAGTGATTTTTGCAGGGCAGGACGAAGTGATTGAGTTTAAGCATACTGCATATTCGAAGGCAGTTTTTGCAAAGGGAGCAGTGGAAGCTGCAAAATACCTCGCAGGCAAGCCGGCAGGACATTATGAGATGAGTGATGTGATTAAGGCGACTTTATAATTGGATTGGCGTATAGAAGAATATTGTAGAATGAAAAGCGAACAGATGCGAAGTGGCATTTGTTCGCTTTTTTGTGGGTAAGATGATTTATGGTCTTGCAACTAGTGGCAGTTATGTTATAGTAATTAGTACCATCTTTTATCAATAGATATCTAAATATTTTGTAAAGTGTTCAACTGACTTTGTAGTCTAGGATAGCTTTTTGGCTGATGACATGGCGAATCGCCAGATTTTTCAAATAAAACTAAATATTTCAAAGGAGAAAGTATGTCTATGAGCAATATGAATAATACGGAACCAATTTATGTTAACAAGCAATATAAAGACAGACTATTTAAACTTGTGTTTAAGGATAAGAGGGATTTATTAGAACTGTATAATGCAATTAATGATACAAACTATGATAACCCTGATGACATCGAGATTAATACAATTGAAGATGTGGTATACATGGGTATGAAAAATGATGTATCATTTTTAGTGTGTGACATTTTGAATTTATATGAGCATCAAAGTACTTTTAGTCCGAATCTTCCGATACGGGGACTATTTTATTTTACTAGATTATATCAAAAGATAGTGGGAAATGAAAAGAAACTTTATAGTGGAAAGAGAATAGAATTACCATATCCGCAGTTTATTGTATTCTATAATGGCACCACTAAGGAACCGGAACGACAAATTTTGGAGTTGAATGAATCTTTTCCAAAAGGAATGAATAAAGAAAATGCTGCGATTCAATGCAGGGCAGTTGTTTTGAATGTTAACTTGGGCTATAATAAACATATAATGGAAAAGTGTAAAAAGCTCAAGGAATATGCACAGTA
This sequence comes from Roseburia sp., assembly GCA_045531555.1. Classification (GTDB taxonomy): domain Bacteria; phylum Bacillota; class Clostridia; order Lachnospirales; family Lachnospiraceae; genus Roseburia. The sequence goes on along the minus strand of JAZSEF010000045.1, from coordinate 44,488 downwards.
TATTGCATGTGTGCGAGTATATCTGGATAAAGGATATAGTGTGGAAGAAGCTATAGATATGGCGACTGAGGAGTGTATCAGAAAAGGCATCCTAGAGCAGATTTTAAGAGACAATCGCGGGGAGGTACGTTCTATGCTGTTAACTGAATATGATGAGCAGGCTCACATTGAGTATGAAAAAGAGATATCTTATGAAGAGGGAAAAGAAGAGGGGATAGATAAGATTTCGAAATTGATACAGTTGTTGTTATCTGCTGGACGGATAGAGGACGTTGATAAAGCGACGAAAGATAAGAGATATTGTAACCAACTATTGAAGGAGTTTGGATTAGAATAATTTGTAAAACGGATTGGAAATGGCGTGATGCCGTATTCAATTCGTTTTTTTAACATTTTTTATTCCCGCTGGACAGTTGTTTTGCGCGCGAATTTAGGTTATAATGAGATAATAGTACTAGGAGAAGAATATATATAACAGGAGAAAAAACATGGTACAAATTATTACAGACTCGTCTACTCTGTTTACAGAGGACGAAGCAAGAGAAATGGGTATTGAGGTTTTACCTTTGTGTGTAAATATTGGGGATTTAGAAGGCAGAGATCTTCAGATTGATATGGCAGATTTTTATGACAGAATTGAAAAGGGAAGCATTCCAAAGTCTTCTCAGCCACCAATTGGTGAAGTAATGGATGCTTATGAGAAGTACCCGGATGCAGAGATTATTAATATTGCTATGGCAGATGGTCTTTCAGGTACTTATCAGACGGCATGTGGTGCAAGAGAAATGGTAGATAATAAGGATAATATTACAGTTATTAATACCAAGACGCTTTGCGGTCCACACCGTTATATGGTAAAGAAAGCTCAGCAAATGAAGAATGCTGGTAAGACAGCCAGAGAAATCATAGAATGGTTAGAGCATGTTAGAGATCGTCAGGAGTCGTTCTTAATACCACAGGATTTTGCATTTTTAAGACGTGGCGGCAGATTAACTCCTATGGCAGCAACATTTGCGTCAACCTTGAAACTGAAACCGATTATGACACAGGTAGAAGAGGGACGCAGATTGGATAAATATGCGATTAAGCGTAATATGAAACAGGCAGTAGGTGCTGTAATTGAGCGTTTGCATAAACGTGGTGTTGACGCAAAACACATTATTTATGTGTCTCATGCGAATGCACTGGAAGATGCGAAGAAAGTAATGGAGCAGTTAAAAGAACATTTTGCAGAAGTAGAAATTGAATTGCTTGAATTAGGTGCTGCGTTTGTAACGCAGGGTGGACCAAAATGTATTGCTATTCAGTATATAGAAAAGTAATAAGGAATAAGAATAACTATGAAGGTGCTGAATAGTTACGAATAAAATAGTGTATAAAAGGATGGTAGAGTATGCAGGAAAATGATTTGCGTTATTTAAAGAGTCTCGCAAAACAGTATCCGACAGTGGCACAGGCAGCAACGGAGATTGTGAATCTGCAGGCGATATTAAGTCTCCCTAAGGGTACAGAGCATTTTATTACAGATATCCATGGAGAATATGAACAGTTTCAACATATTTTGAAAAATGGTTCGGGCGCGATTAAGAGAAAAATCGAAGAAGAATTCGGTAATGCGATTACCGTTTCAGCCAAGAAGTCTTTAGCAACGCTGATTTATTATCCGAAGCAGAAAATGGATCAGGTTTTAAAGGAAGAGGAGAATATAGAGGATTGGTATGCGGTAACTATGAACCGCCTGATTCGTGTGTGTAAGGCGGCTTCTTCAAAATATACCCGTTCAAAAGTGAGAAAAGCAATCCCGCAGGATTTTTCTTATATCATTGAAGAACTTTTAACAGGACGTCCGGATGTATCGGATCAGGAAGCATATTATAACGAGATTATTAATTCAGTGATTCGTACAGGACAGGCAAAGAAGTTAATTACGGCTATTTGTGAACTGATTCGTACATTGATAGTGGATCATTTGCATGTAGTTGGAGATATTTTTGATAGAGGACCATATCCGCATTTGGTTATGGATGCGTTGATGGAGCATCGTTCTGTAGATATTCAGTGGGGCAATCATGATTTGTCATGGATGGGTGCAGCATCCGGATGCGAGGCGTTAATTTGTAACGTAATTCGTATTTCCTCTAAATATGGTAATCTAAGTATGTTAGAGGATGGCTATGGAATTAACCTCGTACCACTTGCAAGACTTGCAATGGGAAGTTATGCAAAGGACTCTTGTGAACAGTTTAAACTGGATTATAGAGAAGATGAATATGATATCCGGGATGCTCAACTGGATGAGAAAATGCATAAAGCAGTTACCATCATGCAGTTTAAATTAGAAGGTCAGATTATCAAAGCACATCCGGAATTTGATATGGATGATCGCTTGTTATTGGATAAGATTGATATTGAACGCGGTATTATAAAATTAGGCGACAAAGAGTATAAGTTATGTGATACAAACTTCCCAACAATTGACTGGAACGATCCTTATAAGCTGTCACCGGAAGAAGAAGATGTGATAGAGCGACTTCGTATGGCATTTACGAACTGTGAGAAATTACAGCGTCATGTAAGCTTTTTACTTGCAAAAGGAAGTTTGTATAATGTATACAATGGCAATCTTTTGTATCATGGATGTGTACCGATTAATGAAGATGGAAGTCTTCGTAAAGTAAACGTAAACGGAAAAGAATATGCCGGAAAAGAGTTATATGATGTATTAGAAAACTGTGTGCGAAAAGGCTACTATTCTTTGAAGAAAGAAGAAAAGAAACGTGGACAGGATATTATGTGGTTCCTCTGGGGAAGTAAAAATTCTCCGGTTTATGGAAAGGAACGTATGACTACATTTGAGCGTTACTTTATCGAGGATAAAAGTATTCAGAAAGAGCCGAAAGATTATTATTATTCTATGCTTGAAAAAGAAGAGTTCGCAGTGAGTATTTTGAAAGAATTCGGTTTGGAAGGACCGGAATCTCATATTATTAACGGACATATTCCGATTCAGGTGAAGAAAGGGGAATCACCTATCAAATGTAAAGGAAAGTTATTAATTATTGATGGCGGTTTCTCAAAAGTATATCAGGCGAAGACCGGAATCGCAGGTTACACCTTAATTTACAATTCTTATGGATTAATTTTGGCAGCACATGAGCCATTTGAATCTGTAGAAAAGGCTGTGCAGGAAGGAAGCGATATCGTTTCACATTCTACACTGGTACAGCATACATCTAATAGAAAAACAGTTGCAGATACAGATGCCGGTAAATTTATTCAGGAAGATATTAAGGATTTGGAAGCATTGCTTCAGGCATACCGTGATGGTACGTTAAAAGAAAGATAGGAATGATTAAATAATATAAGGTATAAAAAAGCCGTAAATTATCACAAATTCATTTGATAATTTACGGCTTTTGATAATCTTATAATAATTTGATACCTGCTTTTTCACATTCCGCTACAATAGCATCAGGCCAGAGAGAAGACTGTACCTCTCCGATATGAGCTTTACGAAGGAAGAACATACAAATACGGGATTGACCGATACCCCCACCAATTGTATACGGGAGTTCTTCATTAATAACAGCTTTATGATATGGCAGTTCGGCACGTTCCTTACAGCCTGCTTTTTCTAACTGAGATAGTAGAGCATCTTTATCTACACGAATACCCATAGAAGAAAGCTCTAAAGCAATGTCTAATACCGGGTAATATACGATGATATCAGCATTTAAAGCCCAGTCATCATAGTCAGGTGCGCGACCATCATGACGTTCACCATTATCTAATTTATCGCCGATTTGCATAATACACACAGCACCTTTTGCCTTAGCGATGTAGTATTCACGCTCTTTGGCGGTATAGTCAGGGAACATATCGGCCAGTTCCTGTGTAGTAATAAAGAAAATATCATGTGGAAGAATTTCTTCGATATAGTCATACTGGATGGCCATATATTTTTCTGTCATACGGAGACATTTATATACAGTCTTTACCACGTCTTTTAAAGTGTCCAAGGTACGATCTTCTTTATCAATAACCTTTTCCCAGTCCCACTGATCTACAAAAATGGAGTGGATATTATCGGTATCTTCATCGCGGCGAATCGCATTCATATCTGTGTAGATACCTTCATCATAGCCGAAACCATATTTATGTAGTGCATAGCGTTTCCATTTTGCAAGGGAATGAACAATTTCTGCCGTTTTTCCTGCCTGATCTTTGATGTCGAAATTAACAGGACGCTCTACACCATTTAAGTTGTCGTTGAGACCGGAAGCCTCATCAACAAAAAGAGGTGCAGATACGCGGGATAAATTCAAACGCGTAGCAAGCAGATTCTGAAAAAAGTCTTTTACTGTTTTAATGGCAATCTGAGTATCGTAGAGGTTTAAACCTGAATGATAATCTTTTGGAATAATTAAATGTTCCATAAATAAAAACCATGCCTTTCTTAAATAGATACGATTCATTATAGCACAGTGCAAAAGAATTTCAAGAAAAGAATTGGTGATATGCGTAATTATATATAAAAAAAGCTTTATTGATAGGGGGAAATGTTGTATTCTATAATATAGGTGTATGGTAGGTATAAATTTGAGGATAGATGGAGCAGGGGATGAGAAAAGAAGATTTGACAACAGGAAATGTAATTTGTGAAGCGGTAGGAATCGTTTCTACATTATTTTATGTAGGATTGCAGATATACTGTGGAATTTTATACGGAGCAAAGCCGGTGACGATTATTACGAATGTTGCGATGGTGGTATTGGTGTATACAGGACTTGTGTTGTTGGCATATTATCCGGAAAAAGTGAACCGATTAGACCCGGAGGTATGTACAGGGAAAGTGCGACAGTTGACGATACATATGCTTTTATTTGTAAAGCTGGTGTTTGTATTAAGTCTTTTGTTTACTTCTGTCTGCGATGTGATGGGACGGGATGTAGATGGAGCATATAGTCTGATTTCAGTTGGATTAATGGTGTTGATTGCTATTTTATATGAGATAAAAATTTTTCAAATATTAAGAAAAGAATCTTAGAGTTTGTAATAGAACGGAAGCAATAAATAATAAAAGTGGGAATGAAAAGGAAAGGGAGAAAATACGATGGAGACAATGAAGGATTTTGAAAGAGAGTTAGAAGCTTCTTTCCGTAAAATTAATGTAGGGGACATTATTAAGGGAACTGTAATAGCAGTCAGCGAAGAAGAAATTACAGTAGATTTGAATTATTATACACAAGGTATTATTAAGGTAGAGAATTTCAGCAATGACCCTGATTTTGCGGTATTAGAAGAAATTCATGTAGGAGATGAAATCGAAGCTACGGTTATTAGAAGAGATGACGGACAGGGCAATATGGAACTGTCCAGAAAAGAGGCAAATGATACTCTTGCATGGGAGAAGCTGGCAGAGATGTTAGAAGCAGGAACCATTACAACGGTTAAAGTAAAAGAAAGTGTGCCAAGCGGTGTAGTGGCATATTTAGAAGGCATTCGTGGATTTATTCCAGCATCTCAGATTGCATTAGATTATGTGGAAGATACCGAAAGCTGGATTGGAAAAACACTAGAAGTAAAGGTAATCACAGCTGATGCAGAAAAGCAGAAGTTAGTGCTTTCTAGTAAGGCGGTAGCAAAAGAAGCGGCAATCGAAGAACGTAACCATAAGATTTCCATGATTGTACCGGGAACTGTGTTAGAAGGAATAGTAGAATCCTTAATGCCATATGGAGCTTTCATTAGTCTTGGAGATGGCTTAAACGGTCTGGTACATGTATCTCAGATTTGTGAACGGAGAATTAAAAAGCCATCAGAAGTTTTAAAAGAAGGCCAGAAAGTAAAGGTAAAAGTATTAAATACGAACGATAATAAAATCAGTCTTTCCATGAAAGCGTTAGAGGAAGAAATGATAGACACAGAACCGGTTGAAGAAATCGAGGCTTATACATCGAATGAAAGTATAGGAATGGGGCTTTCTGCGTTGCTTTCGGGCTTGAAGTTAGACTAATAATTTGGTACAATCTAGAAAGTATGTGTAAATAAATTATTAGGAAAATGTAACTGCATAGAACTTAGTTTAAAAGGGATTAGATAGTTACAGATAAGAGGGATAGAAGAGCGATGCTAGAATTAAAAAATATCTCCTTTGAAGTACCAAAGGAAAATGGACAAAAAGAAATTATCCGAGATGTAAGTCTTAAAATAGATGAGCACAAGTTTGTAGTAATTACAGGACCAAATGGTGGCGGTAAGTCTACACTTGCGAAGTTAATCGTAGGTATTGAAAAACCGACTTCAGGACGTATTTTCTTCAACGGTGAAGATATTACAGACAAGTCCATTACAGAACGTGCGAAAATGGGAATCAGTTTTGCATTCCAGCAGCCGGTTCGTTTTAAAGGAATTCATGTATTGGATTTAATTCGAATGGCAGCCGGTAAAAATATGTCTGCGGCAGATGCCTGCGAATATTTATCGGAAGTAGGACTTTGTGCAAAAGATTATATTAATCGTGAAGTGAATGGAAGTCTTTCCGGCGGTGAGTTAAAACGTATTGAGATTGCTACGATTTTAGCCAGAAGTACACAGTTATCTGTTTTTGATGAGCCAGAGGCAGGTATTGACCTTTGGAGTTTTAAAAATCTGATTCGGGTTTTTGAGAATATGCAGGCGAAGAATCAGGATGGTTCTATCCTCATCATTTCTCATCAGGAGCGTATCTTAAATATAGCAGATGAAATCATCGTAATCAAAGATGGTCAGATTGCAAAATGTGGTACGAAGGATGAGATTTTACCACAGTTGTTGGGAACAACATCTGCAGTGGATATGTGTAGTAAATTTAATCAGGGAGGAACACAGTAATGGCGATGGATCAGATTCAAAAGAGATTATTAGAAGAAGTTGCTGACCTCCATGACATTCCGGAAGGCGCCTATAACATTCGTGCTAACGGTGAGACAGCAGTGAGAAATACAACCGCGAATATTGATATCGTGTCAAAAGAGGATGGTACAGGTATTGATATCAAAGTAAAAGACGGTACCAAAAAAGAAAGTATTCACATTCCGGTGGTACTTAGCAAAAGTGGTTTAAAAGAAGTAGTTTATAATGATTTTTACATTGGTGAAGACTGCGATGTATTTATCGTAGCGGGCTGCGGTATTGATAACTGTGGTAATCAGGATTCTGAGCATGATGGAATTCATCGTTTCTTCATTGGTAAGAATTCTAAAGTAAAATACGTTGAAAAGCACTATGGCGGTGGTGATGGTTTAGGAAAACGTATTTTAAATCCGGGTACCGAAGTATACATGGAAGAAGGAAGTTCCATGGAGATGGAAATGGTACAGATTAAAGGCGTAGACTCTACTGACCGTAAGACCATTGCGAAATTAGCAGCGGGCGCAAAGTTGTTAGTACGTGAACGTTTAATGACGCACGGCGAGCAGACTGCTATCAGTGATTATGTCGTAGAATTGAATGGGGAAGGTGCAAATGCGGACGTTGTTTCACGTTCGGTTGCGAAAGACAATTCTTACCAGAAGTTTGATTCTAAAATTGTGGGTAATGCACCATGTACAGGTCATACAGAATGTGATGCCATCATCATGGGAGATGCTAAGATTTTAGCGATTCCTCAGTTAGAGGCGAATAATATTGATGCGGCATTGATTCATGAAGCAGCTATCGGTAAAATTGCAGGTGAGCAGATTATTAAGCTTATGACATTAGGACTTACAGAAGAAGAAGCAGAGGAACAGATTGTAAACGGATTCCTTAGATAAAAAATAATAAGATGCGTATACAATGCTGTCAGGGGGTATACCTTGACAGCATTTTTAAAACTAACAGGTGAGGTATATAATGATGGGGAAATTAAATTATTCAACGAAAGCATTTGAAACGAAGTATACATATGAAGGTAACGATTTAGGGGCAACATGGAGCAAAGAAGTGACAGCGTTTCGCGTGTGGGCACCGACAGCTGAAAAAGTAATGGTGAATTTGTATCAATCCGGAGATCCGAGTGCAGATGATTTACAAGAACAACTTATTATGCAAAAAGATAAAAAAGGAACTTGGATTGTAGAAAAAGCTGGAGATTTAAATGGTTTGTATTATACCTATGAGGTTTGGCATGACGGGAAAACCAAAGAGGCGACAGACCCATATGCAAAAACTACCGGTGTAAATGGTGTCCGTGCTATGATACTGGATATGTCTTCTACGAATCCGGCTAGTTGGGAGACAGATGAAGATCCAAACGGTGATAAGAATATTACAGATGCCATTATTTATGAACTTCATGTAAGAGATTTATCTGTAGCAGAGAATTCGGGTATTCAGAATAAGGGTAAATTTTTAGGTATTGTAGAAGCTGGAACGAAAAATGAGGCGGGATACGTTACCGGTTTAGATTATATGAAGGAACTTGGTATTACACATTTACATTTACTTCCGGTAAATGATTATGGAGTAATTGATGAGGGGCATTTAGAAGAACAGCAGTTTAACTGGGGATATGCACCGGTGAACTATAATGTTCCGGAGGGTTCGTATGCTACGGACCCGTTCCATGGCGAAGTGCGTGTAAAAGAAATGAAACAGATGGTACAGACACTTCACCAGAATGGTATCAGCGTGATTTTAGATGTGGTGTATAACCATGTTTTAGATGCAGAACAGTTCTGCTTTAATAAACTTGTGCCGGGATATTTTTGCAGAATGGATAAAAGCGGCAAGTATTCTGATGGTTCCGGCTGTGGTAACGATGTAGCATCAGAACGTTCTATGGTGAAAAAATATATCGTAGATTCTGTCTGCTATTGGGCAGATGAATACCATATTGACGGTTTCCGTTTTGATTTGGTGGGGTTGATTGATACAGAAACAATCAATGCGATTGTTGAGAATGTGCATAAAAAACATCCGAATGTGATTTTCTATGGAGAAGGATGGACGATGCCAACAGGTGTGACAAAAAAAGGATATCTGATGGCTACGCAGCTTAATTCTGCTAAAACACCGGAATTTGCATATTTTAGTGATACCATGAGAGATGCGTTAAAAGGAAGAGTATTCTATGCAGATTCAAAAGGTTATGTAACAGGAGCAGAGGATGTCACAGAGGTTATGGAAGCATGCCTGTTAGGACAGCCGGATTGGTGCAAAAATCCATCACAGACGATTAACTATGGTTCCTGCCATGATAACTATGCGTTGATGGACAAAATTGCGCTGTCTATTCCGAGTGCAGAGCGTAGTGAATGGATTAGCAGTAATAATTTAGCAGCAGCGTTGTACATGTTTTCACAGGGTATACCATTTATCCATGCTGGAGAAGAAATCCTGCGTACCAAAGTGGACGCAGAAGGTAATTATGTGGAAAATAGTTATGATTCGCCAGACGCTGTAAATCGTATTGATTGGAGTGTTTTAGCACAGGAAGAATATCAGAAAAATTTGGCATATTATAAAGGATTGATTCAGATTCGTAAAAAATATGCATCTTTGCGCTATATGACAGCAGCAGAAGTGAATCAACATGTTACATTATTAAAACCGCAGACTAAAAATGTAATTGCTGTACATGTAAAAGATACAGAGAAACAGGAAGAGCTGATACTTATTTTTAATCCAAACAGAGAAGCGGTCGAAGTGACCATTCCGGAAGAAAAATGGAGTATTTTGGTGGAAAAAGAGCAGGCAAATAAGGACGGCCTTGGATTATGTGAAGGTGGAAACGTTTCCATTGCACCAATTTCAGCAATGGTACTAGCAAAATGCTTGAATTAATAGTAAAATAAAAATAGTGATGTGTTAGTAGATGGACAAGTAGGTGTAATTATGAAATTTTCATGGAGAGAGTGTGCAGCCGGAATTTGTGCCGTATTGGGTGCGATGTCATGGTTGTATCTAGGTGTTTATCGTCTATGGAAAGGACCGCTTATGAACTTGATCCGGGCGCAATTGGCAGGTAATGTGACTTTATGGTTATTGCTGGAAGATTTACTTTGGGCGTTCATTTGTTTGACATTAGCAGGCTTTGTATGGTGCCTGTGGTATATATTGAGAGGTTACTTTAAGGGTAGAAAATAAGCATGATAAAAGAATTGTTAGATACGTTAGGCAGAGGTGATAAACAGCGTGAAACGCTAAGTCAGCTTCGCAGTTTGATAAAAGAGGAGACTCCTTGTGCAGAATTAAAAGAACTGCTTGGAAATGGAGAAACGATAATAGCATTGTTGTCTCATGAAGATGCCAAAACCAGAAAAAATGCTGCATTGTTATTAGGAGATTTGCAATTACAAAGTGCGCTTTTTGCTTTGAAAGACGCTTACGAGCAGGAAAAGACGCTTTTTGTAAAGAGTTCTTATTTGACAGCACTGTCTAAATTAGAAGTAACAGAATTATTAGAGTTTTTTAAAAATAGAAGAGAGGAACTTCTTGCTACAGAAGCAGCTGAAGAAGAGAAGAAGCATATTGGCGAGGAATTGCATGCATTAAATGCCATGATTATTAAGGTTGATGGCAGAAAAAAACATACGTTTAAGGGCTTTGAAAAACCGCATAAGGTATTATTGTCTACTAATCGCGAGCAAAGAGAAGTGACATTTCAGGAAGTAGCAGAACTTTCAGCGACCGTGCAAAGACATACACAGTTACATCCATTAGGGGTTTCTGTTTATACGAAAGAACTGATGCCGTTTACGAAGCTTAGAAGTTATAGAGAATTGTTATTCCCGATTTTAGAAGAGAAGACGGTATCAGAGCAGCCAAAAGAGGCAGCCGGTCAGATTTGGAATAGTGGTATATTGGCATTTCTACAGGAGTGTCATAAAGAAGAGGCACCGTTTTATTTCCGTTTAGAAGTGAAGGCGGCGATGCCGCAGATGGAATATGCCAAGAAGCTTTCCATGGCATTAGAACAGCTCTCCGGTTATACGTTGATTAATGATACGAAAGATTATGAGGTGGAGATTCGTCTGTTGTCAGTAAAAGAAGGCGGATATATGGCATTTTTACGATTAAAGACGATTTCGATGAAGCGTTTTTCCTATCGAAAGAATGCGATTGCAATGTCGATTCATCCGGCGACAGCAGCGATGATGATGCGACTGGCGAAGCCGTATTTGAAGGAAAATGCGCAGATTTTAGACCCATGCTGCGGTGTTGGGACGATGTTAATTGAACGCGATATCTGTGTACCTGCCAGAGAAAAATATGGTATTGATATTTTTGGAGATGCCATTGCAGGTGCGAGAGAAAATGCCGGATTAGCGGGAGAAAAGATAAACTTTATTCATCGTGATTTTTTGGATTTTAAACATGAGTATCTGTTTGATGAGATTATCACGAATATGCCTGTGAGAGGCAAAAAAACAAAAGAGGAAATGGATGCTTTTTATGGAGCATTTTTCAAAAAAGCAGCATCTTTATTAGTGGATAATGGCAAAATTATTATGTATACCAATGAGGCAGGATTTGTAAAAAAATACCTGCGTTTGCAAGCGAATTTGCGATTGGTGCAGGAGTTTTGCATTCGAAAGAAAGAACAGTTTTTCTTATATATTATTGAGATGAGATAAAGGTATTTTAAGATACGAGGTATTGATTCGATGGCTTTTTCAATCAAAACGAGAGAAGAAAAGAAGACAAAAATTGATTTCGGTATCGTAGACCCTGCCTTAATGCAGGATTTGCAGGACCATTTTTGTGATGCTCATAATTTGTATCTGGCATGTATCAGTAAAAAACATGGCGTTATTACAAAAGCATATGGTTCAAGAGAGGAACTTTCTTATATTCATAATAAAGTGGATATGGATATGCATGTTACTCTTTTAAATCGTTTGATTGGTAGTAATGCAGAGAGTGTTGTAGAGATGAACTGTAATCAGAAATCTACGAAGATGTGTGGTATCGCAGTTCGTATTAATGGTGATATTGTGGCGATTTGGGTTGCAATAGGATTGATAGAAGGAGCAGGTGAAGAGTTTCCTTCTTATATGAAGCGTACTACAGAGGATTGCTTCTATAAATCTATCGATTTTTTAGAGGTGATTTCAAAGCATTTATTTACAGTGAAACAGGAAGAACATCTGGCACAGGAGGCATTTGTGGTAAGCCGTGCTTCTGAGAGCAAGATGGAAGAGGAACTGCGTCGGAATGGTGTGTTGACATCTGTGGTAAGGATGTTAGAGTCAGAAAATGAGTTTAATAAAATCGTTGATGATATTTTAAAAAGTGTGGGTGAATATTTGCATATTTCAAATTGTGCATTAATGAGGGAAACTTCAAGAGGCGATTTGGTGGATATGATTTGTGAGTATGCGGAGACGGAGGAAGATTCTATTATTGAGGCTGCCCAGAATATCGATAAGAACTTATTGCCGTTTTTTACCGGAAAACCATATATGCTCTCGGCTAATTCAATGATGCCGGAAGAGTTTCGAGTATTTTTTAACAGAGCGAAGTTCCGTGCAGGGGTATTTCTGCCAATTGCTGTGGATGGAAAAGTAGGAATGTATCTTTGCTTTTTAGAGAAGAAGCAGGATAAAATATGGGATGTAAACGATATTAAGTTTTTAAATGATGTAAAACGAATTATACAGAGTATTTTGATAAAAAGGATTGCTAAGAATTCTTTGGTGAGTTCGTATGCTTCGTTGGAAGCTATTTTAGAAAATGTAGGTTGCGGTATTTATGTAAGAGATACAAAGGCAGGACAGGTATTGTATACGAATAAGACGTACAGAACTGCTTTTGAAGGTGTTTTCGAAGAACAGAGTGTTGAAGAATATATTGTTACAGTGATTGAATCGCAGGAGCTGTATCAGGAGTTTTATTTTGAAAAGCAGGAAAAATGGCTTGCGTTCCAGTGTACCCGGATTAATTGGATTGATGGAAGAGACGTGGAATTATGTGCTATTTTCGATGTGTCTGCAAAACGTTTTTATCAAAAAGAGATGGAGAAGCAGGCGAGTCATGATTTATTGACGGGATTATATAACCGTATTCGTTGTGAACAGGATTTGGAACGCTGTGTAAAAAATACAGCAGAATTGGGAATGGAGGGTGCAATTTTATATATTGACCTGGATGATTTTAAACATATTAATGATGGTTTAGGACATCAGTATGGGGATGCATTACTTCAGAGCATTGCAAAGCATTTGCGCAAGATACCGAGTGTGGATGGTAACTGTTATCGCGTAGGTGGTGATGAGTTTTTAATTATCCTACAACACGATCATTATCCATTATTGGAGAAGACGATTGAAGAGATAAAAGAATTATTTGGAAAGCCTTGGTTATTAAAGGGAAGAGAATACTATTGTACTATGAGTATGAGTGTAGTACGTTTCCCGACAGAAGGTGATCGTTTTGATGAATTGATAAAAAAGGCAGATGCTGCATTGTTTAACGCCAAAAATGCTGGTAAAAACCGTGTGTTCTTCTATGATGAGAACCATGATATTGGTTCTTATAAACGTTTGGATTTAGAGAAGAACATGCGTAATGCTACACAAAGCCGAATGGAAGAGTTTGAGGTATTCTGTCAGCCGATCGTAGATGTAACGAAAGAGGGTACACCATGCATCGGTGGAGAGGCACTGGTGCGTTGGAATTCGCAGGAGTTAGGATATGTTTCACCGGTAGATTTTATTCCATTGGCAGAGTATTTAGAGCTTATTAATCCGATAGGGGCACATGTGTTACGTGAGGCATGTAAACGTTGCAAGTATTGGAATGACATGGGACAATCGGAGTTTTCTATTAATGTCAATTTATCTGTCGTACAGTTGCTGCAGCAGGATATCGTTGAGATTATTGCTGAAGTGATTAAAGAAACTGGTATTATTCCAGACCATTTACATCTGGAAGTAACAGAAGGTCTGGCAATTAATGATATGAGTCGTATGAAGCAGATTTTAGCAGATATCAAAGCACTTGGTGTGAAGGTTGCACTTGATGATTTTGGAACGGGTTATTCTTCTTTGAATCATATTCGCGAGATGCCGATAGATATCATAAAGATTGACAGGTGTTTCATTGAGAATATTGAAAAGGATGATTTCGCCAAATCTTTTGTTAAGATTGTTACAGAACTTGCCAATGTAATTGGTGTAAAAACATGTATAGAAGGTGTGGAATCTTTAGAGCAGGTAGAGATTTTACGGGAATTAAATGTACATTTTATTCAGGGATATTACTTTGGAAAACCAATGCCATTGGATGAATTTGAAGCGAAGTATCTGTAAATAGGTGATGTAGTAAAATTCACAAATTATTAAAATAAACTTTCGTTTTGTGAAGCTGTTTTAGAAGGTCATGAAACGAAAGTTTATTTTTTCGTAAATCATTTCATAACATTTACTTTACTTTTTTGTCGTAATATAGTAAAGTAAGAAATAGTTAAGTTTCACAAGGTAAAGTGATAAAATGCAGAAGAGATAAATATATAAGAGAGGTATCTGGTATGATTTCAAAAAAGATTAAAACCGCATTGGCAGGCAGTTCGGCAATTCGTGCAATGTTTATAGAAGGAAAAGAGATGGCAGCAAAGTATGGTGCAGAGAATGTCTATGATTTTTCTTTAGGAAATCCGGCGACACCGGCACCAAAGGCATTTAACGATGCTGTGATTGAATTAGCAAAACAGGCAACAGAGGATGATAGTGTTGCTTTGGAATTACATGGTTATATGTCTAATTCGGGTTATCCGGAAGTTCGTCAGGCAATTGCAGAGAATCTGAATCAGCGTTTTGGCACAGATTTTGATTTTCATAATGTGGTAATGACAGTAGGTGCAGCAGGCGGTCTTAATATTATTTTTAAGACGATATTAGATCCGGAAGATGAAGTAATCGTATTTGCACCATTCTTTGGCGAATATCGTCAGTATGCAGCGAATTTTGATGCAAAGCTGGTGACAGTACAGCCAAACTTAGAGAATTTCCAGCCGGATTTGACAGATTTTGAAGCGAAGATTACAGACAAGACGAAAGCCGTTATTATTAATACGCCAAACAATCCTACCGGTGTTATTTACAGCCCGGCAACAATGGAGGCAATTGCAGCGATTTTAGAGAAGAAGCAGCAGGAAATCGGACATGACATTTATCTCGTATCGGATGAACCATACCGTGAATTGGTATATGATGGAGCGCAGCAGGATTTTTATACAAAATATTATAAGAATACAATTGTAGGATATTCTTTCAGTAAATCTTTGTCCCTTCCGGGTGAACGTATCGGTTATGTGCTTGTTCCAAATGAAGCGTCGGATGCAGAGGATTTACTTGCAGGTATTGAGATTTCAAACCGTACATTGGGTTTTGTAAATGCACCATCTATGATGCAAAAGGCAGTTGCAATGTGCTTAGATGAGCCAACAGATGTGGAATATTATGATAGAAATCGTAAGTTATTATATGAGAATTTAACAAAGTTTGGTTTTACTTGTGTGAAGCCGGAAGGAGCATTTTATCTTTGGATGAAATCTCCGGTTGCCAACGAAGAGGAATTTGTGGCAGCAGGTAAAAAATATAATCTTTTAATGGTAAAAGGTAGTGCTTTCGGATGTGCAGGATATGTAAGATTAGCTTATTGTGTATCTTATGAGATGATTGAACGCTCATTACCAGCATTTGAGAAGCTTGCAAAGGAGTATGAGTTATATAGCATAAATGATTAGGAGAGAAAATATATGCCTAACTGGGAAGCAAATGTAAGAAAAGTAGTTCCGTATGTACCGGGGGAACAGCCGGCAGAGCAGAATATTATAAAATTAAATACCAATGAGAATCCATATCCACCGGCACCGGGGGTTGCAGAAGCACTGCGGGAAATGAATATTGGAAAATTGCGGAAATATCCGGACCCGACTTGTAAAGTGTTGGTGGATGCGATTGCAGAAAACTATGGAGTAAACAGTAATCAGGTGTTTGTGGGCGTAGGCTCAGATGATGTACTGGCTATGATATACATGACCTTTTTCAATAGTAAGGAGCCGATTTTGTTTCCGGACATTACATACTCATTTTATGATGTTTGGGCAGATGTCTTCCGTGTGCCATATGAGACAAGGCCATTGGATGAGAACTTCTGCATCGTGAAAGAAGATTATTATGGTAAAAATGGTGGTGTGATTTTTCCAAATCCAAATGCACCGACAGGCATCTATATGGAGCTTTCTGAAGTGGAGGATATCATTGCACATAATCAAGACGTAATCGTAGTAGTGGATGAAGCGTATATTGATTTTGGTGGAGCATCCGCACTTCCGTTGATTGAAAAATATGATAATTTATTAGTAGTGCAGACGTTTTCAAAGTCCCGTTCCATGGCAGGTATGCGAATTGGTTTTGCTATTGGGAATGAGAAGTTGATTAAGTACTTAAATGATGTGAAGTATTCTTTTAATTCTTATACTATGGATGAAACGGCGCTTGTACTTGGCGTAGAGGCGATTAAGGATAAAGCATATTTTGAAGAAAAATGTGAGATGATTATCGCTACCCGAGAGTGGACAAAAGAAGAATTGAAAAAATTAGGTTTCTCCTTCGGGGATTCAAAGAGCAATTTTATTTTTGCTACACATGAGCGTGTTCCGGCAAAGGAATTGTTCGAGGCACTGAAAGAAGCGGGGATTTACGTTCGTTATTTTGCGAAGCCACGTATTGATAATTACTTACGTATCAGCATCGGAACAGATGGGGAAATGTTCAAGCTGATTCAATTTTTGGAAAAATACTTAAATTAAAAATCATATATTTACTTTAAAACTTTAATATGTTAAAATATACAAGTGGTGAAGTGTTTCATTAGAAGGAGAAGGAAATGAGTAAGAAACTTAGAACTGAGGCAGTAGATCGTCTTTTTGACGCAATTTTAAGCTTAGAAAACAGAGAAGAATGTTATATTTTTTTCGAAGATATTTGTACGATAAATGAATTGCTTTCGTTATCTCAGAGATTTGAAGTGGCGAAGATGCTTCGCGACCAGAAGACATATTTAGATATTGCGGAGAAGACAGGTGCATCGACTGCAACAATCAGCCGTGTAAATCGTTCCTTGAATTATGGTAATGATGGTTATGATATGGTATTTGCCAGAATTTGTGGCAATGAGCCTGCAAAGACAGAAGAATAAGTGTGTAAGAAAAAGAGGATTTCCTAAAAGTGCGAAATCCTCTTTTTTGAGCTATTTTTCTTTTTTGTCAGATGCCTGGTCTGAATGAATCTGATCTGAATGAATTTGATCTATAATGCTTTCGATAATGGTTTTTTTGATATAGATATCATAACTTAACATGCAGATAAGTGTAAAACGATGTAATAATTCTGCTTCCTCCTCAGAAGTGCCTTCAAAGGTTCGCATAGATTTGGTGAATTTTTTGGCTACATCTTTCATAACATCTTTGGTTTCCTGGTATTCTAAACTGAATACTTCATTGTATATATCGGTGAGATTTAAATGCTCGTCCTTTTTCCCAAAATACTTATCTGTAATTGGATTCATAATGCTTTGAATGTCGCTGATACTCATTACGTTTTTCAGGTAATAGATAAAGATGAGTGTCAGCATGTGGTCTTTGTTGTATTTTTTCTTTTCCGGTGGTGGGAGCAGGTCATTTTTTGCATAATTGTTAATCATTGTTTTGGTTAAAATCTTGCCGTCTTTCCGGTGGTTAGATGGAGCAAGCTGTGATTCAATAAATGTTGTAACCTGATCCATATATAAATCAATGTTTGGAATTTCTTCCGGCTTTACATAGTCAATGCCTTTTAATCCGGTTAAAATTTCACTTAAAAATTGCTTTGCTGATGCGTCCATAAAATGCCTCATTTCTATGAATTGTAATATCTGTATTGTATTATATAGTATTAAAAACCAGATAACAAGAGATGAATATTAAATTTCTCTTAAAAATAGTATGTGATGTAGTTTTAAGATGCTTTAATTAACATTGCAAATGTGTGTTCGATTAGGTATAATGAGTAAAGTAGAAAAGAGAAAGAGAGACGAAGTATGAGTATTTATGATTCGTTAAATGAGCAGCAGAAAGAAGCTGTTTTTCATACAAATGGACCAGTCCTGATATTAGCAGGTGCAGGTTCCGGTAAGACCCGTGTTCTGACGCATCGCGCGGCGTATTTAATAGAGGAAGAGGGAGTGAATCCTTACCATATCATGATGATTACTTTTACGAATAAGGCAGCAGAGGAGATGCGTGAGCGTATCGACGATTTGGTTGGATATGGTTCGGAGAGTATTTGGGTGTCGACGTTCCATTCTGCGTGTGTACGGATTTTGCGCAGACATATTGACCGGATTGGATTTGATACGAATTTTACGATTTATGATTCAGATGATCAGAAGTCCTTGATGAAGGATATCTGTAAAAGTCTGAATATTGATACTAAGATGTATAAGGAAAAAGCATTGCTTGTAGCGATTTCTAAGGCGAAGGATGAACTGGTGTCACCGCAGGAGTTTTCTTTGAAAGCGGCGACTGCCAGCAATTATGGCATGAAAAAGCAGGCGGAAGTATACAGAGAGTATCAGGAACGTTTGCGTAAAAATAATGCATTGGATTTTGACGATTTGATTGTGAAGACGATTGAATTATTTAAGACAGATGCTGAGGTGCTTAATTATTATCAGGAACGTCTGCGTTATATCATGGTGGATGAGTATCAGGATACGAATACGGCACAGTTTGAGTTGATTCGCTTACTGGCGAACAAGTATAAAAATCTGTGTGTGGTAGGTGACGATGACCAGTCTATTTATAAGTTCCGTGGTGCGAATATTTATAATATTTTGAATTTTGAGCGTTATTTTCCAGAGGCAGTAACGATTAAACTGGAGGAGAATTATCGTTCTACGCAGAATATCTTGGATGCAGCAAATGCGGTAATTGCGAATAATAAAGGGAGAAAAAGTAAAGCACTCTGGACGAGGCAGGATGCAGGTGCTTTGGTTCGGTTTGAACAGTTTGAAACCGGATATGATGAGGCTGATTTTGTTGCAGGAGAGATTAAGGACGTGGTGATGTTTGGCAAATATCAGTACAAGGATTGTGCAGTATTGTATCGTACCAATGCCCAGTCACGTTTGTTTGAAGAACGTTTTATTACATCGAATATTCCTTATAAAATTGTGGGCGGCGTGAACTTCTATGCCCGCAAAGAAATCAAAGATTTATTGTGCTATTTGAAAACGATTGATAATGCCAGAGATGATTTGGCAGTAAAACGTATTATTAATATTCCGAAGCGTGGTATTGGAGCAACTTCGATTGCGAAGGTGCAGGATTATGCGGATATGGAAGATATCAGTTTTTATACAGCATTGAAAATGGCGGAGGATATTCCTACACTTGGCAGAGGTGCAGCGAAGATAAAACCATTTGTGACTACGATTCAGCGTTTCCGTAGTGCAGCAGAATTTTTAGAAGTATCGAAGCTACTGGAGATGATATTAGAAGAGACAGGCTATTTATCGGAGTTGGAGTTGGAAGGAACAGACGAAGCGGCTGCCCGAATAGAGAATATTAACGAATTAATTAGTAAGGCAGTGGCTTACGAAGAGGGAACTGACGAACCATCTTTGAGTGGTTTCTTAGAAGAAGTTGCGTTAGTGGCAGATATTGACAGTCTGGACGAAGAGAGTAATCATGTGGTGCTTATGACACTACATAGTGCGAAGGGACTGGAGTTTCCGAAAGTCTTTTTGACTGGTATGGAAGATGGACTTTTCCCAAGTTATATGTCTATCACATCCGATGATTCAATAGAGGAAATTGAGGAAGAACGTCGACTGGCGTATGTAGGTATTACGCGTGCGAAGGAAGAATTAGCAGTAACTTGTGCAAGACAGCGAATGGTTCGTGGAGAAACACAATATAATAAAGTATCCCGATTTGTAAAAGAGATTCCGGTAGAACTGATGCAGGGTGGTCCACAGAAGATGAAGTATGTGGAGCGTAGAGAAACACCGGTAGCAAAATCTACAACAGCCTATCGCGCTGCGATGGCGACCGGACATAAGCCATCCGGTCAGAGTATGCAGTCTATGGCATTTGCCACATTAGGCGGTCCGAAAAAATCTGATTTGGATTACGAAGTTGGTGATATGGTAGCACATGTGAAGTTTGGCACAGGTGTGGTGAAAAGTATCATAGATGGCGGGCGCGACTATGAGGTGACGGTAGAATTTGATACTTATGGAACGAAAAAGATGTTTGCAGGTTTTGCGAAACTCCGAAAGTTATAAAAAATTTCTTTTTTATAAATTTTTTATAGGATAAATGGGAAAGATATGATATAATCAATGCATGAGTGAAAACGTCATAAATTCATGCAATAAGGAGTGGTATCATGACAAAAGTTGAAGAACTTGTAGAAGCATTAAAAGCTGTAGAATTAGAAAATGTGAAAGAAGAGTTGATGAGCATGACAAAATTAAACGAATTATTAAAGAAAAAAGAAGAAGAGAAGAAAAAACCATGTAAACTTGTATGGGTATTTGCAATTATCGGTGCTATCGTTGCAATAGCAGCTATTGCCTATGCTGTATACCGTTATTTTACACCTGATTATTATGACGATTTCGAAGATGAGTTTGAAGATGAATTCGAAGATGACTTCTTTGAGGATGAAGAAGTTGTAGAACTTGAGCCAGAAGAGGAAGAGACTACAGAAGAATAAGAATGGTAATGGGGGCTGCGAGAGCGCAGCCCTTTTTTTCCGTGCAGGAAATATTGCCCGCTCTCTGGGCGGGAGTAAGAAAGGATTGAATATGAAAAAAGGACAGGTTATAGAAGGAATTATCGAACGTGTTGAGTTCCCGAATAAGGGTATTGTTACTACGGAAGAAGGAAAACAGGTTATCGTGAAAAATGGTGTGCAGGGGCAAAGAGTTTCTGCATCTATTAATAAAATACGCAAAGGGAAATGTGAAGGCCGTTTGTTAGAGGTATTAGAGAAATCACCGTTAGAATTAGAAGAACCTGGGTGTGTGCATTTTAGCGAGTGTGGTGGTTGTACATATCAGACACTGCCTTATGAAGAACAGTTAAAAATGAAAGCAGAACAGGTAAAGAAGCTGATTGATGATGTGATTGCACCTATCAGCGAAGGTTATGAATTCTTAGGGATTAAGGCAAGTCCAACACAGAAAGCATATCGTAATAAGATGGAATTTTCTTTTGGAGATGCTTATAAGGATGGACCGCTGGCACTTGGTATGCATAAACGCGGCAGTTTCTATGATATCGTTCCGGTGCCGGAGTGTCAGATTGTAGACGAAGATTTTAGAACTGTTTTGATGACCACATTAGAGTTTTTTGCTGAAAAAGGAAGCTCTTTTTATCATAAATTGCGCCATGAGGGATACTTGAGACATTTATTAGTTCGTAAGGCAGTAAAAACGGGCGAGATACTTGTGGATTTAGTTACGACGACTCAGTTGGAGTATATGGGTGCAGCAGGCAAAAATGATGCGGAATGCGGTACAGTGTGTGGTGACTTGCAGGCAAAGGAAGCAGCATTATTGGATGCGTGGAAAGAAGCATTATTAGCAAAGGAATATGTGGGTAAGATGACCGGCATTCTTCATACAAAAAATGACAGTCTGGCAGACGTAGTTGCAAATGATGGCACTGATGTGTTATATGGTCAGGATTATTTCTTTGAAGAGTTGTTAGGGCTTCGTTTTAAGATTACACCATTTTCATTTTTCCAGACGAATTCGCTCGGAGCAGAAGTACTTTATGAGACAGCCAGAAGTTTTATCGGGGATGCGTTGTCTGGTGAAGATGCAGCCCAGAATGGTAAAGTAGTATTTGACCTTTATTCCGGAACAGGAACGATTGCACAGATGTTGTCACCGGTTGCAAAGAAGGTCATCGGTGTAGAAATTATTGAGGAAGCAGTTGAGGCGGCGAAAATCAATGCAGAGTTGAATGGCTTGCATAACTGCGAATTTATCGCAGGGGATGTATTGAAAGTAATCGATGACATCGAGGAGAAACCGGAGTATATCGTACTTGACCCGCCACGTGACGGTATCCATCCGAAGGCCTTGGAGAAGATTATACGATATGGTGTGCCGCAGATGGTTTATATTTCTTGCAAGCCGACGAGTTTGGCGAGGGATTTAGAAGTATTACAAGCGAGAGGATATAAGGTAGAGAAGGTTTGTTGTGTGGACATGTTCCCGAATACCGTTCATGTGGAAACTGTTTGTAAGCTTACCCTTGTAAAATAAGGATTTATAGGCTTTTTGGAAATTAAAAAATGAATATTTGTCCTCTATTTGCCCACGGAATTTTTATCCGTGGGCATTTTTTAGGTTGTTTGAGGCTGCTTTTTCAAAGAGTTCTACGCTTTGATCCTGCATTCCCTGCGTATCGTGTGCGTAAGTCTGGAGAGTTGTACTGATGTGGAAATGTCCAAGGCGATTTTGCACGTCCTTTACGTTGGCACCATTCTCAATTAGGGTAGTAGCATGGGTGTGGCGAAGTGAATGATAATCAAATTTAATTTTCAGTTCACCATTTATAACACGTGAGCAATATTTAAAAGAATCCGGACTGAGATATTCTCCATTTTCCCGGATAGTAATTAGCTGGACTTTTTGAAGAGGGGAACGCAGCGTTCTTTCTCCGGGCATTATTCGATAAATGGTATTACCTTTTTCATCCAGTTCCGGAGACAGGTAGTGCTCCGTATAGTATTCACCATATAAAAGTTTGTTTTTATTTTGGCGGAGCTGCTCCTTTTTTAGTACATCATAGAGTGTCTGACCAAATTTTACAGTACGTTCAGAGGATGTGGTTTTTGGCGGGGCAAAATACCAAGCTGATTTCTCTTCTTTTTTTCCTTTGGTTTCTAGAACCTTGCGTACATCAACACCATAGTTTCTCTTACAGACCTGATGATTAATGGTAATTGTGCGATTTTCAAAATTGACATCGTCCCAAGTTAAGCCAAA
This sequence comes from Roseburia sp., assembly GCA_045531555.1. GTDB lineage: Bacteria > Bacillota > Clostridia > Lachnospirales > Lachnospiraceae > Roseburia. The sequence continues at coordinate 21,469 of JAZSEF010000045.1, read as the reverse complement.
AGCTTCACTGATTCGAAAACCAGTGTAATAACCAATCATTAACGGAATATAGAAGTTGCTGCCTTCCGGGAAACGTTCGATAATGCGTTTAAATTCGTCAGGTTGAATCACCGTGCGTTCTTTGGCTTTTCTTTCAAATTTGGGCATTCTGATACGTTCACACGGATTAAATGGAATATATCTTAAAGGTTCTACTGCATAATCCAATGATTCCGATAAAACGGAAATAATGCCGGAAGCAGTATTTTTGGCTTTACCAGATATCATTAGTTGGTTAGCATATTCCTGGATAGCTGCAGGCTGTAGTGTTGCTAATTTATAATGACCAAAAGTAGGTTTTAAATGTTTTTCTATGATACCTAGATAACAAATCTGTGTATTATATCTTAGATTAACTTTACAGTAATTATCGAACCAATAATCCAGATGATCCGCGATACTGATATCAGAAGGTGAGAAATATTGGCCGGAGTTATTATACGCTGCCAGAGCTTGGGTTCCAGCAGTCATAGCTTCCTTTTTGGTAGAAAATCCGGATTTACTTATTTGTTTACGTTTGCCACCAATGGATGCAGCTTCGAACCGGTATTCCCAGTTAGGCTTTTTACGATTACCGGCTTTGTCGAATTTGTTTGCATTTCGATTTCTTACACTTACTTGTGCCATAATATCATTCCTTTCTAAAAATGGGGATAAAAATAACAGCCAGCTAAGAACAAGAGTTCCGCTTGCGAGGCTGCTCCGGGAATGATACAATATGCTTGTCTAGGGCTTCTGTATCATTCAGGAGCATGCCGTCCTGCTACTGTGTAGTGGGGCGGTTTTTTTGTGGAAAAATAATATCCTTTAATATTTTATAAATTGTAGTTCCGTTAGTTCGTCCAAAATTATGTAATGAACTGGTATATAATAGTTTAGGTGAAGTATACTGATTTTCCTCTACATAACTTAAAATAGTAGAAGATAAGTTCTCAAATTCGGTATCTTCAAATGCGGATATAATCTTACGCCTCATAGCTATGTGTTCCTGTATACGTGCGTGTTCAGTAGCAATATCTAAAGGTTTGGAACGCTTATGCAACATTTGCCTCCGCATATTATCATCAGGTGCATTTAGTAACATTAGAGCATTTTCAATATTACTGGCAATAACCACAGATGTTCCTTCTAATTCTGCATTAATGTTAAAATAATCAGATACAGCATGAAAACCTTTATCATTACTAATAATTGCAATCTGATTCGTACCGTTTTGGCTAATATATCCACATTCTGATGCGATATAAAAATCTAGCGCATTTTTACCAGGCTTCATCAACTTTCGTATTTTAAATTCACAGCCACTTTTTTCGATAGCATCTACATATTCTGAGCGAATTTTTTCGTTGCTTTTACTATAAAAAATAATCAGAGTATCTTTTTCATTCAAATATTCAATTCCTTTAAGACCATTTGTAGAGCATACGTTTTCGTAGTCTACTAGTATGGATGCCATTTATATCAACTCCTTCTCACTAAAAGTGGTTGGTTTCTTAAGTTCCATTCTATTCTCCTGTAAAATAAAAAGTGCTCCCATTGGACACATCGTTGAGAGGTGTGGGAGCTTCTGTTACTTTTAGTATATCCAAAACTCCTCAAAAGTCAATTTGTCCGTTTAAAAATTCACAAAATGTTCAAAATTGAAATTGTAGTATAAATATTAAAAAAATATGATAGGTAATTTACCCAACATCCCTATTCTCGCTTTAAAGACTATCTAAATTACGCCAATTATTTGGAAATCCCATTTCATTAAGAATTTCTTCTTTTGTTAATATAGATAACTTTTTGTCTAATGTTCCGATTGCACGGAAGAGTTCTTTGGACATGCGTTTATAATCATTGTGGGATAATAAACGTTTTAAAGCTATAACACAGGCGAATAAGTCTCGTTTCCCATAGAGAAATTCTCCTGAGCTATTTGTGTCAATATTAAGTGCGGTGTGATAAGTAGTACTAGATAAAGGATGCTTTGTTCTAAAACAATATAATCTATTACCATGTGCACAAAAATTTCTAATACTAGATATGTATAACAGGCAGTTTTCCAGTTCGTTGTCCATAATTCCAAAATGTCGGGATACACTTTGGCGTTCTTGTGGAAGCATTAAACTATAAAATTTACTGATAGTACCAAGAGTTAAAATATTATTTAGTACCCAAAGAGGAATATAACCATGTTTGTTTAAATAATGAGAAATACTTGGGTCAGTACTTCGAGATGCTATTTGGCGTTGGACTTCGGAAATTAAAGCTGTAATATTTGTATTCGAGTTGCGCAATGCAGTATTAAAATTACGATAAATAAGAAAATTCTTATGTCCATGAGCTTCTGAAAAATAATAAGATATAAGACTTTTTATATTTGTTTCAACTTCGAGGATATATCTAAAAAAGATATTTCGAAGAACTCTATCAAATTGATACAAGGCATGAATTTCGTTCATAGTAGTTCCAGGACGATACGCTGGTTCATTAGAAGCATCAGAGGTATCTAGGAATAACTTGCTATATCCATTTATTAAATTATAGTAGCCATTGTGTTCGATAACTCTTTTTGCATAATCGCGATCAGAATCACTTTCAATTTTTATACCGCGTGTAATTAAAATATCCACTAATTCGTCAAGTGTTTTAAAATCTTTTTCTTGCATGGTAACTCCTTATAAATAAAAAGACCCCGGGCCCGAAGGACACCGGAGTACGTTCCAAAATATTATATGCAAATGTATAAAATAATATACTTTCTATGCGTATAATAGCATTTGCAATTCCGAGTGTCAAGTGTTTATTGTTTTTGTTTTAATCAAATGTATAAACAAAAAGCTGTCTGTCAATCTATTTATTACCCAACATCCCTATTTCTGTTTTCGCCTGTGTCGTCTGTGGTATTCGAAGCAGTAGAGTCCGTGCTGGATGCAATGCCTAAGCTCTTTTCATATGCGGTTTCCGCATCCGCTGTTGTCTGTATCGTAGTTTCTTCTGTATGGATTACGCGATAGAAAAATTCACGGAAAGCATCTCTTTGTTCTATATCCAGTTTTAAATATTCGTAAACAAGATTATAACTGAAATCGTCCAGGTTAAATTCTTTTCTTAATTGTTCCATTGTAGAGGATGGGGTTTGGATGAATATTGGTTCGGTTCCATACAAGAGCCATTCTTCATTTACGTTAAAAATGCTACACATTAACTTAATTAAAGAAAGTTTTTGTTCTGGTCGAGCTAACGCATTTCGTTCGATATTATTTATTACTGAACGGCTAACGCCTAAACGTTCACCTAATTCAGTTTGCGATAGGTGTAAATGATTCTTTCGCAAATCTTTTATTCTTTCATGCATTTCTGCTTAAACTCCTTTTTGATTGTATTTGTTTAAAGTATAACTTGCGGAAATGAGTTAGTCAAGTCAAAATACAAAAGATATTTTTTAAAAAAGAGTTGACCAAAACAAATATGTGTTGTAAAATGACTTTATCAAGTCAAAAGAAATAGAAAAATGATTTGAATAAAACAAAGTGAAAAGAGGTGTACAAGTGAGCGACAAAGAAAAGAATGTAACCAATGTACGTGAGAGTGATAAACGGTTAATTAACGACTTAATGAGCCTTCCTCCAGATAAAAAATGTTTGATTGAAGGTATTTTGTTAGGTTTTGGGCTGGCGGAGTCCAGAAAAAGGCTTGTGATGGCTGAGTAGGAGGAGAAAGAAGTGGGAGATATTGATATTGAAACTGTGGTAATAGCAGTTGGTGTTACAATAATCAGTTATTCAATAGGAACGAAGTATGGAACAGATAAAGGTATTGTAACGTACCTCCTGCTATATTTGCTTTACAAATTAAAGAATTTTTAAAAGTAATTTTCACCATATTTTAAGAAAAACAATAAAAGTAGCAAAAAAAGTATATCCATGATGAGCTGTTTAACTGGGGTAAGAGAATGGTAAATGGAATACAAAAAAACTAATATGCACGCACCACAAAACATGAGTGCAATTGCAAACGTAAAAGCCTTAATAATATAGATAGCTACATATAAGAATAAGTACCCCATGTGCTTGTATTGGTGACGACTGATCCTATAACTAATGCTTCTACGTTTTAGACCAAGTTTTTTGCAAGATTTATCATATTGTTTATCTACATATGAGCATAATTCATTGAAGTTTTTTTGTGAAGAATTGATAGAACAAAAATAAGAAAGCTCTAGCAGTTTACCATCGATAAGATTTTTATTATCTTCAATGATTTTTAAAGCATCATTTAGAACCTGTTCAGATATATCTTGAAAAAGCACCGGTTCGAGACAATGAAATAAAGGTGAAATGACATTGTTGTGAAGTTCTTTGTAAAAAGAAATAGATAGTTCTTTCTTGAAGATGTAAATGGAAACCAATGTTCCAAAGAAAATAGCTATAAAGTTTAGTGAGTCAGAAGAAGTAAGAATACTATCAAGTAATGAATCAGTCATAAAAGTACCAGCTTTCTTTTGTATTTCAGTACGGCAATACTGATAAAGCAATTATAGAACGGAGCAAACGACTATTACAAGAGGAAACTAAACAAATAGTGAGATTTGGGCTGGCGGAATCCAGAAAAGGACTTGTGATGGCTGAGTAGATAGGTGGAAGGAATGGATTACGGATTATTAAATGAACTGGATGCAGCGATTGAAGAAAGTATTCTGAAATTTAGAAATGCCAAAACAGGGGCAGATGTAAAAGTGGCTATTTTGGAATATGAGGAGCTGATGTATAAACGTGAAAAAGAGTTTGTTCGTTTAGTGATGGAAGAACGAAAAAGTGGATAATAGTTTAAAACATCAAAAGAGAGTAGAGGTGATTCAAATGGTAAAACCATACAATCCGCTTTATTCTGTGGAAGAAGCTGCAGATGAATTGGGAATTACGAGGAACTTAATGTACGACCTGATGAATACCGGACAAATTCCATATCTGATATTAAAAGGAAAGACCAATACAGGTAGTCGAAAAATTCGAGGAAGTGATTTGGAAAGATTTATCGAGGAACATCCGGTAGAAGTTGTAGTAGCTGTATAGAGATAGAAGGGAGTGATTACCATTGAGAGCACATAAAAATAGCACCCATTAGCTTTGGTCGGCACAGGTGCTATACATAAATAAAAACTTCATAATGAAGGCTTTCCGTTATTATATCACATTTTTATGGAAAGGAAAACAGGATGTTGTCAGAAAAAAAGATGCTGGATAAGTTATATGCACAGCCGGAGGTCTTTAATGAGCATATCAGACATAAAGAATATGCTCAGGCTTCTTATTTATGCTTGATTATGATTTGGCTGAACTCTATGGATACGAAGTTAAAGCATTAAATCAGCAGGTGAAAAGAAATATTGATAGATTTCCAGAGGATTTTATGTTTCAACTAAAAAAAGAAGAAATACCGGAAGATTTTTTAAAGTCACAAATTGTGACTTTAAACGAAAGTGGAAATAAAAGAGGACTTCATATCAAAAAAATGCCATACGCATTTACTGAACAAGGTATATATATGCTTGCTACAGTTTTGAAAGGAAAACTTGCCGAGCAACAAAGCATTTTTATTATGCGTGCGTTTCGTGAAATGCGCCATTATATTAAACAGAATCAACAGTTCGTTACTGGGTCAGAAATGAAACTTGTAACAGCAAGAGTATCCGAGATATCAGTACAGGTTGCAGGGATTTCGGATTGGAAAAAGAAAACAGAAAACGATATAGTAAGTATTCAAAAAAGCATAGATACACTCAATGAGAATTTTGTGTCGGATAAGGATTTCAAAAACTTTGTTATCTATAAAGGTCAGAAATTTGAGGCGGATGCAGCATACATAGATATCTATCAGCAGGCAGTAACAAGTATTTACGTGGTTGATGATTATATGAATACTAAGACATTACAGCTTTTATCACAGAAGAAACAAGGTGTAGAGGTTGTTTTATTTACGGAGAACGGGCATGGGAAAAAGGGATTTCTGACATCAGCAGTTGTAAGCGACTTTATCAATCAGTATCCACCACTTCGGATCAAATCTAATCCAGATTGCCATGACCGATTGATAGTGATTGATTATGGTTTACCAACAGAACAGGCATATCATTGTGGTGCATCCAGTAAGGATGCAGGAAAGAAATTATGTGCCATAAATAAGATAGTGAATACAGAGATGATTCGTCCGGTGATAGATAAGTTATTATTAGGAACAGATAAGGTTATTTAATTTTCAAGGTCGCAAATTGCGACCTTGTATCATATATAGCAGAAAGGAGATTTTATGAGGAAGACAAAGGTTTACATATACACGCGAGTTTCTACTTCTATGCAGATAGATGGTTATTCTTTGGATGCACAGAAGTCGCGTATGAAAGCATTTTGTGAATATAATGATTATGAAATTGCCGGCGAATATGAGGATGCCGGTAAATCCGGCAAGTCGATAGAGGGACGAGCTGCGTTTAATAGAATGTTGGAAGATGTTAAGTCTGGAAAAGATAAAGTGTCTTTTGTTTTAGTGTTCAAGTTATCAAGGTTCGGAAGAAATGCAGCAGATGTATTGGCAACATTACAGACGATGCAAGATTTTGGTGTGAATCTTATCTGCGTTGAAGCTGGAATTGATTCATCTAAGGAAGCTGGAAAACTTATGATTTCTGTTTTGTCTGCAGTGGCGGAGATAGAGCGAGAAAATATAAGAATTCAGACTATGGAAGGACGTATGCAAAAGGCACGTGAAGGTAAGTGGAATGGGGGCTTTCCTCCTTATGGATATAAGCTGGTAGATGGTAAATTAGAGATAAACGAAGAGGAAGCAGAGGCGATTCGTATTATCTTTGAACAGTATGTAAACACCGATATTGGCGCTAATGGTCTTGCAAAATATCTTGAAAATCATGGTGTAAGAAAGATAGCCAGACAGAATGGTAAGAATCCATTATTTGATGCCACTCTCATTCGTAGAATTATAAAGAATCCGGTATATTGCGGAAAGATTGCCTATGGTAGACGCAAAACAGAGAAAATTCATGGTACAAGAAATGACTATCATCTTGTGGAACAAGACGATTATTTATTGGTAGATGGATTACATGAAGCAATTGTTTCAGAAGATGTTTGGAATGTGGCACAGGAGAAAATTGAACGATATGCGAAGAGGTACGAGCATGTGAATAAGAAAAAGTTCATATGTTGTCAGGTATCATTAGGTGCCCAGTATGTGGAGCCGGAATGTATGGCAATAAGAGTATTAAGCATAGAAAAGATGGAATCAGATATCGTGATTTCTACTATTATGGTTGTAAGCATCGTAATATGACAAGAGGTCATAAGTGTGATTATAAGAAGCAAGTCAATGAAGAGTTAATTGATAGTGCAGTTTCAGAAGTTATCAAGAAACTTGTGAGTAATCCAAAGTTTGCGGAATTAATGCGTGAGAAAATAAATATGCAGGTGGATACGTCTGAATTAGATCAAGAAATTGCAAATTATGAAAAGCAGTTACGACAGTTTTATAATGTCAAGGATGTGATTCTTGAAGATATTGATGCATTGGATTATGAAGACAAACACTACAAGAGAAGAAAAACTGATTTGGAAGATAGACTGTACAAAGCATATGATAAGATGGATGAGATAGAAAATGCCCTTTCAGGTGCGAAGGCAAAGAAACGTTCTATTATGGCTGATAAAGTAACCGGAGACAATATTTATAAAGCTCTGATTTACTTTGATGATTTTTATGATAAAATGGATGAGAGTGAACGTCGTGAATTCATGACAGTATTACTTGATAATATACAGATTTATGAAGAGCGACAGGCAAACGGACAATGGCTTAAGTCCATAGAGTTTAAACTTCCGATTATTAAGGAAGATATGAAGGTGCGTTTGGACAGCGATTCACATGTCGAAACAGTCTGCCTTCTGTTGAAAAAAGCCCAATAAATCAAAGGATTTCGCCATTTTGGGAATAAAATAGATGTGTGTTTCTGTTTCCGTAGAGTGATGATATAATCGGAGATTCACCCCAGGGGATAGGCTTTGGAGAACGGGAAATATACATTTTGGCGAAAGGATACTTTTTCGCAAAAAGGGGGAATATTTACGAGTAAAAAAGTATATCCTAATGATCCATGTCCTTGTGGGAGTGGAAAAAAATATAAGCTTTGTTGTAAAGGAAAACAAGATGATGCAGATTTTGTAAACCCGCTAAATTTATTAGACAATTACAAACTGATTCGAAAAGAGTCCAGAATAAAACAATGTTTACATCCAAATAATGAAGAGTGTTCAGAGAAGATTATAGGAGCCCATTCAATCCAAAATAATAAAATACTAAAAAGGATATCTAGTAACGGAATGGTTTTTATGCCATGTCCGAAACCTGATAATCCCTTTGCACCAATGACGAGTTATGGAAGAAAAGAAGCGACAGTATTCACTGGATTTTGTGGTCATCATGATAAAACTTTATTTCAACCAATTGAGGATAGAGATTTTGAGAAAACTGAAGAACAAGTTTTCTTGTATACATATAGATGTTTTGCTTTAGAATATCATAAAAAGCAGGAAGTAAAAAAAATGGAACAGATTATTTTTGCAAAGAGGCCATCTCTGGTTAATATGCCGGATGCAGAGGATCCTTTTAAAGGGAATAAAATGGCGATTGAGGATTTTATTGAGGACAAAAAAATCTTTGATAAAGCTATTTTGGAAAAAGATTATTCTGTTTTAACAAGTATTATTTGGGAATTTGACAAAGCAGTAAAATTTGCCTGTACAGGGTTTGAAGCATTGCAGTATGATTTGAATAATAGGAGAGTGCAGGATTTGCTGGATTTCAGTAAGCCAGCACAACATGTATATGTCTGTGTTTTTCCTGAAAACGAGAAAACATATTGTATTATTTCGTGGTTTAAGAAAAATGATGGAATGTTTTCGTCATATTATGAACAATTAAATGGCTTGGACGAAGTAAAGAAAAGAAATTTTATTAATAATCTCTTACCAATGATAAGTGAAAACTTGGTTGTTAATCCGGAGGCATGGGAAAAACTCAGTCAGTCACAGAAGAACGAGTTTGGCTCATATGTTTGGGGGATGGAAACAATAGCTCAAGAAATGGGGATTAAAGTTGATAGAACAGAAGCGCCTTCCTATGATATGTTCGAGTTATAATCATAAATGGTGTTAAGAGGAGTTGGAGGTGTAATAATATGGATGGTAAAAGAATCCAGAATTATTGGTCAAATGAGATGCAAGCCATGTTGGATACTTATAAACAATTTCAAATATTAATTCCAGCAGAAAATAGAAATGGAGCTGCCCATAACGGAGAAGATGGAAGATATGTAGAAACATTAATACGAGAATATCTGAAGAGATATTTACCAAAAGATTTGGAAGTTTTAACGGGATTTATTTTGAGACCAGCAGTAAAAACAGGATTGAAAAATAGAAGCAGGAAAAATGAAGTGGACAGCCATTCCACACAGTTAGATATATTAATTTATGATAGTGCTAAATATCCTATTTTTCAGAGATTTGGAGAAAATGTTATAGTTCCACCAGAGGGCGTTGTAGGTATTATTTCTGTGAAAAAGAATTTACATGAAAATGACATAGTACATGAAGCTCAAGCATTGAAGGCCGCATCAAAATTATGTCGTTGTGTCGATGATAATGGTCAACATTTAAGAGGTCCATTTTTGGCTTTGGTGTCAATGGATGCATTTGAGAAAAAAGAGAAAACTACGGAACAATGGATTTTTGAAAAATTAGAAGGAGTTTATTCTAAGGAAGATGATTATTTTGATGATTTAATAGGATATATTGGTTCGTTTAATAAATGGAGCATTTTTAAAAGACGTCCTCAGGATGGAGAAGTTGGAGAATATATATTTTTTAATCACAGTGAGGAAGAAGTACACATGGGATTTCAGTTTTTATTAACAGGAATTCTGAGTGTTTATTATGACAAGACTCGTAACTATATCTCAAGACCAGGATTTACAGCGTTTCCTTCACATAGGGCATGTGACAAAAAATTGGGTGATATAGAAGTTAGGGCGATTAGATGATTATTTGGTGGGGAGTATTTCAAACGGGCTAAATATATTACCCCACTTTGAAACCTATTGAATACTTTCGCTATGCAGTATAAAATCAAAGTTCAGGGGAATATTGAAACCGTTTGTCTGCTTTCAAAGAAACCTTGATTTTCTGGGGTTTGTAGGATATTAAGGGGAGAAAATGAATGTGTGTTTTCAGGTCTTTTGAATGAAACATTTGAATATTAAAACAGTGGGGTGTTTTGAGACTCTACTGAATAATAGGCTTTTGCTAAAAGATATCACTTTTGCGAAAATGTATGATACCTTCCGGCAGAAGCCTTTTTATATAAAGATAACTTGACTTCTAAATCTTACTGATGTAATATTTGCACAAGTGCAGCAGGAGTTCGAACGATATTTTTTTGTTGTGAAATCTTACGAATGTAATAAAAAGGGAGGAGGAATGTATAGTACGATATACTCATCAAAGAGAAATTTTTTTGCTCCAAAATCTTACATATGTAATATTTTGGAGATATAGTGTACATTGAAAATAGAATATGACCATATCAGCAAAGCAAAATGAATGGAGGTCAATATGAAGAAAGGAAAAAGCAGAAACAAGCGAAAGAAAACAAGAAGCAGGCTCCTATGGATTGCGATTGCTGTTATAGGAATAGCTGCGGTAATTTCTGCGGTATGCGTGGCAGGAATGTTGGCAACTAAGGAAAATGCTTGGAGGACACCGGAAGAACTTCTGGTGGAGTATATGGATCATATTCCAAAACAGGAGTATGAAGAAATGTATGCGATGCTACATATTGAGGCATCGGGAAATGTCAGTCAGGAGGATTTTGTAACTCGAAATTCAGCTATTTATGAAGGTATAGAAGTCCAGAATATGGCTGTCCAGATTATTGCATATGACGAGGAGCAAATGACGGTAACCTACCAGACTTCTTTCGATACAGTTGCAGGAACTATCAGCTTTGAAAATGAAGCACTTTTCCTAAAGGACGAAGAAGGATATAGGTTGGTTTGGGATGATTCCATGATTTTTCCGAATCTAACTTCTACAGATAAAGTAAGAGTTTCCACTACACAGGCAGAACGAGGAGAAATTCTGGATAGGAACGGACGTGTCCTTGCAGGAAAAGGTACAGCATCTTCGGTTGGAATCGTTCCAGGCAAATTGGAAAACAGAGAGGAAGCAATCGCACAGATTGCAGAACTATTGGAAATCACACCGGAAGCGATAGAAAAGAAACTGTCTGCAAAGTGGGTAAAGGATGATTCTTTTGTTCCTATTAAAACGATTCCAAGAGTGGAAGAAATTGAGTTAATGTCTATCAGTCCAGATGAAGAAGTCCTAAAGGAGAATGAAAGGCATGAAAAGTTGCTGGAGATTCCCGGAGTGATGATATCTGATGTTGAAGTGCGTGAATACCCATTAGGGGAAGCAGCTGCACATTTGGTCGGATATGTTCAAAGTGTTACTGCGGAAGATTTAGAGGAACATGCAGGAGAAGGCTATACAGCAATAGTGTAATCGGTAGAAGTGGAATGGAGGGATTGTTCGAGAGTGAACTGAAAGGCCAGAACGGTTGCAGGATTTACATTGTAAACTCGGAAAGCAAAGAGAAGGAGGAACTGGCTTGTATCCTGGTGCAACATGGGCAGGATATTCAGCTTACGATAGATGCCAATTTGCAGATTTCCTTGTACGAACAGTTTAAGGAAGATAAAAGCTGCTCGGTGGCCATGAATCCTTATACCGGAGAGGTATTGGCTTTGGTCAGTACACCGGCCTATGACAATAACGATTTTATTATGGGATTGTCCAGTGAACAGTGGACTGCGCTTAACGAGGATGAGAATAAGCCAATGTATAATCGGTTTCGGCAAGTGTGGTGTCCGGGGTCTACATTCAAGCCAATTACCGCTGCGGTCGGCTTGGAATCAGGAGCAATCGATCCAATGGAAGATTACGGGAACGTAGGCTTAAGCTGGCAAAAGGATGCATCGTGGGGTTCCTATCATGTAACAACACTCCATGCATATGAACCAGTCATTTTAGAGAATGCCCTGATTTATTCCGATAATATTTATTTCGCAAAGGCAGCATTAAAGATTGGCTCAGAAGAGATGGAGAGTTCTTTGACTGGACTTGGTTTTAATGAGGAACTGCCATTTGAGATTAAGATGGCAGAGTCGCAGTATTCTAATTCAGAGGGAATTGAAACAGAAATACAGTTAGCCGATAGTGGTTACGGTCAAGGGCAGGTTTTAGTGAATCCATTACATATGGCATGTATCTATTCTGCTTTCTGTAATGAGGGAAATGTCATAAAGCCTTATTTGGTATACAAGAATGAAATCGCAGCTGAGTATTGGATTCCGGGTGCCTTTTCTAATGAGACAGCAAGTCGTGTATTGGAAGGAACAAAGAAGGTTGTGAATGATTCTAATGGAACTGGATATGCAGCCCATCGGGATGACATTCTTTTAGCAGGAAAAACAGGTACGGCAGAAATCAAGGCATCGAAGGATGATACTTCGGGTACGGAATTAGGATGGTTTGCAATTTTTACGGCAGAAGATACTGTAGAACGTCCTATATTGATTATCAGTATGGTAGAAGATGTGAAAGGAAGAGGAGGAAGCGGATATGTTGTTAAGAAAGACAACCTGGTTCTGGAAGAGTGGTTTGGCAGCAATTAGTTTTGTACTGATGCTTAGTGTTTCGGGGTGCAGCGATGCACCCTCGGAAGAAGATACAGTTTCGGAAACAGTAATCGATATTCAGGCTATTCCAGAAGAATCTCAGGAGAACGCAGAAGAAATTATAAACATCTGTATAGATCTTTATAAGAAGGCAGCAGATGAAAACAAGATAGCTGATTTGGAAACGATTCGCAGTATTGTAAATTGTCTTGGAGAAAATGGATATCCGGCTGTTGACAGCAGAAATCAAATTAACATGACGGAACCAGAGAAGGTAGTGGAATTCTGCGAAAAGGTGGATGCACAGGATGAAGCAGAAATAACGATTCTTGAAGTCAGCTATTTGGGCGGATTTGTAAAATACGATTTGCACACAAAAGACGGAAATGTAGATGTGGTCAGAAGCTATTACAAGTACGAAAATGGCGATATACAAAGAGAGGTTACTGGAAGCTATCAGGCGGAGTATTGGAATTATACAGAAGAAGGTTACCTGATGTTTTCCGGTGTCTGGTTTTCAGAAGAATTATATGTTCTTACATTGAGTGGAGCGGAGGAGCATACCGCATTACGAGTACAGCCATTGGATGAAACATATAGGGAGTTGAGTCGGAAATACCTCCGCCCAATCAGCTTTGAACAGAATAATATGTTCATTGTGGATTGGAGTGAGAATGATTTCGGGGATTTGAATTTCTATGATATGTATGACATTCTCTATCCAAAAGTAAACGGTCAGTATGTTCCCTATGTTGCTGATGACAACTTATCAGTCAGTGCAGTTTATCAGATTCCAAAGGAAGAATTTGAAAGTGTTATTATGAAATATTTCAAAATTGATAGTGAAATGATGCAATCAAAAACCATCTATGATTCGGAGAATTTGACTTATGAATATAAGCCGAGAGGTTTTGAAGAAGTAGAGTACCCGGAATATCCATATTCAGAGGTAGTAGGTTTTACAGAAAACAGTGATGGGACAATTACACTTACAGCTAATGTAGTATTCCCTTATGCAGGTGATTCCAAGGTATATGCTCATGAGGTTGTGGTCCGCCCGTTAGAGGATGGAGGAGTACAATATGTATCTAACCGAATTATACCATCTGAAGACAATTACAGAGAAACTTGGCATACGCCACGGTTGACGTTAGAAGAATGGGAAGAATTGTACGGAGGAGAATAATGGAAGATGTGAGATGGTTGCTTAGAAGATTCGGACTTCCGATTTTACTGCTGTTAATTTTTGTAATAGTTGGAGTAATCTGTTGGGGGAAAATACATGAAGAAGAACAAAAGGTGGCAGAAGAAGTATGGGAGCCACCTATAGAAATGGAAAGCAGTGAAGCAGCAACAGAAGCAGATGTGGACACTTCTACAGAGTCAGCATATTGGTTTGTTCCGCAAGCCAGTGATTGTCTTATCTCAGATGAGGAAAAGGAACAATTGAAGAGTATGGCTTTGTCAGCGGCAGATTCGGTCGCAGAAATCTATAAGGGTATTGTAATTGCAGATGCACCAAGTTACTCTTCCGGTATTGGCGAATTTACAAGCGAGCAGAGGAAAGCTGTGGTGGAGCAATTGGGCAGAAGCGGTCTGGTAAGTGTTGAAGAAGATACTGCCATGCAAAACCATGAAGCAATCGAAACATTTTATGCAGATTACTTGGATGGACAGGACTCAATGGTTACGGTATACGAAGTACATAGAGATGGGCTGATTGGAGCAGTTACCTTCATTTATCGGAAAGGTAAGCTGCAGACCTATTATATAGGAATCCGTTGGAAGGAAAGCGGGGTGCCTGAAATACAGGGAACTTCGGTAAGTAATGTGGCTGAAATTAAATTGACCGAAAAAGGATATTTTATCTATGCATATGAATATGTGATTGCACATGCAAGTTTGAGACAGTATTGGAGAATAGAACCTCTTCCGGAAGAATGCCGGGAACTGACAGAAAAATACATATCAGGGTTAAGTTATGTGAATTACAATCTGCTTGTTACAGATTGGGACAGCAGCAATGTGGAAGATATTTTGATGCCTTGTATGTATGAAGATATCTATCGGATTTATACAGGCGAAAATCTGAAGACACAGGGATGGGAAATTCCGGCAGAAGAGTATGAAAAAATAATGACTACCTATTTCCCGGTGTCTGTGGAGCAGTTGAGAGAACATTGTAGATACAACGCAGACCACAACAGTTATGAATATGAAATGATTTATGCCAGTCCATATCCGCCTTTTGGAGAAGTGGTTGATTACAAAGAAAACACGGACGGAACGATTACTCTTATTGTAGACGGAGTATGGCCGGATTATAATTCTGATCTTGCATTCAGGAATGAGATTGTGGTTCAGCCATTTGAAGATGGAACTTTCAAATATCTTTCCAATTCTATAGAGCAAATAGAATTGGAACTGCCACCAATAGCAAAAGCACATTAAATGTGCTTTGAAAGAAAGGATGATATTATGGCATTAAAAAGAAAAAGTATTCTGCTGATTATGGTATTTCTGATGGGGTGCTTTGTGTGTTCCTGTGGAGAAGAAGGTATTACAGATGAACCTTTTGTGGAAGATGAGGAAGATGCATTTTTCACAGAGGAAATAAAAAGTGCAGAGGAAGAGGTTGCAGAACAATGGGAAAAGGGTTATGACCTTCCAGTAGATGTACAGGAAAGGGAAGAAGCTGAGACGGACTGTAAAAAGCTGATGGAATTTTACCTTGACATTTATGAATCAGCAGATAAAGGGATGGCGTCCAATGTCGTTTTAGAGGATGAAACGGTTCTTGAAATGCAGAGGAAATTAACAGCTGCAGGATGTCCGGTTACAACGATGGTAACGTATTCTAACATGGAGAATTATGAAGGTGTTGATGCTTTTCTTAAAGAATGTATGGAAGGGAAAAGCGGTTCTGTAGTAATTTATGAAGTCCATAACGATGGCGGATTGGGAAGAATGAAATTCATTTTTGATGGAACGGATATGTATGTTGTAAGTGCAAGAGGAATCTGGAATGCTGACAACAAGCCGGGAATTTCATACATTTCCCATACAAGACTAAAAGAGTGGAAATATACAGATAAGGGATGGTTTTGTTATGAATTATGTGTACCGGAGCCACCGGAAGTCAGTGAAATCATGGATGGAAGCTGTCTGATCAGAGTAAAGCCTATGACAGAGGAACAGCGAGAGATGTCTAAGCGCCTCGTCCTGGGACTTGGATATCAAGGACAGAACCTTTTGTGTTCTAACTGGAATGCAGAAAGCATGAGTGAATTGGATTATAACGGAATGTTTGAGTACCTACATAGAATGAAATATGGAGAAAAGTTCAATTCCGAAGATTATCCCAATGGCATCCCGAAAGAAGAATTCGAAAGTCTGATTATGGAGTATCTTCCGGTAACAGCAGGGCAGATACGAGAGTACGCAGTATTTGATGAGGAAAATCAGACCTATCTTTGGGCGAGACTTGGGTGTTTCAATTATGCTCCTACTTTTTTTGGAACTTCTCTGCCAGAGGTTGTCGATATCAAAGAAAATGAAGATGGAACAGTTACATTAACAGTTGAGGCGGTTTGTGACATGGTCATTTGCGATGATGCGGTCATAACCCATGAACTTACTGTAAGGTTTGCAGAGGATGGCAGTTTTCAGTATTTGGGGAATGAAATCTTAAATGACGGAATTATGCATATACCAGACTATCAATACCGAATAAAAGAATGAAAGTAACTGTTTAGTACAGCTCAAAACACTTGCTGTTTTGAGCGTAAGAAAGTGATTCAAGAGTGAGCAAATCCATCAGCGAAGCTGATTTCTCATGGATTTGCGAATCGTAACTATGAAGGTACTGAATAGTTACGATTGATTTGATAATAGTGGTGTTCCATAGTAATCTTACAGATGTAAGAAAAGAAAGGAGGACACATGAAGAAATTAAAGTTAGTTGGAATATTGGCAGCAGTTGTATTGATAGGCGGTGTGATTTCAATTCCACTTATAAATAATCATACAGCCTATAAGGTGGAAAGGTCATTATGTGAAATCCCATTGCCAGAGGAAACAGAATTGATAGAGTCGTTGTCACAGGCTGGGAAGCTGACGGGTAACGGAAATGGAATGCAGTATTTTGGAGCAATTTTAATTAGAAGTGATTTGCCTTTGGAAGAATTGGATGCTTACTATTCAGGGTACAGAAGTAATGAGTGGGAATGTTTGGTGGAAACTCAGGAAGGGCAGACCATTGAGGTGATTGATCACGGGACACTACAATTTTTAGAAGAAATAAAGGGCAACGGTTATTACATTGTATATTCTTGGGGAAGTGGAAATTCTCTATTGGAAGAACTGGATATACGTGGACATTAAGAGAGAGGATAGGTGCATAATGAAACAACGGATATTAAAAATTTTACTATTGATTGAAACACTTATTATTGTATCAGTGGTGTTGTGGGAATGTCTAACTTTCGTGAATAGTAAAAAAACAGAATTGCTTCGGGAGACATCACCGGATGGTAATTATCTTTTGATTATACAAGAACTGGGAACACCGGACTGGGCATTTGGAGCTGACCATCTTAAAATTTCACTTTATGAACAAAATGCTAAACCTCGCTATAGAGTTTCATTTCAAGCGGATGTTTCTAATGATGGATGCACAGCAAACTATGAAATTGAATGGTTGGAAGATAGTGTTCAGATTGCTTTGATTGGCTCTGAGCAGCCTACGGCCTATTATGTTTTGCCATTTAAAACATTGGCTGAATAATGAGCACTAAAAACTTTGGAAGGAGATATGGCAGTGAATAAAATTGAGATACTTATAATAATTTCTGCACTATTGTTACCAATGAATTTGTATTGTTCATTTTGGATTTTTAGAGAAGTTTTGAATTTATCGGGTATAACATTCCGAGAAATGCTCAAAGACTTGAATGGTTTAGCAATTCCTAGTGGAAGATTTGGTAAAGGAATGCGTCGAAGACAAAGAATACTTTTGAATTATTTATTGAAAAGAAGCTATGAGCCGGAAAAAACGCAAATGTTATTTAGACGTTATAAGCATAGTATAACACCGGGTGTAATTGCAGTCATTTTGACAGACTACATTGCTTTTTCAAAAAACACGAACAAAATTAGTGTGGCTGTCGTTGGCATAGCAGTTCTTCTCATATTTAATATTGCTCTTGCTTTATATGGAAAGATTTATAAAAAGAATCATCCGCTTGATAATGAGATTTTGGCAATAGTCGAAAGAAAAAAGAAGAATACTTATGGTATAGGAATTGTCGGAAGTATTGTGGCTATTATCATTGCTTTGGTAATGTACATAGGTTGTTTCTTACTTGTTGCTGCAGTAGCACAGGTGCCATCAACAGAAGGTCAACAAAGCAGCAATCAACTGAAAGATATTCAGCAATTGACGAATACGGAAGAGGATTATATTTCAGGGGATAGATTAGACGAAAGCCGGGTTATAGCAGAACAGTCCTTTGACGTGGATTTGAATGATTGGGGCAAGGTACGATTTGTATCTTATCGGCCAACTTACGATACGCTTTGGGAAGATGTTTCCTTCGTGTTGGCAAAGGACAATCAAATTGTATATTATTTCCCAGCTTGCTTTGAAAACAATAGTACGGAGAATGATAGCATAGGTATGTTTGACAGTGTAGAGGCTGTTGGTTTTCAGGATATAGATGGGGATAATGCAAAAGATGTTATCGTCATCATAAACTATGTTACCGGAGCAGGTCCGCAAGGGATGCTGCCACGTAAATCGGTTAGAATTTTCAAGGCATGTGATAATGGGTTTATTATCCTTGAGGATATGATGAGTGAAATAATGGAGAATATGGATGAATCAGAATTATCTGTTCCTACAATATGTGAGTACATCGAAGCTGATATTCGATAATAAAAATGAGAGCTACTTTAATAGAACAGTAGCTCTACATCTATTTTCGTAAAGAAATTTTTAAGGCTTGGATTGTATCCGTAATAATCATAAGTTCGTGGCTTGAGCAATCCTCTAATAGTTTTGAAATTTCAGAAGAATATGTGTGTTCGGCATTATCTAATTCATCACATAAGAGTTCATCTGCAGAACATGACAACGCATTTAAAATGGCAATAAAGACTTTTAAACTTGGAATACAGTTTCCGGTTTCAATATGTGAAATATGAGTAGTCCCAACATCACATAATTCGGCAAGTTTTTCTTGAGAGAGTTGGCAGGATATTCTGCGTTTTCTTATTCTGCCTCCGATGGTCTTATAGTCTATCATTTCATCACCTCACATGTATTGTATGTGCAAACGGATAAAATAATAATGATTTTAAAGTGCAAATAGACAAAATAATGCAAATGGGGTAAATAAATGCGAGGAAAGTGACGATAAAATATATAGGAGTTTTGATAATAGTAAAATGAAAACAGCAAAATATTTGATTTGATAGGTGGTAATTATGACAATTGGAATCAATTCTACAAATACAGGTTTAATATCCCCAAATTATGATATGATTAACAAGGCAAATAAAATGCTTGTGGGAAAGACTATAGAGGAATTACAAGCAAGTGTTTCTGGAACCATGAGAGAACTCTCTGAAGAAGAAGTCAAAGAAATGAATGAAAAGGCACGGAGCGAACAAAGAACCTTGATGGTTGATAGTAGTGAAATTGTAAACAATGTCTATTCAAAAACAAGAAATAATATTACCTACAATGTGGATGGAGTTACTTTTTCGAATGAGGAAATGCAAGCTTGTAAAGAAATTGTGAAAAATGCAATAGCAGCTTTGCCAACAAAGGGTAGTGATTTGGATTATGAAGATTATGCAGCGATGGGAATAGCAGCAAATATGGTAGGTACATATGTAATGGACAATCTTACCGAAGAACAAGCAGGGGTCGTAAATAAAAGCATAGAGGATTATTTGGACAGTCTTGTTCAGGCAGAAAAAGAGCGTCATAGACAGAGTAGTTATTCGATTGATGAGGTAGAAGGAGTTGGCAATACAGGAGAATTGAATAAATATTATGCTGTCAGATACCAGCTTAGTGATGAGGCTGCAGAATCATTAAAAAGTCAGTTAACTTCTAACATACCGGAGAATACAAGGAAAACATTACTTGCAAATCTGGAGCATGCTCAAAAGTGTGGAAGCGTTGTACAGCCTGCTTCCAATAAGCAGTTGGCAGGTATGGTAAGGGTGTTGTTTCAAAATATGAATTTAAATGATAGTATTTCAGTGAATCGTGTATATGCAAAATATCAGGAAATAATGACACCTGTTTATATGGCAAGCGGTAATAAAAATACTGCAAACAGCGATTCGTTGACAAATGTGTTGGGGCAGGATATTAACAGATTTTCTGTGCAAATTACTAATGCTAAAGCGGTGCTGGGTAGTGTTGGTAGTAGTCTGGATATTACAGTATAAATAAATTAGATTCCATTTTATCAAAAGTAAATGGCACTCTCAAATTGAGGGAGTGCCATTTTCTATGCTTTTATAAATTGTGTTATTTCCAGATGTTCATGTCAGACAAGATAGACATGGTTATTTCGGTTGCGTTGCCTCCGGTAGCATCGCTGTTTGCACCAATGTTGGTAGCAAAAAAGTATGTATTATCTGCAGTTTCAATATAGCCGATAAACCATCCATTCACATCCTGTCCATCCACACGGCCGGTTCCGGTCTTTCCGTAGAAGGTGCCGGTATCGGAAGAAGAAAGGCAGATAGCATTTTTAACTGCATTGATGTTTTCAGGAGCAAAGCCAAAGCTGTTATCTTGTAGCTTGGTTAAAAGCTCGACTTGCTCTATCGGTGAAATCTTCAAGGAAGATTCCATCCAATAGGTGGAGAAATTGCCACTTATAGTTTCATTTCCATATCCAATTTCCTCAATATAGTTGGAAATATCAGTGGCCCCAAGTTGTTCGTCCACAGATTCAAAATACCAATTCACAGAGGAATTTATTGCTGACTGTAAAGTTTGGTCTGCATTCCATGCTTCAAAAGGATAAGTTTCGCCACTCCATGCTATCGAGGAGTCATCTGGTGTAATGATGCCCTCTTCTAATCCGAACAAGGCATTATATATTTTGTAGGTGGAGTTTGGTGCTACTCGAAGGGTAGCATATTCCATGTCATGTATGCTCCATGCATTATTTTCTAAATCATATAAAACAAAGCTACCTTCGTATTCTCCAAAATATGCAGAAAGGTCTATATAGGATATATGTTCGGATGAGGAATCCCATTGGTAGTGGCTTTTATCTGTTGCATATGTAGAAATAAAAGGAGTAAAACCTAACAGAAGAACACAAGTAAGTACAAATGCTGTCATACCTTTTAGCTTTTTTATAAATGTTGGCTTTTCATAAGAAGCGATGTTGACAATTCTCCGTTTTATCTGCTCCATGTTTCCACTAAGACAGGAAGCAAATGGAAAAGGAGATAGGGATATTTTTTCTGCAAAGTTAATTAGTGTATTGCCATAATCTTCATAAGCATCCTCGTCAAGCATTTTCAAAACGGAAGTATCACAGGCAATCTCTCTGTCATTACACATTTCTTTTAGCGCGTACCAGACAAGAGGATTGAACCAAT
>JAZSEF010000034.1:0-41609 GCA_045531555.1 Roseburia sp. | reverse complement strand
TTCTTTGCTCCGTTAGCTGAGTAGTGGCAGTTAACAATATTTGATTTTAAAATCCTCAGTAATGAGGGTTTATTAAGGTTACCCTTTTTTAAGATAAAACTTTTTTTCTAAAAACTATTGACTTCTAATAGTTAGTCTCCTTCAATACAGCTACATACTTTTATGTCGGCTCTTTAGCTCAAAAAATGAAGAAAATGTAAAATTCAAATCTTCTGTTTCTTTCAATCTCTCCGTAAGACTGAAATCTATCGTTTTCGTCTCATTTTTACTATTCGTGCCCGATTAAATCTCTGCATAAACACAAACATCAAATCAAATATAGCACCTAACACAGATGTAATTAAAAAAACCTCAAATGACCCAAACCATACAGCTGCAACAACAGGCAGAAAACTAAAAACAACATTTGTTTCATGTACCAATTCTGATTGACATGTTGCCTGGATGATTTCATCCCAACTATGTTTTGAAACATCAAATACATCCATATCAAATGTAGGCATTTTGTTTTTCCATGTTTTTACTTTTAGTTTCTGATATAGTTTCATCTCTGTATCACTAACTTGATACCATTTTTTCGTATAATCTGCTTGATTTTTCATCTTGAAATCAAACAGATATCCAACTAAAAGTCGGATGATAAAATGATATGCAATTGTTCCAAGTGTGATTGCAAGTGAAAAAATCACATTATTACTAGTAACTCGATATAATAAGCAAAATATTATCGTCAACAATAGTGTTATAATTGCCGTTTTCTTCATTACTTTCGCCATAATTCCCTCCATGAACTTCAAATTTACCGCTTCCCCTTCTCACCTCTTGCTTCCCCAACAAATCGCGAAACCTCCGCATCCTTATGGTTCACCTGTTTCGTAGAAAATAGGTGCAAATCCTGTCTCGCTCTCGTCATTCCCACATAGAAAAGTCTTCGTTCTTCCTCAATTTCCTGCTCTAATGTAGCCTTCTTATAAGGCATAATCCCCTCATTCACATCTACAATATAGACATGGTCGAATTCCAATCCCTTGGCACTATGTAAAGTCGCAAGCACTACTCCTTCCCGTTGCTCTTGTTTTTGCATACGGATTCTCTCTAATTCCTCTGCATATTCCTCGATATGTAAAAACCAGGCATCGAAATTATTATATTCTTTGGCACTGGCATGTAATTCTTCAATGACATCGAACAAATCATCCTCGCGGATACGCCTGTAATCGGCATATTCCTTTAAAAACTCATCGTATCCGATACCGCGTCGAATATAATTAATCGCAGCATACGGGTTCATACGTTCAAGCATTTTAATATCATGCTCTAACTGCTGAATACGCTTTGCCACCCAAGGCTGCTCCTCAAAAAACCATTCCCACACATCAAATGCCACGAGTTCATCATCTAACGACTCCCTGCTGATATAACGCTTCGGGCGATTCATAATCTGCAAAAAATCACTCCGCTGCCTGCTGCCTTGTGCAATACGGATATAGGCAAACAAATCCTTGGCAATCCAGTGTTCGTAAATATTCGGAATGCTGTCTTTCGCATAAAACGGAATATTGTACTCCATAAACTGTTCCATTAGTACGCGCGGCTGAGTATTGGTGCGGAAAAGCACCGCAAATTCTTCGTATTTGCCTCCACGTTCAATCCTATCATAAATATCACGCACAATACGCATATTCTGCTCTCTCTGCGTCTTAAATACTCCGTATTCCACTTCTCCTGCTGCCAGAAGACTCGCCTGAAACTGCTTTTTATAACGTTCCTTATTATGCTTAATTAGATTTAACGATGACTTTACAATGTTTTCCTGTGAACGATAATTGGTATCCAAAAGACAACGCTTTCCTGTCGGGAAATCATCAAAAAAATGCAACATAATCTCCGGTTTTGCCCCACGGAAACGGTAGATGGACTGGTCATCATCCCCCACTACAAAGAGATTATTCTCCGGTGCCGAAAGCATTTTCACAATATCATACTGAATTTTATTAATATCCTGAAACTCGTCAATTAAAATATACTGATATTTTCTCTGCCACGCACTCAAAATGTCCGTTCGCTCTTTAAAAAGTTCGTAAGTATACACTAGCATATCATCAAAATCAATCAACTTATGCGAATACAAATACTCGTGATACTGGCTGTACAATCTGCGAAACATCTCCGTTGCACAGTTCGTTGAATAATAATGTGCCAAATCTACCCCCGTATTTTTCACCATACTAATCTCGCCTAACACAGCGTTTACAAACTCGGCCTCATCTTCATATTCTAACCGCTGTTTTAGCACCAAATCCCGCATACAGGAATACTTCTGCTCATCTTTTATAATATTATTGGCATTGTAATTATAGGCATGCTTTAAAATCTGAAAAAACACAGCATGAAACGTTCCAAATGTCACCGGATACTGCCCAAAACCTGCTACACTTCCGGTCACATCACTCATCAGCTTATAAAAACGTTCCTTCATCTCAGCCGCCGCAGCCTTTGTAAACGTAATCACCAGTATATTCGATGGTTTTACCTGCTGCTCTGTAATCAGATACTTCACACGTTCCGTAATAACCGCAGTCTTTCCACTACCTGGACCCGCAAGCGTTAAGCATGGTCCCACTCCATGTGTAATTGCCTGTAATTGTGATTTATTATAGTTTCTCTCCATCTTATTCCTTTCTCCCCGGAGTATAACTTTTCCTAAAAGAATCACAAACTATGTGATTTGCACATTCTGCGCCCTTTTTTACAGAGCGTTTCCAATTCACAGGAATATCCCCTGAAAAAAAAATTACAGTTCACACACCCTTCTTACACACAAAGGCCGATATGTGAACTGTAACTTATTATTATTATTTATTCAACAAAGCAATACCTGCCTTAATTCTGGCGATGGATTCTTCTTTTCCTAAAAGTTCCATTAATTCTGTTGCACCGCCCGGTGTCATCTGTTTGCCGGAAACTGCAGTACGGATTGGCCACATTACATAACCATTCTTCACGCCTTTTTCTGCTACAAAATCACAAAGCATTGCATAAAGTGCATCGTTGCTGTAATCTTCCTGCGCCTCTAATCTTGGAAGAATCTCTGTCAATACCTCTAAAGAAGTCTCCGCATTAGTTTTCATCTTCTTATGAGTATACATCTCTACATCGTATTCCGGTAAGCTTTCCAAGAAATCAATGTGCTCTCTGATATCCGGGAATACTTCGATACGAGTCTTCACCATAGCTGCAATCTTCTCGAAGTCCATTTCTTTTGTGATCACTTCTTTGATGTATGGCAATGCCATTTCATAGAATTTATCAAATTCCATAGCTTTGATGTACTCACCGTTCATCCATTTTAACTTCACATAGTCAAAAACAGCCGGTGATTTGCTGATTCTGCGGTAATCAAAGTCTCTGATTAACTCATCTAAGGTAAAGATTTCTCTGTTATCTTCCGGACTCCAGCCAAGTAATGCGATGTAGTTCACAATCGCTTCTGTTATGAATCCCTGCTCGATTAAGTCTTCAAAAGAAGAATGTCCGCTTCTCTTTGATAACTTTTTATGGTTCTCATCTGTAATCAATGGTAAGTGGATGTATACCGGCGATTTCCAGCCAAAAGCGTCATATAAACGCTGATATTTTGGTGAAGATGAAAGGTATTCATTACCACGTACTACATGTGTGATATTCATAGTATGATCATCTACTACGTTTGCAAAGTTATAAGTTGGATAACCGTCTGATTTAATTAAAATCATATCATCTAACTCTGCATTTTCTACTGTGATATCTCCATAAAGCTCATCATGGAAAGTAGTTGTTCCTTCATTTGGAATATTCTGACGGATAACAAATGGCTTACCTGCTGCAAGGTTTGCTTCTACTTCTTCTTTTGATAAATGTAAGCAGTGCTTGTCATAAACGGTAATTTCCTTACCTTCTACCACTTCTGATTTTAAGCTTGCAAGACGTTCCTTGTCACAGAAACAGTAATATGCTTCGCCTTTTTCTACTAATTCTTTTGCATATTTCATGTAGATTCCTGTCGCCATACGTTCACTCTGTACATATGGACCGAAACCGCCATCCTTATCCGGACCTTCATCATGCAAAAGACCTGTCTTTTCCATTGTACGATAAATGATGTCTACTGCACCTTCTACCAAACGTTCCTGGTCTGTATCTTCGATACGAAGCATGAATTCGCCGCCTGCATGCTTTGCAATTAAAAACTCATATAATGCAGAACGCAAGTTACCTACGTGCATTCTACCGGTTGGACTTGGTGCAAATCGTGTTCTTACTTTTTCCATTTCTATTCTCCTCGTCTTCTACCGCCACAGCGGTCTTCTATCATTTAACGCGCATCCGCGTTTTTATTACCAATTCTAATATGCTTTCTCACATATAATCCGTTGGCATTATGTTGCTTGTAAGCACACGATATTATATACCAATTTTCGCATTCTGACAAGTCATATTCATACTGCCACTATCGCTAATCTTCTGTTAAACATGGGGCATTGTCTCACATAAGTTGATTCATCCAGCTTTTTTTACGCAAAATGACCAGTGATATTGCAAAACGCACACACTCTTCCAATGAAAGTATGAAATACACATACGGAATGGACAGTTCCAGTACAAATGCAGACCATAATCCGAGCGGCACACCAAATCCCCATGTTCCTATCATGTCAATCATCATAACATATTTTGTCTTGCCGCCGCTTCTTATAATTCCGCCGCCCAATATCATATTAAGCACTTTAAATGGTGCAACCAGTGCATAGGCCAATAAAATCTGTCTGGTCGGTATTTTTACGGTTTCCTCCACCTGATAAATATTTACATATGTAGGACTCATTAAAATAATAACCACTGACAATATAGATGAACCGACAAAACCATACCAAATTAACTTTTTTGCCGCCCCATAAGCAGTTTCATATTCCCTATTTCCAAGCATCTTGCCAATGATAACACTTGCTGCCTGCGACAAACCACACAAAGCACCTATCATCAGACTCTGCACCGGATTAATTAAAGTCATAGCCGCACATGCCTCGGTTCCCAACCGCCCATAAATAATGGCATACACATTTTCGCCCAGACTCCACGCCAGTTCACAAATTAAAATCGGAAATAACATTTCTCCGTATTGTTTCCATTGAAATGGCGGCATCTCCATATCCTTTTCCCCAATAGCCAGACAACCTCTGTGACGTACAAACAACCCTGCCATAATTAATAGATTTGCTGCTTGTGAAATCACCGTTGCAATTGCCGCACCTTTCACTCCCATCTCTGGAAATCCAAGCTTTCCAAAAATCAACACATAGTTCAGAATAGTATTAAGGCACGCCGCCACTATACTTGCCACCAACGGAAGCGTCGCTTTTTCCATACAACGGAACATCACAGAAAGCATAGTTGCTCCGGCTGCCATAAGATAAGTACCCGAAATCCAAAATAAATATGCTCCGGCAGCTTGCTGTGTCTGATTATCTGTTGTATAAAGTCCCATAATCTGATTCGGGATCAACATACATAATACAGTAAATATACCTGCTAACCCCATAGCCACTGTAAAATTCAAACGAAAACTTCTCTGAACTTCTTTTTTATTCTCCTGCCCCATATATTGAGAAATCATAATACCGGCAACTGCACCAATCGCAGAAACTAAAACGGAATAGATAGACGAAAACTTTCCTGCAAGCCCTACGCCTGCTACTGCCACACTTCCCAATTGTCCGATCATAATCTGATCCACAATGCTAAACGACGCCTGTAACATCGACTGTAACGCCACCGGCACAGCCAGATTACATACCATTTGAAAAAAATGCTTATTCTGTTTCATAACATCCTCTTTTCACATATCATTCAAAAGCTTTTGTACTTTCATTTTAATTCTATGTGCTTTCTTTTTCAAAGGTTAAACGCGTAACCCATAACAAAAATAAGACTTCGAATTTGTATATTTCCAACAAATTCGAAGTCTGTTTCTTATCTTTATGTACTTTCCCGCTCTATCAATTCTACCGGTAACCTTATCTCTGTCCCGGTTTCTCTTTTTTCTTTCAGCTCCTGCAATTTATCTAGGGCGATTTTTGCCCGTAATGCCAAATCCTGCTTCACGGAAGTAAGGGTCGGCAATACCTGCTCACACAATGGTATATCATCAAATCCTGCCACTGCTATTTCCTCCGGTACACGAATGCCCTGCTCCTGCAAAAAATGCATCATATCCACTGCATAATAATCTGATGCTGCAAAAACTGCCCGATATCTTTTTATTTCTTCCAAACGTTCCTTATAAAATTGCATACGCAGTTCTTTTTGCATAGGTATCTGCATGAACGTAACCTCCGCATCTCCTATTCCTTCGCAAAATCCTTCATAACGTTCTCTATCTACACAAATATCATTATCCGCAATGTAAAGTACCCTTTGATATCCTTTTTTCTTAAAAAGCTGTCCTACCTTTCTACCGCCATCGTAATTATCAATCGTAATATTATAAATACGTTCTACCTCTGAACAATACCCGTCATATATCACAAACGGTATACGCATATGGTTCCGCAGATACATATAATCCTGATTACAAAATCCGATAATTACAATCCCTTCCATATTCCACATAGAAGCATACTTAATAATCTCTTCCGGATTTTTGGTCTTCTTTACCATCATAAACAAACCGCGTTTTTCAATCTCGGTAGACAAATAATTAATAGAAGACGCTATAAACACGTCCTCTAACGTATGTCCCTCATATTTTTCGTGATCATTCACCACTACTCCTATGATTGGTGCCGCATTTTGTGCCAAAAGAATACCTGCCATACTCGGAATATACTGCTTCTCTTCTAACAGTGCCTGCACCTTCTGTACAGTTTTTTCAGATATTTTTTTCGTTTTTCCATGTAATACATTGGAAACAGTTGCCGTACTTAGCCCCAATTCCTCTGCTATATCACTAATTCTGACTCTCTTTTCTTCCATGATTTCCCTTTTTCATTATTCCATCACGGTCACATTATTAAAATAATTGCCACCGTCTTCCATTACAAATTCTATAGAGGCTTCTGCACTTGTCGCACCACCTCTGCCGCCGAAACCTCCACGTCCGCCTTCCGGTCGTTCCATATCTGCTGGTGGTTCTCCATTAAATCCGCCTTCCGGCTTCTCCATTCCTTCTGGTCGTTCTCCATTGAATCCACCTTCCGGAAATTCCATTCCCTCTGGTGGCGTCATTCCTTCTGGTGCTTTTCCGTCGAATCCACCCTCTGGAAATTCCATTCCTTCCGGCTTCTCTCCACCGAAGTTGCCCGGCATTACAGCACCACCGAATCCGCCCTGACTCTCACTGGCACTTCCTGCAAGCTGTGTATCGCCCATCCACATCGTATATGTACCTGTTGTCATATCTGCAGAAGAGAAAATCAAATATGTGAAAGCATTTTCCGGTGTACAAGCAAACACCACCTCACCTGCTTCGTTTTTTAAAGTATAATTCGCTTCTTTCTGGCTAGAGGCAAACTGAAATACCGCATAATTCTGTTCACTCTCCGAAATGCGGTCAAGCATGTTACCTGTCGCGATTACTGTTCCACCATTAATATGAATGCCCATATCTGAGTCAATACCTGCGTCTGCGCTAAAAGCACAAGCCTGTGCCAAAACCGTACCACCATTGATAACCAACCAGCCGTTTGAATCAATACCATCTCCTTCACCGGTTGTCCCCATTACTTTAATACTCAAATTACCATCATTTACAGTTGTAACTGATACTCCATCCTCATTCGTATTAATACCGTCATTTCCGGATGTAATATTAATAATGCCTCCATTAATTGTTAAATGAAGTTCAGAATCTAGTCCCTCATTCTCTGCATAAATATTTAATACACCGGTACCTTCTTCATCACCGTTTACATTCATGCTCATTTTTGAGTAGAATGCTGCATCGTATTTATGAAGTTTCTTCGCATCTGCTACTTCTGTGCCGTCCTCATTCAATTCAACTGTATCCGGCTTATAAATGCGTGCAACGTAAGAACCTGTTACATTATTCACAGAACCATCTGCAATCAAAACATTTGCACCTGCATCTGTGGTATCTACCGTATTGGTCGCATTCTCCGCGTCTGCCACACCACATTCATATACATGATAGAAAATAATCGCCGGTGCAACTTCACACTGAATATCGACGCCATTTAAAATCAATGTCACCACTGCTTCCGGATTTTCTTCTGCGTCCTCTCCTAAATCCACTGCAATCTGACCTGCGGAAAGTGTTCCGCTTACTTCATAAGTTCCAGGCTCTGTGATATGCACAACAGTGTGTGCATCTGCTTCTGCCTGTGAATGTTCATCTGCATCTTCGCCTTCGCCATAAGTAAAATCCTGTCCCTCTAAATAAAAGACAATATCGTTTGCTGCATATACTGCACTTTCCTCGTCTGTCCCAATCTCACTCCCATCCACAGTAATCTTTTCATCCGAAAGCGTAATCACAGTCGCATCTGCAAATACTTTACTTCCTTTTGCTGCATCCTCTGTATTCTCTGTCGCAACAATGCTCTCTTTCTCCGGCTGTCCCTGTCCATCCTGCTTCCCACATCCGGACATTACTATTGCGAATGCACAGGTTATCACCATTCCTTTTTTCAAAAAACGCTTCATAATTTTAGTCCCCTTCCATTTTCACACCTGTTATGTACACTTCTTTATCAAATATCATTATATTTTCCAAATGTGTTTTTTTTGTGAAAAAAATGTGAGAAAACTATGGTCTAAACGTCTCCTTTTCTACTACTGTGTAAATATCCTTACCGATTTTATCCTCGTAATACTTCTTCAACGCCATATTCGCATCCCACTTTTCCTGCGGATAACGACCTCCATAACGGCGTTTCACATCATTCATACGCTCTTCAATATCCATGACTCCTTCTGCCCCTGCGATTGCATCACACAATTGGATTAAACGGTCATAGTCATCCATCTCAATTTCCGCCAGCTTTTCCTCAATCATGTTAAGTTCTTCTTCTGTGGTATCAAAGTTTCCTATATAATCTGCAGTTGTCCGATTTTTAAAAGAATGGGTAAGACATATCCGTGCTGCTTCATCATACCCCAAAGACATCATATAAGAATATCCATCCGATACATGTCCTAAATGTCTTTTTCCAAACTTTCTGCCAATGTCATGTAACAGACCACATATATATGCCTTCTCCGCATCCATATCTCCACACGCCTCTGCTATCTTCTTGGCGCAATGTGCTGCTACACGGCTGTGATTGCCCCACGGTCCCGGATTACAGGCTTCTGCTTCCTTCAAAATTCTCTCCGCTTCTTCTCTGGTTGGCAACATATAGATTCCCTCCTGCTTATACTATTTGATATATTACTTTACTACCGGTTTCTAATTTATTACGTGTTCTGATTTTACCACATGTTCCCATTACCCGAAACCTACTTAAGAAAATCTTAATTGGAAACTAAGAAATAGACAGAAAAAAGATGCCGTTACGTGAACGACATCTCATAATGATTACCTTATGCAAAACTCCTTATTTATCGATTGCTTATGCTAATTCCGGTACTTTCTTCGAGCATGCAATCGCTAATGCACCCGGTCCGATATGACAAGATACACTAAGTGATAATGGTTTCATCACAATATCCATTCCTGGGAATGCTTCCTGTACTTCTACTTTAAAAGCTTCTGCTGCTTCTAAATCATAAGTATATGCCATCTCTAAGTACATATTCTTACCTTCTGCATCACCGAAACGTTCTGCAAAGTCCTTTTTCATGGCTTCAATCATCATGCTCTTAGCCTGCTTTACAGTTCTCGCTTTCGCAAATGAATCTAACTTATCACCCTGAATCTGTAAAACC
Source organism: Roseburia sp. (assembly GCA_045531555.1). Classification (GTDB taxonomy): domain Bacteria; phylum Bacillota; class Clostridia; order Lachnospirales; family Lachnospiraceae; genus Roseburia. Next base: position 31,685 of record JAZSEF010000034.1, on the reverse strand, counting down.
GGTTTCAGTTTAAGCAATGTACCCACTGCTGCAACCGCAGGTGTGATACGACCACCTTTTTTCAAATACTCTAAAGTATCTACCATGATATAGATAGAAGACTCTAACTTCTCACGTTCTAAGATTTCTTTAATCTCTTTTGCAGAATATCCCTTATCTGCCAATGCCATCGCATCTAATACAGACTGTCTTAATGTTACAGAAATTCGCTGGTTATCTACTACCTGTACTTTACCGTCATAATCATTAGACATCATAATAGCAGTCTGGCAGGAACCGCTAAGTCCGGATGACATTGGAATATGTACGATTTCATCGTACTCTTTTAAAAGCTCGTCCCATGCATCTGTCAAATTACCAATCAATGGCATAGAGGTTGAAATATTCACATCTCCTGTCAATAACTGATAAAAACCTTCTTGGTCTAAATCAATATCTTCATATAATGTCTTATCATCAATAAAGAATGGCATAGGAAGAACTGTGATGCCAAGTTCTTTCGCTTCTGCCTGTGTAATTCCACTGTTACTATCGGAAACAATTGCTACTTTACTCATAGTTTTTCGCCTATCCTTTCAAATGTTCTCTTTTTATTTTATACAAAAAGCTTGTTTTTGTAAACTGTCTTGGCTATTCTATCATGTTTTTTCCATTCTGCAAGTAGTAAATTAGTCACACTTCTTAAAAACACCATCTAACCACATTTTTATAAACGCCGTGTCTCTCTTTATCCATGGATCTGTTCCAAGTCTCGTATTTGTCTCATAAATCTCTTCCGGAGTCGCCCATACTGCCTGATATCCTTTTTTGATTTCACTGGCTGTCGGAGTGATTGGAAGACGCTCGTCCGTTACTTCGCAATAATAAAAAAGCGAATGACATATGTACTTCGTATCCTCATCGAAGATATCCCGGCGTATTTCCGTTATTTCACCTAATTCCTTCATACTGTCTTCTATTAAAACCAAACCTACTTCTTCACGCAGTTCCCGCGCCAAAGCCTCTATATGGTTTTCTTCTGCCTCAATACCGCCTCCCGGTATTTTGTATTCGCCATCCCTGCCACACTGCATAGCAAGCTTCCCATCTATGCAAACAATACCGCGAATGTTGTATTTTTCATAAACTTTGGTGGTAGATGAATAATTCTTTTCGTCAAAACAAGTTAGTATCTTCATGAGTCACCTCGGCATGATTGAGTTATTTCTTAATTTCCTTTTGGATTCTGAAAAGGGGATTTTTAAATTTTATATCATTTGTTTTTATAATAACATATAAGCGACTATGTGAAAAGCGAAAAGTTATTTATGCTGTGGAAGAACGCCAAATAAAAATCTCTAGTAATCAGGGATACCGCCTTATATATGCGCAAAACCTGTCAACAAGTTGCCAGCCGTTGCTTCGCAACTTTACGTTTTGCTTATATATGGGCGGTCCCTCTGTTTCACAGAGGCAATAAAAAAGGAACTGCCCGGTTGGTCTTGCAAGCAATCCCCCCGGTCACTTCCTTTTTCATTGTCCCTGTTTACATGTAACCTGTTGGTTTACATCATTCCCATGCCTGGGTTTGCTGGCATTGCTGGAATGTCTTCTTTGATGTTGGCTACAACTGATTCTGTTGTAAGTAATGTTGAAGCTACCGATGTAGCATTCTGTAATGCTGTTCTTGTCACTTTTACAGGATCAAGAATACCTGCTGCTACCATGTCTACATATTCTTCTGTAGCTGCATTAAAACCTGTACCTGCTGCTGATTCTTTTACTTTATTGATGATTACTGCACCTTCTAAACCTGCGTTTGCTGCGATGTAGTATAATGGAGCTTCTAAAGCTTTTAAGATAACCTTAGCACCTGTTCTCTCATCACCTTCTAATGTTTCAGCTAATGTTGCAACTTCTCTTGATGCATGGATATATGCAGAACCGCCACCTGCAATGATACCTTCTTCTACTGCTGCTCTTGTAGCGTTTAAAGCATCTTCCATACGAAGTTTAGATTCTTTCATTTCTGTTTCTGTAGCTGCACCTACACGGATAACTGCTACGCCGCCTGCCATTTTTGCAAGTCTTTCCTGTAATTTTTCTCTATCGAACTCAGATGTTGTTTCTTCAATCTGACCACGAATCTGTTTTACGCGACCTGCAATAGCTGCTTTATCGCCAAAACCATCCACGATGATTGTGTTCTCTTTCTGAACTTTTACTGATTTTGCACGACCGAGCATATCTAATGTAGCATCTTTTAATTCTAAGCCTAAGTCAGAGCTGATTACCTGACCACCTGTTAAGATAGCAATGTCTTCTAACATAGCTTTTCTTCTGTCACCGTAACCAGGAGCTTTTACTGCTACTACATTAAATGTACCACGTAATTTATTAACGATTAATGTAGTTAAAGCTTCACCTTCTACGTCCTCAGCGATAATTAAAAGACGTGCACCACTCTGTACAATCTGCTCTAAAACAGGAAGAATATCCTGAATGTTGCTGATTTTCTTATCTGTGATTAAGATAAATGGATCATCTAAAACAGCTTCCATTTTGTCCATGTCTGAGCACATGTAAGCAGATAAGTAACCTCTGTCAAACTGCATACCTTCTACTAAATCTAATTCTGTCTGCATAGTCTTAGATTCTTCGATTGTGATAACGCCGTCGTTAGAAACTTTTTCCATAGCATCAGCTACCATGTTACCAACTTCTTCGTCACCTGCAGAAATTGCTGCTACTCTTGCAATCTGCTCTTTGCCTGTTACTTTAGCAGACATAGCAATGATTGCTTCTACTGCTTTATCGGTTGCTTTTTTCATACCACGACGTAAAACGATTGGGTTTGCACCAGCTTCAAGGTTCTTCATACCTTCCTGAATCATAGCCTGTGCTAAAACAGTCGCTGTAGTCGTACCATCACCTGCTACATCATTTGGCTTTGTAGCAACTTCTTTTACTAACTGTGCACCCATGTTCTCGAATGCATCTTCTAATTCGATTTCCTTTGCGATTGTTACACCATCGTTTGTGATAAGTGGAGCACCATAAGATTTATCTAAAACTACGTTTCTTCCTTTTGGTCCGATTGTTACACGAACTGTGTTTGCTAATTTATCAACACCTGCACCTAATGCTGCTCTGGCTTCTGAGCCGTACTTAATTTCCTTTGCCATTTCAAATTCCCTCTCATTCCTTCTAAAAAATTATGCTTCTACAACTACTTCGCATTCAGACAGAAAATGTCTGATTACGCTTCTACAACTGCTAAAATATCATTTTGTCTTACAACGATATATTCTACGCCGTCTAATTTCACTTCTGTACCTGCATATTTAGAGTAGATAACCTTCTGACCTACTGCAACCTGCATTACAACTTCTTTACCATCTACCATGCCGCCTGGACCAACTGCGATAACTTCTGCTTCCTGTGGTTTCTCCTGAGCACTGCTTGTAAGAATAATTCCAGACTTTGTAGTCTCTTCTGCTTCACACTGTTTTAAAACAACTCTGTCTCCTAATGGTACTAATCTCATAATAATCCTCCTGATTGACATTTATTAGCACTCCTTTCTTTTGAGTGCTAACCGATAGTCCTATGATATGTTTTTACATTAAAATCCGCAACTAAATATATTCCTATTTATTTGCATATTTTTCCATTTTTATTCGCTTTTTCTCATTTTTTCTCGTGTTTTTTCATTTTCGCAGGTTTTATTTATTTTTTAGAAAGTTTAGAACTTTCTAACCTCTCCCGCAAATACTCTTCTACAGAATTCTTTCCAGTTTTAAATAATAATTTAATCGCATGTGATAAAAGCTCCTGCGTGCCTGCCGGAAGATTTTTTCTGATTTTATTGGCTTCCTGAATATCCGCAAATTTTAGATGCGTAAAATCATCTACTGTTCGGATATTTAACTCATCCAAAATCTCAAATACAGCCTCTACAATAATCTCTCGCTGCACTGCGTTTAACTCCATCAGCCATGCTCGCATTGTCTCATCAATGAAAACACTCTGTTTAGCCACCTTATCTGTATACACAAAATGTGTTCCTAACACTTCCCACGACATCGCATCGTGCTGACCTACACCTACATTTGTACTTTTTACAACCTGAACCTCTTCTTCGTGCTCTAATATCAGCCCTACGATACTTGATTCCGGAATAATCGTTTGAATTTTAGGTATCATCTCCTGATACGCTTCACTTGCCACCATATCTTTGCTAAATCCCGGTCCATCATTGCTATATACCGAAATGATTTTACGTTTTATAATCGGACGACAGTGTACTGCTGAATAAACAGCCAGATTGCCACCTTTCGAATGCCCGCCTACACGTACCTTCCATTGACCGATACCTACCATATTATTCAGATATGCAACTGCTTTTTTCTGTCCCGGTGTTGCGTCCAGATATCCCATGTTGAAATTCTCCCGCCATCCGACAATCGTATCATCTGTACCGCTAAACGCGACAAAAAGGCTTCTATCTCCTAAATACACACATAACACCGCAAACTGGGATTGCTCTTCAATACTGATGTCATTCACATAACCACCCAGTAAAGCATCCTTATAGCGTTCTGACTCTGCCATTTTTTTCAACACATACATCGCTGTCTTGGTCATAGAAACTTTTTCTAAAATTTTCTTTTCGTCATGTGTTGCGAAAAAAATACGGGAAGCTTCTGCTACTCTGATTTTCTCCCTGCTTTCCGGTCCCGGAACAATGCCTTCCAAATCCACATATACGAGCTGCGACAGCAATAAATTATCTACTTCATTAAATGGCGACTGGTCAAAGGTCAAATCCCCTCGCCAGTCTAAATAATCCAAAATATTAGCCATACTATCCTATGTCCTTTCCTACCAAAACAATCTATTCATATAACCTCTAAATTAGACCATAATATTTCAGTCCGTTTGCAATTCCGTCGTCCTCCACGCCGGTTGTAATGTAATCTGCTATGTCTTTTACTTCCTGGTCCCCATCTCCCATGGCTACGCCATGTGCTACAAACTGTAACATTTCTAGATCATTTGCACTATCCCCAAATGCATACGTATCCTCTAATGCAATATCAAAGAGTTCACAAACTTTCTCAATACCGGTCGCTTTACTATATCCTGTAGGAATTACTTCAAATACCTTATCCCCGGTATGCACTACCATATTAAAATCTTCACCTAAATCTTTGGTCAGTTTCTCCAAATCAATACCATGCGTCTCTGCACTGAATTTATTAATAAAAATCTCTGCCGGATTCTCGGGAATCACCTTTACATCCTCTCCCAATTCTCTTCGCAGGTAGATCACATATGGGTCATCCGAAAAATCTCCGTCATTTACATAAATATACTTCGGCCCCTCTAACACCACCGGCATATTATGATTTTTTGCGACTGCAAGAAGATGCGCTATCTGTTCTTCCCTTAACAATACCTCAAATACTACTTCTTTATGAAAATCAATGTGCGTTCCACAGGATGCAATTACACCATCAAAACCTAGATCTAATAATTCCTGATTTCGAATATTGGCACGACTTCTGCCACTGCATATAAAAGCCAGATGTCCTGCTTCACGCAATTTGTTAATCGCTTCCACTGTACTTGGCTGAATCTGACAATGTCTGTTCCATAATGTTCCGTCAATGTCAAAAAACACTGCTTTTCTCATGTTCATTCCTCTTTCCTATAGCATATGTAGCTTATTATAGCTTCTTTTCCAAAGATTGTCATTTACTATTTTCTTAAAATTTTATAACATTATAAAATAGAGTAACTAAATAGGCGACCAAAATGGTCGCCTATAAAAAATCAAAAAACTTATACACTTTACTTGCAAAATTCAAATACTGCGAAGAACTACGCTTCAATAATCAACGCTTCGATACGTTCTTTCAACACGTCAATTCTATTCTCCTTATTTTCCTTTTCTGATGCTAAAACTGGTAAAATATCCTGTATCTGCCCTCTAAGCAGCATCACATTTCCTTTTGCAGTACGAATACGCTCGATATCCACTACACTCATCGTATTCCCGACTACATAACTGGTATATATCCCGTTTCCAAATTCATAAACCACACTTAAGTTCCCGCGGATGTTTACATCTGGATTGAAAGATTCCAGTTTCTGAAGAAATGCTTTTAAAAGCGGTTGTATCATCGTCACCTGTTTCTGTGCCTGACTCAAAAGTTCTGATTTTTGAATTCCCAATGCACTCTGAGAAGTCTGTGCTATTGCATATTTTTCTGCCGTACTTAATGTTTCCTGCACCTGTTTGACATACCCTAAGATTTGTTCTCCAAGTTTTTCCGTTTCCTCAAGTAATGCCTTATCTTCTTTTTGCAAAGCAAGTTCTGTTTCAACTTGTAAGAGTACCTTTTCCACTTCTAATCCTGTATTTTCAAGCAAACGTCTCTTTCCCTGTAACAATTTCTCAAACTTCTCTTCATAACCATCTAAGGTTGCCAGTTCTGTTTCTTTTAATTCAATACTCCGTCTTACACCTTCTAATTCCAAAAAAACCTGCTCATACTGCTGTGCGGCATCTAATGCCTCTGCACGTTCTTTTTCCAGCTTTTCTTCTTTTTTACCAATGATACGATAAAAAAACGAAGTAATCCCGCCATTTTCCAATCGTTCTACATCTTTCTGCTCAGCCAGTTTTCTTTCTGACAGTTCCTTTTCTTTCTCATCCAATTCCTGTCTTCTTGCCTGTAAAATCAATAACTCCTTCGAAAGCATTCTCTCTCTAATTACCTTTGTATGTATCTCTTTTAACTGTGCATCCTGTGCCATTTCTTACCTCGTTTCCACGATTAAATCTCTCTTACTGAAACATTTTCTTTAATTCTTCATAATTCTGCGCTGTAATCAACGCAGTCTCTTCGATTCCTTTAAACTTTACAATATAAGTCCAGCGTCCATATGGTTCTATCTTAGAAATCATCGATAAATTAATTATATAGGACTTATGACAACGCATGAAATCATTCGCTGGCAATTTTTCCTCAATTTCGCCCAAACCGATAGATGTTCGGTAAGTCTCATCCTTTGTTACGATATGCGTAGCACTTTCCACACGTTCAATCATAATGATATCACTCTTATCCACAAAAGAAATCTGTTCTTTTCCTTTAATTAAAAGTTTTTCTTTATGAAGTTCTAAATGCTCCATTTCTGCCGCTTCATTCCTATGCACTTCTATATTATTTTCTCTGATACGGGCAAGCGTCTTATTTACCCGTTCTACATTAAAAGGCTTCACCAGATAATCAAATGCATAAATTTCAAAAGCATTTGCCATATACTCACTGTGGGCTGTTGCAAATACCACCTTAAGCTTTGGATTCAGCGCAAGGAGTACTTTTACGCACTCCAAGCCGCTTTCTCCATTCAAATCAATATCTGCAAACACTACATCTGCCCGATACTTTGTATATTCTGTAACCGCTGTGGCAAAATCTCCAGCTTCTGCCACCACCTCAAATCCTTCCTGCTTTTCTACAATTTTGCATAAAAGCTTGCGAATCTGTGGTTCATCCTCGATAACCATTACCTTTATCATCCACGCTTACCTATCATGCCATTTCCGACACTTACCCTTACTCTTTATCAACATTCATACCTGCTACAGACACCCAGCTTTATTTTTCTACGCTCTGTGCATAGGCATTGGCACCTGTACCGATGTCATTTTTCATCTTGGTATCAGCCTGCACATTCTGCATTCTGTAATAATCCATTACTCCAAGACTTCCGCTTCTTAATGCCTCCGCCATCGCTCTTGGAATCTCTGCTTCTGCTTTTACAACTTCTGCTCTCATTTCCTGTTCTAAAGCAACTGCCATTGCGCGGCGTTCCTCTGCTCTTGCCTGAGCAATCTTGTTGTCTGCCTCTGCCTGTAAGCTCTTTAAGTTTGCACCAATATTACGTCCGATGTCAATATCTGCGATATCAATCGAGATAATTTCATATGCTGTACCAGAGTCTAAACCTTTTCCTAAAATTAATTTTGAAATCTCATCCGGGTTTTCTAACACTTCACTGTGTGTCTGTGCAGAACCTACGGTTGTAACAATACCTTCACCGATACGCGCTAAAATGGTATCTTCTCCGGCACCACCGATTAAACGCTCGATATTGGTACGAACCGTTACTCTTGCTTTTACCAAAAGCTCGATACCATCTTTGGCCACTGCGGAAACCAATGTAGTCTCTACAACTTTCGGTGTAACGCTCATACGAACAGCTTCAAACACGTCACGTCCTGCCAAATCAATCGCAGATGCCTGTTCAAAAGAAAGTTCAATGCCTGCACGTTCTGCAGCAATTAAAGCATTCACTACATTGTCTACATTACCACCTGCCAAATGATGAGCTTCCAACTGATTTACCATAATCTGCAATCCGGCTTTTGTCGCTTTAATCAATGCCAGAACGATTCTTGCCGGTGCCACACGACGTAAACGCATACCAATCAAATCCAAGATACCAATTTTTACACCAGATGCAATTGCTGAAATCCATAGACCAACTGGTACAAAGACAAAAAATACTACTACCAATAAAGCAATCAAACCAATCACTACAATTTTTCCTACCATAAACATTTCCTCCTAAACTCATCCTTTTTTATTTTTCTTTTATAATTAGCGTGTTCCCCTGAACACGGATAATCTGAATGATACTGCCCTTTGCTATGTATCTTCCATCGGAACGGACATCAAATTCCACGCCGTCAATATTACATTTTCCTGCCGGTCTAAGGTCAGTAGATGCCATGCCCTCTTTTCCAATCAGATATTCCAAATCCGATGCACTTAAATACCCTTTTTGCCCTTTCATCTCTTCCTGAAGCACAATCGGCGGCTTTATTTTTTTCATATGAAACAGTGATAAAATAATTGCAAACATAACCGCCAGTAAAATCACCACAATTACGGTAATGGTCAACCCCTGTTCCACATCCTCCGCGGTACAAAAGATTCCTCCCAGCAGACAGGCACCTCCAATCATTCCCGGTGCACCAAATCCCGGTATTATCATCTCTACTCCTACCAGTATAAAACCCGCTATTAAAAGCAAAATACCAATCATCATTAAACCATCCATTATCCCACCTCTTTTCTAAACCTTCTTAAATCTTACAACAAACGCCGTTTCCTTTTCATCCGAAGTAACGGAAATACTGCCTGCATTTTCTTTCAGTACATTTTGTACGATGAAAAGTCCCATTCCGTGTCCTTCTTCACGCTTTGTGGTAAAACCCTGCTTAAAAATATATTCCTGTACCATTTCCGGAATCATCGGTCCATTATTACTTACCGTAAAAACATATTCCTCTTTCGTCTCTGTCACGTCTATCTCAATCTTTTTCTCACCGCCTGTATCTTCCAACGCTGTCATAGCATTGTCAATCAGATTGGATAACACTTTACAGATTTCCCAGTCTGCCACCCGAAGTTCCTTTAGGTCTGACTTTACTTCCACATATACATCGATACCTTTTCCTTCGGCTTCTCCCATCTTCGCTTTTAACAGTGCATTAATTGCAGGCTTTGCAGTCTTTAGTGCCTTTCCGGTTTTTAACATATCTTTATACACCGGCTCCAGATAATGATGCAATTCCTCATACTCCTCTAATTCCATCATTCCATATACCACCTGTAAATGATTTAAGTAATCATGTCTCTGTGCTCTTAATGTACTATTCAGTTCTTCCAAATTCCGATAGCTTATCAACAACGCATCATAATTTCCCTTTAAACGAACCAGCATTTTTAAAATAATTGCGATGCAGATTGCCATTGCAACAATAACACTTATGCAAAGAACTAGATTAATTTTCATCTGTATTTCCTTCCCTTCATGGTCTTAGCTTACCAAATTTCTCTAATTTCGGTAGACGTATTTTTTATATTATACATTTTTCACACTGAAATGACAAAAAAGAAAGAATAAAATAAGGCTTAGCCTGTAATTATTGGATATCACCAATCCTTACGAGCTAAGCCCGATTTTTAATAATCGACTTTATGAAATCATTCGATTAATATTTTCTATATAATTCTTCGTATTCTCTTGCCGAACGTTCCCATGAGAAATCCTGCTTCATAGCACGTTTTACCATAGCATCCCACTCTTTACGTTCGTCATAGTACACTTTTAAACTATAACGAATGGTATCTAACATCTCATGTGCATTGTAATTCTTGAATGAGAAACCGGTTCCTATATGCTCATATTCATTATATGCCTCTACAGTATCTTTTAATCCACCTGTCTCTCTTACGATTGGCAATGTACCATAACGCATACTCATAAGCTGGCTAAGACCACATGGTTCAAAAAGGGATGGCATCAAGAAACTATCGCAGGATGCATAAATGCGATGTGCCAAATCTTCTGAATAACCGATATATGCCTTAATCTGGTTTGGATATTTATTCTCAAAATAACGGAACATTTCTTCATAACGGCCTTCGCCGGTTCCTAAAACGATAATCTGAATCTTCGCTGTCTGAAGTAATTCTTCCATAATGTAAGCAACCAAGTCCAAACCTTTCTGGTCTGTAAGACGGCCTACCATACCCATTAAATAGGTACCTTCTTCTTCCGGTAACGCAAACTCTTTCTGCAGTGCCAGCTTGTTCGCTTTTTTACCTGTTTTTACATTGGTCACCTTGAAATTCTTAGCGATAACCGCATCTGTCTCAGGATTAAATACATCATAATCCAGACCATTTACGATACCATATACATCATTACTTCTCGCAGATAGTAATCCGTGCAAACCTTCTCCACCTTCTGGTGTCATAATCTCATTAGCATACGTCTTACTTACTGTGGTAATTGCATTTGCATAAACCAAACCGCCTTTTAAGTAATTCGCTTCTCCATAAGCTTCTAACTTATCATTGGTAAAAATATGTGGCGGCAAACCTGTAATATCCTTAACCTCTGAAAGCATCCAGCGTCCCTGGAACTTTAAGTTATGAATAGAAAATACGCTTCTCATTCCCGCATAGTATTCCTGTGAGCCGTACAGGGTACGTAAGAATACAGGAATAAGTCCTGTCTGCCAGTCATGACAGTGGATGATATCCGGGCAGAAATCAATATATGGCAATGCCTCTAATACTGCCTTTGAGAAAAATGCAAACTTCTCGATATCTTCAAATATCTGATTATATGGTTTGTCACCTGCAAAATAGAACTCATTGTCTACAAAATAATAAGTAACACCATCCTGTTTGGTCTCATAAATGCCTACATACTGTTTTCTCCATCCCAGTTCTACCCAAAGATGACACTTAAAACAAAGCTGCTCCTCAAAACGTGAATTCATGCAGAGATACTTTGGAAGAATAATACGCACATCAAATTCTTCTTTATTTATGTATCTTGGCAATGAGCCGGTTACGTCTGCAAGTCCACCTGTTTTTATAAAAGGAACAGCCTCTGAAGTTGCGAATAATATTTTTTTCATATTTAAACCCTCCAACCGAATATTTACACAGTCTTTAGGCTTATTATAATACTTTTTTCCTATAAATTAAAGTAGGAAAACAAATATTAAAACATTTTATAGTCCAGACGAATTCTGTCCGTAATCAATGCGATAAACTCTGAATTAGTTGGTTTTCCCTTTCCTCGATTAATGGTATAACCAAACATATCGTCTAAGGTATCCATTCTTCCTCTGCTCCATGCCACTTCAATTGCATGTCTAATCGCACGCTCCACACGGCTTGGTGTTGTCTGATATTTCTTCGCAATTGTAGGATACAATACCTTTGTAATGGAATTTAACATATCCATGTCTTTTACTGACATTACAATTGCATCTCTTAAATACTGATAACCTTTAATGTGTGCAGGTACACCCACCTCATGAATAATCTCTGTTACATCATTTTCCAAATCTTCTTCCGTCTTTTCTGCTTTTTTCTCAGTTCTTACCGCAAAATTCGGTAATATCTCTTGTTTTTTCTCCGGTTCCACTTTCTTGGTACGTTTGATTCTGCTGATAATCATATTTTCATCAAAAGGTTTCATGATATAATAATCTGCTCCCAAATTAAACGCATCCTCTGTTACTCTATCCTGTCCAATTGCACTCACCATAATGAATGTCGGTATCTTTTTCAGTGTTTTATCCTGATTCACTTTATCTAATACACCTAAACCATCCAGCTTCGGCATAACAATGTCTAATAAAACGACATCCGGTTCCTCATCTTTGATGATTTTAAAAATATCTTCTCCATTTCTGGCAGTTCCTACTACATCCAGATCTTTATCATTTGCAACGATGTCTTCCAATAATCCCAACATTAATTCATTATCTTCTGCAATCGCTACTGTTATTTTTTCCATAAATCCTCCTTGATACGGTGTGCATCCATTCTTCATGCTCCAAACCGTAGTTCTTCTAACTACGCACAAAATGCAATTTCTAACTAATTATTTATTTCTTAGACATTTGTAGATTATATACCAACTTTAGACAAAAAGAAAGAGTTCATTTAAAAAAACGAACTCTTTCTATAAAATCTACTGTTACATAATCCCTGCACATTTTGTCCGTTTTACTTACAAAACGATGATAAATGTAACTCCTTATAAATTTTGTCGAAAAACGTCAGCAAGAGAATTTATATCTTATCTATAATCTCAAATCCATTGCGTCCATTAGCTTTTACCTGATAAAGTGCCTTATCTGCCATAGCCATCATGTCTGATAAATTGATTGCTTCTTTCGGAATAAAACAACAATACCCCTGTGAAATACTAATCTCCGGAATCACTTTTGAATTAATATTCTCCATATGGAGGTCAAAAATGCTCTTCTTGATATCTTCTGCCATCTGCAAAATCTGCTCTTTATTAGCATTCTTTACCAAAATAACAAATTCATCACCGCCAAAACGGTATGCACTGCCTGCCCCTTCTGTTTTTGAACGAAGTACCTCTGCTATTTTACGCAGACAGTCATCACCTGCCAAATGTCCATACGTATCATTCATCTGCTTAAAACAATCGATATCTAACACACCAATCGCCATCATTCTACCCGTTTGCCATGACAGGTTCAACAATTCATTACAATCTGCTTCTAATTTGTAACGATTCCCCAGATGTGTCAGCGAATCCGTATGAGACATCTGTTCCGCCATACGACGTTCCACTTCTTTTTCCTGAAGTTCTATCTTAATATCAATCGCCGCTGCACGCTCTTTATCTTCTACTACTTTCTGTTGCCGGTACAATTCTGCATGGTCAACACAAAGATGAATATACCGACTCATATCATCGATGGTTTTATAATAATCCATCCACATTTCTGTCAAAACCAAATGATAATAGATGCTGTCGTGATGTAGGGTATAAATCTCAAACGCTTTGATGATACGCTTCCATTTATCATACTCCTTCATCTCACGCAGCAGCCTGCAAACTGCCAGCATATTTTCTACATAATCAGAAGAACTCTTATCATTCAGTGCACCTTCCAATATCTCATCTAAATGATCTCTTACCAATTCTTCTTTTCCCTGCTGCCAGTACAGCCAGTACCGGGATATCATAAAACCAAATATATACTCACTATTCTCTTCCAATTCAGCATATGGTAAGGCTTTTTCCAGATAACATTCTGCCTGTTTGAAATCCTTTAACGCGGTATATGACATTAATAGATTCAAATAAGTTACAAGTTTCCAGGTGGTATATGTTTCTTCCTTTTGTACCTGTTTAGACTCCAATTCTTTTTCTGCACGAAGGAAATAACCTATCGCTCTTTCATACTCATTTAATTCCATATAACGGGAACCAATGTTATTGTAAAATAGCAATGTAATATGTGAAAAATTATTCTGAATGGAGCATGCCAAACCCTCCAGATAATAATCCACCGCCATTGTTTCATTTCCCAAAGCGCCGTAAATAACACCCAGCATGTTTAAACATCTGGCATACATTTCTAAATTATCTGCCTCTTTAAAATGGTTAATCGCCTGCTGAATAGACAACGCTGCCTCGTCCAACTTACGTTCTGCTAAAGCAGCACGCCCCTCTTTTGCATATTCATGTGCCAGTTCTTCTAATTTTTCTCTACTATCTTCCATATAATCCTACTTCTTATCCACTAATAAACCACCAAGCTACATCAAACCCTGCACCAAAATAATTACAATCAATACCGGTATCACATATTGGAAATATCCTTTTAGCTGGCGAGACATCTTAAGTCCCTCACCAGTATTCGTTTCTTCTAAATATTTGTCAAATCCCCAGCCCCATTTGCTCACACAGAACAACAGGTATACCAAAGAACCAATCGGCAACAATAAATTCGATACAATAAAATCTTCTGTATCTAATACATTTCTGCTGCCGATAATCTGTAACGTATCCCATACATTATATCCAAGTACACATGGCATACTTGCAAGCAAAATAAAAACACAGTTAATAACAGAGGCCTTTTTCAAATCCCATCCAAACATATCGCCACAACTTGCCAACAGATTTTGGAATACAGCAACTACCGTTGAAAAACTTGCAAAAATCATAAACAGGAAAAACAACGCTCCCCAGATTCTGCCACCTGCCATATTAACAAATACATTCGGCAAAGTAACAAATATCAACTGTGGTCCCGCATCCGGCTGCACTCCAAACGCAAAACACGCTGGAAAAATAATCAAACCTGCCGTAACAGCCACAAACGTATCTAACAAACAAATACGCACTGCCTCACCACCTAATGTATGGTCTTTCGACATATAACTGCCAAAAATTTCCATGGCCGCAATTCCAAGACTTAAGGTAAAAAATGCCTGATTCATGGCTGCTGTAATTACTTTTCCAAGACCAATTTCTGCTGCTTTTGCAAAATCTGGCAACAAATAAAACTTAAGTCCATCTCCACCGCCCGGTAATGTAACACTATGTACTGCCAAAATTACAATCAATCCGAGAAGTGCTAACATCATTACTTTTGTAATCTTCTCCAAACCATTCTGTAAACCTTTGCTGCATACAAAAAAGCCTGCCACAACTACAAGAGACATAAAAACTGACATCTCTAACGGATTAGCAAGCATATTATCAAATGCACCTGCTACCTGAGCAGTCGTCATACCACTTACAAATTCTCCGGTTAAAAATTTCATAAAGTAACTAACCATCCATCCTGCAACCGTAGTATAATACATCATCAATAGATAACACCCTAACACACAAAACCATCCATGAATATGCCACTTGCTTCCTTTTGGCTCTAATTCCTTATAACCTAAAACTGCACTTTTTCTACTGGCACGTCCTACTGCCAATTCCATGGTAAGTACCGGAACCCCCATACACATCAAAAAAAGCAGATAAAATAATACAAATACGCCTCCGCCGTTTTCACCTGCTACATATGGAAACTTCCAAACATTACCGATGCCAATAGCGCAGCCTGCACTTACTAATATAAATCCCAACCTAGACCCAAATGTTTCTCTTTTCATACTACTATTCTCTTACACTCTCCATTATAAATTCCGCGGCAATTCCAATTTGACTGCCATTTTCTATTGTAGCAGTTCCGTCCCCCTCTTGCAATCCATATGTGCCAAAAAACGCATGATTTCCACCTTCTATTACGAGTTCTGCAAAACCTTCCGGCAAATTCACCCTACATTCTTCGTACTTTTTAGCATCTAAAACTTTATCATTCGAACCATACATGGAAATTACTTTCAAATCTGTTTCGCTGTAATCTACTGTCGAATAAGATGCACAAAGAATCAATCCTTTATATTCTTCTACATGTTTTTCCAAATAACTGGCTGCCATCGCACCTCCTAATGAGTGCCCTCCTACATACCAATCCTCAATCTCCGGATATAAATAACGATAATCTTCTGCTGCATTCATATCAAACACCGCCAAATCAAACGGCATTTCTAATAAAATACATACCATTCCCTCATTCGCCAAAACATTCATTAATAGCGCGTAAGCCTCATGGTCAACTTTACCTCCCGGATAAAATATAAGTCCGGCTTCTGCTTCTTTTGGCATAAACACAACCGCTCCCTCTATCTGTTCAACAGTCACCATTTCATCTGATGTCAGTGCCAATTCCGCCACCTGAGGTAATGCTTCATAACCATCATTCAAATACCCAAACACCGCAATCCCTAATACAAGAACTGTCCAAAGGATCGCATATAGTATCCCCCTTTTTTTACTCCATTTTTTTCTCTCCATACTCTACCTCTTTTCTTTACCGTTTGGAAAACTTCTAATAATATACATTTCCGCATAACATCTTTTTACTATTAAATTATATCATATCAAAAAAATCTTGTTTTTGCTACGATAAATGTTATAATATGCGTATTGAATTGGAGGAACAATGAAATGAACGATACAAATGAAAAATTCAAATTCCATATTGGTATGCGTAATGTAAAAACAGCTTTTGCTGCCACCCTTTGTGCACTTTTATATTATCCATTTGACCGTAATCCGACTTTTGCCTGCATCGGTGCAATTTTCGGAACTGGAAGTGATATGGGCAATTCCTGGTTAAATGGCGGCAACCGTCTTTTTGGTACAATTATCGGCGGTATACTGGGTATGTTTCTCTTTCGGATTTATATCAGTTTTTATCCGGAAGGCGGCACAGAATTATTATTATTTTTCTTACTTTTTATCGGTGTCATCTTACTGATTTTGGTCAGCCAGTATTGCAAATGGCCAGGTGCTATCCAGCCGGGCGGCGTTGTTTTATGCATTATTTTATTCAACACTCCTGTAGACACTTATATTTCCTATTCTTTAAATCGAATGTTTGATACAGGTATTGGTGTTATAATTGCTTTATTAATCAACCTGATTTTCCCAAGAGAGCGGGTTGTGAAATGGCGCAGTGCTATTTATAGAAAAATTACTCACAAATAATTTTTTTCAGAATTGTGTTTCTATCAATTGAAAATACGATATTAGAAAATGAAAAGGCTCACATTTAAGCAGATGTATATCGTTCTGCTTTGATGTGAGCCTTTTCATTTTCTATCCTCTATTTTATTCCAAGATTACTTTCTCATCTGTTCCATAATACGCTGTTTTTCTGCATTCATTTCATCTACCGGTGCACCTTCCGAAAAACCGAATTCTTCTTCCAGAACTTCTAATACCCTGTCATAGCTTTTTAATGCCTCTTCATATTTTTCTTGAATTTCATAAATCACAGCCATTCCCAGCAATGCATCTGTATAAAGTGGTTTCTTGCCACTTTCCTTATCTAATTCGAAAGAAATCTCATAGAAATGAAGTGCTTTTTCATAATCACACTGTTCTGCATAATGACCTGCCAGTTCAAACATTGCACCACCATCTTTTGCAAAATTCTGTTCCAGTTCTTTAAACTTCTGCTCTGCTAATGCTATATTATGCTCTGCTAGTGCAATACGTCCTTCATAAATTGGTACCTGCATTTTTGCATGGTCTTCTAATTTTTTATATTGTTCTAAGTACTCCGCCGCTTCCTTTGTGCGGTTATCTGCAAGAAGATTATCCATCAGCTCTAAATAATTACGTGGAACCGTTGGATTGTCTTTTATCAAGTCCTTGTAAAAAGAAATGACACGATGATGATTTTTGGCGTTCCAGTCACAAACTACTGCTCCGCTTGCTTTTTGAAACAACCACTGACAATCCTTAATATGTGGTGCCATCTGCAATGACTTTCTTGCATATTTCTCTACTTTTTCACAATCACTTTCTACTCTATGATGATATACATGAGCAAGGAAACTATAAATTCTTGCCTTGTCACAATCTTTCTCTAATAAATCCTGTAAATAGTCAATCGTCTCCACAAAAGTGCTGTGTGGCAACTCATTTTCCATATCCAGCATATTTTCAATGCGATGCAATTTCTGTTCTGTTGTCAAATCAAATAACTCATCAATCGTTACACCAAAATATACCGAAAGCTTTGGTAACATCATAATATCTGGTGCACACACACCATTCTCCCATTTAGAGATAGTTTGGAAACTTACTCCAAGCTCTTCTGCTAACATTTCCTGTGTCATACCTGCTCTTAAACGTAATGTTTTAATTTTACTTCCTAATTCCATTTTTAATCTTACCTTTCTTACATTTTTTTGTCTCTGTAAGCTTACAAGTAGAGTATACTGATTATTTCGTATAGACACAATAACGCAGATTTTTAGGCGACTCAACCAGAAAGCGAAAAACAGGGAGACTTCTAAGAAGTCTCCCTGTCAAATCATTATTTTACAATTAATCGTTGAAACCAACTTTTGCAGAGTATGTTGTATGTAACAACTCATGAGCTTTATGAGAGTTAGGCTCGCCTAAGTATTCATCATAAAGAGCTTTAATCTGTGGATTGTTGTGAGACTGACGTAATACCTGTCTCTCATCCTCGCTGTATAAAGCCTGTGCTCTCTTCTCTTTGTAAGTATCCATGATATCATCAGCTTCATTTGGTAAGAAGCATGAACGAACATATGGCTGACCGCCACCTGCGATACATCCACCCGGACATCCCATGATCTCGATGAAGTGATATTTCGATTTACCAGCACGGATATCATCAAGTAATACAGCTGCATTCTTCATACCATGAGCAATTGCTACGTTAACAACTGTTCCATTGATATCGATAGAAGCTTCACGAATGCCGTCGAAACCACGAACTGCTTCGAATTTGATTGCTTCGTGTTCTTTGCCTGTTAATACATAGTATACAGTACGTAATGCAGCTTCCATTACACCACCTGTAACACCAAAGATTACTCCGGCACCTGTGTATTCACCCATTAAATCCTGATCGAATTCTTCGTCTGGAAGACGATTGAATAAGATACCAGCACGTTTAATCATGCGGGCAAGTTCACGCGTTGTAAGTACTGCATCAACGTCTTTAATACCGTCAACCTGCATTTCTTCACGTTCTTTTTCACCCTTCTTAGCTGTACATGGCATGATAGATACTACGAAGATATCTTTTGGATCAATGCCGTTTCTGTCAGCATAGTAAGATTTAATGATAGCACCCTGCATCTGATGTGGTGATTTACAAGATGATAAGTGGTCTAATAAATCGCCATAGTTGTATTCTGCGTAATTAACCCATGCTGGTGAACAAGATGTAATCATTGGTAATACGCCGTTATTTTTAATTCTGCCAAGAAGCTCTGTACCTTCTTCCATAATGGTAAGGTCAGCAGCAAAGTTAGTATCATATACTTTGTGGAAACCAAGACGTTTTAAAGCTGCAACCATCTTACCTGTTACAGGAGTTCCGATTGGCATACCAAATTCTTCGCCTAAAGCTGCTCTAACTGCTGGAGCTGTCTGAACAACAACATGTTTGCCTGCTTTGAAAGCTGCGTCTACTTTGCCGATTTCAGATTTTTCCATTAAAGCACCTGTTGGACATACGCTTACACACTGACCACAAAGGATACATGGTGAGTTAGCGAATGAACGGTTTTCTGCTGGAGCAACGATTGTATTAAATCCACGGTTTTCAAATCCAAGGATTCCTAAACCATGTGCATTTTTACATCTTTCTACACAACGTCCGCAAAGGATACATTTTGATGTATCACGAACGATAGATGGTGTTAATTCATCAATTGTAGTAGGTGTCTTAACACCCTGATAACGACCTTCACGTGCACCTGTAATAGATGCTACATGTAATAATTCACACTGACCATTCTTGTCACACTGCTGACAGTTCTGGTTGTGGTTTGAAAGTAACAATTCAACAGATGCACGACGTGCTTCTGAAGCCTTTGGTGTGGAAATAGAGATTTCCATACCTTCATTTACAGGATATACACAAGAAGCAACAAGACCTCTTGCACCTTTAACTTCTACTAAACATACACGACAAGAACCTGTAGAACACTCGCCATGATTAAATGTACAAAGGGAAGGAATCTCATAACCGCAAGCTTTTGCAGCTTCAAGAATGGTTAAGCCCTCTTCTACCTGATAGGAGACACCTTCAATTTTAATATTTACTTTTGCCATTTGATTGTCCTCCTAATTACTGTTTCACAATTGCTTTGAATTTACATGTTGCGATACAAGCACCACACTTCACGCACTTATCTGCTGCAATCTGTAATGATGGTAATTTCTTACCTGGTGCTGTGTAATCTGTTTTTTCGATAGCGTCTGCAGGACAAGCCTTAGCACACATACCACAACCAAAACAGTTATCCTGAATAATTGTGTATCTCATTAACTTCTTACAAATCTTAGCCGGACACTTCTTATCAACGATATGAGCAATATACTCATCTCTAAAGTGTTTTAATGTAGAAAGGATTGGGTTAGCTGCTGTCTGACCAAGTGCACATAATGCGTTAGCCTGAACTGAGTTACCTAATTCTTCTAACTCTTCTAAATCCTGCATTGTTCCGTTGCCTTCTGTAATCTTTGTAAGGATTTCTAACATTCTCTTAGTACCGATACGACATGGAGAACATTTACCACAAGATTCATCACAGATGAATTCCATGTAGAATTTCGCAACGTCAACCATACAGTTATCTTCGTCCATAACGATAGCACCACCGGAACCCATCATAGATCCCTTAGCTACTAAGTTATCGAAATCGATTGGCTCATCAAGATGTTCTTTTGTTAAACATCCGCCTGAAGGACCACCTGTCTGAATAGCCTTGAATTCTTTACCATTTGGAATACCACCACCGATATCATAAATGAGTTCGCGAAGTGTTGTACCCATTGGGATCTCTACAAGACCTACGTTATTAACTTTACCACCTAAAGCGAATACTTTTGTTCCTTTAGACTTCTCTGTACCACAGTTTGCAAATTCTTTAGCACCTTCACGTAAAATGTATGGAACACAAGCTAATGTCTCAACGTTGTTAACAACAGTTGGTTTGCCCCATAAACCTTTTACTGCTGGGAATGGTGGTCTTGGACGTGGCATACCACGTTTACCTTCGATAGAGTTAAGTAATGCTGTCTCTTCACCACAAACGAACGCACCTGCACCTAAACGGATGTGTGCCTGGAAATTGAAGCCTGAACCCATAATGTTCTCACCTAAAACGCCCATTTCGTTCATCTGTTTGATAGCGTTACGTAAACGGTTAACAGCGATTGGGTACTCTGCACGTACATAGAAGTAACCTTCTGTTGCACCAATTGCATAACCTGCAATCATCATACCTTCAATAACTGCGAATGGATTACCTTCTAAGATAGAACGATCCATGAATGCACCTGGGTCACCCTCGTCACCATTACATACTACATATTTCTGATCAGCTTCGTTTGCATAAGCAAAAGACCATTTACGACCTGTTGGGAAACCACCGCCGCCTCGACCACGAAGACCTGCTTCTAATACTTCATCAATAACTTCCTGCTGAGTCATAGATAATGCACGTTTTAAACCTGCAAATGCACCATAACCCATAGCTTCTTCAATATTTTCTGGATTGATAACACCACAGCCGTGTAAAGCAACACGTTTCTGTTTTTTGTAGAAGTTGATATCATCCTGTTTTGTAACTTTTTCCTGAGTAGCTGGGTCAACATAGAGTAAACGCTCTACTACTTCGCCACCAATGATATCTTTTTCGAAGATTTCTTCTACATCTTCGATATGTACTAAACGATATAATGTATCTTCTGGGAAGATTTTAACAAATGGTCCCTGTGAACAGAAACCGAAACATCCTACAATGTTACATGTTACTTTATCTCCCATGTTCTTCTCATCGATTAACTGCTGGAATTTATTCTTAATCTCCTCAGAATTTGATGAAAGACAGCCTGTACCACCACATAATAAAATGGCACGTTTGCCGTTAGAACCATCAATTTTGCTATTTAACGCTTCTGTGCAGCTGCACATCTTTGCGCTTAATTCTTCCATTTTCTGCATTAGTTTGCACCTCCCATTGCACGATATTCATCAACGATAGATGCAACCTTATCAACTGTTAACTTCGGATATACTTTACCGTTGATTGTAACTGCCGGAGCAATACCACAAGCACCGATACAACGTAATGCATCGATTGTGAAAAGACCATCTTTTGTAGTCTCACCTGCACCAATTCCTAAAATCTCAGAGAATTTGTCAAGAATCTGCTGAGAACCTTTAACGTAACATGCAGTACCCATACAGATACCAATTACGTATTTTCCCTTTGGTTCCAAAGAGAAGAATGAGTAGAATGTAACTACTCCGTAGATTTCTGCTACAGAGATACCTGTTTTCTCTGAAACAATCTGCTGAACATCCAACGGAATATATCCATACTCGTTCTGGATGTCACTTAAAATCATCATAAGCGGTGTTTTCTCATTTGCATATCTGTCACAGATTTCGCAAATAGTCTTCACACCAGCCTCACTGATATGAGCCATAATGAACCTCCTCATGCATATCAAAACATATTTATCATCGGTTAAAACCCTACTTTTTCTATTTTCATGTTCGTTAAAAAATAGTCAAAGTTCTATTTGTATTATACTCCTTTTTCTACTTAACGGCAAGGAAAATGTGAAATATTTATCAATATTTATCTACATTGGTCATAAAAAGTAGTTTTTTAAGCTATTTGACCATGATACTACAAAAACAAATAGACCACTATAGAACTTTTCTCCCATAATGGTCTATATATTTGTATTTTTTGAAATACAAGCATTTCATAGCATCCGTTATGCCACAATTGCTGCAGCAATACAGAAAATCACCAGACACGCGATTGTCAAAACGGAACACACACTAGATGCCATCTCATTTTCATTTCTCGTTTTACCAAGGCCTGCTGTCAGGTAACTTCCCGGTAAAGTACAGTAAATAAGAATTGCCCATCTCGTCTCTGGCTCGACAGATGGAATCAAAAGCATAATTGCCTGAATGATGAGGCAAAAAGCCGCAAATATCCCCATATGTAATCCACATATCTTGAATATCTCTTTTCGATTCCCCTCTCCCAATGAGAAATTGTATCCCACACAAAACAGAATTACTGCACTAACCGGCTGTGCAATAAAGCTTGTCACTGATGTAATAACGCTGCCTATTCCTATCGCATTCAATGCATCAATTGCTCCGGTCAGGTTCAACATCAGACCCAGTAAACTCATTAAAAGAAGCGGTGACTGGAATACTTTTTTCACGATATCACCTACTGCCGGATTTTCTCCCGCATCTGCTGATAAAATAGCAATTACCGGAATTGCAATCACTGCCTGAGCTAAATCCAGTACCCCCATACGATAAGCCTGTTCCACTCCAAACAACGTCATAAACAGTGGAATTCCCAACATCCCGGTTTCCTGTGACGAAAACATTAGCGGCAAATTGTGATAGCGATATGTACGTTTTCGCGCACGAAATGACCAAATCGAACTTCCCAATACCAATGGTGCTACCGATGCCATAGACGTCAGCGATTCCATTCCAAAACTACCGGTCAGACAGGAATTAAATAACGCACAAGGTAACCCAAACTGCATTACAAATGATTGTAAACCTTTGCACTCTTCTTCTGTAATTTTCTGATTCCTTTTCGCCAAACTCCCTAAAAATATAGTTACAAAAATCGGTACTACGATTTCTAAAACTACAAATACTTTATCCATAATGCCTCCAAAATTAAATTGTTTCAAATATAATTCCAGTGTACACCTAATTGAGGGAAATGTCACTTTAAATCTTATTCAAGATTATTTTCATATCTCGAACTATCTACGATAATCCGCTTACACTTCGGGCAGCAATCACTTTCTACGTGATGCGGAGAAAACATCGGCACATCTAAATGCAAAGCATATTTTTCTTTTTCATCCGGCAGTGTACTTATTTTATGCTTTCTCTCACTCCAAATCGTCGTTCCACAATTCAGATAACCATGTAACATTTCTACATCACAAAACGGACACTTCATAGCATTACCTCCAATTCTTTTCCTCTTCCTTCTCTCTGCTTCAATATCACACAACAAATTATACAGTCCGTCCTCTGATAAAACACCTCTTTTTAAATCAGTCGGCAATTCACCACGTTCGTCACATTCGTAATCCTGTAACCATAAGCCGCTGTCCATGTATTCTGTAAGTTCCTGTATCATTTTACGAATCGTAGCATTCTCATACAACTCATTAGACTTCAACTCCATTACCCTTGAAACCTCATCAAAATATCGCTCCATCTGTTGTACTCTCTCTATGATAGCCTGCACCTCTTGTTTTTGCATTGTCAATCCTCTCTTTTCAATAAAATAAATCATTGCTCTACATATGCATTATATTAATTGGGCGATAAATTACTCATTTCCTTATTTGCTGCCCAAATTTTATAACACATTGGGCGAAACTCAACTATACCTGCCTATTATCACCCAATATTTTCAATAATTTTAAGTATTTTCTCCCAAAATGGGCAGTATCTGCTTTTCTCTATCTGCTATCGCCCATTTTGTATTTTATTTTGGGCAGCACACGTATATTTTTCGCCTTATCGCCCAAACTGCGTATTATAATAGGGTACACTCTACATATTTTTGGTGGCAAATAACCAGTTTCTCGTATCCTCGCCCGATATGGATTTTCTTGCTATATATTAACTCGAATATTGCAGTTCTTTCTATCCTACTCCCATCATACCACACACCGCATCTTAAAACATCTTATTTTTCCAAAAGCATCGAGCGTAAATAGAAAACCCATACCTTCCGGCAAAGCAACTCACCGAAAAATATGGGTTTAAACTCTTCAAAAATTATTTCTTTGTAATATATCCCTGTGCTTTCAAAAGTTCTGCACAAAGTACTGCACCGCCTGCGGCACCACGAACTGTATTATGAGATAATCCAATGAACTTCCAATCATATACATGGTCTTCACGGATACGTCCTACCGATACACCCATACCGTTTTCATAATCCACGTCAAGGTTCACCTGTGGTCTGTTGTCTTCTTCTAAGTACTGGATGAACTGCTTTGGAGCACTTGGAAGTTCGAGTTCCTGTGGAACACCTTTGAAGTTCACAAGTTTTTCGATAAGCTGTTCTTTTGTGGCAGGTTTTCTGAATTTTACAAATACAGCGGCTGTATGTCCGTTTAAGACCGGAACACGGATACACTGACATGTGATAACCGGACCATCTGCTGGTACGATTTCACCTTTTTCTTCATCAATGTGACCCCAGATACGAAGTGGTTCTTTTTCTGATTTCTCTTCTTCACCACCGATGTAAGGGATAATGTTCTCAACCATTTCAGGCCAGTCTTTGAAAGTCTTACCTGCACCTGAGATTGCCTGATATGTAGTAGCTACTACTTCGTATGGTTCGAACTCTTTCCATGCTGTAAGTACCGGTGCATAAGACTGGATAGAACAGTTCGGTTTTACTGCTACGAAACCTTTCTTTGTACCGAGACGTTTTTTCTGGAACTCAATAACGTTCATGTGTTCTGGATTGATTTCCGGCACTACCATAGGAACGTCCGGTGTCCATCTGTGTGCACTATTGTTAGAAACTACAGGTGTCTCTGTCTTTGCATATGCTTCTTCGATTGCTTTGATTTCATCTTTTGACATATCCACTGCAGAAAATACAAAATCAACTTCTGCAGCAACTTTTTCTACTTCGTTTACATTCATAACAACGAGGTTTTTCACTGCTTCCGGCATTGGTGTGGTCATTTTCCAGCGACCGCCTACTGCCTCTTCATATGTTTTACCGGCGCTTCTTGGGCTGGCTGCAATTGTTGTCACCTCAAACCATGGATGGTTCTCAAGCAGAGCAATAAATCTCTGTCCTACCATACCTGTTCCACCAAGAATACCTACCTTTAACTTTTCACTCATGTCGCTAATTCTCCTCTTCACCTTATATCATATACCTGCCTGAAAAAGCTCTCCCGGACACCAGTTGACTGTCATGCACCGTCGAATGTCCGTCCTTTACAAACAGTTGTTTTTATTTTTTACCATATTATGCTTTTTCCACAAAAAAAGCAAGACTTTCAGATATCACTTTTTTACATATAAACCATAACCTGTTGTAACTATTTACTCAGATATTCTTTTTCTAAAGCAATTACCTGTTCCATTGCTTCCTTGCCCGGTGCACCAATTGTTAAACGCTTATTCACACATGTCTCCATAGAAATCGCCTCATAGATATCTTCTTCAAATACCGGGCTGATTGCTTTTAACTCCTCAAGGCTCATATCATCAATGGCAATGCCTTTTTCAATACAATACAAAACAATCTGACCCACGATTCCATGTGCGTCACGGAATGGCACGCCATGATTTACGAGATAATCTGCTGCATCTGTTGCATTTGTGAAGCCGTTATTTGCGGAATTACGCATGATGTCCTTATTGAACTTCATTGTTGCAAGCATACCATTAAATAATGCAATACAGCCTTTTACAGTATCCATCGCATCAAAAGAAAGCTCCTTATCCTCCTGCATATCTTTATTATACGCAAGCGGAATACCTTTCATCGTAGTAAGTAAAGAAGTCAGTGCACCATATACACGTCCTGTCTTACCACGTACTAATTCAGCAATATCCGGATTCTTTTTCTGTGGCATGATACTGCTTCCTGTACTGTAAGCATCATCGATTTCTACAAACTGATATTCATTCGAATTCCAGATAATTACTTCTTCTGAGAAACGGCTTAAATGCATCATAATCATCGCACTTGCTGACAGATACTCAATCAAATAATCTCTGTCAGAAACACCATCCATACTGTTTAGCGTCGGGCCATAAAAACCAAGCAGCTCGGCTGTATATTCTCTATCCAAAGGATATGTAGTACCTGCCAAAGCACCGGAACCCAACGGACAATAATTCATACGCTCATAAATATCGTGTAAACGTAATCTGTCACGTTTAAACATTTCGAAATATGCACCCATATGATGTGCTAAGGTAATCGGCTGTGCCTTCTGCAGATGTGTAAAGCCCGGCATAATGGTCTCGGTATTCTCTTCCATAATATGTAGAATCGTCTCTAATAATTCCTTTAAAAGAGCATCTGTATCTTTTACTGCCTCTCTGGTAAAAAGACGCATATCAAGTGCCACCTGATCATTACGGCTTCTTCCGGTATGTAATTTTTTACCGGTATCTCCAAGACGCTCAATCAATTTTGCTTCTACAAAACTATGAATATCCTCATATTCTGTAGAGATTTCTAATGTGCCTGCTTCTACTTCGGATAAAATTTCTCCTAATGTTTTTACGATGTCATTCATCTCCTGCTCCGTTAAAATGCCTTGTTTGCCCAGCATTTTCACATGAGCCATACTTCCCTCGATGTCCTGCTTATAGAACTTCTGGTCAAATGTAATTGATGCATTAAAATTGTAAACCAACTGATCTGTTTCTTTGGTGAATCTTCCACCCCATAACTGTGCCATAACTTATCCTCACTTTACTATTTATTTTCCTGTTCCTTTGCTGCAATCTCTCTGTCGCGCTGTGCCTTCGAATACACACATCCGCAATAATACTGACGATACATGCCATATTCATTCGAAAGCTCTACCGAACGCTTATAACCGTTCTTCTTCTTAAAATCAGAACCTAAATGCGTCACTTCATAAATCACACCCAGTTTCTCACCTATCTCATTGAGTTTTTCCGCATTTTTAAGCGGACTGATCGACAAGGTCGTCGTAAAATAATCCATGCCCATCTCTTTTGCCAGTTTCGCAGTCTCTTCTAAACGCAATTCATAGCATTTAAAGCATCTCTCTCCGCCTTCCGGATAGTCTTCATATCCTTTTACAGCCTCATAAAACCGCTCTTTATCAAAAGCTCCCTCCACAAAAGAAATTGGATACTTTGCCGGAAGCTGTTCGATAAACCGTCGCTGTTCCTCTACACGCTTTTCGTATTCCTCCTCCGGATAAATATTCGGATTATAATAAAAAACAGTAATCCGAAAATAGTTCGACAAATACTCCAGACAATAAGAACTGCAGGGTGCACAGCAACTATGCAATAAGAGACTAGGTACTTCTCCCGCCTTTTCATGCTTTGCAATTATCTCATCCAATTGTTTCTGATAATTTATTCGATTCATATATTACCCTTCAATCGCAATGTATTTTTATTCATATATCATAAATAAAAATACATTTACACATTCTAACTCATTCTATTTAAAAACGCAATCCCTTTTTCGTTGATTCTTAATTCCATTTTCCCAAAACGGCTGCTTTCTACTATAGGGACTGTAAAAGTTGTTTCACACGATGCTCCCATGTATGTTTCTGCAAAAATTCCTGATATGCATTTTCCTGCATATTTTCGCGAAACGCATGATTCGTGAGCAACTCTTCCGCCATATCTTTCAAACTTTTTACATCCTTTAACGAATACAATAGAATATTCTCTCTGTTTTTTAACGTTCTTTTTAAATATGGATTCTCATCCGAAAGAACTGCGCAACGATTTGCCATACCTGCGTAAATCCTATCATGCGCCCCATGATTAAAAAATGGAGAATTATTCAATAAAATATGTTCTTTCGCTATTTTTTCAAAAGAAAGACCAAATTCTACAGACTTTTCTCTTTTCACAAAATTCTCATCGAAACTTCGATACTTTTCCCAGCCTTCTCCTACAATTTTGACCGGAACGTGGGCATTCACTAAAGCATCGATACTTTTTCTTCGAAAATAATTACGCACATAAGCATCCACCGGATACATATGATTCATAAACAATGCAAACTGCTCATCCGAAAGTTCCATTCCATGTTCTTTTAAAACTTCTTCGAAAACCGCTTCCATCGTCATTTCCGGTTCTTCTAAACGCCACTCCAGCACATGTTTAGATAAAGATCTTATCGGCTCCGGTGATTTTTCCAGCATATCATATAATTTTTGTTCAGAATCATAAGAACCTATAAATAAAATCTCTTCTGGTACAGCAGAACTTTTTCCCTCACTGATAGCCTCTGTTGCTCCCAACGGCATAAACAACGTCCCCTTAACCCCCGGATAATAGCGTCTCACATATTGTTCCTGCGCTTCATCCAGTAAAATAGCATGAAAATTTTGGGCTTTCGCAGATAAACAATTATAGTGAAACAATGGATGGTCTAAAATGTAATCATAAAATGGTCCACCTATCATATCCAGTACCGGTGTTCCGTCCTCTTCCACCAATTGCGGCATGAGTGAATTAAAATCCAGAATTAACTTATATGCATTTCCCAAATATGGCTGTAAAACTCTATCAAAATCTGACTCTCTGGTAAATTCACAATATTCCACCTCATATCCCATTTTTTCAAATGCAGCTCCTGCCTGATGTGCAAAGAAAAAATGTGAATTATAGCAAATCTCTCTCGATGTAAAAATCAGTATCTTCTCATGCTTCTGTAACATATTTCATACTCCGTTCCAACGCTGCACTTCTCTTTAAACATAACAGTGCTTCATTTGCACAAAATACTTGTAAATCACAGGCAGTTCCTATGATTTAAGAAAGCTTTCACAGTCTCTGCTGCGAAAGCTTTCCACTATCTATCCCAAATACGCAAAACCACTATGCTTACTACATAATATAACGCACACAACAATATGAACATTCCGTTTCCGAAAAGCAATCCAATAATCAATTGAGCAATTAAAACTGCACCATGTAACCATACCGGCAAATCTTGCAAGCAAACTGCCAAAATGGTCTCCAATAAAACAAAAACAGATACTCCGATTACCGGAAGTTTCCACGTCATTAATCCCGCTAAAATCACTAGCAACGCTACCGAAGTAATACAAAAAAGTGCTAAATACTGTCTATTTTCCTTTATCAATTCTTTGAAATCTTCCATAATAGCCAATATACCTTTCCAAATTATTAATATGGGTATTATATCAAGTTCTTTCAAAAAGAACAAGGTCAAGTTATACTTCACAAGTTGAATTTTAATTGGTATAATAATGCGACAAGTATTTTCAAATGAAAGGACAAAAGATAACTATGAATCAATGGATTTCTATGTGGGGAAATGCAGTTTCCATCGCAGAACACAGACCTGAATCCTACGCAAAAAACATCACTCTACGCTACCCTGTTTATGTACCATTCGACGGAGAAGCACTCCGTTTTACATTCGATAACTATTGCGGTATCGAAAATATTGATATTTCAAAAGCTACTGTATCTATTTCACACGCAAGTATTGTAGACAAAATAGGTCTAACCTGTCCCATGAGTGAAAGTGATATCCATGACATTACATTCTTCAGCAGTCCGGATGTTACTATTTTTCCCAAAGATCACGTTATCAGCGATCCTGTATTTATAAACTTAAAAGCAGGTGATACCATCTGTGTCAATTTATATTTTAAAGATTTTACTTCGATGCGCTCTGCTGTTTTAGTAACCGGTCCACTTTCCAAAGGATTTTTCTCCATCGGTGATTATACTCATGAAAGCCGGCTTCCATTGGAACTTACCAAGACAACAAACTGGTTCTATTTTTTAAGCAATATCGAAATTTTAGCTTCTCAACAAAACCACACGATTATGTGTTACGGTGATTCCATTACAGCACAATCGTGGCCGGATTATTTACAACTTCGTGCTGCCTCTGCTCCGGTTAATCATACAGCCGTTATTCGCCGTGCAGTAAGCGGTACCCGTGTACTGCGCCAATACGATTGCATTACTTATCAATCCTATGGCTTGAAAGGGCAAAATCGTTTCCCGCATGAAGTACCTGCTTCCGGCTGCGATACTATCATTATCCAGCAGGGAATCAACGATATTATTCATCCGGTCGGAACCGAAAACAATCCGTTTCGTCCAATGAGTGACCTTCCAACTGCAAAAGAACTCATTGAAGGCTTAAAATGGTATATCGACGAAGCTAAAAATCTAAATTATAACGTTTATTTAGGTACGCTTCTTCCATTCAATGGTTGGCGTACCTACGCTCCATTCCGTGAAGACTTACGTAATGAGATAAACGCATGGATCCGCACCACAAATGATATTGATGGCTGCATCGATTTTGATTTAGCTCTCCGCGACGCAAAAGATCCATCTTCTTTCCGTTCCGGATATGACAGCGGTGACCACTTACATCCAAGTGCCAAAGCCTACAAAGCAATGGCCGACACCGTTCCTAAAAACTTACTATACTAATAATTAGGACATCATACGATAAATTTTCGTTTAGCGATTTATTTGCAGCTCGCAGAATGCGGTTTATTTCTTTCTCAAAGTCTTTGAATAGTGCCAAGCATTTTAGAAAAGATATATTTGGTTGTTGTGAAGAAATGTTCGAAAGTCTAATTTTGCAAATGCCGGAAACGCGAACTTTCATCTCCGCTAAGGGCTGCACAATGTCGGGGAAATATCTGCATAGCACGGACAGTGCCCTTGGAGGTTTCTTAGAATCACTTATAGGGGGCTTTGACAAAACGTAATTCGCAGCGTCAACTGTTTGAGAAGGGGCTTGATTCGTAGACATTGAAATTTTTCAATATCTATAAATCAAGCCCCTTTGAGTTTTTGACGCGCGGATTTAATATCGACTTTGTCAAAGCCCCCTATTAGTGATTCTTAGGAAGCTGCA
>JAZSEF010000048.1:0-67686 GCA_045531555.1 Roseburia sp. | reverse complement strand
TGGCAATTTGTTCATTCTGATAAATCAGAATTTACTGTTTTTAAAGGTTCTTTGAAATTTCAAAGATGTTCGCATCTGCTCTTTGCAGACACTAAAATTTACTCATACGAACTTTGTTCGTTTTTGAATCTTTCAAGGTTTATTCACTGTTCAGTTATCAAGGTTCGTTTTGTTGTCGTTTTCGCGACAGCTAGATAACTATATCAAATCTTTTTCGATTTGTCAACAACTTTTTTCAACTTTTTTCGATTTATTTTTTGTCGACGGTCACAAGTCAATGTACACATTTCGGCACAAAATTTTTCGAATTTTGTCTGCCACCTCAGCGACAGCTTGTTTATATTACCACCCGTTTTTCGGAAAGTCAACACCAAAATTCAAAATAATAAGAAGAAAGTTTTTTAAACAAAAGTGTGTAAATTGCATATACAATTCACACACTTTATTCAATGCACTTTATTACTATTTATACAAGCACACTTTCTTATAATGAAACACTTACTTCAAATAATCAATCGCATCTTTTACTGTTTTAATGCCTACAAGCTTAATACCTTTTATCTCTTGCATGGTAACTCTTGATGCTTCTGGCAGGATACATACTTCAAATCCTAATTTCTTTGCTTCCTGCACACGTTGCTCTGCCATGCTGACTGCACGAACCTCACCGCTTAATCCCACTTCTCCAAAACAAATCGTCCGCTCATCGATTGGTTTTTCTTTATAACTTGAAATAAGTGCTAACACGATTCCTAAATCTAATGCCGGTTCATTCATTTTAATACCGCCAGCT
This sequence comes from Roseburia sp., assembly GCA_045531555.1. Lineage (GTDB taxonomy): Bacteria > Bacillota > Clostridia > Lachnospirales > Lachnospiraceae > Roseburia. The sequence continues at coordinate 66,893 of JAZSEF010000048.1, read as the reverse complement.
ATATTAATGTAAGCATCGCAATCCGCCATTTTTAGTCCCAGTCTTTTTTCTAATACCGCCATCAAAAGATTCACACGATTCGTATCCGTTCCCGTGGCGGTACGTCTTGGCATACCAAAGTTACTACGGCATACCAGCGCCTGCACTTCTACTAAAATAGGACGTGTTCCTTCCATACTACATGCTACCACCGAACCACTTGCATCTTCCGGTCTGCCGCTTAGCATAAACTCTGATGGATTCTCTACTTCACGTAGGCCGTTTTGCTGCATTTCAAAAACGCCTATTTCATTTGTGGAACCAAAACGATTCTTGACTCCGCGCAAAATACGGTAAGCTGCATGTCTGTCACCTTCAAAATATAACACAGTATCCACCATATGCTCTAATACACGCGGACCTGCTACAACACCTTCTTTCGTCACATGACCTACTATAAATATAGAAATGTTCATGCCTTTTGCAATCTGCATCAAAGTATTCGTTGTCTCACGAACCTGTGATACACTGCCCGGTGCTGAACCTACTTCTTCATTATACATGGTCTGAATCGAATCAATAACTACAATCTCCGGCTTCTCTCTATCTATAATCCCTCTGATAATCTCCAGATTGGTCTCACACAATAAACGAAGATTGTCTTCAAATCTGCCAATTCTCTCAGCTCTAATCTTAATCTGTTGCAGAGATTCTTCACCGGATATGTATAAAACTCGTTTTTTCTGCTCAGCCAGGTTCTTACATACCTGCAATAATAACGTAGATTTACCGATACCCGGATCACCACCAACTAATACCAATGACCCTTGCACAATTCCACCACCCAGTACGCGGTCTAACTCTCTCATCTTGGTCGTAATACGTTCTTCCTGTGTCATCTCAATCGCAGAAAGTGGTAATATTTTTGCTTCTGCTAAAGTGTGATTCTGTTTGCCTCCACTCGCAATACTTTTTTTATCTACGATTTCTTCTACAAAACTGTTCCATTCTTTACAGCCCGGGCATTGTCCCATCCATTTTGAGGACTCATAACCGCAACACTGACAAAAAAATACACTTGTTTTTCCTTTTGCCATATTTACAAAACCCGCTTCTTTTCATTAACATTTATGAATGTTTACTTCTACCGGTGCTTCCCCCAGCTCTACACTAATGCTAAGCTTTCCACCTAAGTTGGTCTTCATCTTACCTGCCGTATTCCCATCTACGGTAATCTCATACTCAGTCTCTGCTTCCAGTTCTAAAGTAACCTGTGCATCACCTGCTCCTTCTACTGAAAAAGAAACTTCATCTGCTGCTACACTTAAATTGTGAGCAGTCGTTCCCGGAACAGATTCATACACAAATGCACCATTACGTTCTAACTTGGTAATCTCGTTATAAGTCTTCACTTTATAAATATCGCCCTTATATTCAAAATTATCCAATTTCGCTTTTGCCGCTAATGTGTAATCACCAAAACTAATCGTTCCATCCGCCTCTATACAAATTAATTCGCTTACTACTCCCATGACTTCCTCCTGTGTGTAAGATTAACTTTCTTAATACGATTATAATATAACCGCACATCCTTTTCTAGTACTTTGGAACGATTTAAAACTTTTTTAAGAAAAGTTAATATTTCCTTTTTTTATTGAAACAGTTACCGTGTCAGACTTCTTCACCTGACCATCTAAAATTGCTTCTGCAAGTCTGTCCTCTAACTCACTCTGGATTTTACGGCGAAGCGGTCTCGCACCATACTTTGGCTCGTAGGCTTTCTCTACGATATATTCCTTCACACTTGGCTGTACTTTTAATGTAATGTCCATCTGTGTTTTGCAACGATTTATTAAATCTTTTAACATTAATGTAACAATCGCTTTCATATCTTCTTTATTCAATGAACGGAACACGATAGTTTCATCAATTCGATTCAAAAATTCCGGTTTGAAGATTCGTTTTACTTCTTCCATAACGCCACTCTTCATGCGGTCATAGTTCTGCTTCTCATCATCCACATGCGCAAAGCCTAATTTTTTCGGTTCTACAATCGACTGTGCGCCTGCATTGGAAGTCATAATGATAATGGTATTTTTGAAGTCCACTTTTCGTCCCTGTGAATCCGTAATATGTCCATCATCTAATACCTGTAATAAAATATTAAACACATCAGGGTGTGCTTTTTCAATTTCATCAAACAGAATCACTGAATATGGATTGCGACGCACTTTTTCACTCAACTGACCGCCGTCTTCATGACCCACATATCCCGGAGGTGAACCGATTAATTTAGATACACTGTGTTTTTCCATATACTCGGACATATCCACGCGAATCATTGCCTGCTCTTTTCCAAAAATAGCTTCCGCTAGTGCTTTTGAAATCTCCGTCTTACCGACACCAGTAGGTCCTAAGAAAAGGAAAGAACCAACCGGACGGCGTGGGTCTTTTAAACCTACACGACCACGGCGCACTGCTTTGGCTACTGCTGAAACTGCATCTTCCTGTCCCACAACACGTTTGTGTAAAATCTGTTCTAATTTTTTTAAACGTCCTGCTTCATCTTCTGCTAAACGTTTTACCGGAATCTTTGTCCAGCCGGACACAATATCTGCGATAGCCTCTTCATCAACTACCAGATTTTTCTTCTGTACTTCTTTTTTCGCTTTTGCGGTTGCCTTTTCTGCAATCTTTGCCAGTTCTTCTTTTTCAGCTTTGCAAGCTTTCGCCGCTGCGATATCGCCCTGCTCTAAAAATGCTTCTAACTCTAATTCCTTATCTGCCACTTCCTGATAAAGTGCCGCCAGCTCCGCCGGATTTTTCGCTCCGCCTAAACGCACTTTCGCACAGGCTTCATCCATCAAATCAATCGCCTTATCCGGAAGGAAACGGTCATTAATATAACGAGCTGCAAGCTGTACGGATGCTTTTACTGCTTCGTCTGAAATTCTCACTTTATGGTGCTTCTCATATTGGCTACGCAATCCCAGCAAAATATCAATACACTCTTCTTCTGTCGGTTCCTCTACGATAACCGGTTGAAAACGACGCTCTAATGCCGCATCTTTTTCGATATATTTACGATACTCCTCCATCGTGGTCGCACCAATCATCTGGATTTCTCCACGAGCAAGAGCCGGTTTTAAAATATTAGAAGCATCAATCGCTCCCTCTGCTCCGCCTGCACCAATGATGGTATGAAGCTCATCTACAAATAAAAGAATATTTCCTGCACGTCTGACTTCCGCCAACACCTTTTTAATTCTCTCTTCAAATTCTCCACGGTACTTAGAACCTGCTACAATACCGGATAAATCCAGTGTCAACACACGTTTGCCAGCTATAGACTCCGGCACAATACCGGATATGATATGCATAGCAATCGCCTCTACAATCGCAGTCTTACCCACACCCGGTTCACCGATTAAACATGGGTTGTTCTTATTTCTACGACTTAAAATCTGGATAATACGCTGCATTTCCTTTTCTCTGCCGATAACCGGGTCTAACGCTCCATCTTTTGCAAGCTGTGTCAAATCTCTGGAATACTGATCCAAAACCGGTGTACCTTCACTACTTTTCTTTTTGCCCGGTCTGCCATTCTGAAATTCTTCTTTATATAGGTTCGCATCCTCACCCATGGCGATTAATGTATCTACAAAAATCTTCTGAATATTTACGCCCATGGTGTTTAATAATCTGGATGCAACACAATCTGTCTCTTTTAAAATGGTAAGCAAAATATGTTCGGTTCCAATCTCCTCCGAATGGAAACGTTCTGCTTCTTTTGCTGCCCCTGCCAATACTTTTTGCGCCCTTGGAGAATATCCCTCCGGCTCTAACATCGCAACTGCTTCACTCGGTGCGATTAATTCCTTTATCAAATCCAGTGTTTTCTGTAATTCTACGCCGTTTTCATTTAAAACCTTTGCAGCAACACCAGTTCCCTCTTTTAATAAACCGGCCATCAAATGCTCGGTTCCGATATAGTTATGATGCAATGTTTTTGACAGTCTTACGGCTATATCGATTGCTTTCTTTGCCTTTGCTGTATATGACACGCGCATATGTTACCCCTTTTCTAGTCCTCATCATTGAAGTCAAAGACTTCGAAATTCTTTGTAACTTCTACTTTTCTGGCAGAAGTTTTTTCTTCTTTTTTATTTTCTACTGGTTTTACCGTTTTCTTCTCTTCTGTTTTTGCTTCTTTTACAGGAGCCTGCTCTTTCTTTGGAATCTCTTTTTTCGCTACTTCCGGTTTTGGTACTTCCTTTTTCATCTCTACCGGTTTGGCAACTGGTTTTTCTTCAAAGCTATCATCGAAATCTTCATCGAGTTTTCTACGATAGAAAATCACCAGATTAATGATTACCACAATTAAAATCGCAATTATAAAAATCAATGTGTAAATAACAGAACGTGAAAACTCTTTTTCTCTCTGGTATTTTTCCTCTAACTTATTATAACTATTCGAAAGATATTCATTCCGTGAAAGTGCTTCTTCGAGTTCTTCGTTCACATCCTCTTCCACCACTTCTGATGGTACTTCTTCTGTCTGTGTTTCAGCCGGAACTTCTTCTACAGCTTCCTCTCTGGTGAGTTCCACTGTATACGTAGCAAGTGCTCCATTCTCCGCCTTCACTAAAATTTTAATCGTGTTCGCTCCTACCTGCAGATCCGTATTACCTGTAATCGCCTCAATCGTAGCATTGTTATTAGAAGTCTTCACTTCTACTTCTACATCCGTCACACTATTTGGTACAGACGCTGTATAATTCACAACATTCCCTGCAAAAGCCGGAGACAATGTTCCATCGGACAAAATCAACTCCGACAGAGAATTATCTGCCGACAATCTTCCGGAACTGCTCCCGCCTGAGCCAGCATTTACTGTAACCTTAGTACTGCACGCCTCAACAGAAGAAAGACTGCTGCCGGAACTTGCATTCACACCATTACTCGCTGCTACATAAAGAGTTGCACTTCCTTCATCAATGGCTTTAAACTTCACTGTCATGGAACTTACCGTCGCCGTCACACTTCCCCCGGCTCCACCGTCGTAAGTTACAGAACAACTTACAAATTCTAAAATATCATCATCGTAAGTCAATTTCATCTTGGCTTTTGCAGTATCACCGGAATCCGTCTTCGCCTTCACGGTCACCGAAAGGCTCTCTCCCACATTAATCTCTCCTGAAGATACCGCTATGGTCGTTTTTCCGGTTGCTGCGAAAACTTCTGTCGCAGGCGATAATGTTGCTATTAAAATTGCAACTGCTAACACTGCTAATTTTATATTTTTTTTCATAAATCTCATCTTCTGTATATCCCCTCTGTCTAAAAACAGTCCTAATATTGCAGTATCATTATATGAGATTCGCATAACAGCGTCAACCTAAATGTAGATTTTTAATTAGAAAAAGTACAATATTTGGTAGCAAAATTCAGATAATCGAGCAAATCAAAAATAAAACCGTAACCGCAGATACTCCAAATACTAAAACCGCAGGATTGCAGGTAGCAAACTGAATCCCCATCAATAAAATCAATCCAAGGACTACTAAAACTGCTGCCGCAAATGACATCACCATCTTCACTAAAACTGTCTCGTACTCTAAACCTTTCAACATAACTTTTCTCCTTTGTGGACGTGTTCTCTTTGTTTCTAGAACCCATTATCCATAAGTAGAGTACGATAAAACGGACTTTGTGGTTTATTCTTCCATCAGCCATTCCATAAGATTTATTGACTTAATTCCTTCATAAGAAGAATCCAATCCCGGATTCATCGATAATACTATCTTTTCATAATTATCATTGATTTTCATTAACGGGGTTAATTCTCTAGTACGCACATCATCACTTGTCATAGCCTCCGTAACCTGAACATAGAGTTTCTCATCAGCTTTTGTCGCAATGAAATCTACTTCCAAATTATCAACCTTTCCAATTGCAACATCGTAACCACGGCGAAGAAGTTCAAAATATACCACATTTTCTATTGCATGCCCACTGTCACGATTTCGAAAGCCGAGCAGATAGTTGCGAAGTCCTATATCCACTATATAGTACTTACCAAGTGTTCGCAAAAATTCTTTCCCTTTGATATCAAATCTCTTGATATCGTAGAAAAAATATGACTCCACTAATGCATTCACGTATGCCTGTACGGTATGTGCACTTGGTGTTCCTTTTCGTTTTCCATCTTCTAACAACCCTTCATTCACAAGCACATTTCCAATGGTAGAAACTGAAATGTTACTTCCAATATTATCCGCTAAATACATTACTATCTTTTTTAATAATATCGGGTCTGTAATTCTTTTCTCTCCCCTGTGATTTTCTCTTTCCAAAATATCGCGAACAATTACCGTCGAATAAATGCCTTCCAACAACATCAATGCTTTTTCCTGATCAAGTCCTATATCAGCAATCCCCGGCATTCCCCCAAATCTCATATATGCGTCAAAAACTTCTCTCAACTCATAAAGCTCGCCGGCCGTATCATATACTTGTTTTCGAATATTACCCAAAGCATTTTTTGTCTCTTTTACTTCAAATCCATAAAAATACAAGAATTCACTAAATGATAGCGGTAACATCTTTATTTCAACACATCTTCCCGACAAATAGGTGGCATATTCCGAAGAAAGTAAATATGCATTTGACCCTGTAATATAAATATCACAGTTAAAATCTACACGGAAAGAATTAATGGCATCTTCCCAATCCATAATCCTTTGTACTTCATCAAAAAAGAAATACATTCTCTTCTGTGGAACTACCCGTTCCTTTATATAATTATAGAATTCATCTACCTTCATTGCCTTAAATGCATATGATTCAAAGTTCATCTCAATTATCTGTTCTTCTGAAATGCCTTGTTCCTTCAAATGAGCAACCATCAATTTCAATAAACTCGATTTCCCACATCTTCTTATTCCTGTCACTACTTTCACTGGTTCCGCATCCTGAAAAGCAATTAGCTTATTTAAATATCTATCACGTTTTTTGAGTTCATGTGTATCTATCATTTACCATCCCTCCTTTTAATGGAATTATAGCAAAAACTTTTAAAAAAATCAAATTTATGCTCTCAAATGCAAAAACTTTTGTTTTTAGTATTTTTTTGCATTGTTATGATTTAATATGACATATAAATTGAATTTTTAATCATTTTTCTTTCCACTACGTCTATTATAATCTTCCTTAATTCCGTCTGCCCAATCACTCTCATCCATTGCCGCGCTTACACAACAAGCCGGTGCCATTCTCAATGCACACACCGCTTTATTTACAGACTGATACAAGGCTTCCGTTCCTCTTTCATCGTGTACATAATTTACCGCCCGCTCTTGACGAATTCCAAATCGTTTTGCCTCCTGTACGGCATCAATATTTGCTCCGATGAAAATAAATTCCCAGCCATACTTCTCCTGTTCCTTTTTTATCATTGACTGTACCTTCTCATAAGAATAATACCTGCTGGCATTTTCCATTCCATCTGTCGTAATCACAAACAATGTCTTTTCCGGTCTGTCCTCATCTCTCGCATACTTATGTACATTTGCAATATGATGAATCGCTCCACCTACTGCGTCTAATAATGCCGTACAGCCTCTTACATAATACTCTTCCTCCGTCATCACCGGTACTTTATCCATCGCTATTCTGTCATGAAGTACTTCGCATTCGTTATCAAAAAGAACTGTGGAAACATACGCTTCACCCGCCTCTTTTTTCTGCTTTGCAATCATGGAATTGAAACCACCAATTGTATCTGCCTCTAAGCCACTCATAGAACCACTTCTGTCTAAAATAAAAACGATTTCTGTTAATCCTTTTCTCATTCTGATATCCTCCATCCAAATTCATAGTTTGTATTTATGAACCAAGAATACCATTTTCCCAAAAGAAAAAGGTCACCTCAGAGGCGACCTTTCCATTATTTAATCATTTACCAAAGTAGGCAATCCATAATCAAATAATACAATATCAATTCTATAAATGTCATAAATCTTATTACGAATAAAATACTCAAAAATCTTATCCACCTGCGAAAACGGTGAAAACGCATATCCGCTCATCCGAAGAAAATCAACGGTCTCATCCATATTCAGCTGAAGTGCAACTGCAAGTGATAGAACCTTTGTCTTAGAAGGCGTAACTTTCCCTTTCAGCAATTTAGAAAAATACTGTTTGGTCAAGTTCGCTGCTGTATAAACTTCAGAATTCTTCATGCCCTTTTTATTAATCATTTGCTGCAGATACTCTCCGAACGTACCCAAATCCTGCTGCATATAGAAATCAAGTTTATGAGATGGCAGAGCAGTTTTTATCTGGAATAATTTTTTATCTTGCTCTTCTTCAAAATCTTTTTCATCAAGTTCTTCCTCTTCCCAATTCTCTTGCACAAAATTCGGAATAGCCATCGAAAAAGCTGGCATACGTCCTCTATTTTCATCTATGAATAACGGTGTACTGCCTTCATTTATTTCTTTCGTACCCCGTTCTGCCGGAATTCCATCATGGCGATACTCCAGTTTTAATCTGCGTTCTACATAGGAATTATCCACATACTCACGTACATCATCAAATATCTTACCGGATACTTTATACGCAGTCTCACCGAATACAACCAGAATAATCTCCATCTCATGCAGCAAAAGAAATGCATTAAAGGATTCCAATGCAATCTTAAGCCCCAGTTCCTGTGGGAAACCATATGTACCGGTAGCCATTAATGGAAATGCAATCGACTTACAACGATGTTTATATGCCAATTCCAAAGACTTGTCATAGCATTGACGCAACAATTCTTCTTCCCGATGCATTCCATCTATCCAATGCGGACCACTGAAATGAATAATATACTTTGCATTCAGATTAAAAGCTAAAGTAATGGCTACTTCACCAATCGCCACTTCCGGATTTGCTGTATTTACGATGGCATCTGCTTTTACTTTTGTTATCTCATTACGTATGATTTGAAATGGCATGATGTAATCCTCCAGGTACTTTTAATTTAACGCCAAATTCATTTTCCTTTAGTTTCAATTTATCAATCCTAATTTTTTAAGTCTCGCCCTAATAGCCCCTGTCGTTCTTCCATGAATCTCTGATAATTCACGAGTACTAAATTGTCCACTATTAAATTCGTTGATAAGTTTCTCATCCTCTTCTTTGGTCCATGGCATATATGCTCCTGCGTTCTTTTCTCTCTTTTGGGCAAGCCATGAACTTGCTACCTTATCCTCAACTTCCCTGCTTGACTCTATCTCTACTTTATCCTGTCTTAACTCAGGATAACTAGCTATACATTCTTCTATCTTTCTAATAAACCGCTTACCGTATTTCGCATATTTATTTTCACCGACACCTGACACCTTTAACATCTCCTGCTGATTTACAGGCACTTTTACTGACATATCAATCAATGTTTTATCACTAAAAATAATATACGGCGGCATGTTTTCTTCTCTGGCAATTTCCAATCTAAGTTCCTTGAGCATATGTAAAAGTTTCATACCGGCAGATGTAAGTGATTCCATTCCCTGTGTTTTCTTTTTTGTTTTGGCAGGTTTCTCAGGAACTTTATCTTCATCTGTTATTTTAAGCAAAACAATGGTTTCCGGATTCTTAAGTGCACTAATATCAGCAAGCTTAATAACCTGATAATCTCCCACAGAAAGATATCCTTCCTGTATCATTTGTTCTATCAATCTTCTTACCAGGTTCTTATTTAGAGATACAAGAGAACCATAGGATTTATAATTGATAGCACCTATTTCCTTCAATCTCGCTGTTTTTGCACCGGTCACAGCGTCTATAATAATCGTTTTACCATATCTTCCTTTTGCTTCATACACACAGTTAATGATCTTCTTAGCCGCTTCCGTCATGTCCAATGTTGCAAATTCACGCAGACAATTTCCACATTCTTCACATGCGTTCTTTGGATTCTCTCCAAAATATTTCAAAATATAATTACGCAAACATTCTGTCGTATAACAATACTTTTCCATAATCCGCAACCGTTCATTATCACGTTCTTTTATCGCATCTCTATCCGCTGGTTCCAAATCCGGCATTTCCTTATGCTCTAATAAAAAACGGTTGATAATAATGTCTTGTGGCGAAAATAATAAAATACATTTTGAATCTAATCCATCTCGACCGGCTCTTCCCGCCTCCTGATAATAATTTTCCATACTCTGAGGCATATTGTAATGAATTACAAACCTAACATTTGACTTATCAATTCCCATACCAAAAGCATTCGTAGCAACAACAATACTTTTATAATCATATACAAAATCATCCTGCATCGTCTTTCTTTCTGTTGCACCCATACCAGCATGATACTTCGCAACAGAAACTCCCTTGCTTCCTAACAATTCATAAAGACTTTCAACATTTTTTCTGGTGGCACAATAAATTATTCCACTATCCCCCTCATGTTCTGCAATATAATCCAAAATATATTGTTCCTTATTCTTAGGTTTATCCACTTGAAAAAACAGATTCTCTCTATCAAATCCATTAATCAAAATATAAGGCGTGTTTAATCCCAAAGTACATATAATATCTTCTCTTACTACCTCCGTTGCAGTAGCAGTAAACGCACTAATAATCGGACGCTTTTCCAATACCTTTACAAATTCAATGATTTTCTTATAACTTGGACGAAAATCCTGTCCCCATTGAGAGATACAATGAGCCTCATCCACTGTAACCATAGATATTTCAATTGTTTTTGCTAAATCCAGAAATTCATCGGTAAGCAATCGTTCCGGTGCTACGTAGATGATTTTGTATACCCCTTTCCTCACCTCTCTGACAGTCTCATAAAAATCACTCACTGTCAACGAACTATTAATAAACGCAGCCAAAATCCCCGCATCGTTTAACGCTTTTACCTGATCCTGCATAAGCGAAATAAGCGGAGATATAACCAGTGTTATTCCCGGCAATAACATTGCCGGAATCTGATAACAGATGGACTTTCCTGCACCGGTAGGCATAACTGCAAATGTATCTCTTCCGGATAAAATACTGTCTACTATTGATTTCTGCCCTGAACGAAATTCATCATAACCAAATAAAGTTTTCAATACTTCTTCTGGCGTATGGTATCTCTCATTTTTTGCCATATTTCTCTTCCCACTCACTTTCCCTAAATCCTGTAAGCACAAAACCATCCCCCACAACCAATGGACGTTTCACAAGCATTCCATTCGTTGCAAGTAACTGTAACTGCTCATCCTCGGACATCTGTGGAAGTTTATCTTTCAATTGCATCTCCTTATACAAAAGTCCACTGGTGTTAAAGAACTTCTTAAGCGGCATCCCACTCATCTGATGCCATGCCTTTAATTCCTCATAGGTTGGATTCTGTTCTACAATTGGCCGTTCCTCGAATGTAACATTGTGCTCCGCTAACCATTTGAGTGCTTTCATACAGGTACTGCATTTTCTATATACTAAAACTAACATATTTTTATCCTCCTGATAATCTAAATCAAAAATCACTTATTTCTTTTTATACTCAACACTAAATATACTACTAACTAACTGTTACCATCTCCTGATTTGTCTTAAAATAGGTTGCTCTTGAAATTTTACTTGTTTCCAAATATCCTTGTTTCTCCAAATTACCAAGTACTTGTTTCCTTAAATAAGTCGAATCACTGATTCCTAAATATTCTGCAATCTCAGAAACTTTATGTGCTTTATAATAACAAAATGACAAAACTTTATCATCATAATCGGTTCCATCTGCTACTGGTACAAACGTTAGAATTGGAGCACTGCTATCTTCAACACCATCCATATAAGTTAAGTCTGGTAATACAAGTGTAAAATGGTCTGATGTAGAATATATATATGGACGATGTGCTTCATTCTCTCCTTTATATTCCTCTACGATTTTATCAAATCCTGTTCCTGCCGCCTCCATTACATTACAGCTTACCAATACAGATGCAATTAGCTCATTTCTTCTTTTTGAAATAATCCCAGATAAATCATACGTTTTACCTAATTTCTCACCCCTATAAAAACTACCCGGAGACGAAATTTCTAGCCGATCCCTAAACATATCTACCTGAATCTGTGTGCCATCCAAAAAGTAATCTCGATGTGCAATAGCATTGATCACACCCTCAAATAACGCTCTCTGCGGATATGCATCAATATTTTTTCTTGTATCTCCAAGCTTAATCATCGAATGATTCATTCTCTGAGTCACAAATTCCATAATATAATTGATTGCCCTAATGATATTCCCATTAAACCGGTTGACGGTAACAATTCTCTCACTACCCTTATTAAAACCTGAAAACACAGAGCATTGAATCTCTGTTTTCTTATCCTGATAATCATCCGCAAACAGCAATGCACCATTAGCAAGCAGTCCCTCTTCATTATAAAATCCCATGGATTGCAATGCTTTTTCTGTTAAATTTTTTCCATCATTATGCGATGCATAAAACTCACGAAGTATTGTAAATTCTGAAGCATCATACTTAGTATCTGATGTAAGAATATCATATTGGGTATTCTTACTTTTCACACTCATATCAATAATCTCTTCATACGTTGCTCCATTCGTAAAGCCATCTCTTCTCATAAAAATTGATGGAATATTTTTATACTTAAGAATTACAGGCTTTATAATAGAATCCGCAACCTGAACACAAATAACAAATCGTTCTTTTTCCTTAATCTCATAACGAACAAAAGAGATTGCCATCTGTGGTCTAGGTACAAGATGTTCATTTACCTGATTGTTGAAATAATTACGTTCATTATCTGCTTCGGTTCTATCAAAACCTATCAGTTTATTAGTTTTATCCTCTACGCCGATATAAAAATTTCCACCGGATGCGTTCGCAAATCCAGCAATTGTCTTAAGCCAGCCCACAACATCATCTCTATTTAATTTTGCTTTGCACTCGAATTTATCACTTTCCAACTGCACATTTTCTATAATTTCTTCTAAATACATGCGTTTACCTCCAGCCTCTTGTTTGAAGTAATTTAATTTTACTTCAAAGTAACTTCAAAGTCAACTTCAAAGTCACTTCAAACAAATTTCAATCTACTTTGAAGTAATACTCATTATATCCCACTTTTATCATTATCACTACATGGATACTACCCTTTTCTAAATTACCGCAACAAAAAACCGATTCCCAATTATTAGTTTCTATCCTAACTTTTGGAAATCGGTTCTCATATACTCTAATTATTAATTCATATAACTGATATTCAAATCAACATAACTGCTGATACCAGGCACCTTACCAGTCTCAGTATACTGCCAGATACTATAACGTCCGTTATATGTACAGGTCGTATTGTACTGAGCTACCCAGATGCAGTACTTGTCTAACTTGCTTACATTCAACTGATCGTTATACCAGCTCTTACTTGCATAAACACCGGCTTTTCTGCCTGCATTCTGAACTGTTTTACAGAATGCTTCTACGATTTCTGTTCGGTTCGCCTTGCTCAAATTATTAGCTCTGGCATTACCGCTCGCCCTCTCGGTGTCGATGAAGATTGGATATTCTAAGTTATATCCTTTTGTAAGTGCAAGTGCCATACTCGCCTCTTCTACCGCTTCTGCCTTAGTAATCGCCTGTGTAAAAAAGTACACGCCGACTTTTAATCCCGCATCTGTCGCACCTTTAATATGCTGTTTGAAGTATGGATCTTCTACTAAAGCACCTGATGAAGAACCTCTAAATCCTACTCGGATAATCGCAAACTCAATACCGGATGCTTTTACTGTCTTCCAGTCGATATTCGGCTGATATTTTGATACATCAATACCAGTTACGGATAAGCCCTGACTAAGTGCTCCATCCGGACCAAACTTATATTTGATTCCACTGATGGTCTGCTCACCGGTTACCGGCTTATAGTCGGCACCATAGTAGTAAAGTTTACCATCTAAGGTCTGCCATCCCTGATACTTGGGATTCTTATAAAAAGTAGTAAGGTTCTTTTCTACCAAATCTGCCACTGTTGCGACTTTTGTACATGACTTATCGGAATACAAAATAGTTCCTGTAGCATCTTCTAATACAATAGTTGGGTCATAAGAATCTTCCATAACAGTTACAACACATTCCAATGCTACTGTTTTCGTAGTACCGGAAACTGTGTATGGAATGGTTGCAACAACAGTTGCTGTTCCAGCTTTTTTCGCTTTTGTGGCAGATACTTTTACTGCTTTACCTTTTCCTGAAACGATAAGACCGCTTCCGCTGGTTCCATCGCCGGTTTTATCATCTTTCACGCTCCAGACAATACCTGCTTCATCTACAATCTTAGTAGTATTCTTATCATCGATAGTGACTGCAAACTCAATCAAATTCGCAGCATTTCTAGTAGACATGAATATCTTTGCTGTTTTTGGCATTGCAACCGTTGCTGTAACACTGCCGGTTGTACCACCACCATTTTCAGAATTATCCGGTGTCTCTGTATTACCTTCATTTTCGGAATTATCCGGTGTTTCTGAGCTCCCCGGATTTTCCGTATTTTCAGTGTTTTCTGTATTTTCGGTACTTTCTGAACCACCCGCATTCTCAGAATTGTCCGGTGTCTCTGACTCCGTTTCTGTTTCCGTAGGTGTTTCTATCTCGCTAGAAGTTTCCGTTCCCTCTGTCTCGGTACTCTCCGTATTATCGATAAGTTCCGCATCCCCTTCGGTAGCAGGGAGCAAGCCTGTATCAGTTCCCATTCTCACCAAAAACAGGTTTTTGAGTGAAAACGACACTGCTGTTAATGACTCGGCCTTTGGTATTGTTACCGGACTGCAATTCTCTCCAACCGAAGCGATGCCTGACAAATAAGGAGTTTTATCCAGTGTCGATGCAGCTACTGACGTAGATGTAACCGTACTTTCTAACCACGCAACCGTATCCTTAATCTCCGCTTCGACTTCTACATTATCTTTAATCTCCGCATCTTCTTCCGGTGCTACTTCATCTTCAGACTTGATTTCGTCTTCGATTTCTACCTTTACGTATTCGATTTCCTCTTTTACGGTAACCTTTATCGATTCCTCTTCTGTATAATAACCTTCGATTTCCTCTAACGCTACCAGATAATCACCGCCATCAATATCGGTTATGTAGATAATTCCGTCATTATCATGGTCGCTATAAGTACTTCCCTGCGCATTTCTTTTATCCGGTGTGACTGTGATATAGAACTCTTCACCCTTGATGTTCTGTTTCTCTTCTGTCTGGATTTTAACTTTCAAATCCTTTTCAATGGAACTTCCAACCAGTTTTACCAATGTCGGTCCAAGTTCTGTTTCCGTCTCTGTTTCTGTAATTTCTTCTGTTTCTTCCGTTGCTGATGCAACTAATTCTTCTGTTTCCGTCTGTGCACTTTCTTCCGTATTCACTTCGGCACTCACCATTGTCTCCGGGCCGTAAAAATGTTCATACAGAGAAAATCCACCAATTCCTACACCTCCGATTGCAAGGACGCCAAGGACACTCGCGATCGCAGTCTGTGCTTTCGCAGATTCTGACAACATGGTCAACAAAGCTTTCACCTTTGTAACAAACTCCATATTTCTTTCTTACCTTTCTAAAAAAATTACAATCGTATGATATCTCATACACCCATATTATGTAAAGTAAAATTTCGCATTTTTTCTTGGAAATTCTACCCATTGGTTACTGTTCACTCGTACCTCTCTATCTACACGCCTTGACAATCGAAGTCGGGGATAAAACTTTCTTCGGCAGTCTCTCCTTCCTGAATAAAGCCCTGCTCAACGCCCAAATCAATCGCATAATCAATCAGTTCCTCGTACTCTTCTTCTGTTATCTTCCGGTTCAATTCCGGATATGCTGCTACATTCTCTAACGGCGTAAACTGGTTCATGATGCTAATGTATATCTGCTCTCCATAAGTATCATGAAGATATTTTAAAATCTCTTTCGAATCTTCCATGCATCCCGGCAAAGTCAAATGTCTTACAATAGTCCCACGTTTTATCAATCCGTCTTCTCCGTTTTCATCAAATACCGGTGTTCCGGTCTGGCGCACCATCTCCGCAATCGCAGCTTTTGCTACCTTGGCATAATCCGCTGCGTGAGAATATTTCGCTGACAACTCGCTGCTCATATATTTAAAATCCGGCAGATAAATATCAATCAGTCCATCCAGACTTTTCAACGCCTCTACGTTTTCGTAACTACTGGTGTTATAAACAATCGGCAAGATCAGACCCTGTTTTTTTGCTAATAATAAAGCCTCCCGAATCTGCGGTATAAAATGTCCCGGTGTGACCAGATTAATATTATTCGCCCCCTGCTTTTCTAATTCGAAAAATATTTCTGCCAACCTTTCTATTGTAATGTGCTTTCCTACCGTTCCATTTGCGATAGATTCATTCTGACAGAAAACACAGTGCAGGCTGCATCCCGAAAAAAACACTGTACCGGAACCTGTCGTTCCTGATATACATGGTTCTTCCCAAAAATGCAGTGCCGCTCTTGCCACTTTCAATTCTGAGGTCTGACCACATATCCCTTTTTCACCATTTTTCCTGTCCACAGCGCAGTTTCGTGGACATAATGTACAAACTTTTATCATATCAATTCTTTTTTATTGCGTAATGCTCCATTATCGGATATTATATTGTAACTACCTTATAATACCAAAAAAATTAAAAAATAATATACTTTTTTGAAAGATTAAGGAAAAATTAAGGAGATATTATGAACAAAAAGAATATTATCGTTGCCCAATCCGGCGGGCCAACTGTAGCAATCAACGCCAGTCTTTCCGGCGTAATCCGTCAGGCATTGGAATCCGAGACATATGATAAAGTTTATGGTTCTCTCAATGGAATTTTGGGAATCATGAATGCAAACTATCTGGAACTGACAGAGATGGCGAAAAATGACCACGGCTTCTTAGACCGCTTAGAGATGACACCTGCCATGTTCTTAGGTTCCTGCCGTCACAAACTTCCCGCATATACTGAAGATGAGACTCCATATGTAACTATTTTCAAACAGTTTGATGAATTAAACATTGGCGCACTTTTCTATATCGGTGGCAATGACTCCATGGATACTGTATTAAAGCTTTCTGAATATGCCAAGACAATTGACAGCGATATCCGTATCATCGGTATTCCAAAAACAATTGACAATGATCTTTGCATGACAGACCACACACCGGGATTTGGTTCCGCTGCCAAATACATTGCTTCTTCGCTTTTAGAAATTGCCCACGATACTTTCATCTACGCAGTAAAAAGTGTTACTATCGTAGAGATTATGGGACGTGATGCCGGATGGCTTACCGCGGCTTCTGTACTTGCCAGAACAGAATACAACGCCGCACCTCATCTGATTTATCTTCCGGAAGTTCCATTCCACACAGAAGAATTCTTATTAGATGTAAAGCGTTTATTATTTGAACGTAATAATGTTGTTATCGCTGTTTCTGAAGGTATACGTGATACAAATGGTGAATATATCAGTGCCTCAAGTACCAGTGTAGACAATTTCGGACACAGTCAGTTAAGTGGCGCAGGCAAAACCTTAGAACTTCTGATTAAAGAAAAATTAGGCGTAAAGGTTCGCTCGGTAGAAATAAATGTATTGCAGCGTTGTGCTGCCCACTTAGCTTCCCAGACCGATTTGACTGAATCTGTGATGCTAGGACGCAAGGCTGTGATGTATTCCGAAGAAGGTATTACCGCCTGCATGACCGTATTAAACCGTGTTTCTAACGAACCGTACACCGTTGAATATCAATATGCAGAGATTAAAAACATCGCGAACGAAATCAAATCTGTCCCAAAAGAATGGATTAACGATGCCGGTAATGATGTAACCGAAGAGATGATGCAGTACCTGCGTCCACTGATTCAGGGAGAAGCCGACATAAGCTACCAAAACGGTCTTCCGGTTTACGCAGACATCAGACACTTAACACATAATAATTAATAACAGAAAAGCTCCGCAAGGTCCTGATCCCTGCGGAGCAATTTTTATTTGATATGAAATCTTCTCTGTACTTCTACTCGTGCTCTTCTGTCTCCAAAAATAAGTGTGCCAAGGAATAAGAATACGGAACATAATACTGCAACACCCATCACATGTGGTTTTGTTATAATTCCAAAAATGAATAACAATATCATACCGACACTTACCAAAAGCATTAAAATCTGCCACATAATATAACTCTGCCAATTTCTTCGATTTACCAACATCAATACCACGATACCTATATCGAGAATAATAACACAGGATGGGAATGCATAATTTACCGACCACCCTTCATAGCCAATCAAAAAGTCTAACAGTATCATCGTTACAATTGTTATTGTGGCTAATAGCACAATTTTTATTTTATGCCCTGCCTGTCCTAAAATGGTAAGCTGTATTACCAGATAACCATATAACAAAATCAATCCTGCAATCAGACTCCATCCTATATTATACTTATCCACATAATTAATACCAAATAAGATTACTTCCAACACAATCGCACAGAATAGATACACTTTTGACATAAATACCCATTTTCGCGTCTTTACTCTCGCATTTGGATACATATTCTCTACTGCTATCGTATGCTCCAATACAGAACTACACAATGGGCAGCGGTCTGTTTCATCTAATATTTCCAACTTACACTGTCTACATCTACTCATAAGTCGCTCCATTCGTCTCAATCTCTACTGCAATGCCATCCTCCGCAATCTTACGGAAAAAGCAACGCTGGATTGACGTATCTTTTAATACATAACTAAAATTCATCGCCATCGTATCGCCAAAAGAACATATCGTTCCCTTTAGATTCTGCCCTTTAGACATTGGTAAAAATGCATGGAACATATCGATATATGGTCTATACGCTTCTTCCACAGTGATATTACCGATATTCGTAAACGTAGTGGTATTGGCATATGCCGATTTACTGTATACGATACTCATAGCAATATTTTTTAAAACAAGCGGCACTGCTCGCGCAAGTAAAATCTTTTCATTGGAAACATTATAGGAAAATAACTCCTCTAAATGTTCCTTATTAATCTGACTTCTAAGACTTGTGCGGATAATCTGTAATACCTCTCCAAATTCATACTCTTCCTTCGTTGGAAGGAACTCCGCAGAAACCATTACAAAAAAGTTTTTCGTTGTATTCGAATTAAAATATGGTCTTAAATTCACCGGAACTGCCACACGAATCGGGTTTTTCGACGGCATACCATGCAAACACTCTTTGTAAACACTCCATACATAACAGCCAATGAAATACTCATTAATGCTGACGCCGTAGGACTTGCACACTGCCTTTAATTCCGGAATCTTCATATAACCATGCATTACACCGAATTCACCCGGTCTAAGCTTCTCGCCTTTTACCTGATATGCTTTCTGCGTCTTATACTTCTTTGCAGAACTCTTACGATAATTCTTCAGAAAACTGTCTTCGCGACTTAAAGAGGTACTGCTCGAGAATGCATCTCCACCCACCTGTTCTTTCAAATCAGGATGTGCCAGACGCAAATACTGATATGTCAGCTCATTTAAAAAATTAATGCCACCCATACCATCGGTCAGTGCATGGAACACTTCTAAATTAATACGATATTTATAATAAGTCACACGAAATAAATATCTTCTATTACGCCCTGCCGTAATAAATCGACAAGGAAACTTCGTCTCTGGTTTTACTGTTGGTGCCGGTTTGTCATTCTCCTCAAAGTAATACCAGAACACACCCATCTGAAGCCTCAAATTAAAACCATCAAATTTCGGCAGAATCATATTCAACGCCACTTGCAACAAATCCGGCTGAATTAATTCATTTAATGTCACACTGATACGATAGACATTCGTCATGCTCTCTCCCGCAATTACCGGAAAAAGATGCGCCGTATTGTCCAAACGTTCCCAACGTATACTACGTTCTGACTCCTTTTTCTTCTGCTCAACTTTTTCTTCTGAAACATTTACGTCAACTGATTTCTTCTTCATAGGTGTCCTGCCTTTGAATATTTTCTCTACATTTTATTATAAAAAAAACACTATCATTTGTCTAGGACTTTTGACACACAACAGAAAGAAAAAAGAAGAGGCATATTCTGCCTCTTCTTGTCTCTCTCTCGGTATAATAATATCCTCCATCGATGTCTCAAACAACACACTTAATGCATAGAGATTATCGACGGTCGGTAAGGTCTCCCCCCGCTGCCACTTATATACTGCCTGACCGCAGGTAAATCCCATGTAATCACTGATATCCTGTATCGTCAGCCCCTTCGCCTTGCGAAGTTCTCTGATACGTTCACCAGTTGCCTTAAAATCAATTGTAGGGTAATTCATTTCATTAGCCTCCATATGTAATCCACGTTAATAGTTACAACATTCTCCGGAAAATCCCGCTTCCGGCACCTCTGCCAGTCAAAAGAACGCAAGGCTGATTATATTCGCTAGCATGATTGTACAACCACTTTTTTGTAATGTCAATAAGTACTCAAGCAACTTTTTTCCGCCAAACCTCATACACCATCTTCGGCGCCCGTTTACTGTATCTGGACTTTATCCGCAGCACATAATCATCGTTCTGCAAGCGTATCTCCGTGCATGCCTTGTCTGTACTTCCAAGCAATGCTAAGTCCATCTGTTGCTGCGTAAACTGTCTCGGCAACTTCGGCAGAAGCTCCTTTTCAATAATTTTGATACTGCTTTCATCATAGTCCTGCTTTATCTCATCTTTCAACTCCTGATAAGCAAGACAGAGTTTCTTTTCCTGCAGCTTGGTGGTACATACTGTCTTATCAAAGTAGCTGGATAACATTACATACATACTGTAGTCGAATGCTCTTTGTCTTTCCGTCTGATTCATAGCATACCCTCCATATTCTGTTGTCAATGAACTGGAACAAGGTTGATTATAAGGCATAAAAGTATGTTTGAAAAGTAAACTAATGGTTTACTTTTCACTATCTTCACATGCACAAATTCATAAACTTACACTAATGCAAACTGGCTATTATACAACTCCGCATAAAATCCATTCTGCATCAAAAGCTCCTCATGACTTCCCTGCTCGATAATATTGCCATCCTTCATCACCAAAATCACATCCGCCTCACGAATCGTTGACAAACGATGAGCCACAATAAAGCTGGTACGGCCTTTCATCATTCGCGCGAATGCCTCCTGAATCTTAATCTCCGTTCGCGTATCGATAGAAGAAGTTGCCTCGTCTAAGATTAGCATCGGCGGCAGGCAGAGCATAACGCGGGTAATACAAAGTAACTGTTTCTGCCCCTGTGACAAATTACCGCCATCTTCCGCCACGATAGTGTCATAACCAGCCGGTAAACGCTTGATAAAACTATGCGCATGGGAAGCCTTTGCTGCTGCGATTACTTCTTCGTCTGTCGCATCCGGTTTTCCCATCACGATATTATCACGAATTGTACCGCTTCTAATCCACGTCTCCTGTAAAACCATTCCATAATTATCACGGAGACTCTTTCTGGTCATATTGCGAATATCAATATCATTTACCTGAATAGAACCCTCTTTTACATCATAAAAACGCATCAAAAGATTAATCAATGTCGTCTTACCACAACCGGTCGGTCCTACGATTGCAATACGCTGTCCCGGTTTTACTTTTAAATTCAACCCTTCGATTAAACGCTGCTTTGGCGCATAAGAAAATGCTACGTTTTCCAAATCTACCTGTCCATCTGTCTGCTCTAACACGACCGCATCTGCCGCATCCGGTATCTCTGGTTCCTCTTCCATCAGTTCAAACACGCGCCTTGCACAGGCAAGTGCATTCTGCAACTCAGTCACAACACCGGAAATCTCATTAAACGGCTTCGTATACTGATTGGCATATGACAAAAGTGCTGACAGATTACCAATACTAATGCCACCGGAAATCGCTAAAAAAGCACCGATGACTGCTACTGTCGCGTATACTAAACTATTTACAAAACGAGTCGACGGATTTGTAATACTTGAAAAGAAAATCGCTTTCAAAGAACATTTCTCTAAACGATCGTTAATTTCATCGAATTTCTCTAATGCCTCATCCTCTCTGGAAAATGCCTGCACAACCTTCTGGTTGCCTACCATCTCTTCGATAAAGGAAGTCTGTTCTCCTCTGGTCTCGGACTGCAATTTAAACATTGAAAACGTATTTTTTGCGATAAAACTTGCTACCACAAGAGAAAGCGGAGTTAAAATCATTACTGCAATTGTAATACGTCCACTGATTGCAAACATAAAAAACAATGTTCCAAAAATAGTAAGAATACCAGAGAAAAATTGTGTAAATCCCATCAGTAAACCATCTGCAAACTGGTCCACATCTGTGATTAAACGACTCACTACCTCTCCATGTGCATGTGCATCTAAGTATTTCAATGGAAGACGCTCTAATTTTGCAAACGCCTCTTTTCGGACATCCTGAATCACATGATAGGTTATCTTATTATTACAAACGTTCATAATCCACTGAGCAAGTGCCGTAAGCAGTACTATGATTCCCATCTTTTTTAGGATTTCAAAAATACCTGCGAAATCCACCAGACCTTTTTCGATAATCAAGTCCAATGCATCACCTGTCAAAAGAGGCAAATATAACGAACACACTACCGTTACTGCTGATAACAGAATCGAAAGTCCCAAAAATCCCCAGTAACGTTTGATGTATTTTAAAATTTTAACGATTGTCTGTGTCTGTTTTTCTTTTTTCATATTTCTATTTTCCTTTATCTTCGCTCACAGTATCCGTTCACTCACACCATTCTAGTTGACGAGTGAACTAGAGGAATTAAACTGTGACTCATAAATCTCACGATAAATCTCACAATTACCAAGCAGCTCGCTATGTTTTCCAATCGCGGATACTTCTCCATCATCTAACACAATAATCTGGTCAGCATGCATGATGGACGCTGCTCTCTGAGAAACTACAAAAACAGTCATATCCTCTGACATTTCTGAGATTGCTTTACGAAGCTTCGCATCTGTCGCGAAGTCTAATGCCGATGCACTGTCATCCAAAATCAAAATATCGGGCTGCTTTACAACCGCTCTTGCGATAGTAAGACGCTGACGCTGACCACCAGAGAGATTACGCCCTCCCTGCTCTACCATAAAATCTAAGCCCTTGTCTATTACAAATTCTGTCGCCTGAGCTGTCTCTAATGCCTGCCAGATTTCTTCATCCGTCGCATTTTCCTTACCCAAACAAATGTTTTCACGGATAGTTCCTTTAAACAAAACAGCTTTCTGCGGAACGATTCCGATTTTTTCGCGTAAAGTTTCGAGCGGATACTCTTTCACGTTTTTGCCGCAAATAGACACACTTCCTTTTGTAGCATCATAAAAACGTGAAATCAGATTTATCACAGAAGATTTACCGGAACCAGTACCTCCGATAATACCAATCATCTCACCTTTTTTCGCTGCAAAATGTATGTCTGTCAAAGCTTCCTCTTTTGATTTCGCATAGGTTAAGTGCACATGGTCGAATACCACGACTTGCTCTGCTGTTTCCATCCCCCCAGCTTCTGTCACAACCTTCATGCTGCTTTCTATCTCAAGCACTGCCTGAATGCGGTTTCCACTGGCAATAGACTTTGTCACACTCACAATCAAATTCGCAAGTTTCACAAGTTCCACTAAAATCTGCGACATATAGTTTACTAACGCTACCACTTCACCCTGACTGATAATTCCATCATTTACCTGAATGGCACCGGTCCACACCAATGCAATCGTTGCCACATTTACGATTATAAATGTAAGCGGACTGGTAAGTGCTGCAATTTTTCCTACAAAAATCTGCATATCCGTCAAACGATCATTACTCTCGTTAAACGATTTTATCTCGCTTTCCTCTTTGTTGAACGCACGAATGACACGAACACCTGTTAAATTTTCTCTCGTAATTCCCAGTACACGGTCCAACGCTGCCTGCACCTTTTTATAAAGTGGAATGCTCGCATACATCACGCCAAATACCACAATCGACAACATTGGAATCGTCACTACAAAAACAAGTGCCGCCTTCACGTTCACCGTAAATGCCATAATCATGGCACCAAATACGATAAATGGAGAACGCAAAAACAAGCGTAACACTAAGTTTACGCCATTCTGTACCTGATTCACATCACTCGTCATACGGGTAATCAATGTAGATGTTCCTACCGTATCCAGTTCTGTATAGGATAATTTTTCGATATGTTCAAATAAAACATGACGCAATTTTGCTGCCATGCCAACTGCTGCCTTTGCCGCAAAATACTGTGCCGTAATCGCACATACAAAGCCGATAAGTGCCAACACCACTAATACCAGACACATTTTTAATATGTAATTCGTATCCCCATTCGACACACCGGTATCAATAATCGCTGCGATTACTAATGGTACGAATAATTCAAAAGAAGCCTCTAACAATTTGAATAGAGGCCCCAAAACAGTTTCTTTTTTATAGTCTTTTAATAAAACAAGTAACTTTTTCATACAATATCCTATTTTTCTTTAATAGTTTTTAACTTCTGCATTCCTAAAATAACTACGCCGCCGATTACAAAGAAAATGATATTAAACTCACCAAATCCCATAGCAGGCTGTGGTACATCTAAGGTAGTTGGTCCCATCATAACTGCGTATATTGAACCAAGCATCATACCGATAATCATAAAAATTGTCTGTGCACGGAATTTCTCTAACGCTTTACGGATTAATTTTACCACGCTGAATACACCTACAATAACACCGCATCCAAAGCAGAACAATGGAAGGAAGCTGCTGAAATCAAAATGTAAAATATCTTTAATACCATTGATGATTGGAAGGTAGATACCCATAATCAATAACAGGGTAGAACCTGAAATACCCGGTAATACCATTGCTGAAATCGCAACTGCACCTGCTAAGAATAAGTATAACCCAAATCCTACCGAAAAATTAGCAAAGCTCATGCCCTCGCCTCCGGAAACCGGATTAAAGTAAGTAATCGCTGCCACTAACGCTGCACCAAGTACAGTAAAAATCATCCACTTTTTATTCTCAGATAAACATTTCTTCTCCTCGCCGATTACGACCGGAATTGCAAAAATAATAAAACCGATAAATAACGAACTAATCGCATAAATATGACTTTCAAAAACACTTGTAAGTACAAGTACTGCTGATAAAAAACCAATTACCCAGCCGATACCAATCTTTACTAAAAAGGTAAATGCGGTTTTCTTTTTCTCCATGTTACCGGTTAATAAATCATCAATGGATGTAATAAACTGATCATAAAACCCCATCAAAAACGCAATTGTTCCACCGGATACCCCTGGTACACTGTCTGCTAAAGCCATACAGAAACCATTAATTAACTGCATAATCATAAATTACTACCTCTACTTCTTAACTTATATATTTATCTAACTGATGTGACACATCCAAAACACTGCCAAGCTGACGTTTTGCTTCTTCTGCATTCTCTAAGTTCTGCATACTTAAATCTGCCGCCTGAACGGAAGATGCCGTAACTTCTTCTGTTGTAGCTGAAAGATGCATAATATTCTCTACAATCTGATTATTTGCTTCCGACAAGTTAGTAAGCATATTGTCAATCTCACCAATATCTGAAATCAATTCTCCAACATTGCCATTCATCGCTTCAAACGCCTGCAATGCCTGACCAATCATCTCATCCTGTGCCTCTGTCGCATTCACAGATTTATTCACTGCCTCTGCTGCATGCTGTGCATTCTCAGATAACTCTGCTAAAATACGCGCAATATTTTCTGTCTCCAACCTGGTTTTCTCTGCCAACTGACGAATCTCATCTGCTACAACTGCAAAACCACGTCCTGCCTCACCGGCTCTTGCACTTTCGATAGACGCATTCAATGCCAACAGATTTGTCTGACTTGAAATAGAAAAAATCGTATTCGCAATCGTTTTTACTGCTTCGGTACGTTCCTGTAACTCTCTCATTGAATCAGCCACTTCTAAGTTCGTATCTGAAATCACTTCGGACTGCTTCTTTAAGTCTCCCATAATCTGCAAACTCTGCTCATTCAGCTCACCGGACTGCTTTGCTACGACCACCATATTTTCAGAACGTTTTAAGGTCACTTCAATCGAATCCTGAATATTCTGAGTCATCGTAGTCTGGGTCTGGATACTCTCGGCGGTACCCTGTGCACTGTCTGAAATCTCTGTCATCGCACCATTAACCACTTCAGTAGAATCATTCAAAGTGGTCATTAAATCCATCGCATTTTCTGTACCACGGCGTACTTCCTCTGCCAACCGCAATGACATTGTCTAACATCTCTTTCTGCTGTGCCTGCTCAGCCTTCAAACTACCGATGGTATCTCTGTTAAACTGTGCACCAATTCTGGTTGCTAAATATACTAAAGCCATCATAACTGCAATTGCTAATGTTGCAGTCAACTGATCCATAAAGTTTCCTTCCGGATATGGCTGTGCTCCTAACTCTCTCGCCAAATTAACAATCAAGTTTAATGCCGTAAATGACACACTTGTAATAGCAGCAAACTTTTTATCGAAGAAAAGAATACAACCCACCAACGGCAGTCCTGCCATAAATCGAATGTAATAGCCATTAAATGCCCACGCCAAGAAAAACGCACTAAGCATCAATCCCGCAAAAGCATAATATTTAATTTTAGGACTCTTCTTATTCCGTACATATAATATCATTGGGATAATTGATGATATTGCCATTGTAACCGTCAATATCCAACAATACAAAATAGAATGAAACCCTCTAAATCCTGAAATCCATACAACTATTAATGCCACAAGATAATAAATAATATAACCTAATACCATGAAACGATTGGTTCGTCTAATCTGCGCTTCTCTGTCTGCGTATCTAAATGCATTCTTTTCCTGCTCCATAATATATCCTTTCTTTTGTATAACCCTCACAACTATTTTATACCTTTTATTACGGTTCGCACATATCGCCATACATGCATCCTACACGCATTTTATCATAGATTTTTCCTATTTTCTACGTCTTTCGAAAATATCTATCTTTTATACAAATTATTGAAAAATTTCTTCTATTTCTCCTACAAAATACAAAGAACCAAAGGCAATTGTCTTCGCCCTCCGCTCCGCAGTCACCTCTGACATCGCCTCTGCTAATGACGATCTGCTACTTGCTTTTACACCCATTTTGCTGATACACTCTGCCAACTCCACTGCTTCTAATGAACGGCTATATCCCACTGTAACCGTAGTAAAATCAATTGCCAATGGCAAAAGTTCCGCTATCATATCAATATAATCCTTGTCAGCCATCACTCCCATAAGGAAATGAAACTTTTCTCCTGGGAACAGGCTCTCTAAACTTTTGCGAAGAGCCGTTACACCATGTGCATTGTGTGCTCCGTCCACCATAAAAAATGGCTCTGTACTCAATACTTCCATACGCCCCTGCCACTTTGTATTAGCAACACCTGCTCTGACTGCCTGTTGTATCTGTGCACTTATTTTCTCTGTCAGTTCCTGTTTTATTTCCAACTCCGATTCTAATTTTATATGCAGATAATCTGTCAAATAGAATTCTGCCGCAAGAATTGCGGCTGTAGCATTTTCAAACTGATGCAAACCTAACATCTGCATCGTCAAATCTTCGTATCCATATGCAGAAAAAGTCTGATGATCTTTTATCTCTATCCTCTCCGGCGCAAGAATCTCGATACTGCTGACTCCCACTTGCTCTGCTGCTTTTTGGAACACTTCCTCTACCTCCGGTTCCTGACTCTCACATACCAGCTTCGTTCCTTTTTTGATAATTCCTGCTTTTTCTCCTGCAATTTCCACTAACGTATTTCCAAGAATCGCCATATGGTCAAAACCAATTTTGGTAATGACTGATACTGCCGGTGTTCCTACCGCATTCGTAGAATCATATTTTCCGCCAAGTCCGGTTTCTAAAACAATCACATCACACTGCTGCTCCTTGAAATACAAAAGTGCCATCACCAGACAATAATCAAACATCGTCGGCTGCACTCCAAAATCTTCTGACAGCAGTAAATTCCCTAAACGATGTACATCTTCCTTTGGAATCATCGTTCCATTAATCTGGATGCGTTCTTCGAAATACACCAAATGCGGAGAGGTAAACATCCCTGTTTTTAAACCTGCTTCTTTTAAAATATTACATAAGAAAGCAGAGACCGAACCCTTTCCGTTCGTCCCTGCCACATGGATATATGATATATTTTTTTCCGGATGATTCAATTTTTCTAACATAACTTTGGTAATCTCACTTCCCGTGAGATTACCAAATCTTCTGCTGTTTTGAATGATGTCAATTACTTCTTCATAACTATATACTGTCTTCATAACGTTCATACCTTGTTTTAAATTAGAATTTGCTTGCAAATTCTATGCACCGAGTGTGGTCGTTTACGACATTTTTCTCTTCACACGAGTGTGCATCTCTGCATATTTTGCCATGTAAGACTTATCTTACATAGTAAAATATGCTGTCACTAAATCCACCATATTCTGCTGGTCACATTCTGCCATTAATTCTCTTGCTGAATGCATTGCAAGTAATGGAATTCCGATATCCACCGTCTTCACCGGTAACAATGCTGACGCAATTGAACCTAATGTACCGCCGCCCATAACATCGGAACGATTCACGAATTTCTGATAAGAAATATCCTTCGCCTTACAAATCTGTTCAATAATACTTACCACTTCACAGTCTGTCGCATAGGACTGAGAACATGCCTCTTTGATGCAAAGTCCCTTACCCAATACAGGCTTATTCGTCGGGTCCATTTTTCCGGCATAGTTTGGATGCAAGCCATGCGCTACATCCACCGATAAAATCATACTATTATAAATAGCAGCATCTACATTCTCTTTGCCGGTCTCACGTAAAATACGGCCAATCATATCATGAAGCAAAATCGATGCTGCACCCTGTTTGGAGCGGCTGCCAATTTCTTCGTGATCAAAAAGAGCTATCATATTCATACCATCTGCACGCTCACTGTTAATCACCGCAGACACCAATGCTGCACACGAATTCAGGTTATCTAAACGTGGTGCCGAAATCAACTCATCCTTTAATCCTACTAACTGTGGTTTTTCATCACAAAATACAGTAAGTTCATAATCTAAAATGTCTTCTTTTGCAACTCCAAGTTCTGCTGCCACGAAATCCATGAAATATGCTCCGTCCTGCTCACTTCCTAACAACCCTGCAATTGGAAGCAATTCCGTCTGCTTATTTAATTCCACGCCTTTATTTACCTCACGGTTCATATGAATCGCAAGATTCGGAATTGTAATATTTTTCTTCGAAATGAATTTGCGTACTTCCGGATGGAACACGTCTTCACTGCGGACTGCCACGCGTCCTGCTACACCAAGCGGACGATCTAACCATGTATTTAAAATTGCTCCGCCATATACTTCAATATTAATCTGAGCATAACCATTATTTTTCATATCACAAGCCGGTTTGATACGCAGACATGGAAAATCTGTATGTGCTGCTGCAATGCGGACTGCAGGTTCTTTCTCTCCCCAAACATTTGGCAATGTGAATGCAAATAAAGTCGTATCATAATGATTCACAAAATACTTTTTCCCCATTTGAAGATTCCATACTTTACCATAATCTAATTGCTCAAATCCAGCTTTCTCTAAACGTTCCTGACATGCACTAACCGCATGTGCCGGTGATACACCTTTTTCTAATAAATCAAATAAAATCTGTGTTTCTGTCATTTTCTCTATCCTTTCTGTGCCGTCTAATTAGACTTCTTCCCTCAGCAATTTGAAATCCATCCCAATTTTCAAATCTTCCTGATTCAAATCACAAATTTTTGAAAATCAGCTCACTTAAATCCATCATAACATAAAATGAAAAACTTTAAAAGAATTCTAATCTATGTTACAATATTTTTATCTTTCTAAGCCAAGGCAATTTCCAACTTTTGGTCTTTACTTCGAAGGATTACTTCAAATTTTACCGAGGATTATTATGATTGCATTAAAATTACCGGAAGTCAGAGTATTTATGAACAAATTGCTCTGTACCGAAACTTTTGACAATTTTTTATTACAGGAAGCGGCCATACAAGGAAGCATCAGTTATCACATAGAAGGCACACTTCATAAAGATTTTTACTCTGAGGAAGAACTGGAACAGGAACATCTAAACGGTCTTAGCTTTATTCCTTATGGGAAAGTCCGTACACAATGTTTTGACTTAATCAAAGGAAAACGTACGCCTTCTTTCTTTAAGTTTGTCTTGTTGCTTTCCCCAATGAACTTAGAAAAAACACTGCAACAGAGTGCATCTTCTCTCACAAGTGCCGATGTGACTGCTGCTTTTATTAATCTGAAATTCCAAAATAACAGTCTGCTTTTAACAACCGGTATTTCTTACCGTACTTTTACCATTAATAAAAGCCTCGACCATGAATGGGACAATTTAATCAAAAAATTCCTCAAAAACCATGAAATTGTCTTTGAGGAACTTTAACCTGTCCGCATAAAATTGACAGGCGGAATGAAATACAGACTCCTCATTCCGCCTATTTTTACATCCCAATATGTTCTTTGATATAATCCAATACTTCTGTTTTGGGAATCCCAAGCGTCAGGGAAAGTTCACTATAGAGTTCATTCTCCGCCGCTTTTAAATATTTTTCATCCAAAGCCGTTACTTTCTTACCTTGTGCGGTTCGTTCTTTCTTACGAAAATACAAGGTTTTAATCATACGAACCCACTCATTATAATCGCCGGTTCGTATAGCCTCCTTATACATTGCCTCTCTCTGCTTATCGTTATCTACCCACATCTGCTCAATTTCCGGCATCCTTTGGATTAATTCTTCTGCTGCTTCTCTTGTTATAATTTTACGCATAACCACTTTATCATTGTCAGTTGGAACATAAATCTTGCCTGCACCATTTTCGAGTTGGCGAAGTACATAATATAATCTGTCCTTACTTGCTCCCGGTATATCCACCTGCGAAATATCCTCCACCTGGCATACCCCCTTACTTCCATACACAATGTATTCACCAATTTCAAACATATCGTTTACTGACTCCTTTCTAACTGCGCTACAGCCAAACGCAACTTCTACAGATGATATCATACTTTATATTCTATATATTAACATCTTTTTTCTTAAAATGTCAGTAAATTATTAGTCTTTTGCTTTATTTTATGAAAATTGTACAATATCTGACTATCCGATATTTGGTTATTTTTTCTACATTTTATTTATAGATTCTATTTCTTAATATTTTAGAAATCTTTCTTAAGAAAATCGAAAGTCCATTGTTTCCCAAAATTGTCAGTGCTATAATCCCCTACATGACATAATAGGTTCTAAAATCTACCATATATGCATACACTTTACAATATGCGTTATAAATTATAAAAGTGAGGTTTGTAATATGAACACTTCCATCATAAAAAAAATTTACGTTCTTCGCGAGCAGTATTCTCACCTCTGGTGGCAGGTCTACTGGCTGGTTTATCTCCCTTGGTTTGCTTATCTTGAGAAAACCGTGCCAAAACAATTTCATATTGTCCATATGGCAGTGGATGATTATATCCCTTTCTGTGAATATTTCATCGTTCCGTATCTTCTATGGTTCGCCTACATTGCACTGGGAATCGGATATTTTGCATTAAAAAACAAAAATGAATATTATAATCTATGTAAAATTTTGTTTTCAGGTATGACCATTTTTCTAATCGTATCTACCCTCTGTCCGAATGGTCACTACTTACGCCCGACTACTTTTGCACGTGACAATATTTTTGTGGATATGGTGCAAGCACTTTATGCCACCGATACCTCCACCAATTTATTTCCAAGTATTCATGTGTATAATTCGCTGGCGGTAAACGCTGTTATCTGGCACTGTGATGATTTTAAACAGAATCGTCTTGTTCGTTATAGTTCAGCTATCCTAACGATAAGTATTGTTTTGGCAACTATGTTTTTAAAACAGCACTCCGTATTTGATGTAATAACAGGTATCTTACTTGCCGCCTTCACCATCCATATGATATATCGAACACAACCGGAGATTCGTACGCGAAGACGGGTGGTACAAAGACTCCGCAGAATCTAATCCACTATGATACATATAAAAAGGCACTTGCTTCACAGTTTGAATCCTCTTTTCAATCTGTAAGCAAATGCCTTTTTCACTTTTATCGGTTCGTTGTACTGATTGATTCAATCGCAACCGCACCACCACGTACTACCTCAACATATTTATAGTTCATATTCAACAGTCTGATTAAATCATTATTCTTACTCTCAGTCAGCATACACTCTAACAACACACTGTCCGGTCCCACGTCTACTACTCTGACATGACCATGCTCATCAAACGTTTTTGCAATCTGAAATACCTCTGATTTCTGTGAAGCATCAATCTTTGTCACCTTAACAAATAAAATCTCCTTCATATGAATCGGCACATTGGTAAGGTCCATTACTTTGATAACTTCAATCATACTATTTAACTGTTTTTTAATCTGTTCAAACGTCACATCATTACTTTTTACACAGATTGTCATACGAGACACCGTCTCATCCTCTGCAGTACCAACCGTCAAACTCTGTAAATTATAACACTTACCTGAAAAAAGTCCGGCAACCTTTGCTAATACACCCACCTGATTTTCCACATAAAGTGCAATCCATCTATCTTTCATGTTCGTCTGTCTCCTTTTTCACTCAAACTTGTTATTTCAAGATCATCTCGCTCATCGGATTACCGCCCTTCACCATTGGAAGTACCAGTTCCTCTGACGAAATAATAAATTCAATTACCGTTGGAGTGGACGTATTTGCTTTCGCCTGCTCTAATGCTGCTTCAATATCCTCTGTTTTTTCTACACGGATACCTAACGCACCATAACTTTCTGCCCATTTTACAAAATCCGGTTCATATGGCGGACAAATCTCACTTGGGCCTTTACAATTTGCAGGACAACTTCTTCTACGACGCAGACAGGTTGCTTCGTAGCGTTCCCCATAGAATAACTGCTGCATCTGACGAACCATTCCCAAATACTGATTATTCAATAAAAGTACAATAACCGGCGCTTCCTGCACCATGGCAGTCGCCATCTCCTGCATATTCATCTGGAAACCACCATCACCGGTAACACAGATAACGGTCTTATCACGATTCGCAATCTTAGCTCCTAGTGCTGCTGGGAAACCAAATCCCATCGTACCAAGACCACCGGAAGTAATCATGCGATGCTTTTCTGTAATATTCAAATACTGTGTAGCCCACATCTGATTCTGACCTACGTCAGTTACATAAATCGCCTCATCAAAGACCTTATTCACACCTTCCATAATCATCTGTGGTGTCATACCATGGTCGCGGCTCATCTCTAATGGATTTTCCTCATCCCATGCTTTAATCTGTGCCTGCCACTCAGCCGTATCCTTTGTATCTGCCCACTCTACTAAATGTGTCAGTGCAAGCTTTGCATCTGATACAATTGGAACATCAACAACAACATTTCGAGAAATAGACGCAGTATCTACGTCAATATGTACAATCTTCGCTTTTGGTGCAAACTCATTCAAATCACCGGTAATACGGTCATTGAAACGTGTACCAATCGAGAATAATAAATCGCATTCGCTAACAGCTTTATTCGAAGCATATTTTCCATGCATACCGGTATTACCAATATACAACGGATGGTCTGTAGGAAGCACACCTTTTCCCATAATTGTGGTAACTACCGGAATATTCATTTTTTCTGCAAATTCCTGAAATTCCTTGCTGGCTTTCGCTGCCAAAACACCGCCGCCTGCAAGAATCAATGGACGTTTTGCATCTTCTAATAAGCGATAGCCCTTTTTCAACTGACCGATATGCACCGTCTTAATCGGCTTATAGCTTCGAATATTCACTTCCTTCGGATATTCTGCCGGTCCCATAGCAGTCTGAATATCTTTCGGTAAATCAATTAATACAGGACCTGGTTTTCCAGTGCTTGCAATATGGAACGCCATCTTAATAATCTTGCCAAGTTCAGCACGGTCGTGAACCGTCACACCATACTTGGTGATACTTCTCGTCATGCCAACGATATCCACTTCCTGAAAAGCATCGTTACCAATCAGATTACGCGGAACCTGACCGGTAAAACATACTAATGGAATATTGTCATAATGTGCATCCGCAAGACCGGTCATAATATTTGTCGCACCCGGTCCGCTTGTAACCAAACACACGCCTACTTTTCCGGTAGACTTCGCATAACCCTCTGCGGCATGAATCAAGCCCTGCTCATGCCTTGGAAGCACCACATCAATCGTTCCCTGTTTATATAATTCATCAAAAAGGTCTGTAACCGTACCGCCAGGATAACCAAAAACAGTATCTACGCCTTCCTCCATTAACG
Source organism: Roseburia sp. (assembly GCA_045531555.1). Taxonomy (GTDB): domain Bacteria; phylum Bacillota; class Clostridia; order Lachnospirales; family Lachnospiraceae; genus Roseburia. The sequence goes on along the minus strand of JAZSEF010000048.1, from coordinate 32,392 downwards.
CTTTTACAAATAATTCTCTTCCTGCTATACTCATATATCTCACGCCTTTCTCTTAGCTACATTAGGTTCATCTAAACAAACTCTACCTGCAACAACTAAGCCATTCTTCATTTCTCATCAGCGTCCTTGTCTCATTCGCAAGTTATTTTATACGCTCATATTTATAAAAATAATACTCTAAATCAAAGTAAGTCTGCTCCTCACTATCCGCTGTAATCTTCCATTCCGGAAGTTCATCCAAATTCGGGAAATACGCATCTGCATCATATGCAAACTCTACTTTCGTAATATGCGCCACATCACACTCATCCAATAACTGACGATAAATGGTCTCACCGCCAATCACATAAATATCCTCACTCGGATACTTTTTCAACTCCTCATGAAGTTCTTCTAACGAATGTAATACAATCGCATCCTTTACCTGATAATTCTTATCTCTCGTCAACACAATATTCGTTCTATTCTTAAGTGGCAGTCCGTTCGGAAAACTCTCCAATGTCTTTCTGCCCATTACCACAACTTTTCCGGTTGTAGTCTCACGGAAAAACTTCTGATCTGCCGGAATCTTCACTAATAATTGATTTTTATTACCGATTGCCCAATTCTGATCTACTGCTGCAATTAAATTCATACTTTTACACCTTTCTATTCTTTTGCGACGAGCACCTCGAAAGTTTCACTTTCTCGGTGTCCGTTGCACTCTAATATTCTAACAGACAGTTCTGTTTTTCTGCTAGCAGAAACAGTCCTGTCTGTCAGCCTACTCTCGTCGCTTATCGCTCACACTGCGATTGGAATATTTTTAATCTGAGGTCCCGTTACATAATCCTCAATGATAATATCTTTTGTCGTAAACTGATAAAAATCCTTAATCTCCGGATTCAGACTGAACTTCGGTGCTGCAAACTGCTCACGTTCAATCAATTCCTTAATAATCGGCACATGTCTGTCATAAATATGCGCATCCGCAATCACATGAACCAACTCGCCCACCTTCATATCACAAACCTGTGCTAACATATGCACCAACACCGCATACTGACAGACATTCCAGTTATTTGCTGCAAGCACATCCTGTGAACGCTGATTCAAAATCGCATTTAAAGTGAGCTTGTCATCGCCCGGTTTGCTTGTCACATTAAAGGTCATACTGTATGCACACGGATACAAATGCATTTCATGCAAATCCTGATGTACATAAATATTCGTCATAATACGGCGGCTGAACGGATTATTCTTCAAATCATAAATCACCCTGTCCACCTGATCCATCATACCTTCCTTATACTGGTGCTTCACGCCGAGCTGATAGCCATATGCCTTTCCAATAGAACCGGTCTCATCCGCCCATTCATCCCACACCGAACTATTCAAATCATGAATATTATTAGACTTCCTCTGCCAAATCCAAAGCATCTCTTCTGTACAGGTCTTAATCGCGGTCTTACGCAACGTAATAGCAGGGAACTCCTTTGACAAATCATAACGATTGACGACACCAAACTTCTTAATCGTATAGGCACTTGTCCCATCTTCCCAATGTGGACGTACCTTCTCTCCTTCTGTGCTGGTGCCATTCTCCAAAATATCCTTACACATATTTACAAAAATCTGATCTGCCAGGCTCATAATTCCCCTCCACTTATCCTGCTTTTTAATGCAGTAACTATCCAGAACACCATTCCTTTCAGCAAGCTGAATGTCTGCATTTTATGAAAATTGCCTTGGCTATGAATAGTTACCAAAATATAAATTAATATCTTATTTTATCAAATTTACAGAAATAACTCAAGACCACAAACACAATTTTATGCAGTAACGTAACAAAGAATTTTCTATAGCAAAAAACTGACAGTTTTTTGCTGTCAGTTTCTCACCTAAACCTTCGGTTTATACTGTATCTCCTTCACCGTATACACCGTCATGAATGCATCCGGGTCTACTTCAGCCATATATTTCATCAGGCTCTGGTACTCATTCTTATCCACAATCGTGATAATCTCATGGCGCATCTCCATATTGTATGCACCAAATGCTTCATAAATCGTCGCTCCGCTATGCAGTTCATGCAAAATAAACTGACGCACTTCTTCCTCATGTTTCGTAATAATACACACACGCTTTTTCTCAGTCTGACCAAAAATAAAATAATCCAAAATCAAACCATTAATGTATGTACCAAGTACACTTAAAACAACCGTCTTCTTATCGTAAACAAATGCCGATGATAACGCTATACACATCCCAGCCAGTGACATCGCCTGTCCAATCTCGATATGCAGATATTTATTCATAATTTTTGCCACAATATCCAATCCCCCGGAAGACGCATTACGGTTAAATAAAATACTCAATCCTACACTTACCACAAATACATACGCTACTACATCAAGTGTCGCATCTCCTGTCATTGACTGATTATTCGGCCAGATAAGCTCAAACAGCTTCATAAACGCCGGAAGTAAAATCGATGTATACACCGTCTTAGCACCAAATTCTTTTCCGAACAGAATAAAACCTATGACTAACAGCACCATATTCAAAACGAACGTAATCTCCGAAACTGTCAACGGCACAAAATTAGACAAAACAATCGCCAGACCAGAAATACTGCTGACTGCCGCATGGCTCGGTATCAAAAAGAAAAATACAGCGGCTGCAATAATAGCTACCGCTATGGTTAAAATTACTATCTCTTTTGCAAGTTCCTTTTTATTCAACTCTATAAATCCTCCACATTTTAAAATTAATGATACAGATCATCCAAAGTAAGCAAGCGAACTGTTCTTACATCTACATTTTGCTCAACCCACTCTGTATATCCGCTCAAAGAAAATAACAAATACTGTACAATCGGATACTTACATGGTATCACCTTACTTCGACGTACCAAGGTTTCATATACTGATTTATCTATTTTTTCATTTTTAAATTTACATTCTCCTACAACCATACCTTTTTCAAATGCAGATATTCCAACTACATCCACATCTGCAGACTGGGTATATTTCTTACCTTCCTCGTTTTGTAATACTTCCGTTCCCCACCACGTTCCTACTTCCGTCACAAAACAATTCAGCTTCCCATCTAACCCCTCATTTAACGTATAGTATAAGCACATCTCCTCAAATACTTTTCCCATAAAAGTATGAAGATTAGGTTTTACCACCTTTTCATAATATACACTACCTTTTCCCAACTCGATCGCACTCGATGCCGCCGGTAAATAGGAATACCAAAAACGAAACATCTGGTCTTTCAAAACGTACTGTGTCTTCTTCTTGTTCTTCTCCTCCGTAATACATTTCCTTTTTTCAACTAACCCTACTGAAATCAGTTTATTCAAGGAATACAAAATTGTACTTTCTTTCTCATGTACTTTATCCGCAATTACATTTAAAATATTTTCTCCATTTGCCACCTGCTCAATAATATTATTCACAAGCGTAATGTCGCTAAATTCCTGAACCAATAAATTCTTAGATTCATCATACAAATAACCTGTTTTTTCAAAAAATAACTCAATAATATTATCATGAATACTTTTCTCAGGATTAATTAATGAAAGATACTTCGCCACACCGCCTGTAACACCATAACATATCGCCTTATCTTCATTCGAATAATTCGGAACGAATTCTGCAGCTTCCAAATAAGAAAATGCCTCCAATTTTATCTGCGACGTCCGTCTTCCAAATAACGGACTTTTCTCACTTAACACCCGCTCTTCCATAAAACTAAGTGCAGAACCGCACAGAATCAATAAAATATTTTTTACTCCCCAGTCATTATCTATAGACTTCTGAAAAACAGATAAAATACTCTCATCTTTTTCTGCCCAATATGGTAACTCATCAATAATAAATATAAGCTTCTCTTCCGGTACGTTTTGTCCAACAAAGGATAATAACATTTCTAAATCTGAAAAATGTACTCCTTGCATATGAGGTGCTAACACATTCAACACCTCTCTACCAAGCAATTCAACATTACGCTCTGCTCCCACCTTTGTCGCCATATAATAAATTGCTTTCTTATCCTTTATAAACTCCGTAATAAGTGTTGACTTACCTATACGTCTTCTACCGGATATAATCGTCATTTGAAATCCATCTGTATTATATAACATATTTAGGTTTTTTAATTCTTCTTTTCTACCAACAAATTGATTCATACATGCTCAACCTTTTAATATTCATTTTATTAAAATACTTTTTATTAAAATTCATTTTAACAAAATTATTTTTATATGTCAATTGCACTCTTCGCACACTTACCAAAAAGGCAGATGCCACATGTGCACCTGCCTAAACACTTCATATTATTTTATTACTCAAATCCCTATTCAAAACCCAGTCTAAAAGAAAAACTTTCTCATCAAATTCGCTTCATTCTCCATAAGATTCCGCTGCATATTCATCGAATATTCCTGCAGTAACTGCTTTTTCTTCATGTCTGAAATCGCCTGTGGAATATCCAAATCCTCCAAACGACTCTTTGAACCAATGGTATTAAGTCTCGCATTCGTACTATAGTTATAAGCATACTCTAACGCATTCGTCTGCGCACCGATTTTACTTCTGCCGGAATTCACTTTATCAAGCGCTTTGTCAATGTCAGAAATGTCAAAATCACCTGTCACGTCGAAATCCACAATACCAAGTGCCTCTAATGTCGCATCTGGCGTAGTCACTGTCATACCATTTCCATTAGAATCGGATGCCACATGAAACTCTGAATTAGAACCATCTAAAAGTGGCTTGGTATTAAAATTCGTCTGCTTTGCAATATCCGAAATCCCCTGCTTGAGCTGTTCTACTTCCTTCTGAATATTCTCACGGTCTGAATCTGACACAACCGCTGTGTTCGAAGCCTGAACTGCTAATTCGCGAATTCTCTGCAAATAATCCGTAATGCCCGCTGCTGCTCCATCCGCAACATTAAGCATATCCTTCGTTGCCGCAATATTCTCTGATCCAACATCCAGTCCCCTCGACTGCGTATCCATCTTCTGAATAATCGAAAGCTCCGCTGGTCCGTCTGCTGCACTCTGAATCGCTTTGCCACTGGCGAACTTGCCATAATCTGTATATGAATTATACGAATATCCACTAATCGGTGAAATACCACTCATAGAGATTCCTCCTCTCTGCAAAATCAATCATTATCCCTATATACATTTTAACATAACGTTATAGAAATAGCAACTTTTTAAGTGTCATCTTTTTCTTTAACGCCTTAACTCACTCCAATACTCACATCCTGTATCATCACCGGTTTTCCCGCATTGCGACACATCTGTACCATCGGCGAAGTATCCCCATAATAAGCATCACAAATCCTAACCACCTGCTCATTACTCATCTCTTCATCCAGAATCCCTATTTTCTTCTCTAAAAACAGCTGTTCCAAGTCACAATATTCTTCATATACTTCCGGATTCACCTGTTCCAAGGTGCTTTTTATCAAAGATGAAGTCTTCCAAATTACAACCGTTTCTTTACAATTCTCTTCAAAAATATCCAACACACTCTTTATTTTAGCAATCGTCATCTGCACCTGCTGTGTAAAACTGCTCAGACTCACATAATATAAAATTATCTTTTTTCGACTGCCATCGTCTTTTACGATATATGGTTTCCATTCTACCGGCAACTTGCATTCCTGACTTTGCACATCTGATTTCGGAGAACCTAATCCTAAAATCTTTTTCTCCCAGATTCCTTTCGTGTCTTCGCCTGCAAACTCTGTCAGCTTCTCCACATATAACTGCTTCATATTCTCTGACTGCACAATTACACAATCTGCATTCACCACGCCCGGCATCGTGCAGTAATACTGCATATTGTACCACTCACGGTAGCTCTCCTGACTAAACTCCTCCAACACAAAGGGCGGAATATAGACCAACTTCTCCGTAAATTGTGTCAAATTACTGCTATAGAAAAAGGAATGAACACTTATCACCGGATTATATTCATCATACGGATTCTGTGTAAAAATCATATCCGGATAATGCAATCCAAAATCCAATGCATCATACGGTATCACATGTAACTCTTCCGGGAACAGTTCCGCTTCATATTTCATTTCACGGAACGCCCCATCATATTCTTTATAATAATATGGTATCGGCACTACATACACATCACAGTTTTCATCCTCTACCGCTGACTGCCAAACGCTTGCTATATATTCCCACTGAGAAGCCTTATATGGCAAAAATACTACCGTTTTCCGTTCCCATATATCCTTCTGCAAACTCTCTCGTAATGCTAAAAGCGCTTCTCTAAGCTTCTCTAACGCTTCTTCTGTTGCTGACTGTGCCAATCCAAAAATTGCATCACAATAAGCCTCCAAAAAACCTACCGTTCTATGCCCTTCACCTTTGCACTGCTCAATCAAAGTTCCCATATCAATCGCCAACTGCTGGCATTCCTGCAACGATTCAATATCTACAAAGTTCTGCTCGACAAGAACATCAAAAGAATGCTCTAAATGTGCATACGCTTCCTTCAACATTCCTTTTAAAGAACCAGCTCTTCCAGCCTCCACATCTCTATCTGCTATACCGGCATATTTATATCCCGGCATCTCAAAATCCAACACTGCCTGTAACTGCTTTTTCTGCGTTCCAAAAAACGGATAATCATGACCGCCACAATTACGCACCAGTCTCATATAATCCCCATAACGTCTGCGTAACATCTCATCATAACCTAATGGCACCGGCATCGAAATTCCCTCAAACGGAAGCCAAATCTGCTTATCGTAATATTCCTTTTTCAATCGGAATTTACGTTCCGCATACAATTCATTCGGCATCATTCTTGTCAGCTCTTTTGACTCCTCTTCTGAGAACATACCAAACAACTTCTCTGCCTCTTTATACATACGAACACGTAACGCATGTAAATCTTTACGGTTACCCAACTTCACCTGATATTCACGTTCTATGTAGTCCAACACCATCTTGGCATCATTTCCCACCATTCGTTTTTCCGCAAACGCATCAGCCACCTCGATTATATATTTTGCTCTATGATTACGTTCTTCGTTCATCTCTGTGTTTTCAGACACATAATCCAAAACAAAAATATCAATTCCCACAATATATGGAAAGCCATAATACTCCTTCATGTGTTCCGCTTCAAAACAAATCCTATTCTTTGCCACAAAACGCCCCATAAAAGACCAAAATTCCGGATGGGTTGCATAAGTAAACACCGAATATCCTTCCGGCATCTCCTTTTTCGCCACCTCTAAAAAACGCTCATAATCCGGTCGTTTCATAGTGATATCCAAATCATCATCCCATGGAATAAAACCACCATGGCGCACGACACCCAATAAAGTCCCCCAGTCTGCAAAATAAGGAATCTCATATTTTTTACATATTCTGTCTATTTCCTCCAAAACCTTCATTTCGGCAGCCCATGCCTGCTTCACTTCCGACGGCACATAAAAACCATCCCGCACTTCTGGTTCAAAATAAGATTCCTCTATCCTCATCTGTGATATGCCTCCTACTACTTCATTTCCGGATGAAATATCATAATTTTATTACGATACTCCAATCTATCTCTCGCTATCAAAAGTCCTTTTTCCAATTCATCAAATGCTAACCGATGTGTAATCAGTTCTGAAAGTTTCAATGTACCATCGCAAACCGCCTTCATTACCTGATTCCAATCATCCTCTGCATCATGTGTAAACGAAGAATTCCATGTTCCTGTCAATCGAATCTGATTACGCAAAATCTTCCAATACACCGCTTTTTCCAATGCCACATCACCACGCGGATTTCCTACTGTTAAAACCTGTCCACCAGGTCTCACACAATTTAAGCAAGTAGTAAGTACACTCGAACTTCCCACACAATCTATGGCTATCGTCACACCCTTTCCTCCGGTGCGCTCCATCAACCACGCTTCTGCGCTTTGTTGCATTTTGTGTTTACCCTCATCTGCAGCCTTCTTTACATCGTTGAAATATTCGTATTCTGTCGACGCAGTCTGCTTCATCGCCTCTCCGTGCTCTGGGTGGTGCCCAATCGCATACACCTTTTTCACACCTAAAATATGAAGCCACTGTGTGATAATAATGCCTATCGTACCAAGACCAAATAATGCCACGGTATCTTCAGGAGTAATCTCCAAACGTTTTACCGCATGTCTGGCAACCGAAGCAGGCTCAAGCATAGCAGCCGCATCCATCGGCATCGCATCCGGTAATTCAATCAAATTCCATACCGGAACTGCCACATATTCTGCAAATCCGCCGTCTCTTCTCGAGCCCATATAATCATAATTACGGCACATCTCGTACTTTTCATCCTTGCAAACAAAACATTCCTTACATGGAATTAAAGGAAATACACCCACACGCTTTCCTAACCAATACTCTGCTTCTTTATCAAAAACTTCCACTACCTTTCCGGCAAATTCATGTCCCGGAATCGTAGGAAAATGATAAGTTCCTGTCTTAAAAATTCTTGGAATATCAGATTCACAAATACCTGCTGCACCGACCTCTACCAACACCCATCCAGACTTTAATTCCGGCTTTTTTACTTCCATATAATCTAACTGACCAATTCCATTTAATACATAGGCTTTCATACTATCTCTATCTCTCTTTCATTAATCACTTAGCATTCAATAATTATCTATCTCTCACTCACTATACGTTCAAATCGTTTCAAATCTTCCATCGTCGTAATCTTAAAATTACTCTCTTCTCCATCAATTAATGCAATCTGCATCCCCGCTTTTACCGCCGGTTCCGTACTACCATTAATCGCAAGAATCGTATCCGGCAAAAGTGCTTCGTTTGCCCTCACATATTTACCATAACGGAATGACTCTGGTGCCTGTCCTGCAAAAATCTGCTCACGTTTCAACAGTTCATCTACTTTCTTTCCATCACGGCTCAAATACACGGTATCCTTCATCGACAATACTGGCATTGCACCATCTTCATCGTCTGTTATCTCTAAACATCTTCTTATCAAATCATAAGACGTATTCGCTCTCGCAGCATCTTGTATCAGTACCAGGTCATCCTCTTTCGCCACATTTTTTAACGCCATCAGACCACTATAAATCGATAACTGTCGATTCTCTCCCGGCATCGCAAATCCTAAAAACTTATCGCCATTTCCAATCAACTCAACGACAACTGGCTGCCATGCTTCCGCCGCAACCACTATGTAACCATCTATTTTATCATGCTTTTCAATCGTATCCAAAACATACCCTATCACTGGCTTATCTGCCACTTTATAATACTGCTTTGGCATATCTAATCCCATACGGCTCCCTACACCGCCTGAAAGAATCACTGTATAGTTCATGGAATATCTCCTTCCTAGCTAACAACATCCGCCACTAAATTACTCAGTTCTTATATAATTCGTTCTAAAACTTCAATGCTCGGATATCCGCCAGAATCTCTCCATATGGTTTTTTCTTTCCAAAAAGAAGCGAGGTTCCCAACACAAAACCATCCATCCCAAGCGGAGCAAACTCCTTGATTTTCTCCGCACTACATGCACCATCCCAGATTACCTCAATATTCATCTCTTCCTTCATCTCAAGAAGATGTCTAAATTTTTTACCCACATATGGCATAAACATCTGACCGGCGTTTCCCGGGTTCACCGCCATAACCAATACTTTATCCACGATACGAAGCATCTCATATACTGTCTCAATGCTAGTTCCCGGATTAATCGCAATTCCCGGAATCATACCTGCATTAATAATCTTCTGCAATGTCGTAGACGGGTGATATTCTGCTTCCGGATGAATATACACCGTATCACCTTTTCGCAGATTCTCCAAAAACAAATCAATATGCGTTCTCGGATGCTCAATCATCAAATGCACATCCAATGGTTTCGTTGTCGCACTGGCAATATAACGCAAATCATTCAACGACATTGCATAATTAGGCACATAACGACCATCCATAATATCAATGTGGAACGAATCAATTCCCCCTGCTTCTAATTCTCTTACCTCTTTCTCCAAATTGCCAAAATTGGCACACATCATAGATGCTGTTAATTCAAACTTCATTTGTAACGTCCTCTTTCCTTCTTTATATGCTTCCCACTAAATGTAACCTCGTGCCTTACCCAATCAGTACTTTCTTTCCTTCGAATGCAAAACCATATTTGCGAATTCTCTCTGCTGCAATTCCTTTTGCAATCAATGCTGACGCATATTGTTTCTCTTCTATCTGGGCTAATGCTGACTTTACGGTCTCTTCTAATGACGGTTCTTCATCCGGATCATACACCTTAAACTCTAGGATAATCGCATCATCCTCGCTCCGTTTTGGTTCTAACATCACATCATATCTTCCAAAACCACTTTCCCGATTCGAAGTCACTGTATAACGTCCATACAACTCTGCAATCAATCCCAATACAAAACCATGATAGAATCTTTCCGGCTCCAGTACTGAAGCCCGTCTTCCTGTATCAAAATAACTAAACACATCTCTCGTTACCCGATTCATATAGACATTCATCGCTTTTTTATCATCGTTAAGCATTGCCTGCACAAATTCGCTATAACTATCCTCCGTCTCTTCAAACCAGCCATTCACCATCTGTAAAAACATGCGCTTCACTTCATTATTCGTAAGTGTCAGCTCATACAATGGTGCTGACCCCTCTGCCTCATCATCTTTCTCTTTGCTGACCACCTTTAAATATCCACTAGCCAGTAACAGACTCCATATCGCATTTTCCTTCTTGTCCAACTGATTATATACAATCTGCTCATCAATCGGGCAGCTAATAACCCCACCTTTTATCAGGACTTCAAACATGGTTTTGATACGTTTACTACCCTCACGTATCAATTTCCCTACTAACCGATTACCGCTTGTATTCGCCCAGTAAGTATCATATCTGCCTTTATCAAAGAAATTCAACATAGACCATGGATTATAAATATCCGTATGACTACCAAACGTGAATCCATCATACCAGAATTTCACCTTTTCTCTCTCATTCTCCAAACCGCATTCCTTTAATGCAGTAAAAACTTCCTCTTCCGTAAATCCAAATGCAGTTGCATATTTATCCGAAGTAGTTGTTACAACTTCTAGATTATTTAAATCTGAAAAAATAGATCCTTTACTAACCCTTGTAATACCAGTCATAATAGCACGTGCCAAATATGGATTCGTCTTAAACGCAGAATTAAACATACTTCTCGTAAACGCCACCAATTCTTCCCAAAATCCAAGTACATATGACTCCTGCATCGGCGTATCATACTCATCCAAAAGAATAATTACCTTTTTACCATGATAGCGGTATAAATAATCCGACAATTTATGAAGTGCAGACGTTGCAACGTTCTCTTTCATATTCAAAGACATCACCTCTGCCCAAAACTCCCGGTCAGGTTCTGACAATACCTCACTATCCTTGATATAAGAATGTTTGACAAATGCATCCCTGATTATCTCACAGATTTTATCCTTTGCCATCTCATAACTACTTTCCTTCACTCTGGCAAAAGACAGGCTAATCACCGGATAAGTGCCCTGAAGCTTGCGGTACTCCTCCTCTTCCCAAACGGAAAGTCCTTCAAACAAATCACCCCTATCCGCATACTCCAGCGAAAAAAATTGCTCTAACATACTCATATTCAATGTTTTTCCAAAACGGCGTGGACGGGTAATTAAAGTTACATCATCTCCGCTTCCCCACCATTCTTTAATAAATGATGTTTTATCTACATAAAAATAATTTTCTTCTCTTATTTTCTCAAAACTCTGTATACCGATTGCTACCGTTCTTCCCATCTATGCAATACCTTTCTTATCAAAAAACGCTATACCAATGTCTCTTTCATTAGTATAGCGAATATTTGTAAAAATTACTAGTTCTTCTTGTGTAAAGACTGTTCTCTCTTCTGCTTTTACCTCTATTAGCACAATTCTTCCTGCCTCTTCAATCACAAAATCTACTTCAGATGTGTTGTCAGAACACAAAAAATAATTGCTTGATAAGCCACTCTAGTCTTTCTTCTAAGAAATCCTACAGCAGATATATCTACTTTAAAATACGCTGTATCTACATCCATTCAACTTTACCGACTGGGAACGAAGTATTCTCCCTCTTAATAGTAACACTAAATAAAGATCCGGTACAAATCACATCTTTATACTTTATTTTACGTTTTTTTATTAAATAGATTAAGATATTGTACTATTTGCATATTCTCCATTTTTTTTAGTTTATCCCAGTTAATTATTCTAGTAACCTCAAAATTTATATTTTCATATTCATTTGCAATCAAAAGATCAAGCTTTTCATCTATCTTGCTTATACTCTCTACTCGTTGGTTACTAATTTCGTCTCTAAGTTCTTTCTCATATATCTTATCAGTGTAACCACCTTTATTTAATACATAAACACAATAAATGTCACACTCTCTCAGCATTTTATATAAATATATACTCTCTCTTATTACATCTTTATTAGAAGCAAGAATTCCTATATACATATAATTTTTTTTAAATTTTTCACAAGAATTTTCCAACAAATGTCTACATGTTAAATCATCTGGATATGCCATATAATCACCAAAAAAAAGCTTAAGCATTTTTTCTATACTATTAGGCGCATAGCATCTAGTATTTTCAAATACAACTTCCTTAAGAGGCATAATAGACTCTGCTGAAATCCAATTGTTTAAATCATAAATATATGAATCCATGTTATCTAATCCAAAAAAAACTTTTGTGCTATTTTCACAAGTTTCAACATTTTTTTCAATAAAATCTATAAGATAACTATTTCCTCTTTCTGTATATCTTGCTTCAGAGCATTTTCGTATCTTCTTTTTATGCTCTGTCAAAGTATAATTCTCACAATAAAAATCATATACAAAGAAATCAATCTTTCTAGCTTCTATCTCTGACACTCCATATGCTATTTGCATACAGTTTGGTGACACAATCATTATAAATTCATTTCTGTGTTTCTGAAAAATCTCTTTTAATAAAGAATCATCTTCATCATCAAAAGAAGCCTTAACCTCAACATATACATAATTCTTTTTACCATACTCAAGAAGTTTTATATAATCCTCCCTAAATAATCCAAAGTCAATATCATCATCCCACGGAATAAATCCTCCATGTCGATAAAATCCTAATAGTGTTCCTGCAATAATAAATGGTTTAATATTCAAATTTCTAATATCATTAAAAATAAGCTGCGTAATTCTCATTGTTTCTTCCTGCACATAGGATAAATACCCCCGTACCGGCTTTAATAATGTAATATCTGATACAGATTTTAAAAAATCAATTTGTTCCTCTAAATTCATATTTCTCTCTGCAAACTGTTTCCTCTGTATTTTAAATCGTTCTAAATCATTATTTACATAAACCATAAATTCATATACTGATACATTTCTCATTTTTTCAAGAATATACTCGTCTAAAATAATAAAATCTTCTATCTCATTTTCCATAAGCTGTCTTGAAACTTCATGTGCATTAACAGAATTCATCGAAATAATCAATATATATTTGTCAAAAATTTTTTTCAAATTATGAAATGTAATATAATTTACACCATACTTCGTCCCATCTATTTTACAACTATTATCACAAAATGCATATACATTCTCTTGTCCTAAATACTGCAAAACTTTCAAGCCATATGCACCACTACCAAATAGAATTATTTTTTTAACATCTGTTTTTTCCATAACAATTTCCTATTTCTTTTTGCAGACTTCTATATATAAAATTTGCACCCCGCATGGGCAATTTTATATTTATTCTTATTACACATAAAATATATTGTTTCCAATGTTTCTCCTACATACCCCATATACCGATTACATTCTTTATGAGAAGTCGCATTATTTATTTCCTCAACTCTAAACAAAATCGGAAATAACCACTCACAATATTTGTTTAATACATCTCTTTTAGCAAGAATAATATTATAATTATAAAAATATTCTTGTTTCAATACTCTTTTAAAATCATCTATGTAGTCTGGATGCAACTCTTCTAATGCTTGCTTCACTGCTTGCCATTCATCACTAGACAAATATCTTTTATGATGTTCTTCTATATTAGGCTCATATGGCATTGGATATGGTAATATAACATCTATATCATTATCTTCTATACGAAGCAAATCATCTTCTGATAAATCAAACTGCCTTCTATAATGTGCTAACCCATAATACTTATTTGAATAATTATCTTCTTTCAACACTTGATTTTTCCATATCCAATACAAACCTGTTAATTCTGAATAATTACCATTTTTTTCTGAAATATTATCAGCTACATTATCTAACAAGTCAGCAACACGTACTTCAGTCCTTGCCGCTCCTACTTGCAAATCAATCATATACTGCGGATTATCAACCTTAGTTCTCAACACTTTATCTTTATAAAACTTAGCCTTATACACTTCAATATTTGCTTTGTGATATCCAACCGGATAAACTGAAAGAGGTATAAACTCCCCAGATTTTAAAAGAGCCAATTCCTGCATCTTCGCCCATCTTAACGAATCAAAACGAACGTGACAATATAATCCCTCTTCGTCTAATTTTTGTTCTATTTCTTCCATAACATTCTCTGGCGTACAAATTAGAACTTCTATATTATTCTTCTCTTCCGGTGTCATTTTCTTTACAAATGTTGAAACCTCTAAAACAGGGATTCCACATAGTTCTACAGGATTATTTCCTATTTCAGTCACTATAAAACACAAAACATTTTTCTCTGGCAATAATTTCTTCATTGCTTTATAAGTTCCCAGTGCCATACTCTGTGCACCATATATTACTAAATTCATGCTATTCTCCATATAAATATCAACGTTCTAATTTATATTTCCCAAAAATCTTTTTTCTGATAAAAATCATTTAAAATGTCCACCATTTTTTTTGATACTTTTTCTTCTATATAATATGGATTTCTACCAGTCTCTATTGCTTTACCAAATGCCACAAGCTCATATCTTATACCTTCTCCGTCTAATTGGTAGAAGTATCTTTTATTATTTTCAGCATTTTCAAAACGAACTTCAAAATAATCTGTTTTCCACCACGGTGCTGGTATATACACATATCCCTTCGTTCCTGATATGATTAGCTCACCTTCTGATTTTACACCTTGTCCAATTTTTATAGATGCTACTGCATTCTTATAAATAAAATCAATTTTGGTAAATAAGTCCATATTCTTTTCTTTATCTAAAAAAAGACTCACAATCTGCTTATGTAAGAATTCCGTTCCTAAAATTTGAAAAACTGGAAGCATAGCATTTGGTCCCCATGCACATATTGAGTTCCACCTTGTATGATCATAACTTAAATAAGCCTCTTCTTTCAAAGAAGTACATGTTGCATCAACAGACTTCACATCTCCTATAATTCCACTTTTTAATAACAATAATAATCTTGAATATGCTATCGAGTATGCAGTTCTCAACGATTCCATTAATATACACTTTTGCTCTTGTGCCAATTGAAACAGTTCATCCACTTGCTTAGGCTCTAAAGCCAGGGGAGCCTCGCACAATACATGTACATTATACATCAATGCCTTTTTAATTAACTCATAATGTTTTTCTGGATATGAATGAATATATACTGCATCCACACGTTCTAATAATTCATCATACGAATCTGTCAAATAACTGATACCGGCGTATTCTTCTGACACATTATCTAATGATTCTCTACATAACGCTACTATATTCATACCGTTTACGTACTTACTCTCACGATAAAACTTCAAAAGATAATCATCATCTCCTACAATCCCTAAATTTACGTGCCGATTTTCTCCTCTTATCTCTGAACTCGAAACTCCTTGTGTTCTATCCAAATACACTACATCGCAATATTCACTTAAATAATCAAATTTTCCTACCCAATCGCTACCAACCGTAAAAATATCTACATTATATCGTCGGATATCATCAATTTTTTGCCCTTCATATTCTTCAACAATAATTTCATCTGCTAAATTTAAAGAACGAATAGCCTCTACACGTTCCATTAACGATTGTTTAACGTTTATTTTCCCTCTTCTTCTATCAAAATCTTCAGATGTTACCCCGATTATCAGATAATCTCCTAACGCTTTTGCTCTTTCAATTAAACGAATATGCCCATAGTGCAGTAAATCATATGT
The DNA here is from genome assembly GCA_045531555.1 of Roseburia sp. Classification (GTDB taxonomy): domain Bacteria; phylum Bacillota; class Clostridia; order Lachnospirales; family Lachnospiraceae; genus Roseburia. The sequence goes on along the minus strand of JAZSEF010000048.1, from coordinate 16,183 downwards.
TCCATATGTAATTACTTTTTTCATACTTATCCCCCTCACATCCGTAATTTCAACACCTAAACCTACGTCCTGTCTTATAAAAGATTTTTTGCTTTCAAATCATCAAATGCTTCAAACAATTTATCATAATCTTGCTCAGTTAAATACCCTATATGCCCGACTCTAATTACATCATCTTTATAAATTCCTCCATTCGGGCATAACCATATTCCATATTCTTCTTTTAATTTCAAAAAAATATCTGTAGCATTATGATTAAGAACTTTTAAAGCAGTTACTGCATTTGATCTATTCTTTTCGCCGTCTACTACATACTCAAACGAATACTCTAATACCTTATTGCGAAAATAAGCAGCTAATTTCTTTACATTCTCTCTCTCTGCATCTACTCCCCCTAATTGTGCTATGCTATTTAGTCTTACGTTAATCTGTAACAATATAGATACAGCTGGAGTAAATGGAGTCTGACCTCTCTCCATATTTTTAAGAGCTTCTTTCAAACTTAAATACATGCATTTTTCTTTATTTCTCTCTATTCTACCAAGCGCAACCGGCGATAACGCAATTAGTGAAATTCCCGGTTGCACTGCTAATGCTTTCTGTGATCCGGTAATAACTGCTGATACACCTAATGCAGACATATCTATCTCATCTGCAATAAATGAACTAATTGCATCTACAATAAGACAAATTCCATTTTTCTTACAAAATTCTGATATTAATTCCATATCATACAGAACTCCTGATGAAGTCTCATGCATATTAACCAAAAGTGCCGTATAACCTTGTCCTGTCAGTTTTTCCAATTGTTCTTTTTCTAATTGTGTACCAAACTCACATATTACCTCTGTATAATTTAATTCGTGTAATTTACACAATTCAACAAATCGCTGACCAAAAGAACCACCATTAATAACTATCACCTTGTCGTCATGTGTTAGTATATTCATTACACATGATTCCATTGCACCTGTTCCAGAAGTTGTTAAAAATACACATCTGCTTCCAACTGGAGCATTTAAAAATTCCAACATTAATTGCTCATTTTCAAGCATAATTTTTGAAAACTCCGGTGTTCTAAAATATGGTGTTGATTTACTCCCTACTTCTAACACTTCTGGTGCTGACATAACTGGTCCAACCGTAAAATTAATCATTCTTATCTGTTCTCCTATTTTTTCTAATGTTACTCACAAATATAATTATGCCAAGGATAAAACCTTACTACTTTTTCACACCCCAATTGCTCCAATTCTTTTTCAATCTCAACATATTTTGAACTCGCAATTATAACCGGAAGCGACATTGGTTTCGGTTTCTCAATTTTCACTCCGTTTACAGTTAATCCTTGTATTTCTTCGTTATTATCAAATATAACAACTGGTTTTTTCATATATCCAAACTGCTGTACAAATTTATCATAATAGTTTCCCGTTCCCCATAATATATATTCCGAATTCATACATTCACATAGTTTTTCATACTCATCTTCCAATCCAAGGGATAATCCAGGTTCTCTAGAAGTACAAAATTTTTCTACATCTTCAATAACCAACCTATTTTTAAAAGCAACAGACAATGCCATGTGTGATACAAATGAACCTATATATCTAGCACCTAGATTATCATAAAACTGTCTAGCTACATTATTCCCCTCAACGCACCAAATCTCCATCTTTTTTACTTTTTCTTCTACTAATATTGAGCATACCGCATTTACAAGTTTTCGCCCTATACCCCTTCGTTCCGCTGTTTCACTTACATGAAGATAATCAAGTAACGCACAATTATTTACGGAATAATATAAACATATTGCTGCAAATCCTAACAATTTACCGTCTTCAAGATAAACAATGGTTCTACAATCTTCTCTTTGGAAATATCTTTTCCAGCTCTGTGTCATTTTCTCTTCAGATAAGACTTCAAAATACTTTTCTGTATATATCCCTTTATAAGTTCTTCTAATATTCTGTACTTGTAATTTAGCAATCTCATCTGCATCACTTATATTCGCAAATCTCAACATTTTACATCACCTCAAATCTCTATTATTCTATAAACAGAAGTCGTACTTTATTTGTTCTTTCGCTGACAGTTCACCTTAACCCTTCTTTCTGTAAATTTCTAAGATATCGTTTATCACATGATCTACCTCATCTTTTACAACAATCTTTTTATCTGTATCATATTTCCATAAGATATCTTCATTTACTGAACTTATAGCTATATCTGCCGTTCTATCAATCCATCTTTTATATTCATACATCTCATCAATCAATCGTTTCTCTATCTTCGCAGACGCAACATTATCTCCGGCATTACAATACTTGTTTTCAATTACAAACACAGCATAAATACTATTCTTTCGTAACGTTTCATATAATACAGTAAACTTTTCTATTTCATCTTCACTCGTCAAATAGATTTCTACCGTTGGTAATATTTGGCGTATTACAGCTTCTCTTTGATTCATCCTTCTAGAGATACCAATATCTGATGGTACACCTTCAAAGCCTGGAATATCATGATTTAAATAGATATCAATGTTCTGCGGCGCTGGTAACATGATATCTTCAAAAGGCACCTGTTTCGTCGGAAAAATATCTTCTTTATTTATCCAATCCGATTCATGTAAATGGTCATATGCCATCATATTGTCAAGCGAATAGCTCAAATGATTTGATTCATCTACAATATACCCATTTTCCTCTACTGCTTTTTGTTCTAATAATAATCTTTTTATTTCATCTCTAGTATCTTCCAGTTCATTCATTATTCTAAGAATTATTTTCCGATAATCTGAATATTTATAGTCGTCAGCAAAATAATCGAAAACGAAAAAATCTACTACTACATAATCCGCAATGGAAGTTCCCTTATAAACACTTGCGCAATAAGCAGATACGGAAAAAATATACTCATTTGGATATGTTTCTAATAATCTGTTAATCTGCCTATAATTAATAATTCCAGGTCCCTCTCTCCTTACTACATGCCAATTTTTCTCTGCATACGAAAGTAACTTATTGTAATCTGTTCTAATTATTCCAAAATCTATATCATCATCCCATGGTATAAATCCATTATGTCTTCTTGCTCCTATCAATGTTCCTGCAATAATAAACGGAGATATACATAGTTCTTTTATTTCTTCTAAAATTTCTTGTGCATATTGTGTATTCTTTATCTGTTCTTTTCTTAGAAATCCCTTCATTTTTTGTAAATTATATGCATTAATTTCAGGTCTTACATAAACAAGCTGTCTTTCCTTTTCATCAGATACTTTTCTGAAATATTCTGCTTTACATTCTAAACGATTTGCGATTTCCTGAAAGAAAAGCATCGCTTTATTTTTTCCTTCTTTTATAAATTTGTTCTTTAAAGCACCGTAAAAAAATACATAATCTGTAATTCCTTGCGTTTCTAACTGATTTGATATCTCTAAAGCATTCTCTTGATTAGCCGCAATAACTAATATATAATCTCCACATACTTTCAATACCTGCTGATAAGATAATATCTCAACCTCATATTTTTTCTGTCCAGCCAATTTTTTTTGATTATCACCAAAAAAAGCAATATTTTCTTTTCCAATATAATATAATGCTTCAGCACCTGCTTTTCCGCCACCAAAAAGCAATATTTTTTTTTGTTTCATTTCCATATATCCCCTTTACTCGCTATAAATATCATTTATATGTCTAATATTATCTCTCTTTGTCCAATTGCGTTCCCAACGTATTCCCGTTTTTACTACTTTGGCTGGATTTCCAGCCACTATAGAATTACATGCTATGGATTTTGTTACAACTGATTTTGCACCAATAATACAACCATCTTCTATCTCAATATTTTTCAACAATAATGCGCCTTGTCCAATCCAACAGTGATCTCCTATCTTTATATCTCCACATAGATTTATTCTTTCACCGGTTGCAATATCAAAAATATGATGTCCATCATCATTTCGAATATAAACATCCCAGGAAAACATACAATCCTTTCCAATTTGAATCCTTCCCCAAGCACAATCAATATCTACACCTATAAAAGTTGTCGCGTCTCCAACAGATAGATTCCCTTCAGATCCCATATAAATATCCAATTTATCTGTTACCCTTAATTTTTTCCCTAATAATACAGTTGCTTCAACTCCTTCTAGATTAATTTGAAGCGATATCGGGATTGTACTATCAAATTCTACTTTATTTCCCAATATATCACTATAGATTCCACTTGGATATTCCGTTAATAATTCTCGTGCTGTAATTGTATATCTATAACTTATAAACTCTATACTATCTTTTTCAACAAAACAATTCTCTATTTCCTTGCTTATTTGTCTATCAAATACACAAATTAATACTCTAATATCTTTCTTTTTATATACTTCCGATGTTTTTATAATAGGAATTCCATCATACAATGTTAAATTACTTTCATCTAGTTTTTTATCACATACAAAATCCACTTTAAAGTGTTTTAAAATTACTTTTTTATTATTATCATAGAATTTACCACATCCATATAAAATCGTAATCATTTATCCTTTACTCCCTTTTAATATATCTAAATACTCAGTTATTCCTATAGTCGCTGTTTCTTTTAATATTCTTCCCTTTTTTATTTCGCATGTCGAAATATACTCAGAATACACTTCATTATTAACAATAATATTTATCTCTTTTTTCAACTCTAGCGTTTCATCATAAATATTTATCTTTCCCTTTCTGCATACAATAAATCCCACATTATCCACATACTCTGAAAAATAAATCCTATCTTCAAGGACATATGATTTATTAGGTTCTTTTCTACTATAAATATAGTTTTTTCCTTTTGGCGCAAATAAAAAAACATATGATTCCGAAACTGCTATTCCATTAAATGAATTTATTTTTGTATCAAATACTGGATCTATTTCTATTTTTTTTACTTCTCCATTCAACTCCCATTTATAAAAATAATTCCCATTATATGGCATTATAAAAAAATCTTTTCCATCATGTGCAATAGCTGTATTCGTTATCTCACTTTCCGTTTTAATATCATTAAGAGCAATTTTTTTATACGTTGCTTCTTTAAGATTAATACAAACCACTTCATTATTAAAACGACAAGGTATATATAATTCATCTCCTACATTCGCTATCGATTTTCCCCAAAATGCTTTTTTTTCTAATTTTTCTTTTTCTAACAAATTAAACATCTCAAATGTATTTATATCTACTACTAATATTCCTGGATAATTATAACCAAATAAGTATGCTTTTCCTTCTTTTAACACTCCACCTACAAATTTAGCTCCCATTTCAGAATCCAAAATTTTATCCATAGAAATGCCTGTCCAATTTCCACAAACAAAATCATATATCCATAGCTTTTGAGCATTATATGGTACAAGAATCATCTTTTCATCTTCAATTGCAATTCCATTATAAAGTCGCGGTGTCAACCTATCTTCATCCGGTAGATTCAAGATACTCTCTACATGTATGGTTTCTAAATTAACCTTGAATAAAATACTCATTTCTAAACCTACACAATACAAATATCCTTCCTTTTCAGCAACACTTTCTATAATTAATTCATACTCTTTTTTCACAATAGATTCTCCCCTTAAACTTCAACAATTCTTAATACAAAAAGAGCCTCGCACTGATGCAAAGCTCCTCTCCTACCAATAAAAATATTGCGACTCCATTCGCACCCTGCAAATTCCATTTTGCTGTCGGTTATTATCTTCGATTATATAATTTATCGGTATTTTATATATTTTTCTTAACCTCTTTACAAATTTTATACACTAACAGTCATTTGAGTTATTTACAAACTATCTATATTTTTCAATAAACTCTTCTATTGGCAAATAAAAATCATCAAACCTTTCTCTAATTTCATCATCTGTCCAATTCCACCAAGCAATTTTATTAAGTGCTTCTATTTGTGCCGGAGTATATCGATATCTAATTATCCGAGCAGGCACTCCAGCTACAACAGCATAATCCGGAACATCTTTTGTAATAACCGCTCCAGCAGCCGCAACCACCCCATTTCCAATATTTGCATAATTCGTAATAATCACATTCTGCCCCAACCAAACATCATTGCCTATTACTGTTCGTCCCAGCTTAGTTACAATACTTTTCGGCTTTACTCCAGGCATATACCAAGGACGTTTTTTAAAATCCTCATATTTAATTTCGATTCCATCATAGCAAGCACCCATGTATATAATAGGATGCGTCGTAACATAGTTCATTTCATGATTTGGAACAACTTCTACTCCATTAGCAAAACTACAAAATGAACCAATCGACTCTATCAAACTATGATCTCTACAAATCGATCCATAGGAATATCTACCAATCTTTGTCTTAAACCCAGACAGTGGATTGCTTAGCATCCGTTCTTTCATTTTCTCGAGTTCCAAAATATGTTCTTCAGGAAATTTTGCAGACACAATTTCTCTTAAAGTAATGTAAATATCTGGATTGGTTGACGCCAGAATCAAAACATATTTCTCTGCATCTACTTCTTTCAAAAAAGAAGAATCACTGATATTTGAATTATACTTGCACTTCTTATTATCTATCAAATACGCTGGTTCTATTGAATAAATAGTTTTCAAAATATTAACCACTTGTATTCCCACATCTCCGCATGGAAATACAATAATATTCCTACTCATATCCTTCCCATTTATATCAAAAGTCCGTTCTATACATTCTGTAATCTGTGTAATGAGTGTTTTTTTCATTTTTTCCTCACTGAAATTATGGAGTGTCAACCCCCTATCCTTTTTCTTACTAAAATCGTTATCGGAATAATACCACATTCTCTTTTTTATATATTCTATATTTTCTAATCAATATTTAATAATTTCAAATTTTCTCTAAAAGCTTTTCTTCAACTCAAAAAGAGCCTCGCACTGATGCAAAGCTCCACTCTTACCAATAAAAATATAGCGACTCCATTCGCACCCTGCAAATTCCATTTTGCTGTCGGTTATTATCTTCGATTATATATTTTATCGGCATTATATAATTTTTACTTAACCTTTTTGTTAATTTTCCACTATATTCCTCTACCTATACTTATTTGCCAAAGTGAATGCAGGTCACCCTTATCCCAAACCTTACACTTACTTCGGCAAACACCTCTGTTGTATTTACTTTGACAAATCTTTCTACTTCCCATGTTATACTTATCTTGCTGTGTCCCGGTATTAGGAGGTTCTGACATGGCTAACAAAAAACATTTAACTTTAAACGAACGTATTATTATTGAAACAATGCTAAATCAAAAGGCTTCTTTTAAAGAAATCGCTGATTCTACCGGCAAAAACCCTACTTCTATTTCCAGAGAAGTCCGTTCTCATCTTATTTTTAGACGGGTTGGCGGTATGCATTTGAACTATAACGCATGCATACACCGCTTTAATTGCTCAAAAAATCATATTTGCACTACCTGCCATTCTGAGAGAAAATATACTCTCTGCCGCAGATGCTCTATGTGTAACACTTTTTGCAATGATTTCGAAGTATCTCATTGTAATAGATTAGAGAAACCACCTTATGTATGCAATGGTTGCGGCAAACGCTCTACCTGCAGTCTCGAAAAGCGCTTCTACAAAGCTCATGAGGCTCATTCTGAATACAAACAGGTACTAACCGAATCACGAAGCGGCATCTCTCTTTCCGAATCTGAAATCCTTTATCTTGATGAGGTTGTTACACCTTTGATTAAACAACAGCAGTCTCCTCATCACATCTGTGTTACAAACAGGGATACTATAACCGTTAGTGAGCGAACCCTCTACCGCCTGATTGATTCCCGCATTATCTCTGCCATGAACATCGACCTTCCTAGAAAAGTCCGCTACAGTGCCAGAAAAAAATCTGTTTCCCTAAAAGTTGATAAGACTTGTCGCATTGGTCGTGACTATGAATGTTTTAAGGCTTTTTTACAGGATAATCCCGACTCACCTGTTGTACAGCTTGATTCTGTGGAAGGTTCCCGCGGTGGAAAAGTACTTCTTACCATTCATTTCGTGAAAGCAGAAATGATGCTTGCCTTTATAAGGGAACATAACACTTCCCAGTCTGTCATTGATATTTTTAACGATTTATACCAGAAACTTGGCAGAGAACTGTTTACAAAGATTTTTAAAGTCTGCCTTACAGATAATGGCAGCGAATTTTCCAATCCAAAAGCAATTGAATTTGACAGCGAAGGCTTTCTTCGCACCAAGGTATTTTACTGTAATCCAAGTGCTCCGTATCAGAAAGGTTCCGCTGAACGAAACCATGAATTTATCCGCTGTTTTATCCCAAAAGGAACTTCCATGGACTCCTATTCGCAACGGGATATTTCTCTCATGATGGACCACATTAATTCTTATTGTCGGGAAAGTCTGGGAAATAAATCTCCCTATGATATGTTTGCTTTTTTATATGGAGATGAGCTTCTGGATCTTCTTGAGTGCCACCGTATTCCTCCCCAGGATGCGACACTCAATAAATCCATTTTTCATAAGGAGGCCAGACATGAAAATTGATAAAAAATCCATTGATTATCAGGTAAATCTTTTCGAATTACACGAAATGGAAGATTGCGTTCCAATGACTTTAACCGAGCGACACGCCATCCGTAAATGGGTTCATGACGGAAATAATGTCGAATCTAATCCATGGGATTATCGAGATGGAGATGAGGCACAATTAAACTTTTTACAGGCGTTTCGCCTTAAATACGGGTACTCCAGTGGTCCATGGGACTCCTGGAAGGGACCCGATTCTCAACCATTTTGGAATAACGAACTCAAGTGTTTTCTTTCCAAGGATGATTACTGTTAATTAATTTATTTAACCGGGCACAGCTCCATATCTACATAATACAGGGGGATGCATTTACTCTGACAAAAATTCACACGAAATACATCTCTTTATTTCCTGCGGCCTTTTTCCCTTATTCAACATCTATTTTATAGCAAAACGGGCGAAAATACATCCTAAAACCGGATGATTTTCGCCCGAAATTTTTGAATACTGTTATTTTATATCGATTTACTTTGGCAAACCTGTATTTACCTTGTCACTTGACCTTTTCCACTATATTCCATGCTATATAGTTGAACGAGTGTCTTACTAGTCCCTGTTTTAGTTCGCCATCCTTGTTTTTCTTTCATCCCATCTCCACCAGTGCCTTTTCCACCAGTTCATCGCTTAATCCTGTACATTTTTGAGCTAATTCTCTGGACATTCCTTCTTTTATCATATTCTTAAACGAGCACATACTTCCATTATTAAATCCATTATTGAATCCATTATCAAATGCTTCATCCAGTTCCGGTTTCATAAGTTCTGCTAATCCTTTACACATATTTTCGTCCTCCCTCAACTTTTTAATTGTTTGCTGATTAACTGACACTACAATATCCCATATTGAATCAGCATAATTTTTATCATCTAAATTCACGAGTTCTTGCGAAGTCTTCAAAAAGCTCGCAACCTGTGTCACTTTCATTTTATCTGATAGTGCATTTAACCAGATATGATTCTCGTCACTTAATTCTCGCGATACTATTATCTGTATTTTAATATGCCTCTCTTTAATTATATAATATACCCCCGGATATCTTTCTTCAATAACAAACTTCTCTTTTCCTAGTATTTTAAATAACTTTACCGGTTTTGTCTCTCGTATAACCGAAAGCGTAACTTCATCCAACTGAATATCATCTACATGTGCTTCATTCGATTTATACAGATATGCATAAGCTATTCCTTTTAAGAACACATCATAATTCAGTGAATCAGATGGTGACTTGTATTCTATTAGGTTATGTTTCTCAAATATTTTCCCAATCTCATTTTGAATCTCACAATCGTATTTCTTTTTTACTACAAGCATGTCTACCCCCAGTACTTTTTTGTCTTTTGTCATAGGCATAATTTCCTTCCAATATATAATTTTCATAACTATAGTTGTTTTACTTGGGAATTATGGCGAAATGCCTGAATTGTCCAAGTGATGCCGCAGAATCGGCATATGACCGTTTTCAGATAACGGTCGAATTCAGATAAACAAAAAGCAAGCATGCTTACTGAATATTTTCAGTATAACACTCTCGCTTTTTATCCGCAAGTTATTTTGTTTTTCCTAATATAATCTCATCTCTCAAGAAGTTCCCCTTATTTACTTACCTATTGACATTTACCAAATCTCCTAATTCTTTAAAAACGGAAGCATATATACCGGTATCATTAAAATATCCTTATCTTTTTTTAAATCCTTCGTATATACTAAATACTTCTCCGAAATACGTTCTGAATATTTCTCCGAAAACGCATCTAACGATTTATGGACTGTATATCCCGAAGACTTCACTTCTATTGGACATATTTTATTCTTCTTAGAAATCAAAAAATCTATCTCGTAATTATGTCTGGACTTCTCATTTAAAAAAGTATGATAATACAGTTCGTTTCCATTTGCAGTCAAAATCTGTGCTACCATATTTTCATAAACATATCCAAGATTTACACTAAGCTTATCGCTTAGTAACTTCTCATAAATAATATTCTCTGTAAAATCTTTATCTTTAAAGATTAACGTAACTAATAAACCTGTATCCGACAAAAACAGTTTAAATTTTCTTAAATCCTTTGCATATGCTAATCCAACATTAGGATCATTCGCATGGTACGCTATTTGGATTGTTTTTGAATCTATCATATCAGCAATAAACTCTAAAATCGTATCTGCCCTTTCTCCACTCAAAACACTAGACACCTGATATCGTGAAGCATTTGTATTCAGCTGTGCCGGAATTGCATCGAATAACATTGTTATTCTTCCGGAAGCATCAATTTTTTTAAAATCATCTTCATAAAGCTTAAGGATATCTCTCTTCACCTCGTCTACTTTTCTAAAGTTATTTGTCTCAATGTACGACACTACCGCCTGTGGCATACCACCTACCAGCATATATAATCGAAAATCTCGCATAAGTTTTCTGTTTACAGCATCTCCTAGGGGAATTTGTCTTTCAAAAACTTCTTTTAAAAGTTTGGACGTAGTAGTATCACCAATAGCCCACAAAAACTCTTCGAAATCCATTGGATTCATACTAATCTTTCGTTCTTCACTAGGAATTAAGATACCTTTTATATTTTTTTGTATAGAAATTAATGATCCGGTTTCAATATAATCATATCGCTGATCCTTAACTAAATGTTTCACTGCTTGACGTGCCTTTGGACATAACTGCACTTCATCAAAGATAATAACTGAATTTCTCTCATATAAATCCGTCTTATATATCAACTGTAGGCGAAGAAAAACATAATTCAAATCAGAAATATCATCAAACAATTCCCTGACCTCTTTTGAAGCTTCTGAAAAATCTATCAAAATATAACTCTTGTACTCCTGCTGAGCAAATATTTCAGCTACTGTAGATTTACCCACTCGCCTAGCTCCTTCAATTAAAAGTGCCGTTTTACCGTTAGACTCCTGTTTCCACTCTAAAAGTTTATCATATATCTTCCTATGAAACATAACCTTCACCGCCTTCGCAAATTCGTTATTTTTATTTTACAGTTTTTATGCAAATTCGTCAATTTCCTTTTCTTCTTTTTACACAAAATCGTTATTTTATTATTATTATATTTTGCCACTATAATAATTAAAGTACATACAAAATCCAAAAGCGTGAATACTTGCTAAATAATTTCAGCATAGCATTCACGCTTTTATTATAATTTGATGTCACTCTTCATAGCACTCAGACACCCTTTTCATAAACTCTTCCATCAACTGATAATACTCCAATACCCCATGAACCTCTCTTATCAAATCTTTCATAACTTTCCACGATAAGTCAAATGTCAAATTAAACATTTGAACCGTACCGCTGAGTATAAACTTATCTTCAGGACTTTTGCCTTTTGCATCTTTCAAATTATGAAGACTTCTGCAAAAACTGCGATATCGATTAATAGATTTTCCTTCCATATTTATCCATATCCTCCTTCAAATATTTATTTGAGCATGTATCATATTCAAAAAGGTCAATTTTCTTTAACGTCATAATTTCATCCACCTGTTCCTGCAAATGTTCGATATCTACCTGCCCATATACAATAAAATCTATATCACTATGTCTCGTTGCTGTTCCTTTTGCATAAGAACCAAAAAGTGACAAATGCTCCACGCCATTATTTTTACATATAATTGTAACTTGTTGAATAATCTCTTCTATCGACATATTGCTCATTATAAATCACCTATATTAAAAAATCGCTATACCAATGTCTCTCTCATTAGTATAGCGATTTTCACTTTAAATTACAATTTTTTTCTAGTATATCCTTTTATACACACTCCACATCCTGCAGCATTACCGGCTTTCCTTCTACCCTAAACTTCTGGGCTACGCTTCCAGTATCTCCAAAATATGCATCACACAATGCTACTACATTATCAAAATCCGGTGTATCATCATAGATACCCCATGCTTCTTCCCGATATTGTTCTAAGATCGCCTGATACTCCTTCCACAACTGTGGATGGGATGTTTCTACAGCTTCACGCATCTGTGGATGCGGTCTCCATAATAACACTACCTCTTCTTGATTTTCCTTGAATGTCTCAAATACAGACTGTATCTTCGCAAGCATTTTCTCCTTATTCTGCATAAGACCACTAATGCTTACATTATAGAAAATCACTTTCTTTTTACTTCCGTCTGGCTTATAAATTAATTTTTCCCATGCTTCTGGTATTGTTACAATCGCACCTTTCACTTGTGCTACCTTATCGTTTATCGGAGAACCAAGCCCCAATACCTTTTCTTCCCATACACTTCTTGTATCTTCACCTGCGAACTCCGTTAATACATCGATATAGGTCTGTCGCATACTTTCTGATTGCACAATTACACTATCCGCCTGTGTCACACCCGGCATGGTAATATAACGCCTGGTATTTGTCATTGCTCTTCCATCTCTAGGGTCAATCTCATCCGTAATAAAGCTTGGAATATAGACCAATTTATCTGTACAATTTTTCAACACTTTCGCATAATAATTCGGATGCACGGTTATCACCGGATTATATTCATCATATGGATTCTGAATAAATATGATATCCGGCTGACGACTTGCAAAATCATAATCTTCATATGAGGTAACCTTTACTTCCGCTGGAAACTTTCCACCTTCATACTGCATTTCTTTAAATGTTCCAAATGCATCTCGATAAAAATAAGGAATTGGCACTACATAGACATCACAGTTTTCATCCTCTACTGCTGCTCTCCAGACACTTTCGAATCCATCCCATAAAGATGCCTTATATGGACAAAATACCACTTCTTTGCGCTGTTTTATATCGTTTTCAACACTATTTTCAATCTGCGCAAGCAAGTCAGCAAGTTCTGCACTTCCTTCTTTCACTTTTACGCCATCCTCGCCAAACAAGGCCTCATACATCTGAAATACTACTTCGCAATATTTTTCTAATATACCGATGGTGACAAATCCTTCCCCCTGAGACTTCTCTATAATATTTCCCATTGCAATAGCACCATTTTGACAGGCTTCTAACACCTCCGGAAGTATTTCGATATTCCCTTCTGCAAATGCTCCCGCTATAACTGCATGTGCCTCGTGCAGCAGGCTTATAAACTCTGATACCTGTGCTTTTATATTTTTCTTTTCTTGCTTATTTTTGCACAAATCATTTTTCGCAAAAATATATTCAGGATACTTTACATTTACTTCCTTTTCCATAAATTCCATCTGATCTTTATAAAACGGATATTCATGAAATTCCCAATTATGCACTAGTTTCATATAATCGCCATATTTTTGACGTAAAACTGCATCATACATAGCAGGAACTGCTACTTTGATATTTTCGAAATCCACTTCTATAGACTGTTTGAAATATTCCTTTTTGAAACGATTGCCTCTTTCTGTCATCGCCCATACAGGCATAAATGCTATTTCGGTTGCTTCGTCCTCGCGGTACATCGAACAAAGGCGTTCTTCTAATTTTAATAACTGATTCTTTATATTTCCTTTTCGGTTAATGCGAACTTTGCACTCTCGTTCTATCCGTGCCAATAGAATCTCTTTTTCTTTTTTTGTAAGTTCCGTATCTATAATTCGCTCTATCTCTGATACGATTCTTACCAAATGACATCTGCACGCTTCTTCTTCCTCATCAGGCGCGATATAATCTAATGGAAAAACATCCACGCCCACTACAAATGGAAAATCATGAAACTTCTTTAAATCTTCCTCATCAAAACTAAGTGTCCATCTGTTTATCACCCTCGCAAATACCTGGTCATATTCTTCATTCGTCTGGATAGATACTAAATCATATTTTTCCGGCAATTCCTTCGGTGCAACCTTTATAAAACGATTATATTCTTCTCTTACCATGCAAATATCCAAATCATCATCCCAAGGTATAAAACCTTTGTGACGAATTGCACCAAGCAATGTTCCTGCATCCGCAAAATACTGAATATTATGTTTTTTACAGATTCTTATAATCTCTTCCAACACCTCTATTTCTGCTGCCCAAGCACGCTTCATCATCCCTGGGACATAAAACCCATCTCTTACTTCATCTTCGTAATATGAATTCGTAACCTGCATCGCTACCTCCATCAATCCGAATGCAAAACTTGAAATATCTTGCATCTTACTAAGATATATTATCGGCATACTACATTTTAATCTTAACCTCTGCTTCTATTTCATCTCTTGGCTTGACACCCATCCCCTTTATTCATTACAATAGAAGCACAGTAAACTATACAAACGAAAGGATATTTTCCATGCAGATTTTATATATTGACTGGGCTTGTTTTGGCAAAACGAATGTACTAAATACATTAAAAGCCCTCGGACATCAGGTATCCTGTTTCTCTCATCCTGAATATCACAATTCCAAAAGCGAATCCTTTGAAAATGAATTCGACCACTTTGTAAAAGGAAAACATTTTGACCTCTGTTTCTCCTTTAATTATTTTCCTGTCGTATCAGAATCTTGTAAGAAACACGATATGATATATGTTTCTGTCACTTATGACAGTCCTTATGTATTTTTATATTCTCTTACGATATTAAATAAAAATAATTACATCTTCACTTTTGATAAACAAGAATATCTTACTTTAAGAAATGGTGGCATCTCAAATATTTATTACATCACGCTACCGGCAAACATTACACCGCCAAAACGTCTAGAGCCACATAATCCAAACAAAAAACGCTATACCTCTGATGTCTCTTTTGTAGGATCACTGTACACAGAAAAGCACAATCTATATGAGCGTTTGAATGGAATCTCTGATTATACCAGAGGATATTTAGAAGGTATCATGAATGCTCAGTTAAAAATACATGGCTATAATTTTATTGAAGAAGTATTAACCCCTGATATTCTATCAGACCTAGACAGTATTATACCTTTTGAAGGAATACGCAGTGGTGCAGAAACCCCACAGTATTTGTATGCAAACTATTTTATAAGCAGAAAACTAACTGCTATGGAACGCCAGCAAACATTAAGTGCAGTTGCATCTGCATTCCCATTAAATATTTATACTTGGCAAACCAAAGAACATACCATTCCAAATGCTACTTATATGGGACCGGTCGATTACTACGACGAAATGCCATATGTATTCGCAAATAGTAAAATCAATTTGAACATCACCTTAAGAAGTATCAAATCCGGAATCCCACTCCGTGCAATGGATATTATGGGGGCAGGTGGTTTCTTATTAACCAACTTCCAGTCTGATTTTTTAGATTATTTCGTACCAGGGGAAGATTTCGTATACTATGATAGTCAGGAAGATTTATTAAATAAAATAGATTATTTTCTCTCTCATGAAAAGGAACGAAAAGAAATTGCTTTAAATGGTCAGGAACGGGTTCGTAATGAGCATAATTATTTTACTTTTTTTAAAAAGATATTCGATATTATTTCAAATGAATCTTAATAAGTTGCAAAAGGGGCTGTTGCAAAATAGATGATTAATCTATGGAGCAACAGCTCCCTTTTTATGTCTAAAAATAGAAAAGCAGGCTCCGAAGAACCTGCTTTTCATGGTATAATTAATTATGACAAATAATTTATTACACCATAAAAA
>JAZSEF010000047.1:0-30724 GCA_045531555.1 Roseburia sp. | reverse complement strand
GGTTCACCTGGTCTGATTTTCTTATATAATTCCAAAAGACCTTCTTCATAATTTGTAGAAACATCTTTTCCAAAGCTTGCAAGAATCTTTGGTTCTTCACCGAACATATCGATGATTTCCTGATTGCTGCCTACACCAAGTGCACGGATTAATACTGTAATCGGTACCTTTCTGGTTCTATCTACACGAACATAGAATACGTCATTGGAGTCTGTCTCGTACTCTAACCATGCACCACGGTTAGGAATTACGGTACAAGAATACAAGGTCTTACCCACTTTATCATGTGCAATACCATAGTAGATACCAGGAGAACGTACTAACTGTGAAACGATTACTCGCTCTGCACCGTTAATTACGAAAGTACCTGTCTCTGTCATCAAAGGAAGATCACCCATGAAGATTTCGTGTTCATTAATCTCGTCTGTCTCTTTGTTATGAAGTCTTACCTTCACTTTTAAAGGTGCTGCGTAAGTAGCATCTCTTTCTTTGCATTCCGGAATTGTATACTTCACATCATCTTCGCATAATGTAAAATCAACAAATTCTAAACTCAAATGACCGCTGTAGTCAGCGATTGGTGAGATATCGTCTAATACTTCTTTTAAGCCTTCTTTTAAAAACCACTGATAGGAGTCCTTCTGAACTTCGATCAGGTTAGGCATTTCCAATACCTCTTTCTGTCTTGAGTAACTCATACGCATGCTCTTGCCGGCTTTGACCGGACGTATTCTGTTTTTCTCCATTGACGTTTCACCTCTCGTTTTTTATATTTCACTGCAACAAAACATTTTCTAAAAAAATTTTATTGCTTTCACCGGAACAAACTGCCCTAAAACACTTTTATTTCAAAGCCTTCCGTCCCAGATAAAAATCTGTCCCAACCACAAGATAATGTGGGAGAAACTGCGCTTTTCCACAATAAAATCCTGCAGAATGAACGCAAAGCACCACAATAGTGCACCGTATATGATAGCACAACCAAAGGAGATGTGTCAAGAGGTAATCTGAAAAATTTTGGTAATTTTTGCACCAAAGTTTGGATAATAGAAAAAGCACGAGTTCTACCACCTGTGTAGGCGATAAATCTTGTGCTTTTGTAATATTATATGTTATCTGGAAAATAAACGCTTCGCATATTCCCCCAACCTAATTCGTTGTGCCATTTCCGGATCATTCTCCCATGGTTCAACCTGTGTATGAACCGAAGAGGGTAACGAAATAAGCTGTACATCAAATTTTAGTGATGGTTCTATCTTAGAACTAGCACTGTGTATTCTCATAGAAATCTGCCACCCCTCATCGCAAACCACCTCAATTGTATTATCCGATCCCGACTTAAATCCGATATGATAAAACTGTGTCGGCATTTTCAGCAAAGGCACTTTTGCAATTGCCTTAACTGCACCCGATTGCTGGTTCAACGTTCCCGTAATGTTAATTGCTTCCACACGAGTCGTTCTGTTCTTGTCATCCGTAATTACTTTATAAAAATCATATCTTCCCAAAAGATATCTAATCAATTTTTCCGGAACATTTTCATTTTCAGAAGCTATTTTCGACAACTCCTCCATAAATGCTTGTAAAACAGGAATATAGTATTTCTCTGCTTTCCCTTCGACATCATTCCACAACGCAGGATTTCCTTCTTCCTTACTTTTATCCCTAATTTCTCTCAGTTCTGAAAATAATGGTACGACTTTATCAAAGTATTCTTTTGAACACGGCACCCCTAACCATTCCTGTCCAAAGTCTATTGTATCTGACAATCTACTATGTTTTACAGCATGATGATTATGCTTGCATGACAAACCTATCTCCCAGCCGTTCTGTTTGCGTATGCAAAGCACATCCCTAACATCACCTTTTATCCCCACTGCATCTGCCTGCAAAGAGAGAAATAATGGTTCATTTCCATTTGCTTCTACCAACTGCGGTTCTAATCTTTTAATAATTCTGACTGCCGCTCTCGCCGCCGCATCCAACAACGGTTTCATAGCTTCCGAAATTTCATCATACAATTTTTGTGCCGTTTCCATCTGTGGCGATGTTTCAATTACAATCTGCTGACCATTATCCAACTGTTCATGCAATGCCAAAACACACGCATATTCAAACGCTTTGCCATTTGATGTCTGTATTCCTACCCCCATTTTACCCCCTTAATTCATTAAGATTTCTCTTAACTGCAATGCAACATACTCAGCCAACTTTACCGGAACCGCATTCCCAATCTGTTTATATTTGCTTGTAATATCTCCATAAAACTCTAATTCCTTTGGAAATGTCTGAATAGCCGCTGCTTCTCTCCAGCTCAATCTTCTTGTAACTCCATTCGAACCAAACTTCCACACATCTTTATCAACTTTTTCCATATCAGGTGACCCCGGATATAACGTTACCTGTTTTGCCATCGCCGGTATTGTATAAGACACTTGGTTCCAATCTCTTTTTCTGTTACGCGACATGTATCTTGACGAATATGGTGCATCGCATATTTCCTCCGCTTTTGCTTCCGGCAAATCTGCCAATGCCTCTCTCAACGTCGTAATTTCGACATCTGGAATTTGCAGGTCAAAACTTTTAATCCCAAGGTCTTTTCTAAAGCCACAAATAATAACTCTTTCCCTATCCTGTGGAACCCCAAAATCTTTTGCATTTACTAATTTATAAAACACATTATATCCACACGCTGAAAACTCCTCTATTATCGCCTCGATAATTTGACCATCACCCATTGTCAGCAAACCTTTTACGTTTTCACCCACAAAAATTTTGGGTTTTTTAGCCGCCACAATTTTTACATAATGCTTGTACAAAGCATTCCTAGAATCATCAATTTTTCTGGGTCCGCTCAAACTAAATCCCTGGCAAGGAAATCCCCCAAGGATAACATCAGAATCCGGAATGGTTTCAACATCAACTTTTGAAATATCACCACATACTACTTCCGCATTACTCCAATTCTGATGAGTTTTACAAGCATATGCATCAAAATCATTTGCCCACAAAGTGCGAAAACCAGCTCTATCAAATCCCATATCAAGCCCCCCCGCACCGCAGAACAAACTTACTGCTGTAAATTCTCTCATCTTCTTGCTCCTTTACGGTTTTTTATTATGTTATCAGTTATGGTGTCCAATAATCCTCCCTCGTGAGAATAAAATTTTAGACATGCGACTATTATAACACATAAGATAAAATATGACTATCAATAAACTTCAACAGTTTTTGTATTGCTTATATAAACAACAAATCTTGCTCGCATCTTTACTGGATGCACCACAATGATATGCTGGCAGTAGCCTACTGATAAATATCTACATACGCTACGTCTGCCTCAAACTTCTGATTTTGTCTTATATAATGGCTCATTTCGCGGAATGCACGCATAATAAAAATACTTTGTTGCTCTGCAAGCTCCCCACGAAGGACTATCTCAAGCATGTAGATACCTTGTTCTGTGAATGCATAGGGTAGTTTTCTTCTTCCACCCCAACTTGAAGTCGCAAATTGCGACATCAAGTTTTCAAATTCCTCACTTGTTAATTGAAACATAAAATCTTCCGGGAATCGTGAAATATTACGCTTTACCTGTTCATTCAAACGCTTTACTTCATACCCATATATCTCCGCCAAATCAAAATCCAACATAACTTGTTGTCCTCTTATGACATAAACGCGATTAGATATATTATCTATCGTCATCAATTTCGTCTTTTCACGCCATCTACTCTGGATACATCTTGATTGACAATTGCATCATAATAATCATACGCCTGCTCTAACGCAACGTCCTCATCCAAAAAGGTAGCTCTTGACCAGCCACCCCTACACACCAATTCGGTTATTTGGCATTATTTATCCTTTCCCACAAAAATCCCTTGTCTTAGGGAACTTTTTGTTTTATTTTCCACACAAAAGTTCCCTATATAAATTTTTCTATTTACTTCCGCAACTAAAACAAGGACCATGTCTCCACAGTCCTCGCATGTAGTGTCACGATAGCGACCCTATCCCTCATAAATCATTCCATAAACATAATCCCGTTCTTCGCCCGTCAAACAATTCACTCCGTTCTCCAGCTCAATCCTAAACCCGCACTTCTTATGAGTTGCCAGCGAAGCCTCATTGCTCTTATTAACATTACTGCGTATAGTCACTCCTCCATGAGTTTTCAGCATTGCAAGCACCTCATCAATGAGTTTTGCTGCATAACCATTTCGACGGTGCTCCGGTGCAGTTTCCAAGGCCTCCAAATAATAAAATCCAGCTAATTTTGTCAGCCTGAGTGCACTCACCCATTTTCCATCGACTTCCCAAACGTAATATTGATTTCTCTCGTTTTCCATAAATCTTTTCAGAAATCCCACGAAATAATCTTCCTCTTCTCGAATCGCTTCCGTCAAGTCCTCTCGTTCTGGATATTTTTCTCTGGCATTTTCGATACATCCCTCCGGATATACTTCACGTACCATACGGTGCATCTCTTGCTCATCCATCTTTCCAAATTCTATTAACATTTCTCTACTCACTCTTCTGCCTTATCATTCACAAAACTCTTCAACGCCACATCCTCTGCCGTCTCTTTTCCCGTAATATTCCGGTAAGCCTCCTGTATTCCATTTTTCACAGCCCACTTTATCACAAAATACAACACAATTAGCACAATTATCGCTGTACCACCACTTATTCCTAATTCTTCCCACATATTCGTTTCTCCTATCACTTATCCTAAAATCCATGCCATCAAGCCACAAACTATCAACGCCAATATCCCGGAGCCAATTCCCAACAGAATCTTCTGGTAAACACGCTTGCCGCTTTCTCTCGCCTTTTCAATCTCACTCAAACTTTTTCCTTCTGTAAAAGCTACAATCTCCTTATACGTCTGAATGTCTAATTGTTTCTTGTGTTGCTCCACCTTCACTGCATAACAAATACCCACAATCGCCACAACTACATAAACCGCCAGACCATACCAACCCCAAAACTTAACAAGGGGCATCGGCAGCAATAGAATAGCAATAAAAAGCACCACTAGTACCGCACCTTCTTGTTGGAACTTTGCCTTTTCCTGCACATCGATTTCTTTCTTCATAATTTCTACATCTCCTTTGACAAGTTGGTCTAAGGACACACCGAAAACTTCACTTAGCAGCACCAGACTCTTAATATCCGGATAAGTTTTAGCATTTTCCCAATTCGATATGGACTGCCTCGTTACAAAAAGCTTTTCTGCCAATTCATCCTGTGATAAAGAAAGCTCTGCTCTATACTTTTTAATCTGTGCTCCAAGATTCATTTTCCCGCCTCCTTGTACTGACAACTTATTCCAAAAGAGATATTTTCGCAATCAAAGCTCTTTTACATCACCCTTTTTGCTATGTAAAAAGTCTTTTACATCTACCAACGCTTCATATTTCGTTCAAATTTCTCCACATAAGCCTGTTTCAATTCATCCTCTGTTATACCATAGCACAACATCACATCATTATAATACATCAGCACGTCTGCCATCTCTTCTATCAACTGTTTTCTCAGTGCCTCATCTGACGATGCTTTCTCACCACCGTTTTTCTTCACAAGGTCAATCACTTCTCCAACTTCACCAATCATCCATAACAATTTGTTCTTGCCGGTGTCGGTACCAATCGGTTCCCAGATGTGCTTATAGTTTTCCTGTAACTGTTTTTGCATTTCCTGCATTTCACTGATTGTAAATTCTGACATACTTTATCTCCCATCTGCCACTAAAAAATATTGATATAATCATTTATACCTCTAAACTTCTGGTAATACAAATTTCTTAATATCCAGTTTTATTTCCAACTCGCAATCGTTCAGTTCATTAGAAAAAATCTCTGCTTTCTGCATGCATACCCTCCAAACAATACCTTTTTAAAGAATACCATTTTAGGATTTTTTTGAAAAGTACTTCACCAAAAAGAAAAGACGCACAGATTCCTCTGTACATCTTAGCTTTCTACTAAACATCTCAAAATCAACTCTTCCAACCATTCATTATCTGAATTTGCAGATTGTACACTTGCTACAAGCATTTCTTCTTTCGAAATTTCCGTAAAATCAATTTCAAATCTCCCATTATTTATACACAGTTGTTCAATATATATCCTTTGGGTTCTTCCATTTCCTTCTCTAAATGGATGTATCATATTCAACTCGCCTAAATAATATGCCAAACGAGATGCCATCTCTTTTTTATCAACTATCTCGCTCAAAAATTTCTCTTTCTTTAATTCTCTGTACAAACTTTCAAACTGTGAGTCTATAAACTGCACCAAACAAAATATTGTACCTTTTGAAATATCAACCGTTCTTGTTTTTCCTGCCCAAGTATAAATATCCTGAAAAAGTTGCTTGTGAATCGCGCACAAATGCTTCATAGAAAAGTCTCCCGTTACCCCCTTTTTCACAAGTTCCGCTTGACGCAAAGAAGAATAATCTCTTTCCGCTTCATGCAACAACTCTAACTCTCGTATATCTAATTTGTTTTTCAAAACATTCGTACCCGGATAACAATATTTTTTATCGCCATCATCTTTGTAAAAATAATCGTATTCTTGATCTTTCATGTTTTATCTGAGGATACACCGTATTTCTTATTCAGTTCAGCAAGCGCATCCGCCACCGTAATCTTATCGTTCAAAATCCCTTTTACTCTCGCACGACATTCTTTATCAAATTTCATATTTTCCATTTTAAAACTTGCTTCTATACTGCTTACCTTTCTCTCGATTGTCATACTTGTATCCTTTCTCCTTCCTTTTCTAGGGAAAGCAAATTATATCGTATTAATTATACCACAAAACCACCATTAATAACATATAAATACCCTGAAAATTATCTATCATCACGGATGTAAGAATGCTTCCACTCCATTCTCTCCTTCATCCGCCATCACCTTCTTTGACCCTGTCGCTGTCACCGCCGATGATGTAATCTCCAAAGCAGAATATTCCTCTGACAAAATATCGTATCTATCCAAATCTTCATCCGCCTCATAAATACCGTGACCAGCCTGTTTTTCATACTCAGCATGCACCCTTACACTCTCACCTGCCGGGATTGTCACATCAAAAACCGCATACATCACACGCTGGCTCTCACACAAATGATACCACGAATTATCAATACTATCACCATCCACCACCCGATTCAGCAATCGGTCTCTGGACTCGCACACACCTTTTAAGAAAATCTCAAAAAGCAATTCTTCCGGGAATATCTCCGCAGCCTCACCGCATCTATCTTTGTACTCTGCCTCAAATATCTCCCAAGCCACTTTCTCCAAAGTTGTCTCATAACGTTCCATTTCAATCTCTACATCTTCCAAGACAGAACCTGTGGAAGATGCATAATATTGTATCGTAATGTCACGGATATCTCCACCCAGTACCACAAGGTAACCATCACGGCCATATCCTTCTTGTCCCGGTTTTGACAAATCGAAACCTATCATCTGTTTCCAAATACCATCCACCTCTTCACTGCCGGACACATTCCAGTTGGCTGGAAGAACCTCAACATCTTCACACTGCACAAAACGAACTTTCATATTTGGAGCATATGCCTTTTCATTCTCACCATCATACCCAATATTTTTAAACTTGTATACGATTACCTCATCCGTAGCATCTATCGCTCCCGCTAACGCCTCTTCAAAATATGCATCATCAGACGCAATCCATTCAAACATCGTTACATTTAATGTTCCATCCAATGCAACCTTTGCTTCCTCGCTCTCGTCCATATATTCCCACGTCTGGTCCCAAACAGGACGTCCTAACGCCATGCGCGTCTCAATCTCGGTTCCATCAACACGAATCTCCGGCATCCACTCTTTTTTCCCATCCAACGCATACACAAACGGATAAACCGCTTCCACAGTAATATCTTCCGCCGTCGTATTGTTCAACACATATATATCATTCACTGAAGTTTTTCTCGCCTCATTAAAAGGAACCCTCGTTTCTCCCGGCACCGTATCTTCATAAGAAGCAAAATCCAACTCCATCATTCGTTCCACTGCAACTCCCTCGGCACCCGCCACCGCTGTCAAAGGAAAAATCGGACCCTGATAAGTGTGATAAATAATCGGCTCTATGGAACATGATACCGCACTAGAAATAAGAACCAGAGCCGCTAACGTAACAACAGATGTTATACCTATTTTTTTCATATCTCTCATAAACACACTCCTCCTGTTTTCATTTTATCATATTCCATTTGCATTGTAACATTTTTTCGCTCCAATAAGAGTTCCCTTACGAAGCTTTTTTAATTACAATCATTCCCACGGAATATTTTTAAATCATAGGAGACTCCTATGATTTAAAAAGGCGCGCAATCCCCATTGCACGCCTCTCTCCCTTTATCATCTCTTACACCGCCTCATAGCTCATCCGGTATCAGTATTACTGCACTACGACCGCTGTTCCACTAGCAGTCACCATCAACATTCCATTGTCTGCACCGAGCACTTCGTAATCAATATCCACCCCAACCACAGCATTTGCACCCATAGCCGCTGCACGTTGCTCCATCTCGCGAAGCGCATTCATTCGCGCATTTACAAGCTCCTCTTCATAACTTCCGGAACGTCCACCCAAAAAATTGCTGAACTGTGCCGCGATATCTCTCACAAAATTTACACCTGAAACCACCTCACCGAATACAATCCCTTTGTACTCTACAATTCTTCTTCCTTCTACAGAAGGTGTTGTTGTTGTAATCATATAATCCTCCTTGTTTTGTTCCTTTATTCTTTCCAAATCTATGCCACAAAGTTTACACTACTCACACTTGCCAAACATTTTAACTCATCAAAAGTTCCATAACTTTATATGCCCGGTATCAACAACTTAAAACCTGTTTTAAAAAACCAAAGACCTATCGGAAGTAAAATAATGGTGCAGCATAAAATCAAACCAATGCCCCATGCACAGAATGCCAACGGCACTTCAATAAACAACCAAAAACAAGCTGATAATAATGCTCCTGTTATATTAAATCCCAACCATAACATAAAAGTCAAAAATCCTAAGCCCACTAAAAATCCAAACATATCAATCCCTATCCTTTCTCTATTCGTGTCCCATGTACTCTCGATGCGTCTTCCAGTCCCAACCGCTTTCCATACACTTCGTAGATTTTCATTTTTTCCAGTAATCTGCAAGTCAGTATTCTCATCTGAACACTCATCCTGTACCTCCATCTTCCCCGCTTTCAAATCACATCATTACACATCCTTGCGGAGCATTTTCATTCTATTAAGAAAGCTTTGCATTTTCTCGTATTAAAGCAACAAAGTGTTGCCTATAGAGTAAAAATGCTTTCTCTAACTTGATTACAGTATAGAATAGAAACATTCTATAAAAAATATAAAAAACTACGATTTAGCCCCCCTTATTTCGCTCTAAAATGCGACATACCCAGACAGAAGATTGTTATCGCGACCTCGCCAAGCAAATCCTACTCCCCTCTAGAACATAATAAAGCGACCGCCCAACGATTTTTATCGTTAAAGCGGTCGCTTTTTATTTCTCATTCAAGCACTTAATTATTTAATCTTTAGGAATTGAAAAAATGAATTACTCGTTTACATATTCAGCAGTCATTGTAAACTGTGTCTTACCTACTTTCCAGTCATCGCCACCATTACCATTAGCGCCCCATTCAATGGTAAATCCGCAGTCCGGCTCCAGTTTTGAGATATCAATTACGAATGTGTATGAACGGGTAACCCATTCACCCTTAGCTATCTCAATATTTTCTTTTGAAGCAAGCTTTGTCAGCTTATTATCCGTCCAGAGCCACATATCCTTATATCCCTGATCTACCTCATACATATCCACCTGAAGCACAATCTTCATCTTGTTGTATCCGGCTGCAAGTAATGCCTCTCTGTCAAAGCCCGGTGAAACTTCCTCATACACACCATCACTATCCGTGACTTTCAAATCTGCTTCACCCGCATAACGGAACTGAACAACGTCTGCTATTCTTAACCACTGTGCATCCACTGTGTGATCTTCCGGTATACGTACATAGTCAGTTGAATTTAACCACTGTCCATTCAATGTCCAGCCCATGAATTGATGCTGAGATTTTGTAGGAACTGCAAATTCACCATACATACTATCAAATGTTACCTCTTTAGCTGCTGCATCTGCGGTACCGCCATTGAGGTTATACATAAGAGTATAAACATTTGGTATCCATTTTGCATAAACATTAATTACACCATTTTCTTCTGCTGTATAGTTCGGTTTTGCAATTGTCTGATTTGCATCACCTACTTTTTCCGCACATGCAGCATCCATATACCAGCCACCAAAGGTATAACCTGTTAGTGTCGGTATTTCTTCTGGCAAAGTAACATCTGCATCATATTCACATATTGTAGAAGCAGGCATGTTTTCTACAACTGTACTTGCTCCTGCAGGTATATTTGCATTATATGCAATACCATAATGAATTGGGTCCCAGTCCGCATACAGTGTAACTACTTCTCTGCTTTCTGCAATATTTAAAACTGCCTGTCCATCCTGATAGATATATGCTGTTTCACCATTTTCATCTTTCTGCGTCCAACCAACAAAGTTATAACCGATTCTTTCAAATGCATTTGACAATAAGGTCTGCTGCTCGCCGATATTATGAACACTTCGGTTCATTTCGCCTTTACCTTCATTCGCATCATATTCCACATAATAACAATTTTCTATCATATCAAAAATCTTATCCATTGGAACATTATATGGCAATGTCTCACATGTCGGCTTATTCAATGATTCAGCATCCGGATAATATAATAACATCTCATGCATATTATCCAAAATACTGTATGTATTCATATGATAGTTTCCTGTTTCTGTATTATACGTTACAAGACCGAATACTCTGATATTTCCGGCGTGTACATAACTATAGTAACCTTCCGGCATATCTCTCTCTACCGTAACACTTCCTGTAATCGTAGAAGTAATAGACTCCAGATAAGAAACGGTAGTAGCTACTTCATTTTCAACACCACTATCTTCTGAATAAGAACCGCCTTCTGTCTTAGCCTCAGATGTACTGGTAGTTCCACCGATACCGGCACCAACAGTAGCTTCCAGTTTAAATTTTGAAACTGCGCCCCACTCACCGCCTATTGTAACACTAGCATCTGCATGCCAAGATTTTTCTTTTGCTTTTTCTAAGGTTTTTTCCCATTCAGTAGAACTTGATACGGATTTTGATATTGTCTCAGCAATGGAATCCGCAACGCTTTCTTCAACCGTTACTGTCTGATCTAATCCAAATTCCAAATCACCTGCACCGGTATGATATTTTGCATTTGGCATATTTGCATTAAGTTCATCGATAACCACATGTTCGATGGTACCCATTTCGTATGCGAAACAATACTGATTCGTATCCGGGTCAAAGTATGCAAATTCTATCTCATGGTCTTTTGATGGAATCGCAATATTTCTCTGTAATTTCCAAATTGCAGTAAGTTCTAAATCTCCTGTTGTTCCCTTAGGAATTTCAGTGTATACATTACCTTTTGCATCTTTCCACTCAACGAACTTCAAACCACTCCACTTAGGGTCTTCCAAAATAATTCTGTCTTCCACCGTATAGGTAGTTGCATTCGAATGTTCAGGAGCTTCCCAATAAATAATCGTATATGTCTCTAATTCCCAACGTGCATATAAGATATAGTCCTGTGTACTTCCTGCCGGAATATAGTCAACAATATCTCCGCCGACAGATGCTGTATACCAACCTATAAATTTATAACCTGCACGTACCGGCACCGGCATCTCAAGTAAACCTACTGTCTCTTTATAACTTGTTTGTTCCGGTGTTTCTGCTCCCTGAAGATTTCTGTAACTGATAGAATGTGTCGCTGCTTCAAGCATCGGTACTTCCTGCTGCTCTACGATTACTACATTACATACAGAACAGTGTGAACCTTCCGTCAAACCACTTGATGTATATGTAGGCGCAACAGCTTCATCAATTACTACCGTATGTCCTAATGCTTCCATAACAAGCTGTCCTTCAGTTAATTCTGTTGTTCCTTCTGCATCTGCAAAGTAACGCTCACAAAGTGCGCAATAATAGTACCCTACATTACCTGCTTCAGTACAGGTAGGAGCTTTGTATGTAGTCTGTTCCATCACATGGTCACACATCTTCGTAGAAGGCATCAGCACTACACCGTAACCACCTACGATAAACTGACGAATCTGTACAACGTCCTTCATATTTGGAGTTCCGTCATCATTAACATCCGCCGCCGGCTCATTGATTGTAACCACATCTCCTACGATATATCTTCTCAATGCTACAACATCTTTCATATTAACAGATTCATCTGTATTCAAATCTCCCGGCACGTAATCAATTACGATTACACGACCATTTTTCATCTCAACATCGATATTCTTCGAATTCGTATCAAAGATGTCACCTGCTTTATAAGAAACCGATACATTTAATTTCTCATTTTTCACGGCAGTCTCTGACACTCTGAATGTCAATGTCATAATCACTCCATCCGTATCAGTTGCTTCCATACCGTCCCAACCGAACGAACATCCAGTAGAAGCGAAACCGCCCGGCTTTGTCATCTCTAACTCAGAGAATGCCTCACCTTCTGTTACGCTCTCCAATGTCAATGCCTTATCATAGGTCAATTTTAATACAGCACCTAAGATTCCAGGGTTGTTCTCAATCGTTACATCCACGTCTACCAAAGAACCCGGTTTTGCACCAACCGATTCAACCGTAATTGTAGTGGTTTCGCTATTCTCTGCCGCCTCTACCGGAATCACCGGTCCAGCTGTAATCATGAGAACCATTGCTAATAAAATAGATATTATTCGTTTAGCTTTACTCATAATATTTCCTTTCTGCGCTTACGCATATTTTTTTTCTATCAAAACCATCCGTTCTCTCACGCGTTACTGAATGGTAATGGAACCTTTCTGTAAATCAAAACTAAGGTCATTATAATCAGCATCGAAGATATCACCTCTTGCATAAGAAATCTGGATATCGTAAGTACCTGCCGCTGCTGTCTCCTTAATATCGAAAGTCAAAATTAAAATCTCGCCATCGCCTGCAACCGCATCTGTGCCGTCCCAACCGAACTTACAGCCGCTTCCCAAGTTCCCCGGTGCTGTCATTGCCAGTCCACTAAGTGCATCGCCATTTTTACCGCTCTTTAATGTCATAACACTTTCATCATATGTGATTTTTAAAACCATACCGATGATACCCGGATTCTCGCTAATAGAAATTGGAACCTGAACGCTTGTCTGTCCGGCAGATGCA
Source organism: Roseburia sp. (assembly GCA_045531555.1). Classification (GTDB taxonomy): domain Bacteria; phylum Bacillota; class Clostridia; order Lachnospirales; family Lachnospiraceae; genus Roseburia. The sequence goes on along the minus strand of JAZSEF010000047.1, from coordinate 17,368 downwards.
GTCACAGCTGCACCATAAATCATCTGATTTTCACTCTTTGCAGTAACCGTCATAGTACCTTTCTTCATTTCAAAAGAAATATCATTGTAGCCACCATCAAAAATATCACCTGCACCGCATGACACCTGAATATCATAGGTACCTGCTGCCGCTGTGTCTTTGATATCAAAAGTCAGAACTAAAATCTCACCATTACCGGTTGCTTCTTTTGTACCATCCCAGCCAAACTTACAGCCACTTTCAAATTTACCCGGTGCTGTCATTTCAAGTTCACTAAGAGCCGCGCCTGCTGCCGCACCTTTTAACGTCATAACACTTTCATCATATGTTACATTTAAGACCATACCCATGATACCCGGGTTATTGATAATCGATACCGGAACCTGAATACTCTTATCACCACTTCCGGCACTTGCATTTGCAACATAAATTACCGGTGTAGTTGTCTTTTCATATTGTGCTGTAACGGTTATATCGCTTGTTACATTATCAAATGCCTTATCCCATCCGATGAATACATAACCATCTCTAGACGGTACCATTGGTGCTGTAGCAGCTTTGCCACGCTCTACAGTCTCTGCCTTTAATACAGAACCATCATAATCCTTGAAAGTTACCGTAAACATAGCCGCAGCCACGCCGCCAGAACCGGTATTACCTGCATTAATGGTCTGTCCGTTGCTCATCTCCAGAATCAATTCCATATTTTCATTAATGTAGGCATTCACAACCTTCATACCATCCACACCGTTGATATAAGCTTTGACAATACCGTCCGTGCCTTCCTCCGTTTTTGCACCCTCGGCAGTCATCGCACTATGTTCTCCAAAACTAGGTGCTTCTCCGTCAATACCTGCTCTATACTTAATGCTTCCAAGTATGCGCTTTGCATCATTTCCGAGTGTAACCGTCAGAATACCTTCGCTGGATACAGCTACTGCTTTCATCTCTGTTTTGGCTTCTCCAACCACATCACTTACGTTAATCACACTATCATCAGATAATGTAATAAGAAGATTCTCGTTCTCATCAATCGAAGCACCACTTACTCCAATTTCTTTCGCACCGGCTTCTTTGATGCATCCCAAATCCATTGTATTCTGATTATTCAGTGCAATCTTTAAATTGCCCTCAGAACTCATGTCTATCGACTGCATCCCAAGTCCGGCATCCGTATTCTGTGCCTGTTCATAGGCTTTGCCAAGCTTTACCGCTTTGCCGTCCGCATAACTGATTTCAAACTGTCCATCCTCACCGATTCCTGCATTGGTAACGCCATTGGCAGCACTGAATTCTGCCGCAAGACCAAGATTCAAAACGGAATCGTTCGAAAGTGTCACCAGCATCTCTCCCCTTTTACTGAATTCGGCAGCTTTTACACATACCGGATTCTTTGCCGCTGTCTCTATAGCAGAATTCCATTCTTCCTCGCTACCAGAATATCCATTTTCCGCAGCTATCTCGTAGGCAGATTTCTCCTCAAGAGATGCCAGCCACTCCTGAACCGTTCCATCGTAACCGAATTGCGTTGTAAGCCCATATACATACAATCCGTTCTCAATCTCTGAGGACGACACTGATGCCCTGTTCATCATCGTGACTCCTATCGTTGTTGCAATAACCAATACTAGTGCAGCTACGACAAGTGCGATCTTTTTATCCCTGACCATACTTTAACCTCCATTCCGAACTATTTTATATAAAAATAATCTATATATAGTCACCGTAATTATAGCAACTTACCTGTTAATTTTTGGATTTTGGAGCGAAATGTACTTTTAAAAGACCGAACGGTAATCCGGATAATTGCTTTAAAAAAACTTATTTGTTATACTTTTATGTAAGTATAAATATAATGAGGGAGGTATTGCTTTGCTTAGAATTGCAATCTGTGATGATATGCCGGAATTTCTCCGACAGACCAGACGCATTATTGAGCACTGGGACGACAAACCAGACAACTTATATATAGAGACTTTCGAAGATGCAGACTCTCTTCTAACCAGTCATCACAACAAGCCATTCGACATTATTCTGTTAGATATCGTAATGCCCCTGTTAAATGGTTTGGATGCCGCCAAAGAAATACGCCAAACTGATTGGAACGTAAAAATCGTATTCCTGACGCACTCTTCCGAATATGCGGTGGATTCTTATACGGTTAAAGCACGTAATTATCTGCTGAAACCAATAAATACAAAAGCTCTTTTTCAATGTCTTTCCGAACTTTACGAAGAAATCGCACAGCAGGCTAAATTCCTTACCATACGCAGTACTACTGCTGTGCACCGTATTATGCTACAGGATATCGAAGTGATTGAAGCCCATCAAAAACACACATTACTTTCCCTAACAAATGGCAGTGTTATTGAAGCCGTAGAGCCACTGTATTTTTTTGAAGAAAAACTTCTGGCTGATGTAGAATTTTACAAATGCCACCGTAGCTATATTGTCAATCTGTATCGTATTAAAACTTACACCCAAAATGAACTCCTTATGCACTGTGGTTATCGGATTCCCATTTCCCGAAGTGCTCATAAGAATTTTGAAGCTGCTTATTTTTCATTATTATTTGGAGGTAATACGTGATGCTGGAAACAATTTTGTTTTTAATACACGCTGCTTTACTATTACTTTTCGGCGCCTACCTGTCTGTTGCTTTTGCAGGTATCTCATTTAATAGGGAAAATTTAATAAATGTTTTTATCCTTTGTATTTTCTGCGGCATCTTACAGATTGTTGCATACCTATCACTCCCTAAGGATACCCTATGGGAAATATATCCATTGATTACACATCTCCCCTTGATTTTGTTTTTGCATATCAGATACCATAAAAAGCTTATCACTGCACTAGTATCCGTTTTTACGGCATATTTATGGTGCCAGCCAGCAAAGTGGTTCGGTATTTTGGTTTACTATTTTACAGAAAATATTATTGCTGAATACCTTACAAAATTTACCATAATAGGTATAGTGGCCTTCCTTACTTTAAAATATCTGGCAAGCTATCTTGCTGTCATTTATAACAAAGACACAAAAAGTGTATGCATTTTCGGTATCATGCCTACGGTATATTATATTTTTGACTATGCCACCATGATTTACTCTGATTTATGGGTCAATAATAACCGCGTAGTTGCCGAATTCCTTCCTTTTTTCCTAGGAATCACTTATACCATCTTCTGTTTTATGTACTATAAAGAATACGAACAAAAACTAGATATTGAACGACGAGAACAGCTTATTCGCATTACAACAGATGCTCAGGCAAGGGAATTTGCGGCTGTAAAACGCAGCGAACAGGAAATACGGATTCTGCGCCATGACATGCGGCTTTTACTAAGTAACCTCGCTGTCTGCATTGAAAATGATAATTCAGATAAGGCACTGGAGATTATTGCATCCTATGCTTCTCATGTTGAAGGTACGAAGCTGGAGCATTTCTGCAAAAATGATACTGTCAACTATGTGCTTTCCCACTTTGCTGCGAAATGTAGTTCTTCAGATGTCCGTTTTATATACACGGTGGAACTTGACGAACTTATGGTAGACGAAATTTTATTTTCTTCGATTCTATCCAATGCTCTGGACAATGCTCTTAATGCCCAAAAAGATTTATCTGTATCGATGCGAAGCATTCATCTAATGCTAAAATCTGCCCATGGCAAATTGTTGCTGTCCGTAGAGAATCCGATTGCAAAAAAACCACGCTTTTCAGATGGTCTTCCGGTTGCTGATGAAAAAGGACACGGATATGGCAGTCAAAGCATTCGTTATATGACAGAACATCTGGGTGGCAACTGTCAGTTTTCCACACAAGATAACAATTTCATTCTAAGAATTATCATATAACTAAGATGTTATCATTTTGTATTTTTAATTTAATACATAATTAATTACACAAAAAACTCGCTTAGACCTCATGATCTAAACGAGTTTTTCTTTTAAGGAATTTTTACAGCCTCTTCTATTATAGTTTTCTACATCAAAACTGTTTCCGCTATTTAATTTAATGCACCATAATAAATATCTGCTTTTCCTACTTTGTACAAGCCATAGTTTTCTTGTGAACCGCCCATATTTGCATATAGCGGTTTAAATACTGATACATCTGTCTTCTGTGCAGCAAGAAGCAGCATTCCATCGTATAACTGTGCCGAAGCACTGTTATCATTATAAAGTATCTCAATTTGTAATGCGCCTTCCATATTACCGGCAAACTCTTTGCTCATAGAAATCTTTCCTGTAATCTGCAATAAAGAATTACCCTTCTCGTCCTGCTTTGCAGTAAGACCACACGCCACATCCTGTAATACCATATTGGCAAGCTTCATAGAACCATCCCCTACGTTCTCTGTGCCTGCTTTCAGCCATGCAGATGTTAAATCAGCAGTTCCTTTTACTTCCATATCTTTTGCATGAATTATCGATGCTTCAGCAAAGATATTCTTAACAGAAACAATACCTTCCATAGCTTCTAATTGTACAAATGGATGTACGATTAACTTTTCTGCTCCTGTGATTCCCTCAGGAACCTTTACATATGTATAAACATCTGTTTCTGCATCATCCCTATCAACAGTATACTCACCGTCCCAGAATTCAACAGTACCAACTCCGTTAATCACAGTTGCAGCCATATTATTTCCATTTCCGTCATATTCCTGATGGAATACAAAATGTCCTTTCCTAGCACCGGAAATCGTACCCGGAATATTCTCAAAAGTAATCCATCCATAGTCTGCATCGTAAATATCTGTTTCTGCTGTAATATTATCCATCTCTACATAACAGTTTCCAATATTCACGTCATAAGAAACAGATTCATATCCGGTTCTTGTTTCCTCAACCGCCATCAAACCTACATGCGTAAAGATAGTATTCACTTTAGGCGAAATCGTACCTTCTTCCATGAAAATATTGTTACCGGTTACGATAATCTGCTTTGCCTTTGCTGGCAGCGCCAATTCTGCAAGCGGCTCTAATGTTCCATCTGCATTCTGACCTACATTCCGCTGAATCTTCATTTCATAGCACAATTTTTTGTTATTCAGACTGTCAATTTCTTTTACCGCCTGTTTCCAATCAATAAAGCTTGAACTATACGCCAACTTATCCTCTTTCACGCCATATACATGAACTAATACAGGGATATCTGTCATATATACGTTACCATCCTGTGCATAAGCTGAAATTTCTGCTAACTCTATCCAGCATTCTTCTTCCTTATCAAATGCAGCCACACCAATATTTCCAGATGATAACTTCTTACCTGTTATCAATGCCTGTGCCTTAATTGGAGTCTCATCCTCATCCGTTACAAGCAATTCTGCGACATCTTCCGCTGTCATTTCACGATATTCACCACTATCGTAAATGTTCATTGCCACATCTACCTCTGTACCAAGAACCAGACCACTGATTGTCAACTGTGACTCATCCTTATCCGGTGTACGATTTGTTACTATTAATAAACCATCACCAGACTCTTCACCACTGACGTTTGTAATTGTAATTACACTATCCGCATCTACAACTGCATAACGCTGTTCCTCTTCCGCCATATTTAAAACATAGATATCTTTGGCAGTAAATTTACCCATTGTTTCTAATACAGCATTGTCCGCTATGTTGAGTGCCGTTACTTTCACATCTTTTTCTACAGATATATTACCATTATTTATAGTAAGTACATTTGCATTTAATGCTCCTGCAACTTTCGCATTTCTACCATCAAGGATAAGATTACCTTTACCGCTTACGGAAGTAAAAACAAGCTCTGCATCATCTGCATTCTCCACCTCTTTTAATGTCTCTGTGCCATTTGCAAAACAAATTTCTGTCTGTGCACCAGACATAACCGGTGTTACTGCATAACTTGGGACAAATTTTCCAGAGGTCTTGTCTACCGTACCTTCTGTTAAAGTAATGTTCGAGAAGCTAAGATTTACCGTTGTTTTCATTGTTCCGGTATACTTAAGAATCGGATTATTACCGCTGTCAACCAGTCCCATAATATGTACGCTTGCAGCCTTCTTAGGAAGCATTAATGTTCCATACTGTCCGTCTGCTTTTGTAGTAACTTCTTCATTCTCACTCAAGAAAGCAATTACATATTCTCCGTCTTTATTACCAATATTATCAATTAATTTTACAGCTTCTTCAAATGATTTCGTATATGTCTCGTTATCGCCATATGCAAGCATCACTTTCATTTCTTCCGCATCACTGTTCTTAACTGCGTTCTTGATATCCTTGTATGGAAGAATACCATCATCCTCTACCGCAAACGGTTCAGCGATAAACCTGTCTGCGCCTGCTGTTTTTGCAATAACGAGGCTCTGATCCAGATAATCTTTGATATAACGGTTTTTACTGTCCGTCATTTCATTCGCGTCTGCTTTTATCACTTTCCATACACTTACGCCATCTACGTTTCCAGTCACTGTAAATGTAGAATCGCCCTTGGAATTCTGCTTAGAAGCAAGATAACCTACTTCTGAATTATCTTCTGTCGTAAATTTAGCTTTACTTACATCCAGATTTCCAATAGTTGTTGTACCAAATGCATCCCATGTAGATACGCCTACTACAACTACATCCGCAACTTTCACAGTTCCCTTAGTAATCAGCTTTGTATTTCTTAATAACAATTCTTTTACGCCACTGAGCTTGTCTACTTCTAATTCACAGTTTTCAAAACCTAAATTACCCGCATAAGAAATAGCACCTGTAAATTCCATTCTGCCACCTGCGTCGTTGGAAATAAGAATCACTTCTTCTGCCACATTTGCTTTTGGCATTGTTAGCGCACTCACTGCCTTTGTATCTGTTAAATTTGTATCTTCTATACTATCAAAACAGATATTATAACTTGCTGTCTTATCTGACACCGCATTAATTTCATTGACCGCCTGTGCATAATCAAGACATGGTGTTGTACCAACATATGCTTCATCATAGTACATTTCCAGAATAATTCCGCTTTCCTCTCCATAGTAATATACGCCCTTATTTGCTTTTACTACTTTTGTGGATTCCAGAGTACTGCTGCCAATTGCTACTGCAAAGTTAGAAAGAGGTGCCTTTTCAATTGCGGCAATCTTTTGCTTGTTATCTAATTTCACCTGTCCATCTACTTTACTCAGCTTATATTTATTGGCATTCATATCTTTTGAAATGAGTTTCAATAACACTGGCTCTTTACTTTCGCCGCTTACCATTCCTTTAATTGTCAGATATGGTGCACCGCCCTTATCTTTACCGTAAGTAATCTGGTTTTCATTTCCATTCTTTTCAACAGCACCAATGGTTATTTTATTATTCTCTGCATCTAATACACTTTCTCCATTAAAGATTACCTTATCCGCAGCGAAACTTCCGTTTACTGTAACCGTTGTTTCCTGTCCAATATTAAGTGTTCCTTTACCCGATACATTTCCTGTTACTACTGTATCGCTCAATAAAGTCAATATCGGAGAAGCATTTAGTTTCAAATTACCTGCAAGATAAATCTCTTCTTCACTGCGAATCACAATTTCTTTTGCATTCTTTGGCATTGTCATTGTGATTGGTGAATCTTCATCTCCCACTTCATTCAGTAATCTAAACTCGTATACTGCATTCTTATCCTTCCATGCATCCACTGCTTTTACGGCATCTTTCATGTTGCTATAATATCCGAGCACTTCACCTTCTCTGCTTACTTCTACAGCCAAAGTATTACCATAATATACATAAATACCTGCACCGGATTTTGCTAATACATATCCCCGCTTGTTTTCCGGATAAGCATTCCCGCCTGCATTCTTTCCTGCAGGTACAAACATATCCACTGTAGCATTCTTCGCTGTCAGTAACAAACCACTTGCCTTCGGTGCACCTGTCAACGGCACTAAATCATCAGAAGCATATCCTTCTACTTCAACGTTAATCTTATAAGAAGGATCACTTAATACCACTTTTCCTTTGATATTAAGTCCCGGTGTCGGGTTCTCTTCTGATTTCTGTTTTGAACGTAATACGGCATTCGGCGTGTTGGATGTCAAAGTACCGCTAATGCTAACATCTGCATCACCTCTAATTGCAGACATATCATTTAAGGTTACATTTGTTAATGTCATCTTACCAAATGCATCCACTGCCGATTCGCCATACATTTCTGTATTCTTAGCTGTAATCGAACCATCTACAGCGACATTACCGTTTAATACTACCAAGTCAGTAACTGTTAATTTTGCTTTATTATTTTCAGAAATCAATCCTAAATATGCATTATCATATACATTCAATACTGTTGCGCTGAATGCAGGTGCTGTCTTGCCGAACTGGTCAAGTAAGATACCTCTTACTTCCGCTTCTTCCACTACAGCATTTACTACGTTCACTTCTGCAAAGTTGGTAATAGAACCGCATACACTATCAGCTTTATTATATGTTTCTGTAAGAAGAATACCTGCATCTGTACCTTCGATAGTTAAAATACCCTTCTTCTTACCATCTAATTTAATCGGTGTATTAAATGTCACTTCTCCTTTGATTGTCAAATCATTTCCTGACGTTGAAATCGCTACCGCAGCAGGAGTATCTTTCTTTCCATATGCCTTACCGGTTTTATCTACCTGCTTAAATGCTACCCCTTCAAGACACACATCACTCGTCAAAGTAATATTACCTTTATAGTATAACTCAATTACTTCTGCCACATCACTGTCTGCAATAATACTCAGTGATTCTATCACTTTTGCACTTGGCATCTTAAATGTGATTGGTGCATTTTCTGAAATTTCGGATATTTCAGGCTGTAACAATATTACATAATCCTGCTTTACTGCTAACGCATTAATCTCCGCAATCGCTTCCTCAAATGTTCGGTAACCTGAATAAGCATCTGCTGTTACGTCACCATATGATTTCGCATATCCTAAAACAACGCCTATACTATCTTTGTGCTGGCAGACGATATATCCATTTGCCTTCGCAGACACATAAGCCTCTTCATCTATATTATCATCCGATACTTCAATCATCATCGAAGCTGCTGCCGGTGCTTTTACAAGTTGTACACCCTTTTCCCACAGTTCTTCTTCTACACTGGCGAAATCAATGTATTCAAATTTTCCAGCAGATTTTTCTTCACGCAAAGCAATGGTAACTGCATTTTTGCTGCAGTTTATTTCACCTTTAATCGAAATCTGTGTTTCAATATCCGTAATCTTTTTACCGGATTTTGTCACTTTTGCAGTACCTGCTAATGTCGGCATTTTCTGCGTATCTGTCAGAGTTGTATCCACCCAGCCCATGATATCACCTGCTTCAACTATTCCTTCTACGATTAGCTCTGCACTCTGAATCCAAATTCCACCTACCTCTGTAATGTCACCGGAAATTGTAAATTCAGTATCATGAACGTCAAATACAGAATTTCCATCTACACCGGAACCTGTAACAGAAGTAACCTTGCTTTCCTCTGCCAATCTCGTTCCACAGAGAAGGTCTAAACCATAATCTCCCAAATTAATGCTACCTTCTTTTGAATCCGGGTCTAAAATGATATTACCTAATAATAAATGAGAATTTAATTCCATCTCTTCATCATAAGTAATTGTAATATCTTCTTTTCCTGCCCAAATCTGAATCTGTGCAGCACTTTCCGGTGTCACAAATGTATCTAGTATTGCATTTTCACCTAATGTAATATAATAAATTGCTTCCTTATCACCTTTCTCTTCAATTGCTTCAAACGCATCTTCCAACGATGCATAGCTATTGAAAGAAACCCAGTCTGCCGCGTCCCAGTCTAACACTCTTACACTGACAGATTTCTTTTCTGTAGTCTGTCTTCCATAATAAATACCGCTTCCGGTTTTCTTTTTATGTGTCAGATTTTCAATTGCGATTCTATCTCCCGTCTCGTCATCATATATACTTCCTACTACAAACCAGGTAGGAGTTACATTTTCTGCTTCAACAAGTTTGCTTCCGGTTGTATATTCCCCACCATAAGACTCTACTGCAATATCAATTGCGTATGCACGAATGCTATCAACAATTTCTTTTCCTTTTGCAGCTTCGCCAATACTGTAATCCGCTGCTACATTGACTTCCGCTGCTACATTGACTTCCCCTGCTCCGGCTCCAGTAAGTGTTCCTTCAATCTTTAAAACATTATCTTTTGTAATAATCTGATTTTTATCATCATAAGAAACAATATTATTTGCTGTAACCTTGCCATTAGCTTTTAATGTACTGTTCTGCATGTGCAACACTTCTACATCAGCAAACTCTTTCTCTACTGTCAATGTGCATGCATCCTTTAAGTCGAGCTTTGCGATATCAGTAATTTTTTCTACTGTTATATTAGAGCCGGATAAAATATGAATTATACTGTCTCCGTCACCTTCTATCTTTGCAAAATTCGCTTCGACACCCGTAAATATTAACCGGTTATCTTCTAATTCTAAGTCAGATGCACCAGAAGTTCCATCCTTTTTCACTGCATTCAATTTGACATCTACAAAACTTGTGTCTACTGTTATAGCGATATCACTTTCTACATAGGTCAGTTCTACCAGATTTTCTACTCCGCTGCATACAATAAGTTCTGCTGCATTTTCTGGGAGTTCTAATGCTCCATACACATCAATATCATCTGTTAGTTCGATTACATAACCGATATTGGCATTGGCCAAACCATCAATATACGCAATTGCATCTGACCAGAAATCAAATGAAGCAAGGTTTTGCTGGCGTTTCTCACCTGCAATCGTAATTAAAGAAGATACCTCAATCCAATTACCGCCTGCCAATACTTCATACACACCATCCTCCTTTTCCATTTGGTATGTTGACCAGTATTTTGCATTTTCTTCATCCTGCTCAAAACAAATCCACTCCGCCTCGAAAGCTTCGTTATCTGTCGTAAACAGAACTTCATTTTTCTGCATTGCTCTAAGGAACCATTCTTCTTCTCTTGTTTCAAAAATGCCAAAGCATAAAGAAAGCAAGTCATCCTGACGAACCACTTCTCCGTTTATCTGAATTTTTGCATCCGGCATTCGATAAAGATATACCTTATTTGAAGTTTCCTCACTATAATCTATTAAATTCAGATTATTTATCACTGCTTTCTCTTTTACAACCAAAGCAGAGCTCTCTTCTAAACAAGTAACTCCCTTTTCCGTCTGTGTAAATGTATCACAAACAAAAACTGCATTCGCGCGATTATAAAATCTGCCATTTGCAATGCTAAGATTTTCTACACTCCAATTACCGGAAACATCTACGGACTTGGCAATAATATCACCTTCTACAGCATAATTTCCCCATTCTGCCCAAAGCTGCACAACACCATTTTCTGCAACCACATCAGCGTTTTTTAAAAATGACCATGTATAAGCATCATCTTTTCCTGTATCTTCTCCATCTACAGTCTGTACTAAGCTGATTGCTGCATAAATTTCTGCATTTTCATTCGTCTTTGCTTTAGAAATAATTTGTCCCTTTTCCTCTGCAGTACTTACAATTTGAAGACCTTCTGTTAATTCATACGTTCCACCAGAAGTAATACTATGCCCATTCAAATCTAAAGTCTTGAATGATACCGGCTCTAAACAAAGCGTTTTGACAAAGGACGGCACCTCAATATCTTCTACCAGTTTCACATCATTTATAAAGGTAACCGTATAATCTCCCTCTTTACCTTCAAAATCGGCTTCCATCTGCGCAAAAGCATCTTCCAATGTTTCATATTGGAATATAATCGGCTTCTCTTCCTCTGCCGTTTTAAATTCTACCTGTACCGCTACTGTACAGACTTTTAACACCTCTGCCTCGATACCTAAGAATGTATCCGGAACATTTAAAACGAACATATCTGCTGTAATGGAACTATTTTTTATCACAGCAAGTTCTTCACCGCTTGCATAGGATACTTCCCATACAGGTTCTTCCTTTGCATCTATGACATTGCCTTCTTCATCACGCACGTAACTTACATAAATCTCTTTTTTACGAATGCTTATTGGATTCGAAGAAAGTCCTTCTGCTGTAATATTGCCTGTAAAGATTACCTCACCAGTATGTAAATGCTTATTGTTCTCCTCTGCATTATATACTTTGCTTATTTCTAACAATAGATTTGCAGCTAAGTCTTCGTTCCTTGTTTTTACAACTACATCTCCCAATTGTAGCTTACCGCGTACTTCAATACCATTTCCGCCAATCATTGTAGTAGTTCCTATTACAGTAAGGTCTCCACCTTCTTTAATATAGGTACTATGTTCGCTCGCTACAGTTGTAAGGTCTGCAACTTTCCATGTACCATTATCAATTCTAAGCCATTGGGCTGTAACTGCAGCATCCAATACACGAGTTGTTGTGTCGCCTTTTTCTATGCTAAGATCCACAAAACCTTTCGGTGCATTGATATCTACTCCTGTATTAAATACATAATCAGATACCGGCCACTCTATTTCTTCTCCTTTTGTATCCAAATATATAACTTCATTTTCTGTATCTGAATGAAGTGACTGTACAAAAAAGCCCTCTTCCGAGCGAAGATACAGTTCTCCATTTGTCTCGGCACTGTTTGTCATTGCAATTGCCTCTGACCACTCAATCGTGCCATTTACCGAAATCGAATGTCCGTTGAAGTCCATTTTAACAAAAGTAATTTCTTCGTGTGTACCCAAATAATTCTTTTCTTCATCAAATGTATCAATTTCTACCCAGTTTGGCTCCATGCGGATATAACGTACATGGTCTGGTAATTCTGCATCTTCTGTAAGCTTGATATCCTCATAGATGGTAATAATATACTGACCTTCTGATTTACTAAATTCTGTCTTCATGCCTTCTACAGCAGAATCCCAAGAATTATATGAAAGAGTTTTTTCAAACTCGTTGGTTTTATCATTCCAAAAAGTTACTTCAATTGCTGCTTTCTCTGCAACAAGTTTTCCTTCAGAATTTCTTGCTACAAATAACTTATCCTCATTATCTGCATTTGCAACATGTAAAAGGCTTCTATCCGCGATTGGTGCTGTCGCAATTACTTCACCTTTCTCATAAAAAATACTTTCTCCATTTTCTATCCAGGCATCTGCACCGTCCGTTTTCCAAATCGCATATTCCTTACAGAACAGTAATGGAGCCTTCATGTTTTCTTCACAAGTAACGCTTCCGTTAATTGTAATAGAAGCACTTGATTCAAATGTCCCATCTGCACTATATAAATAGCGATTAACTAATGCGAAACTGTCTCCTATATTCTCGCCCATAGTTACATGGATGTCATTTACCGCAAACTGTGTATTTACATACAAGTCACTTCCACTACATCCGCTTAGAGTAGCAGCTACTGTTGCTTCTTCTACTCTACCATTTCCGTTCCATACAAGATTCTCACAATTTACAGGAACAGCTATTTCAAAAAACTGCCCTTTATTCGTTGCTTTATCGTTTGCATTTGAAAAATTAATATTTTCTGCATTAAGCGAATAGGTATCTGGTTCCGTACTTTCAATAATGCCCTGACCTTCTAAGACAATCTCTTTCACATTAGAAAGCAAAACATTATTCAATAACATTGCATCATCCAGCACTTGTCCTTCTTCATACTGTCGTCCTATTTTCACGCAGCCCGTACGCACTTCACCCTCAAATATGATTTCGACATTCACAACATTCGTACAGGATTCTACATTTTCAGTTCCTGCAGGCAACAAACTTATGGTACTGTCTGCTGCTGCAAAAATCTTACCACTTGTCTCTCCACCATATATATACGCCTGAACCTTCCAGTCATCCCCCACCGTTAAGATATGTCCATTTAAATTTAAAATCAATCTGGCAATCGAAGATTCTATTGTCAAATTGGTTCCTGTTACATCTGCATCTGTCAACACATCCAAATACATATTTCCGGTGCTCTCCGGATTTAATACAAGATAATCATTGATCGCATTTATCGCTTCTTCAAAATTAGTAAAAGTGCCCAATTCTGCCACCAACACATTATTTTCCTGATAATATGCAGTTACAACCTCTGTCACCGATAAATTTTGTTCCGGCTCCAGTTCCTCTACCAAATCTGTGACTACTTCTTCCGTCATCACTTCCGTTACTTCGGCAACTTCCACATTAGCCGATTTTTCCGTCAGCAATCCTTCTGTGATTTGGACCGATAAGTCTTCTTCCTCCGCACTTGTCTCCTCTGTACTCGTCACGTCCGTATCCGGTAAATCTGTATCCGTAACAACAACTGTCTCACCAGATGTGGTTGATGCAAATGTACTTGCCGCATCACTAAAAAGCATTACGAAACAAAGTACAAGAGCAAGCAATCTTCGTGTTTTCATACCTCTTCCTCCTGATTTTTGATGTTTTCTATCGTTTTTCTCTTAATTATTAAGCCGCACTTTAGAAATACACCTCTATAATTACTCATAGTAATTATAGCAACCAAGCTGTTCATTTTTAGTTTTTGGAGTGAAATGCACTTTTGAGAGAGTCAATGGCAAAATTCCTATTGGATTGTTTTCTGCGGCACAAAACTGTTTTCTCTAAACCGATTATCGTATATAATAGAAACTAAATAAAAAAGACATATAAAAGTCCACCTTAGAGTCGGCTATTTTGCTCTAAAGTGCGACATTAAAACGGGAGATTATTTATGGGAAGAAAATCAACAAAAGAAAATAAAAATATCTATCAGACCAGCCGTGAAGACGCTGGTCTCACCAGAGAAGCAGCCGCTGAACTTTTAGAATTTATTTCCTCTGATAGAATTGAGAAAATCGAAAACGAAAAATCTCTGCCACATCCAGACGAAATTCTTGCAATGGCAGATTGCTATAAAAATCCTACCTTGTGCAACTACTACTGCTCGCACGAATGTCCAATCGGTCAGGAATATGTTCCAGAGGTAAAATTGAAAGATTTATCACAGATTACATTAGAAATGCTGGCATCTTTGAACTCACTTGAAAAAGAAAAATCACGTCTCATCGAAATCACCGTGGACGGCATTATCTCCGATGATGAAAAAGAAGACTTCGAGAGAATTCAAAACCAGTTGGCACAAATTGCCATGGCGGTAGACTCTTTACAGTTATGGGTACAGAAAGCTGTTGTGGATGGGAAAATCAGCTAACTATTTACAAACACAAAAGAGAGGGCTATTACAAAATAACTTATCGGTAAAACAAGTTATTTTGCAACGTTCCTCTCTTTTCTACTAACAATCTAAAACTTCTTTTTCACATCTCACTTTCAGTATTGTTACTAACACATAAAGTAATAACGAATAAACTATCGCCAACAAACTAACAACTACGCCTGGTCCAAATGCACTTACATCATCCAGTCTCGCAAGCAAAAAAACGAATTCAATAATAGCGATAAGTACCCCATTTGGAATAGATATTTTTTGCAAAAACGCCAATTTATCCAATTTCGTTTTCTGTCCTGACAAGATCATGCATCCTACACACAATGGTACATAGATCAACAAAGTTGGAATGTCATAAAAATACATAAACATAGATAATCCACCTACGCCCCAGGACATAACTCCGATATAAAGTATACTAACACAACACAGTATTATTCCAAAGATACTTTTCCATGGAATGCCTTTTTTGCTACTTTTATTTTCCTTCATAAGAGCCATAATATTTTCCTCCGCTTTCTCCGAATAACTCTCACCCGTCAAACGTTGCCCAGACAAAAGTTCATTCACACTAATATTCAGAGAATTACACAATGCCTCAAGATATGTAATATCAGGAATACTATTTCCGCACTCCCACTTAGAAATGGTCTTGTCACTGACACCCACTTTCTCTGCCAATTCCTTCTGTGTCATTCCTTTTTGCTTTCTAAGTTCTAAAATAAATTTTCCGATTTTCTCGTTGTCCATATAATTCTCCTTTATTTTCTCAGACGATTTTGTGCCTCTGCTACAATTCAAACTTCGTTTTACAGCATTGCACTTTCCTCTTTCTCATTTTTCAGATAAGTAGCGCTTCTTATGGCTTTAATGTACGACTCTACGGCGTAGAATACAAGAGTTTTTGCGTAGAAAAGGCTCTCTTTTTGCGAGAATACAACTCTCCGCGGATTACTGACTGACTTCGTCAGCCGATGCGCGCCTAGCTTTTAAGAACATACTGTTGCTATGACAGAGTGTCTGCCAGGCAGAGCCCGTCAGCACTCGGCTCTCAAAAAAAGCTACGACGCGAGTAGTTGTCTGGCAGAGCCAGCCAACTTCCGGCTGTCGCCGAATGAAATCAAAAAGAGCATCGCCCCAGAAAATAAATTTTCTGTTGCAATGCTCTTTCTAATTTCACTCTTCTCGTAGCTTGCGCAATTATTATTTAATTGTAACTTTAGCGCCGATTTCTTCTAATTTAGCTTTGATAGCTTCAGCTGTTGCTTTGTCAACTGCTTCTTTGATCATCTTAGGAGCGTTGTCTACAACTTCTTTAGCTTCTTTTAAGCCTAAGCCTGTTTCTTCACGAACAATTTTGATAACTTTAACTTTTTCTGAACCAACTTCTGTTAATTCAACGTCGAATTCTGTCTTTTCTTCAACTTCTGCTGCTGGGCCAGCTGCTGCTACTACAACACCTGCTGCTGCAGATACACCAAATTCTTCTTCACATGCTTTTACTAATTCGTTTAACTCTAATACGCTTAACTCTTTAATAGCTTCAATAAATTCTGCTGTTGTTAATTTTGCCATTATAATTTACCTCCATTTTTTAATTTAGATTTTAATAATTATTCTTCTACTACAGGAGCTTCTTCAGCTACTGGTGCTTCCTCTGCAGGAGCTTCTTCAGCCGGTGCTGCTTCTACTGCAACATCTGCTGCACCACCCTGTTCTGCGATCTGATTAAGAACACGTGCAAGGTTGGTAATTGGGGACTGTAAGCTTCCAAGTAACTTGGACAGCAATTCGTCTCTGGATGGAACGTTTGCGATAGCTTTGATTCCAGCTTCATCATAGAAAGTTCCTTCTACGACACCTGCCTTAAGCTCTAACTTTGGAGCTGTCTTAGCAAATTTAGCTAAAATTCTTGCTGGTGCTGTTGCATCATCCTTAGAGATTGCGATAGCGTTTGGTCCTTCTAATAAAGAAGACATGCTTTCGAAATCTGTTCCCTTGAATGCAAAGTTCATTAATGTGTTCTTGTATACTTTGTAAGTAATACCAGCTTCTCTCAACTGTTTACGTAACTGAGTATCTTCTTCTACAGTAAGTCCACGGTAGTCTACTAATACTACAGACTGTGCGTCTTTAATCTGTTCAGAAATCTCCTGTACGATTGGTTGTTTTAATTCTACTTTTGCCACGAATC
>JAZSEF010000002.1:0-27829 GCA_045531555.1 Roseburia sp. | reverse complement strand
AAAAATAAGACCTTTATTAAAGTATGCAAAAAATCAGGGATGAACTTCGAAAAATGAAGTTTTCCCTGATTTTTCATTGCTACAAAAGAAGGAGCATCGCTCCATAACTAAAATTTAGTTATTTTGCGACACTCCCTTTTGAAAATTTCTTGGGCGAAAAACCAACGTGAGGAAACACATTGTGTTTTCGAGCTTGGCTCTGAATAATTACTATGCTTCTTCCTGTTCTTTCAAGCTCTGCATATATGCATGCATAGACTCTGCTACGACTTTACTATGTGCAACCGCTTCTACTACGGTTCTCGCGCCGTTTACAACGTCACCTGATGCAAATACACCCGGTCTTGAAGTATGTCCGGTCTCATCTGCATCAAGCAATCCTCTTGCAGTCGCCTTCAAACCATCTGTAGTTTTTACAAGCTGCGACTGTGGTCCCTGACTGATAGAAATCAATACACTGTTAGCATCAAAAAGTTTTTCTGAACCTTCTACATCTGTGAAACTACCATCTTCATTTTCGATAATCTGTTTAAAAATAACACCATCATCTGTAATCTCTACCGGTTTCCAGTTATATTCAAACTTCACGCCTTCTAACTGTGCATACGTAAACTCATGCTCGCTGGCTGCGACCTTTTTCATAATAGAGAAACAGGTAACATCATGAGAACCATTTCTTACTGCAGTTCTTGCAACATCCATCGCCGCATTACCCGCACCGATAACAATTACTTTTTCTCCAAGTTTATAACTATCCGGATTGTTCAGGTAGTTAATACCGAAGTGAACATGTCCTAATGTCTCGCCTTTGATGTGAAGCGTGTTCGGTTTCCATACACCGGTACCTACAAAAATCGCTTTGTAACCGTCACGGAACAAGTCTTCAATCGTAATCGCAAAACCGATATTGGTATTCGGACGTACTTTAATTCCTTTTAACTCTAAGTGTCTGTACTCAATATCATCTAGAACAGACTTCGGTAAACGGAATTCTGGGATACCATAGCGTAAGATTCCGCCGATTTTATCTTTTCCTTCAAAAATCGTTACCTGATAACCATATCTGGCAAGAATAATCGCAATCGTAAGACCTGCCGGACCGGAACCGATAATCGCAACACGCATACCATTCGATGGAGCCGGACCCTTTGTCATCTGGTTCGCATAAGTTGAAGAAATATAATTCTCGATAACCGAAAAATGCACCGGAGCACCTTTTTTATTTAATACACAGTTACCCTCACACTGTTTTTCATGATTGCAGACAATACTACATACGGTAGTCAGCGGATTATTCTCAAACAACATTCTTCCCGCTTCATTCAATTTATTTTCTTTTAATAAACGAATCGCTTCCGGAATATTCGTGCTGATTGGACACCCCTTCTGACACTGCGGTACCTTACACTGCAGACAACGGTTCGCTTCATCCATTACATGTAATGCCATAATAAAAAACCTCCCTAATGATACTTATTATTATTTATTGCTATTATAATAAGCATTTATTCTCTCTTAATATTGCTAACATATCTATTATACTCTTTCTTGTTTGACATTTCCATACAATAATGCTAGACTTTTTTTGGTTTTTGTCCCACGTTGTTCACTATATTCACATGTAATAAAAATGCTTTACGAACAACATAGATAAAAACATAAAATAGCTATTATAGAAAGTTGAAGGTTTATGAATAAAACGTCTACCAAAAAAAATTCTCTGTCCATGGTTCCGGTAATTTTCACACTGGCATGGCCGACAATGTTTGAGCAGTTAATGCAGACTGCTGTACAATATATTGACACTGCCATGGTTGGAACCCTCGGCACGCAGGCTACTGCCGCAGTGGGTGCTACGAGTACCGTAAACTGGCTGATTGGAAGCAGTGTCGGGGCTTTAGGTGTCGGTTTTTTGACCTTCATCGCACAAGCCTATGGCGCCGGGAACAAAAATCAGGCTTCGCGCTATACTGCTCAGGCTGTTCTCGTAACCATCATTACTGGTATCTTTTTTACGCTTTTAACCCTTTTATGCAGCCCTATGGTTCCGGTTTGGATGCAGGTTGACCCGGCTATTCAAAAATTAGCTGCCACCTATTTTGCAATTATTTATGCACCTATGCTGCCACGTGCAGCGACGATTATTTTCGGTACACTTCTTCGCGCGGCAGGAGATACCAAAACACCTATGCGTGTAGGCATTTGTATCAATATTGTAAATGTCATTTTGAACTTTTTCCTGATTTTCGGGACTACTACATACCAGTTTGGTATTTTCTCACTTACCCTACCGGGAGCAGGACTTGGTGTTATCGGTGCAGCCATTGCAAGTGCGATTGCATTTACGTTAGGCGGTATCTATATGACCGTTGCCCTTTGGCGGCATCCTGTCGTATCTCCGCGTGGGCAGAAACTTACGCCGGACAATAAAATTTTAAAACCCTGCTTAAAAGTAGCTTTTCCAAACATGTTACAACGTTTCGGAACTTCTTTAGGATATGTGTTTTTTGCATCCATGATTAACTCTCTTGGAGATATCTCTACAGCCGCGCACACCATTGCAAACACGGTAGAGTCTGCGTTTTATATACCGGGTTATGGTATGCAGACTGCCGCTGCTACTTTAGCAGGCAACGCGCTCGGTGCCAGAGACAATACTCGTATGAAAGACTTAGTGCGCACAATTATTTTTATCGAAGTAATCTTAATGATTCTTTCCGGCGGATTGCTCTTTATCTTTGCGCCTGCTATGATGCAGTTATTCACAAAGGATCCTGCTGTTATTCAGCTTGGTGCCATTGTCCTTCGCATGGTAGCTCTTTCTGAACCATTCTATGGAGTATCCATCATTATCGAAGGAATTTTACAGGGAGTTGGAAAAACCGTTACCCCATTCATATATAATATCATCGGTATGTGGGGTATTCGAATTGTAGGCACCTTCATCTGTACCCAATTGCTCAATTTCGGGCTTGTGTCTGCGTGGGCATGCATGATAACTCATAACTTAATTTTATTTGGAATGTTTTTGATCCATTACATGCGCGGAAACTGGAATCCTTTGCATACCACAAAAAATAGACCGTCTATATAACGGTCTATTTTTTCCATTCAACAACAATATCACTTTTTTCTTTTATTCCGAAGACTTCAAAATAGGCCTCTTCCTTCGGTATCCAACGTTGCTTAAATACCTCTAACTGTTCCTCTCCATTTCGCTCGCGAATGTTCTCTAACTGTTTTTCCGGTTCAATCTCCATAAAAACCTTCAAGTCATAAATATCCCCGAAATAGGTATGCTGACTGTAAGAACCTTCTATGATATTCACTCTCTTAGGCAGGATTTCTACGCCCTCACCAATTTGAAGTGTTTTACAATGAAACGGACGATACTTTACAGCATTACCCGCAAGAAGCGGTTCTAACACTTCTGTTTGGAAACGCTCATAATCTACATTTCCTCCCACTTCTGCCAAACGCTTTGGTGTCCTCTGTTCTTTTTGCAGAAAAAAATCATCCATATGAAATAAATTTGCATCGAATTCCCGTTGTAAATAATGCCCCAATGTGGTCTTCCCACTTGCACATTTGCCATCGATTGCAATAACAATTCTTTCTGCATCTGATGCTGCCAATTTTCGTAATCTGTCTGTCACCTGTGCAAAACGCTCAATACAACTACTTTTTAATACTATGCCTTTAACCTGTTCCATCCCTGTAAACTACTCCAAAATCCAATTATAAAATCGTATATTTTAATACGTTATAAAAATCGATTGCGATAATAATCATCAAAAGGATTTTCAAAATCTTTTCAACACCCTTATTATCAATTCTCTTAGAAATCGCTGCACCAACCAGTGCTCCACCAATTCCGCCTGCTACCATGCAAAGCAGATTTACCCATGAAAAATCAGGCACTGACGCAGTCATAATCGCACTTACAATGCTCGAAATCTGTGAGAAAATAATAATATAAAGAGAGTTTTTTGCAGCTTCCTTTGCTTCCATCGAAAAGAAGAAGAATAAAACTGCTACATTGCTAGTTCCACCACCAATACCAAGGAACGATGAAATAATTCCTAAAAAGATACCGATAATAATCGCCACAAAAAAATTATCTACATGCTTTGATGGCAACTTATCTTTATTACACACGTATACCAATACACCAGTTGTGATTACCGTAAGGCAGATTGCCTGAATTGCTCCAAGCATTCTCTCGTTGCCAAATCCACTGCGTACTGCCTCAAACATTGCTTTTCCTACCAAACCGCCCATAACGGCTCCAATGGCAAGTGCCGTACTCATTTTTACCTGAAGTTTTACACCGTCATTTCTATTACGAATCAAGGAACATACGGACATTCCAAGTACCGTACAACCGGAGCAAAAGCTCACAGTTGATACTGGAAGTAAACCAATCATATCCAGTACCGGCTTAATAATAACTCCACCACCTGCACCTACAATGGCACCTACACTTGATGCCAGAATACATACTACAAATAAAATAATTGCTTCTAACATATTACTACCTACCTTCTTATTTTGCAGCCTCTATCATATTATCAATCAGGACATATTTTCTCACAGGTACATTAACACTGATTTCACCCGCTTTTCTAAACTGTTCCTGCTGTGTTGCATATAACTGCTCAATCGTACCGTCTTTTGCTCCGATTGCTACGTAACCTGCAGTAGACCATTCTGCATCCTGACGCTGTTCATACGCACTTTTTGCATTAATTCCGGATACTTCTGCCACCCAGGAAGCCACCTGTTTCATATTGCCTTCCATCGCACGATAATTCATACTGCGGTATAATGCCCTTGTGAAACGTACTAATACATCCTTTTTCTTATTAGCAAATTCCGGTGTTGTAATCCACGAAGAAAGTGATGCCAGACGATTTGAAAAGTTCATGTTGTTTGCGAGCAATACTGCATCATTGCCCAGTTTCTCCATAACCTCTAAGGTATATGGTGACCAAAGTGCACATGCATCGATTCTTCCACTTAACATATCTTTTACGATTTCTTCTGCACCATTACTGATAATCTCACAATCTTCGCGTCTGATACCTACACTATCTAATGCAAAATTCAAAATGGTATCACTGGTAGTTCCCTCTACAGTTCCAATCCGCATGCCTTCTAATGCCTTCAGATTACGTACACCACTTCTTCTGCTTCCAATAAGAGCCTCTGCATTCGAGATATGAGACAGTAAAAATATTACTGCATCGCCCTGAATACAACGTTTATGTGCACCATGACCGATATAGCCTACATCTACACTGCCTTCTTTCATAGCAGCTATAATCTGTGGTCCATTATCGAATTTCTTCAATTCTACAGTCATGTTCTCCTGTTCCAGATATCCTAACTTCATGGCTGACACAATTGCACAAAGGCTTCCATAATTTGGCATATAACCCACTCTGATATGTGCCGCTTCGCGTTCTTCCTGCTGCTCCTGCTCTTCAAATTCTTCCGCTGCATGTTTTAACTCTTCACTTACATTGGAAAGTTCAAATGCCATATTGGTCATTTTGCCTGTATTTCTTACTACCTTATTAAAATCTGCAACAATCATCTCTGTCGCTTCATAATTATTATTTCCAAGCCGTTCTAGTCCGGCCATATTTTTCAAAATGATATTCTTAGACTCATCCAGCCTGTCCATGTTCTCTTCTACAAGCTGCACGTTCTCTCTCACGTGACCGATATTTTCTTCGGTCTCATTCAAAAATTCTATTGTATTTCTCAAATTCTCAGTCTGACGCTTGAATGTCTCCTGAATGTGTTCGATACTGGCTACCGAATTATTTGACTTTTCTTCCAGTTCTTTTACTATTTTCCCAATATTTGCTGCACTCTGTCTGCTTCGCTCAGCCAATTCTTGAATCTCTTTTGCTACTACAGCAAATCCTCTGCCCGCTTCACCGGCTCTGGCAGCTTCAATAGACGCATTCAAACTTAACAGGTTCGTTCTGTTTGCAATCTCATTAATCAATGTAGTAGCTGCATAGATTTCCACTGCTGCATCATTCGTAAGCTTCGTATTCACTGCTACTTCTTCGATTCCCTGTGAAGTCATACGGTTATCTTCCACTAACTCCTCGAAATTCTTCATAACCTGATTGTTGCTCTCTGTCATCCGGTCAGCAGCCTCTGTTAATTTCCGCACATTAACGATATTTGCTTCAATGTTATCGCCCATCTCAGTAGAAATATCTTTGATTTCACTAATATTAACCGATAACTCATTATTCCCGTCACTTATTTCATTAATCGAGCCATTCACTGCCTTAACCGCATTATTCGTGCTTCCGGCAATGTAATTTAGCTGCATGACATCTTCGTTCAAAATCTCAGTATTTTTCAATATCCTTTTTGCAAATGCGCGAAACATTTTATCATCATTCTTTTTTTCTTCTTTTACATTGGGAATTTGCTTTTTAAACCAGTTCATAGGGCTCTCCTTTTTATATGCGAAAAACGGAGCCACAAATGAGTTCCGTTTTCCGCACAATATGAATTATTTTCTAGTCTCTATTCACAACAGCCATTGCGATGTCCGTATGCATCCATACAGTCATCAGAAGGATTCTTCATACATAAATGAACTGCTGACTTCTTAAATGCCATCGGAAGTGCAAGGATATTAGGATTCTTACCAACAAATTTCTTCTTTGCATCTTCTAAAGCTTCTTCAAATGTAGCTCTTGTCTTTAAGCCCATACCTCTTGCATATCCTGGTTCTTCTGCACCTACGATATAGATTGCACTTGTGTTCATCTCTGCAATATGTCCACATGACATCATAGAGAAACCATGGAATGGATGGAATGCATTTGTAAAACGATATTTACGAATGTATTCCTCATTTGTTGCAAAATATTCACCATAACGGTTCATATCCGGCAACGTATCCATATGGTCATGCTGGAAAAGGTCATATACCTCTCTTAAATATGGCCATAATTCATCATGGAAGTATCCATTACAGGTAGAAGAGCAGATGATAACGCAGTTATCACTCATAATTCTCTTATGACGAAGTACCTGCGCACTTAATGCCTGCATCATCATAATTGGGTTGGTTCCCATACCATCACCATAGTGGAACTTCTGTGGCATACCAAATACTAATACGTCGTATTTCTTCTCTGCCCAATGTACATAAGTTCTCTTATCAGCGATTTCCCAGCTCATTGGCATCATCTCTTTTGCATAACCAGAAAGAATTGCAATCTGGCGTGAAGCTGTATCTAATACTGCATCACAACAGAAGAATGGATGTCCCATTTTCTCTTCCATATGCATACTGATTTCGTCAAATTTATTACGCATTAAGCTGCCGCCGTTAACCGGTGTAAAGTCTTCTCTATGCATAACTGCAGGAACATGATGGCTTGCAATACTCTTCCAGTGTGTAATACCAGTTGCACTGTGTTTGTAACCACCTGAATATCCACCATATGGGTTACCCTGAACGTGTCCGATTAAGATTGGAATATCACATTCAAAAACGTACTTGTTCATAAGTACAGGGTCACCTCTACGTGTTACGCCAAGGTCTACCATGTTATCATAGTCTTCACTGTCATGGCTGATAATCTGTCCTGTGTGCCAGAATTCATTGAATAATTCCGGTCCGAAAATTGCCTTTGCATCAGACTCTTTACTTCTTGGATGTAAACCATTAGAGATAATGAAAAGGATGTCCTTTTTCTCTACGCCTGCTGCATAAAGCTCTTTTAAAATGTATTTGATACTTAATTTTCTATGGCTGGTAGCCTGCTCGCCGCCTTTTACACGGTCAGGTACGATAAATGTAACTGTACTGCCTTTATGTGCTAATTCTGTTAAAGTCGGCATACCGATTGGATGTGCAAGACTTTCCAAATAAGCTGCTTCTAACTGGTCTTCCGGAATGTATGCAGGATCTGCTACTGTTTCGCCCGGAATAAAAATATCAGTATTGTCTGGTAAATCTGCAGTCATGACGCCATGACCATATTCAAAATCAATTTTCATATTAATTCTCTCCCATATATAATTTGATAATCTCCAAGTATTCTTCCGGGTAATAACCGATTTCACCCTGGAAACGTGTCAATGCAATCAAACCACCATCAATTTCTTCGATAGATGCTAACATTGCTGCATTTTCTTGTTTTAAACCGCCACCGTAAACGATATCCATACCACCTGTTTTCTCTTTTACAAAACGTGCAATCTTGGTGATATAATCTTTATCTGCCGGTGTTTTGCCCGGTCCTATAGACCAGATTGGTTCATACGCGATAACAACCTTAGAAGTATCCACATCCTTCAAACCGATTTCTAACTGTTTGCCGAGCACTTCTTCCCAGTTTTCCTGTTCTTCGCTCTTTTCACCGATACAGTAAAGAACAGATAAACCTCGCTCTAATGCACATTTAATCTCCTGATTCAAAAGACGATTAATCGCGTCTGTATCTGTCACACCTGCTTCTGCAAGAACACCTGCTTTATCATTACGCTCTTCACAGTGACCGATAATGGTAGTTTCACAGCCTGCTGCTGCCATAGAAGATGCAGAACGATTTGTCGTAAATGCACCAAAATTACCGCCAACAGCTGTGTCCATACGGTAGATGCTCTGACAACCAACTTTTACCGGTGAATCTTCTGTTTTGGCTGCTACTGCATTTAATACATGAAGTTCCGGAAAATACATCGCGAATTCTACTTCATCCGGATTATATGCTTTTAAAGCTTCCTGCGTATTTTTTACAATGTAAGATGCCCACTCTGTCACAGGTGCAATGCGGTTTACACCACCAAATTCTGTTGGAACATCAAATCTTTTCAGATTCAGATAGATATGTTTCATTTCTCATACCTTCCCTTCCCTATTTTATTAGATTCCGGCTTTTTTGTAACGTTCAGCCATTTCGTCTAATGTTACGATTTCTACCTTTGGAGCCTTTCCATAGCTTCCAAACTTAACAATTAATGTACCTACTACTTCTTTTACGCCATCTTCAATACATTTACAAATTCTTGCCACATCATCATCCGGCACATTTCCATACATAACAGTATCCATGATTGGTGGAAGGAATACTCTTGGATCAAATGCTGCTTTGTTTTTCTCGAGAAGCTCGTAAATAGCACCAACAGATGCACTGTTCTGTAATGCTTTTTCTCTTGCAAATAATTCTTTCATATTTCTGGTTACTGCAAGACGGATGTCTGTATCTACGTTAATCTTGTTGATTCCACAGTGTCCTGCTTCGATTAACTGATTTACATCAATACCATATGTATTAACAAGTTCACCGCCTAAGCCGTTGATTTCTTCTACGATATACTGTGGAACAGTAGAAGAACCATGGCTTACAAGGTAACCTTCGATACCTTCATGACGCATCGTTTCTTTGATAGCGATTGCGATTTCCTTACGGATAACTGCATTTTTACCTTTGTTCGCACCATGCATAGTTCCGTAGCTGATAGCGAGTGCATCTACACCTGTTTTACGGAAAAATTCGATAGCACTTGCAGGATTGGTGTATGTGCTGTTTGCAGAGAATACATGGTCTTCTACACCTGCTAATACGCCTAACTCACCTTCTACGGATACACCTCTTTCATGAGCATATTTTACAACTTCTCTTGTTAATTCTACGTTCTCATCGAATGGAAGATGGCTGCCGTCAATCATAACACTTGTATAACCGCCTTCGATAGCTGCTACACACGACTCAAAATTCTTACCATGATCTAAGTGTAATGCAACCGGAATCTGGCTGTCTGTTCCATATTTTTTCACTGCTGCTGCAATATTCTTTGCACCGATTTTTTTATCTTCTAATGTAGCATTCATAAAATCGGTACGACCGCCCATGAAACCATTCGCAAGGTCTGCGCCCTGCAAAATTGCTGGGCTTCTGAACATCTCATGAACATTGATAACTGCCTTTGCCTGACATACTGCATTTACGTTAAATGCACCCTGTGCATAATCGTATTTGTCCG
The DNA here is from genome assembly GCA_045531555.1 of Roseburia sp. Taxonomy (GTDB): domain Bacteria; phylum Bacillota; class Clostridia; order Lachnospirales; family Lachnospiraceae; genus Roseburia. The sequence goes on along the minus strand of JAZSEF010000002.1, from coordinate 17,794 downwards.
CAGCGTCTAAAATTGCTCTCATTGGTACTAACATAACTTTTCCTCCATTTGCTTCTTTATCTTGATTCACTAAAAAGTACTTAATTAAAAGATATCATATCCGGTAATGCATCACCCAGTAATGGTCTGCACCACTCTTTAAAACTTTCAGTCACGCCATTGCCTTCTGCGTTGATATACTCATCCGGTACGGTTCTCTCGTACATCATGACTTCGTCAATATCCACTAAAAACGGTTCTACTTTATATGGTTCTGTGGATACACGCCTAAACGCTACCATCTTGCCTGCGATTCCCTTCATAACGGCTTCACAAGCAAGCTTTCCTGCCAGTTCTGCTTCCTCTCTATCAATACTGCTCTGTAACGGTATAGACGCTCTTCCAAGCAGACCCGGTTTCTCGCTTCTGGCTTTATAACCTAATCTCTTAATTACCAGATTGGCAAGATGTGCACTGACATCTCCAAAATATGTCGCTCTGCCCACCTTAAAAATCGGCTCTACAATCGGCTCACCATTTGCGTCTTTTAAACCTTCGCTCGCTACTACCACAATGCCTGATTTCTTTTCTAATAACTTTTTAATATCTTCTATGTATTTGTCCTCGTCAAATGGACGTTCCGGCAGATATATCAAATCCGGTCCTACACCGTCTCCGTCATCTGCTAATGCACTGGCTGCCGTAATCCATCCGGCGTTTCTTCCAGATGCTTCAATTACCACGACATGAATCGGAAGTCCTTTTACGTCGGCACATACTTCTTTTACACTCTGTGCAATATATTTTGCCGCACTGCCAAATCCCGGACTATGATCTGTAATGGCAATATCATTATCCATCGTCTTTGGAATACCCATAACCTTTATATCAAGCCCTTTGCCCTGGCAGGTTTTGTATAATTTGCCACAAGTGTCCATCGTACCATTGCCACCATTCATCAAAACATATTTAATATTATGCTTCACAAGAATCTCTACCATGCGGTCATACTCTTCCTGTTCTAACTGGTCTCTTGATGTACCGATGGCACTGCCCGGTGTCTGAAGCAGCAATGCTAACTTTTCTTCCGGAACATTTTCTAATTCTATTAATTCTTCACGCAGCAAACCACCTGTGCCATTTTTCGCTGCATAAATATGTTCTAAATTATCGTATTTTTTTGCCTCACAGATTGCTCCATAAAGGGACGCGTTAATTACCGCAGTTGGTCCGCCTCCATGTACAATCAAAAGATTGTCTCCCATATCGATATCCTCTACTAAAATAAATGTTCTATCTTCAAATCACGTATCATCTGTACGATTTCTTTTGTTCTGGTACAACCGAACTTCCTAAGAAGTCCTTTTATCTGTGTCTTCACTGTACTGTGTTCCACACATCTGATTTTTGCTATATCTGCCGTTTTACATCCCTGCAAAAGCAGTTTTATCATTTGCCGTTCCGTAGTTGTCAGCTTTGACATATTGTTAATGAAAAACAACAGACTCTGTTCACTCTTCCGCAGTCTTGCATACTCCTGCATAACCGTTTCGTGAACTCTGCTCTCCATAATCGGATGTCCTTCATAAGCACACCGGATATGATGCAGCACCTCTTCCTCCTCACCGCCTTTTACAAGATAATCCACTGCGCCTACTCCCATGGCGGTTACAATCATCTCTTTCGTCTCATGTGCCGTCAAAAAAATGATATCCGCGTCCGGTTTTTCCTGTTTTATTTTTTCTGCAGCCAAAATTCCTGCATTGGTCTGTTCCATTTCTATGTCCATCAAAATCAGGTCAAATTCTACTTTTTTAGCCAATTCGACGATTTCTTTACCGCTGGCAGCCTGACCAACTACTTCCATATCCGGCTGCTTATTTATCAGCTCACTTACATCTTCCCGCAACAGTTCAAAATCGTCTGCTACTAAAATCCTAATTTTATTGTCCATTTTGATTAATCCTCTATCCTACTACTCATTTGTTCTCATATTTTGGAAGAAGGATGTAAAATACACTTCCCACGCCTTCTTTGCTTTCTACATGTAACGAGCCCAAATGACTTTTTACAATTTCTCTTACGTAATACAATCCCATTCCCCAGTTTGAATTTGAATTCTTGCTGGAATAAAACGGGTCAAAAATTCTCTTCGACTGACTTTTTCCCAATCCCAGTCCATTGTCACGAACCTCTATCACTGTATACTGGCGCTCATTATAAACCGTCAATGCCACTTCACCAGCACTTCCCCTGTCTGCGTCCATAACCGCTTCCTGCGCGTTTATCAACAGATTATACAAAGCTTCACACAATTGCACTTTATCTGAAAGAACTTTGATACCTGCCTCCACATCACATCTTACCTGTACAACCGGAAACTTTTTATGAAAACGTCGAATTGTCTCTTCCACAATCTCTTCTATTGTAGTAGGTACCATGTAAATCGCATTCGATTTTACACACCGATACAATTCTTCCATTCTGGCAAGCATCGTATTATTAAAGTCCTCCAACACATCTACATACTCTTTCAGCTTAACCAAATCCATCTCCGGCTGCTCATACAACTGACCAATCCTTTTATAAATCACCTTACTCGCCAAAAGCTGATTTTTCATACTATGTACAAAGGTAGAAGCTCCCACCTTAGCTGTGTCAAATTTACGTTCCATTACAATGTCCGCTTTATCATTCTCATAATGAAAACGGGTAAATTGAAATAGACTTGCAAACCCCAATATGCAACAAACGATACTCACAATCAAAAGCATCAGATAACTCGTCAAAGAAGGATTCACCTGCATATACCCTGCATTTTCTGCCCATTTGAATGAGTAATTATAAAAATGATAAATCTGCCCTGGATCCTGTCTGAAAAATAGAATATAAATTCCAGAAAGCGAAAACAGACAAATCATAATATTCCGAAACTGCCTTTTACTAAATTTGATAGAAGTCGCTGAATATTCATACAAAAGCAGAATAGCCGTTACTCCCATATATATTACAATCCAAGACAGCGTAAACACGTTCAAGGGAACAATTCTCTCTGGATTACTCAAGGTAATCACTCGATATATCTGTGGCAGATATAATATCAATGAAACCGCCGGGAAAAGAAATACACTTTTCGTCAGCCATTTATTCATTCGAATCACTGATATCATAGAGCAGCTCATTGCCATCTCAATTAGGAAGAAAGGGAACAGCACACGTCCCAGCGCCACCAGATATCCCATCTGGTTTAACGTAATCATCATATACTGTATTTTATTTTTTACCTCTTTGGAAAAATAAAAAAATTGCATTACCTCAGCAGAAATTCCGCCTTTTTTTGCTATAAAAAGCATTACACCACAGATTTCTAACATTAAGCTTAAGCATAATCCCAGCAGAAAAAAGGATTCTTTGTTCTTTTTTGCACAGGCAATAACTACAGACGCGATTACCATACAGACCGCCAAAACAATCAGCATGCCATATCCCTCTTTTCACTAATAGTTCTTTGGTACTATCATGCCATAAATCACATAAAATTTGTAGTCTTTTTTTATATTTTTCTTCCACCGACAAATACATCTGCAATTTCATTTGCTTCATCTAAGATAACAATGTCTGCATCTTTGCCATTTGCAATAGAGCCCTTTGTATCATATATCTTTAACAATTTCGCCGGATTCTCTGTCAGCATCACTAAAATCTCTTCTAATGGACGTCCGGTATAGTTTAAAAGATTCTTCAATGCAACGTTCTGTGTGAGGGTACTTCCTGCTCTTACTCCGGTATCAGCAAGTTTTGCGTCACCATCTTCTACTACCACATCATTTACACCAAGCTTATAATTACCATCCGGTAATCCTGCAGCCATAATAGAATCCGTAATGGCAACTACCTTATCAACGCCCTTTAACTTAAGCAACATACGAACGGTTCCCGGAACCAAATGTCTTCCATCACAGATTGCTTCACAGTAAATATCTGATTCTAATACTGCTCCCATGATTGCCGGTGCATGCTGATGGAATAACTTCATCGCATTAAACGTATGTGTACAACATTCTGCACCATTGTTGATGGCCTGCCATGCAGTATCATAATCTGCACCTGAATGACCTATTGCTACCGTAATTCCAAGTTCTTTCATAGCAGGGATATCATTTGCAATGCCTTCTACTTCAGGTGAAATAGTGATGTACTTAATATTACCTTCCGCACGCTTCTGATATTCTTCTAAAAGCGGCATGTTTGGTTTCTGTAAAAGATGCTCCGGCATAGCGCCCTTATATTCCGTAGATAAGAATGGTCCTTCCAAATGAATACCCAAAAGATTAGCTCCTTCAGACTCCATTTCTTTGTGTTTTTTGAACTCGTCAATACACCATTCTGTCTGTTCTTTTGTATCCGTGAGGATTGAACAGAACCAGGATGTTGTACCATTTTTTGCTACAAACTTACAGATTTTCTCCAAATCCTCTGCCGTTGCTGCATTGATATCTACACCTACTGCACCATGCGTATGTACATCAATAAAGCCCGGAACTACTTTTTTACCGGCAGCATCATAAACATCTGCATCTTCCGGTATCACTGCTGCTGCATCTAAAAGTTCGATTTTTCCATCTTTTATTGCAACTGTTTTATTCACAAATGCACGGTCTACATAGACCTGACCATTTACAATATAACCGTTTTTCATTTTGCTTCTCCTGTTTACTCTGGAAGATTTGCTACAAATTCTGTAAAGCGGATATTAATATCCGGATGTCCCTGTAATAATGAAACTGGGAAATGTGCACTCTTTTCTCCATATGCTGCATGTCTCACTACGCTTCTGTGCCAGTCTCTAAAGCAACCCAGTCTGATTTTACGTGCATTCGAAATCTCATTAATTCCGATTGTAATACAGTATTTTGGCATATCATCTAACGCACCATTTAAATCACCAATTGAATTTACCGCTCTGGTTTCTTTTGCAATTTCTAAAACTCTAGTCTGTAATTGTAAAAATTCTTCCGGACTAAGTTCATCAGATGCTTCATTGAATGCTACATGACCATTAATACCAATTCCACCAAAACAGATATCCACGCCGCCCAATTTCTCAATTAATTCTGGAATATATGCCACATTATTTGGATCTGGGAATATTCTCTGTTCCTCCGGCATTACAAGTTCCGGTTTAATCTGTGTATAAACGGTTCTGTCCATAAAGCCACGGAAACTTAAACGATGTTCTTTTGGAATCCACTGTTTATCATCTGTTAAATATTCATCCATATTGATAAACCAAACATTCTTTAAGCTGATATTTTCTGTATTTACCATTTCTACAAAATATGGATATTGACCAACAGGTCCTACCGGACAAATAAATACAGTCGTCTCTCCAAGTTCATTTTTTCGTTTAATTTCTGCAACCATCTCTTCTGCAAGTGCCTTAAAAACAGTTGGGTTATCTTCCATTACAATCAATGGAATCTTTGGACTTTCCAAAAGCTGCTCTTTATTATAGTAATAATATTCATGCATGGTCTCTTATTCCCTCCGTCTACTTTTATAAGTAAAATTTGTGCCTCGCACAACAAATTCTTTTCTGGAATAATAATAGGGCTACCGGAAAGCAGCCCCATTATTTATACAACTACCTCCGTACTCCGGAAGCTTTTCTTTTTTATTTTAGTACTGTCCAGCCTCAATCATAAGGTCTAATAAAACATAGTCAGCTACTTCTGGAACTGGGTCTACTTCGATTGCACCTGCTGCAACGAATGTCTGTTTCTGAAGTTCATAGTAACCTTCTACTGTTCCGTCTGCTGCGCCTGCTGCTACAGCTTTACCTGTTAACCAGTTAGCAACGCCTCTCTCCTCGTAAACAATTGCCTGATCCTGTGCAGTCTGTGCTGCAACCAATGCAGCTGTCTCTTCCTGATGTTCTGTTGCTGCGTAGTCCATAGCTTTGAATAATGCTCTTGTAAATCTTACAAGCACGTCTCTATTTTCTTCTGCGAATTTTGGCATTACAATCCAGCTTGCTAATGAAACTGTCTGGTCAGCAAATGTCATGTTATCTGTTAATTTTGTTGCATTTGGCATTTCTTCTAAAATCTTTAAGCTGTTTGGTGACCATGTAGCACAAGCATCAACGCCGCCTGATAACATAGCTGTAACGATTGCAGATGCATCCATATCAAACGCTTCGATATCATCCATTGTCATACCAGCTTTTGTTAATGAGTTTACTAAGATGTCTTCACTTGAGCTTCCTGAAGAGTAAGCTACTCTTTTACCTGCAAGGTCTTCTACTTTTGTGATACCTTCGCCACCGATTAAAGCATCACCATTTGAAATGTGTGATAAAGCAAAAATTGTAGCTCTGCCGTTGATACAAAGTTTGTGAGCACCCTGTCCGATGTAACCAACATCAATGCTGCCTGATTCCATAGCTGCGATGATTGTAGGACCATCCTGGAACTCTGTTAACTGAACTGTAATACCTTCTTCTGCTAAGTAACCCTGTTCGATTGCGTTTGTAACTGCCCATAAGCTACCATAGTTAGGCATGTAAGCTACGTTCAATGTAACTGGATCAACAGATGGTTCGTCTGCTACGTCTTCTGTTGATGCTACGTTTTCTGTTGATGGTGTGTTAGCTGCATCATTTGATCCGGCATCGCCTGAACCGCCACATCCGGCGAATACTCCAACAACCATAGCTGCTGCTAACAATACACTAAGTAATTTCTTTTTCATTGTAAAAACCCTCCTGTTTATAACATTTATTTAAGCCGTTTCCCGGCATGTTACCATTATTTACGAACTTCTAAGTATTCCTGATATACCTGACTCCAGATATGATTCTTTAATTCTAAGAACTCTGGTGACATCTTTGTCTCCTGTGTACGTGGATAAGGAATGTTGATATCAACGATTTCTTTGATACGTCCAGGTCTTGCACTCATGATAATTACTTTCTGTGCAAGGATAATTGCTTCATCTACGTCATGTGTGATGAAGAAACAGGTCTTCTGTTCTTTTTCCCATGTTTCAAGAAGTTCCTGCTGAAGCTGTGTTCTTGTCTGAGCATCCAATGCACCGAATGGTTCGTCCATCAAAAGGATGGATGGATTTACTGCATAAGCTCTAGCGATAGCTACACGCTGTTTCATACCACCGGAAAGTTCCTTTGGATAATGGTCTACGAAATCCTCAAGCTGAACCATTTTTATGTACTTCATAGCGATATCTTCTGCTTCTTTGCCTTTAATACCCTTTAACTCTAAACCAAACATAACGTTTTTCTTAACAGTCATCCATGGGAATAACGCATACTGCTGGAATACAACGCCTCGCTCTGTACCAGTTCCTTCTACTACTTTTCCGTCACAAATTACTTGTCCTGATGTTGGCTCTAATAAGCCTGCAATGATATTTAACAGAGTTGATTTTCCACAACCGGATGGACCAACAACACAGATAAATTCATTTTCCATGATATCAAGATTAACACCATTTAATGCAATCATCTCACCATTTCTGGTCTCATACACTTTACGGACATTGTCAATCTTAACTTTTACACTTCTCTCTTCTCCTGCCATCCCGTGAATCTCCTCTCGATAAATTTAACAAATTTTTCTACTAACATACCAATAATACCGATAATAATAATGTACAATAACATTGGTGCTGATTCAAATGAGTTATTCAACGAACGAATTCTCATACCCAAACCAGCTATCGCACCTGTTGATTCTGCCGCAATCAACGTTGTTAATGCTGTTGAACTTCCTAAACGAATCGCTGTAATGATGAATGGAAGTGTTGCCGGTGCAATTACTCTTAAAAAGATATCCTTATCTGTTGCACCAAGAACACGTGCCGCTTTAATCAATGTCTCGTCTACGTTAATAACACCCTGATAAATTGTGACTGTCATAGTAAGGAATGTTGCAATCGTAATAACGATAACCTGTGACTGTCTACCTACACCTGCTGAGATAACAACCAATGGAACGTATGCAAGTGGTGGAATGTTACGGATGAACTGAATCCATGGCTCGATAATATTACGAACCGGTCCATACCATGCCATCAAAATCGCTGTTGGAAGTGATAATACAAATCCAATTGCAAATCCCATGACAACTGAAATTAAGCTGCTTGAAATATCCTTCCAGAATACACCACGTTCAATCATAGTAAACATTGAATTAAATGTTACAATTAAATTTGGAAAGCTTCGAGATGTCTTTGGAATCAATGACAGAACATACCATAATACCATAGCTGTTGCCAAAGAAATCATAAGCCATGCCCATTTTGGAATCTTACTGGTCTTATTTTTGTTATTCATAACCTTCTCCCTTTCTTAAATGTACTCAATATGTTACATCTATTTTACCACGTTCCATATATTTGATAAGGTGGAAGTTTTTTCATCCTTTTTTCACCTTTAAAACTTCTTATACTAATATTAGCTTTGTATTTTTAATCGACAATAGACCTTGGGAGGATATTTTATGATAGTAACATTACATTCCGGAGATTATCAGGTCTCCATAAATTCGATGGGTGCAGAATTAAAATCCTTTTGTAGAAAAGAAGGATTAGAGTTCGTTTGGAACTCTAATCCTGAATTTTGGTTCCGCTCCTCACCACTCTTATTTCCAACCATTGGAAATGTAAGAGATAATAAGACTTTTTTCCTTGGAAAAGAATATGAGATGCCAAAACATGGTTTCTGCAAAGATAGTGAATTTGCAGTTATTTCTCAGACGGATACCTCAGTTACATTTTCCCTGACTGCGTCGGATGCAACTTTGACACAATATCCATTTTTATTTGAACTGCGTCTTACATATGAATTAGAAAATGCAAACTTACGCATGTTTTATGAAGTATATAATAAAGATTCTAAAGAACTTCCTTATCATATTGGTGCTCACCCTGGTTTTATGTGTCCTATTATAGAAGGTGAATCTCTTTCTGACTATCAGTTAGAATTTGAAAAAGAGGAGTCGTTTGCTGCAACACTCTATGACTTAGAGCATCTTTGCTTCTCCTCCTCTAAAAAACAGCACTTTCAGCCTGATGGAAACATCCTTCCGCTTGTTGCCAATATGTTTGATAATGATGCTGTATTTTTACCACATACAAATTCCCGCAGTGTGAAACTCATTCACTCAGGTACAAAAAAGGGAATTCAGGTTGATTACTCTGGTTTCCACTCCATCGCATTCTGGACACCAATTGGTGGAAATGCTCCATTTTTATGCATCGAGCCATGGAATGGTGCAGCCATTTACGATGACGAAGATAATGTCTTCTGCCACAAACGTGATGTAGAGATTCTCCCTGTGGGTGAATCCAAAACCTACGAACTTAAAATCTCTCTCCTTGGCTTCTAGCAAGGGCGAGTTTCCTGTTGGCAGGCGAGCTGTAATACACTTTCATTTAGCGATTTATTATGGCTGGCACTGCCTGCAGGTTATTTATTTTATTGTCTTTATAAGTGCAAGCACATCCTGTTCTGTGGCGAGTCCATCTGAGAATGCAGATGCACTTCCGGCACAGACTCCCATGTGAAACGCCGTTTCATAATTCCCACCCTTTAGATATCCGGCAAGGAATCCCGCTACCATTGAGTCTCCTGCACCTACTGAATTTTTCACTACTCCGACAGGTGCATTCATCTGATAAACACTTCCATCTTCTGCCACTAGTACAGCTCCTTCGCCTGCCATAGAAACAAGTACATTCTCTGCCCCCTGCTCTTTCAATTTTTTGGCATAGAAAATCGCTTCTTCTTTTTCTGTTATTTCTGCCCCGAATAATTCTCCAAGTTCATGATGATTCGGCTTAATTAAAAAAGGTTGATAAGGCACAACATTTCCTAGTAAGTCTTTCGATGCATCCACCACTATTTTTATTTTTCTGCCGCTTAAATACTCCATAATATCCCGATAAACAGTCGAAGGCATGCTCGCCGGAATACTTCCTGCGAGTACAAGAATATCTCCCTCTTTCAACTTCCCAAGCATCTCATACAATTTCTCTATATCTGATGCAGCAATCACCGGTCCCTGACCGTTAATCTCAGTTTCTTCTCTTACTTCACCCTGCACGGAAGATAGTTTTACATTAATTCGTGACAGCCCATCCTCTATTTTTATAAAATCAGCCGTCACGCCCTTTTCTTCTAAAAGTGTTTTTATCTGCTCTCCGGTAAAACCTGCGAGAAACCCCAATGCAGTATTTTCCACACCCAGATTTTTCAAAACCATGGACACATTCAGTCCTTTTCCGCCCGGAAAAAGGAGTTCCTTTTGTGTGCGGTTAATCGTTCCACGAGAAAAGTTCTGCACTGTTATAACATAGTCTAACGAAGGATTAAATGTCACTGTATATATCATATTGTTCACCTGTTCTCCTTTTGTACTTTAAAAGGAGCCAGATTTTTCATACCACCCAGCTCCTTTTTACATTCTCAATAATTATGAAAGATACGTTGCCATCTCTCCAATACTCTTAAAAATAGCATCCGGTTTTACTTCTGATTTCTCTACATCTTCCAATTTCGTCTCTCCTGACAAAACAAGTATTCCTTTTGCACCGTTTTTCACTCCGGTAGCTACGTCTGTATAAATACGGTCTCCTACAAATGCCACCTTCTCTTTTTCAAAACCGGTTCGTGCAAGTACCATCTCCATCGTTTCTTTGAATGGTTTCCCAAGGTACTTCGGCTCTTTCGCAGTAGATAATGAAATCAATGCACACATTGCACCGCAATCCGGGATAAAACCCTCCTCTGTTGGACAATTAATATCCAAATGTGTCGCTAAAAATTCCGCACCATTGCGAATGAATGTGCAGGCACGTTCTAATTTTTCATAAGTAAGTGTCGTGTCAAATCCGATTACCACAATATCCGGATTTTCTGTCACAAGCGGCACTCCGCCTGCTTCAAAACTTTCTACTAAAGCAGGCGTTCCTACCAAATATACGCTCTGTCCGGTACGGTTTCTTTTTAAGAATTCAATTGTCACATCCCCGGAAGTCATAATCTGGTCACGTCCGATATGACAATTCATTTTTGCAAGTTTATTAATATAATTCTCTGGTGATTTGGACGAATTATTGGTAAAGAAAATATAACGTTTTCCGGCTTCCTCAACCTTCTTTAAAAAGTCTAACGAACCTTCTAAAATAATATCTCCAAGATAAAACGTACCATCCATGTCTAACACAAATAAATCTATCTCATTTAAAAATGCTTTTTTCTCTTGTTCTGTAAATGCCATAACGCCTTTCTCCTTATATCAAAAGTGCTTTTTTCCCTTTAGAATTTTCTTTCCACTCCACAATTTTTGAATATATTTTTCTTTTAATCTCCATACGCCCTCCGCAGTACGCAAAGTACTCTCTGTTCAAAACATACGCTATGCGCAAAGTAAATTATACTCTTTTTCAACACAGTACACAAGGTATTTAGAACAAAGCATATTATTTGCACATTCTCGTACGGCAAAGGCGTCACACTAGCGACATCCTCCATCTGCTTTTGTGTACATCGTATGCACACAGTGCTTTACTCTATACAATATTCATTACTTTTAATATCCAATATCCCAACCCTAATAACCCGCTGCTAAATATTCCATACAAAATCACCGGTCCAGCAATTCTAAAAATCTGACAACCAATACCAAATACCTGTCCTTCTTTCTGAAATTCAATGGCACAGGATGCTACACCATTTGCAAATCCCGTAATCGGAACAAGTGCTCCCGCACCACCCCAGTTCGCCAGAGAAGGATAGATATTGAATCCGGTAAGAAGTACACTTAAAAGAACCAAAATCAAACTGCACCAACTGCCGGATGTAGTTTTATCAAGTCCATAACTTTTGCAAGTGTTCAAAATAACCTGCCCTAATACGCAGATTGCGCCTCCCATCACAAATGCTTTTACCATATTCATCCAAAGATTGTGAGTTGGTGTCACCTGCTTGACATAATTGTTATATTTTTGCTGCTGTTTTTGCTTTAACTCCTGTGGATTTTCCTTCATAAAACCTCCTCCTATTCAATTCGAAGTACGTTCTTCTTTTTCACTTTAGTATGTAAATTTTCTGACATTTTTATACAAAATAACAATATTATTAAAATCCATTTGTTTTAAACCAAAAATGTAGTATAATAATCTATGATAGATTTTTTACTATGGAGAAATATATGAAAAAAATAATCACCTTTTTTCTTACGATAATAACAACCTTAACATTATTTACACCTCTTACCTGCTATGCTGCTAACAGCAATACCGTAAGAGTGTGCTATTTTCCATTGGATAACTTCTCTTCCAATCACGAAAAGCACCCATACCATGACTACTATTTCGACTACTTACAGGAAATCAGCCAGCACACTGGCTGGAATTATGAATATGTAGATGCCCCTTATTATGAATGTCTTACGATGTTAGAAAATCAGGAAATTGACTTAATCTGTGGGATCGACAAAACCGATGCCAGATTAGAAAAACTAGATTTTTCTACTACTGCAATGATGAGTGCCAAATATAAACTTTTTGTATCAGATAAAAACGAAACGCTCTATTACGAAGATTACGAACATTTTGACAATATGAAGATAGGTGTTTTAGCAAACTGCTCACAAACAGATGCCATTGACACCCTCTGTGATACCTACGGTATTACTATAAATAAGCAGTACTTTCCTTCTGCTGAATCATTAGAAGCAGCTTTGGAAAATGGCGTTGTAGATGCTATCTATGCGGTCACAGTTTCTGATGACAATGCATTCCGTATCATAGCACACTTTGCCAATACCCAATTGTATTTTGCCACTTGGAAGGGAAACGATATTTTAAAAGAATTGGCAGATGCACAAAAGAATATTCGGGATACCCTCCCTTATTTCGAATATGATTTGTTCAAAGAAAATATTGGCAGCAATCAGGACATCACGCCTTATTTTACGCGAGATGAAATTGCCTACATTAACGAACATCCTGATGTATATTTCTCCGCAGATCCAAATTGGGCACCGATTGAGTCTACCAATCCTGCCACTGGTGAATTACAGGGAATGACTGCTGAAATCATTGCATTATTAGAAGAATATACCGGTTTAAATTTCATTTATAAATCTTCCAATACTTTTACAGAATCTTTAAACCGCCTAAAATACGGAGAAATTGAACTACTGACTGCACTTTCACATGACTACGAGTGGGCTGAGCAAAACAATGTCAACCTCTCTTCTTCCTATTTGGACAGCTATATTGTTATGATTCACAATCCTAACCGCAGCACTGACACGAATTGCGTTGCACTGCCAACTAATTTCAACATTACCAGTCGCATTGTAGCTTCCGGTATGTATGAAAAAATTATCTACTATGATACCACAGAGGAATGTATTGAAGCAGTAGCCAATGGCAAAGCAGACTATACCTATACCAACTATTATATTGCCAATTATCATTTATCGAATATTGTTTATCGCAGCTTAAGTGCTACAAAGATAACCAGTATAAACGAAAACCTGTGTATTGCAGTTTCCAAAAATGCAGACCCCCGTCTGCTTAGTATCATCAATAAAGGACTCCGCTGCATTTCACCGGAGGTTTTAGATGCCATTGTATTAGAACATACCTTATATAAAAATGAGTTTTCGCTACGTACTATCATCTATGCCTACCCGGAAACTATTTTATTCGTTGTTATCACAATTTCAACGATTGCTGTAATCGGATTATTGATTATATTACTTGTTCATTATCGCAGAGCCCGGATTATACAAAATATTTCTAAAACGGATGCTTTGACCGGTATTTTAAACCGCGGTGCCGTGCAGGCACAGATAACGATGACGTTAGATAAAGAAAAACAAAATCCGGAGCTGGTATGCCCACTGATTACCGTAGACTTAGATAATTTTAAGGCTGTAAATGATACTTATGGACATGCCGAAGGCGATTTGCTCTTAAAAGCAGTTGCAAAGGTGCTTACCCATTCTGTACGCCAGACCGATTTGGTCGGACGCATGGGTGGCGATGAATTTATCGTATATCTGACAAATGTAAACAATAAAAAAACTGCGGAAAAAGTAGCCGCTAAGCTCTGTGCCGCAGTTTCCGCCCTCTCTTTGGAAAAAGAAGCCTGGAGCGATATTACCGCGAGCTTCGGTGTAGCCTACGGAACCGCTGATTCCACATGGGCAAGCCTCTATCACGATGCTGACGTCGCTCTCTACGATGCCAAAGAAAAAGGAAAAAATCAATATAGTGTCTATTCCGGCAAATAGCGTATCACAAACCCATGGCAGATTAAATAACCATTTGCCATGGGTTGCTTTCTGTTTTGCCCCAAAGTAAAAGTTCTTTCATCTGCTCATCATATCGTTCTTCCGGTTCGTATTCTTTTAGGATATATACCAGATGTTTTTCCTGATCTGTTTGTGGTGTCACTTTTTCTAACTCTGTCTGAAGTAATGCTGCCATTTCTTCCGGCTGTATGTCTTCCGGGATATCTAAACCATAAAATTTATTTAACAGTCCTGCTGCATAATAGTATTCATAATTTCCTAATATAAATGCCTTCTGTATGTTACATTTAATTATCACACTCTGTCTTGCAATAGATGTTGTCATAGGTACTCCTCACTTTTGCGTCTTTGATTTTGCAAAGCCATATCTTATTTTCTTATGCTCGGCATAATTGTATTTTATGCTACAATTTCCATTAAGTCAATTTTCACCTACTTAAGAAATAATAAAACGAACCACACATTTTGCCTATTGCAAGTGATAATATTACCCAGAACAATCCACGCTTAATATAAAATCTGCGGAATAATATTGGAAATGTATCTAAGATTTCTGCCAGCGCAATTGCAAGACACCCCACAAAAATACCTGCACTAACCCCGTATACCATAAGCATCACTCCACCAAATGGTACCGAAAGGTTCGGAAACAACGACCACACACAGCCTATAACCGCCCCTAAAATGATACTGTTTTCAAATCCGATAACCCCCGATGCTCTATGACATTTTCCGATCAATCGCGGCACTACACCTATAATCATGATGAATGCAAACGTTCCTGCTGCAATCGCGCTCCCTGCCATCAGTCCGCAAAAGCCCAAAAACAGATACTTACTCCACATCTATATTATGTTCCTTCCTGTCAGCATTCTCGATAAAGGTCATGTCCAAATCATTTTCGTATTTTCGCATCTCAACCTGAAGCGGTGTTGGGTCTCGGGTAATTTTCTTTGAACCTATGTGATTAAAAAATACTGTTATTCCTATAGCTAAACCCACACTATAGCCTACTTCTAATATTCCCGGCCCCGGCTGTGGTCTTCCCATCACTTGTTCATAAAATTGTCCAAAAAGTTCTACAAGGCTGACATCATTATTAAAAGCCATAACACTAAATGCAGACCCGAAAAAAATGACAATGCACAAAAATACCGTTTTAATTTTATCTAACCAACTATTTTTCTGCTGCTTTTCCTGATACTCAATAACAAAATCTGTTTCCCCTTCGTTTACGATAAGACATCCCGGACAGATCTCATGTATCAATTGTATCACTTTCAAAATAGACATCGCAATCGCCGTATGGCGCTTGCCATCTTTTTGTGCTGCAAAATTGTATATCACAATATTTTTTACTTTTCGTAAAACATCCTGTCGTTCACATTCAACCTTCGCCACATCAGAAAGTAATACTTTTTCCTGCATAACCAGCGAGTTGCGGTCTATTTTTAAATATAGTGTGCAGTCCTTCACACTACTTCCTCCTCTATCACCAATTCATTGTGTACCAGCGTTCCTTCCCGATAAGACTTGTCCTGCTCTGAAAAATATAGATATGACAGTGCACTTACCAATATCACAACCAATGCGAACATAACTAAATATAAACGGTATTTTTTCACGTCCATACATTCCTCTCACTTTCGCTACTTTTAAAATCATTCTTATTTCTTTTGTATCACTTTCTTACGCAGCAAATCGACAAGTGATTAGCTGTAGTGCGAACAGTAACATTATCTCCATCTCTGCAAAAAATATGCCCGTATTGATTGCTTTTTCCATAAAAACATGGTACGTTTGTCATAGTAAATTTTTATGTGAGGTTGATTATGGCTAAAACAAGAGAAGTGCTGACCTTAGCGGTAGAAATCGGCGATTTGCTTTTGAGAAATGGTGCCGAAGTATATCGAGTAGAAGATACGGTCATGCATATTTTAACCGCATTTGACATAAAAGACTGTGACGTTTACGTACTCTCCAATGGTATCTTTGCAAGTGCCAATGAGAATACGGATGACGCGTGCAGTATGATTCGTCATGTCCCTTTAGGCTCAGTTCACTTAGGACGTATTGCGGCATTAAACCAGCTTTCCCGCGAGCTCTGTGCAAAAGAATGCAGCCTTGAAGAAGCTTGGGAACGCTTACCTTACTGTAAAACCATTCCTATAGCATCCAATGTCTCTCAGATTTTCTTCTGTGGACTTGGCAGCGGAGGTTTTGCCTATTTATTTGGCGGTACTGCCTTAGATGCTCTTATGGCATTTATCATTGGTGCCGTATTGCAAATTTTTCTGATTTGGTTTAAGAAACAGGCACTCTCTAAATTTATTACGAATATACTTGGCAGCGGTCTCGTGACTACTTTAAGTCTTATGATATTAACTATGGGGATTCCTGTTTTATATGATAAGGTCATCATTGGTGCTATCATGCCTTTGGTTCCTGGAATTGCACTTACAACTTCTATTCGTGATTTATTCAACGGAGACTATGTCTCCGGAACCATTCATCTGATGGATGCTTTACTTACTGCCTTTTGTATCGCAGTAGGTGTAGGTACGATTATTACTCTTTATCAATATGTTCCGGGAGGTGTCATTTTATGATTCTACAGTTTATTGTATGTTTTTTTGCCACACTCTCTTTTGCAGTTTTATTTTCTGCACCCAAGCGTGAACTGATTTTCTGTGGCTTAACTGGTGCCGCAGGCTGGATGGTTTATTTATTATTAATTGATGCAAATGCCGGATTGGCAGTCGCTAATCTTGGAGCATCTTTTACACTTACTCTGATATCCCGTATTTTTGCAGCCATGAAACGCCACCCTGTAACCGTCTATTTACTGGCAGGTATTTTCCCGCTGGTTCCGGGTGCCGGAATATACTATACTTCCTACTATTTCATCATGCATGAAATGGAACAGTTTGCAGCCAAAGGTGCCGAAACCCTAATCGTTGCCGGTTCCATCGTTTTCGGAATCGTCTTCGGTTTTTCGCTTCCACAAAACATCTTCAATGCCCTACCGCGCATTCCCCAAAAGACACATTAGTTTTGTGTGGGCACTATTGACAAGGCATTAAAACGGCAGCTACAAGATTTATTATTCAATACGATAAACTTTCGTTTAGCGGTATATTTGCGGCTCGCAGAACGTGGTTTATTTCTTTTGGAAACTTAAATGTAGTGCCAAACATTTTAGAAAAGATATATTTGGTTGTTCTGGAGAAATGTTCAGAAAGTCTTTTTGCAAAATGCCGGAATTACGTTTCGTGTCCGCTAATGCGCTGCACAATCTCGGGGAAATATCTGACATAGCGCGAACAGGTGCCTGTTGCAGCTTCCTAAGAATCACTAATAGGGGGCTTTGACAAAGTCGATATTAAATCCGCGCGTCAAAAACTCAAAGGGGCTTGATTTATAGATATTGAAAAATTTCAATGTCTACGAATCAAGCCCCT
>JAZSEF010000013.1:0-37332 GCA_045531555.1 Roseburia sp. | reverse complement strand
AGGGGCTTGATTCGTAGACATTGAAATTTTTCAATATCTATAAATCAAGCCCCTTTGAGTTTTTGACGCGCGGATTTAATATCGACTTTGTCAAAGCCCCCTATTAGTGATTCTTAGGAAGCTGCAACAGGCACCTGTTCGTGCTATGTCAGATATTTCCCCGACATTGTGCAGCACATTAGCGGACACGAAACGTAATTCCGGCATTTTGCAAAAAGACTTTCTGAACATTTCTCCAGAACAACCAAATATATCTTTTCTAAAATGTTTGGCACTACATTTAAGTTCCCAAAAGAAATAAACCACATTCTGCGAGTCGCAAATAAATCACTAAACGAAAGTTTATTATATCGTGTCCTAATTATTTATGGAGATGTTTGTTTACACGTTCGATTAGCATTTGTAATGCCACTATATTCTCTCCGCCTTCTGGAATGATGATGTCTGCACGGCGTTTGCTTGGCTCTACAAACTGCTCATGCATCGGCTTTACGGTTGTAAGATACTGGCTGATTACACTGTCTAACGAGCGTTCACGCTCTTTTACATCTCTAAGAATTCTTCGTAAAATACGCACATCTGCATCAGTATCTACAAAGACTTTAATATCCATTAACTCACAAAGAGATGGTTCTGCAAAAATAAGAATTCCCTCTAATACAATTACCGGAGCCGGATTCACAACAATCACCTCATCAGAACGATTGTGTACTGTATAATCATAAACAGGCATCTGAATAGCCTGCCCTGCCTTTAACATTTTAATATGCTCACATAACAATTCTGTATCAAATGCATCCGGATGGTCATAATTCAATAAACAACGTTCCTCGTAAGTCATTTCATCATGACGTTTGTAATAATTATCATGACGTAAAATACTTACCTCGTCCCTACCAAAACTGTCAACTAATTTATCTGCTAAGGTTGTTTTACCACTTCCGGTTCCACCTGCAATACCGATTAATATTGTACTCATAGATTCCCCTCTTTTGCCACTTAATAATTTTATATTTTATTATAACTATTCAGTACACCATGTTCAAAAAAGAATCCATTATGCTTGCATAAATGGATTCTTTTTATGAAAATTACCTTGACTCTGAATAGTTACATTTTAATAATCTGATTTTTCTGAAGACTTACCGATAATAGCAAGTGTCGCACTTGTGCCAAGTCTGCTTGCACCTGCATCAATCATGCTCTGTGCTTCTTCGGCATTATGAATACCACCAGAAGCTTTAACACCTGTATCTTCACCTACTGTTTTTCTCATAAGTGCAACATGATGTGTTTTAGCACCTGCTGTAGAAAAACCTGTAGATGTTTTAACAAAATCTGCACCTGCTTCTTTTGACAATTCACATGCTTTTACGATTTCTTCGTCTGTTAAAAGACATGTCTCAAGGATTACTTTTAATACGATGTCACCACATACTTCTTTTAATGTCTTGATATCGTTTAATACATAATCATATTTACCGTCTTTTAAAGCGCCTACATTGATAACCATATCTATTTCTGTAGCACCATCTTCGATAGCTGCTTTTGTCTCGAATGCTTTTACTCTTGTATCAGACATACCGAGAGGGAAACCTACTACCGTACATACCTTAACATCAGAACCTGCTAATTTCTCAGCAACAAATTTTGTATAGTACTGATTTACACAAACAGACATAAAATCATTCTCTAATGCTTCGTTACAGATTTTTTCAACCTGTGCTTCTGTCGCATCTGCCTTTAAGATTGTATGGTCAAAATATTTTGTTGAAATCATAATACCTATTCTCCTTTAATTATATTTGGAAAAACTGCTTTTTCCGGCTGACTTCAAAAAGGCAGCCTGTTATCTCTGTCCCTTATCGTATGGGATACCTTCTGCTTTTGGTGCTCTTGATTTACCGGATGTAAATGCAAGAATAATCATTGTTGCAATGTATGGAAGCATCTTGTAAACTGCATTATTAATTCCAAGATTTGCAAGGAACGGAATCAATGGTACAGAGTATGCTACTGTACGTAATACTGCAAAGAATAATGCTGCCAAGAAAATCGTAATTGGTTTCCACTGTCCAAAAATCATAACCGCTAACGCCAAGAAACCGAAACCAGCTACACCTGTATGACCGTTACTGTTACCATCCATAACGCTGACTGCATAGAAGAAACCACCGATACCGCCTAAGATACCAGAAAGAATCACACCTGCATAACGCATTTTATAAACATTAATACCTACTGAGTCAGCCGCCTGTGGATGCTCACCACATGCACGAAGGCGAAGACCAAACTTTGTCTTATAGAAAATAACAGTTGAAATCACAAGGATTAAAATACCAAGGATTACAGTTAAATATGTCTTCTGGAAGAATAACTGTCCAATAAGTGGAATATCTCCTAATACCGGGATTTTCTGAATGTAAAATGCTACACTTGTGGTAACACCATCAGAATTAAATGTCATCTTACAGAAAAGTAACATAATCGCTGGCATTAACATATTAAGTGCCGTACCGGAAATAGTCTGGTCAGCCTTCATATGAATCGCAGCCACACCCAAAAGAAGCGCATATACAACGCCTGCTAAAGCTGCTACTAACATTGCCAACAATAAAATCACCTGTGGATTCATACCGGAACCCTGAATAAAATATACAAATAATGTACCGATAAACGCACCGGCTAACATAATACCTTCCAAAGCAATATTGATAACACCGCTTCGTTCACTAAACATACCACCTAATGCTACTAAAAGCAATGGAATCATTACCGGAAGAGCATTCTGAATAATATAAATTAAAATATCCATGGTTTACTCCTCCTTTCCTTCTTCTGTATTCACAGGTTCTTCCGAATTTACATTTACCTTTGGCTGATTTTTTGTAAGTTTACCAACAAATTTTGCCAATGTACCACTCATAATCATTGAGAATGATGAGAAGTAAATAATAACTGCAATTACAATGTCAATAATCTCCGGCTTAAATCCATAAAGTGCTGACAAAGTACCACCACGCTGAATATAAGAAATAAAAATAGATGAGAAAATAATTCCAAGCGGGCTTGAGTTACCAAGTAAGGCAACCGCAATACCATTGAAACCATTTGCTGCAATTACATTGATTGGTTCGTAGGTAACACTACTTCCCGCAATCGTAGTAGGTGCTAAAATTGCAAATGCACCACCGAGTCCCGCTAACGCACCAGCAATCATCATTGTAATAACAATATTACGCTTTCCATTCATACCGGCATAATGGCATGCTTCTTTATTGAACCCAGTTGCTTTTAATTCATAACCAAAGGTTGTCTTATTTAAAATAATATAAAGTGCGACTGCAATTAAGATACCAATAATAATTGCAATACTTACATTGGAACGTGGAATTCCCAAAGATGGAATCTTCGCATTTTCCGGCAGATAGTTGGTACGTGCTCTTACTGAGTCGTACATTGTAGCATTACTTGTAACCCACATATCTACCAAATACATACCAATATAATTAAACATAATAGCGGTAATTACTTCATTTACATTCAAAAATGCTTTAAAGAAACCTGGGAAAATGCCCCAGAACATACCGCCGAGCATACCTGCTAATACACAGGCAATCCAGTGAATACCATCCGGCAAGTCAAACATAAACCCTACATACATCGCACAAAACATACCCATAGTATACTGTCCTGACGCACCGATGTTAAACAAGCCCATTTTAAACGCAAAACCTACTGCAAGACCTGTCATAAGAATCGGTGTTGCATAATAAAACACATCACCTAACTTTTTCATACCACCGGTTAATACACTGCTAAATCCAAGCGCTGCATTTTCCGGACTGGCAATCAACATTACGATATAACCAAAAACCAAACCGATTACAATCGCCATTAAGGTTGCAGTAAATGCAGAAAATCCTCTGCTTTCAAAAATATTTTTCAAAGAAAACTTCTTATTCATTTGCTGCCTCACCTACTTTCTGATTCTTTTTAGCACCTGCCATGTAAAGACCTAATTCCTGAACGGTTGTAGTCTTAGGATCTAATTCACCAACAATTTCGCCTTCGTACATAACAAGAATACGGTCACTTACATTCATAACCTCGTCCAATTCCAAAGAAACAAGTAATACAGCTTTTCCTGCATCGCGGCGAGCTACAAGCTGCTTATGAATGTATTCAATCGCACCAACGTCAAGACCACGTGTTGGCTGAACCGCAACTAAAAGTTCATGCTCTTTGTCAATCTCACGAGCAATGATTGCTTTCTGCTGGTTACCACCTGACATACTTCTGGTAATCGTAATCGGTCCCTGTCCACTACGAACATCGAACTGCTTAATTAATTTCTCTGCGTATTCACGCATTTCTTTCTTCTTGATAAAACCAAACTTCTGGAATGCAGGTTCAAAGTATCTCTGCAAAATCATATTCTCTTCAATCGAATAATCCAATACCAGACCATGTTTATGTCTGTCTTCCGGAATATGGCTCATACCGGATGTAGAACGGGTACGAACAGATGCTTTCGTAATATCCTTACCACAAAGTGTAATCGTTCCTCCGCTTATCTTATCAAGACCTGTCAATGCAGATACAAACTCTGTCTGACCATTGCCATCGATACCTGCAAGACATACGATTTCGCCTGCACGTACATCAAATGAAACATTGCGAACCACATCTTTTTTACCGATTTTAGCCGGTACAGACACATCCTTTACTGATAATACTACATCACCAATCTTCTGTTCTTGTTTTTCAACAACGAAATTAACATCACGACCTACCATCATCTTAGAAAGTTCTTCTTTGGTAGTATCCTTAATATCTACTGTACCAATGTATTTACCTTTTCTAAGAACACTGCAACGGTCTGCTACTGACATAATCTCGTTCAATTTATGTGTAATAAAAAGAATTGACTTTCCTTCCTTTGCAAAGCCTCTCATAATTTCCATTAACTCATCGATCTCTTGAGGTGTAAGCACAGCAGTTGGTTCGTCAAAAATTAAAATTTCATTCTCACGATAGAGCATCTTCAAAATCTCTACCCTCTGCTGCATACCTACCGAAATCTTTTCAATCAACGCATCCGGATCAATCTTTAATCCATATTGCTCACTTAAGGCAAGTACCTTCTCTCTTGCCTCCTTTTTCTTCAAAAATCCCGCTGTATTCGGCTCTACACCGAGAATGATATTCTCTAATACAGTAAAGATTTCAACTAACTTAAAGTGCTGATGCACCATACCAATACCAAGTGCATTGGCATCGTTTGGGTTGTTAATTTTAACAACCTCACCATTTTTGCGGATTTCTCCTTTTTCCGGCTGATATAGACCAAATAAAACACTCATAAGTGTAGACTTGCCAGCACCGTTTTCGCCCAACAACGCATGGATTTCTCCCTTTCTCAAGCGAAGTGTAATATCATCATTCGCTATAATTCCCGGGAATTCCTTTGTTATATTGAGCATCTCAATAACATATTCGCTCACGTCGATTCTCCTTTCTGGCAACTCTGCCCCACATATCTTTCTTCTCTCTAAAAAAGGGAAGGTTTTAAAACCTTCCCTTTTATTCTAAAGGCAAATGCCTTTCTTTGCAATAAAAATTATCTAATTTCAACTACAACTTTTGTTAAACCAAGACCTGTTGTTAATTCTTCTGCTGTTGCAATACCGCTTTCTTCTGCTGTTGCAACGGCACGAATTGGATCTACTGTTCCATCAACTAATGTAGCGTAAGCTGCGTCATACTGTTCTTTTGTAAATGTTGTGAAACGTTCGTAGTCATCTGGAAGACCTACACCATTGTTAGCTGCTGAGAAGTATGTTGTCTTTCCAGCATATGTGTCAAATGAATCAGCATAGATAGATTCAAGTACTGCTTCTACAGAAGCACCAAGACCTTTCATAGCAGATGTGATAACTGTTTCGCTATCTGCTTTCTGGTTAACGTCTACACCGATTGTCTTTGCACCAGCTTCTGCTGCTGCTGAGAATACAGATTTACCTACTGAACCACCACAACCGAAGATGATTTCTGCACCTGATTCAAACATAGCTTTAGCTGTTGCTTTGTTAGCATCTGTTTCAGCGAAGTCACCTGTGTAGTGATAGAATACTTTAACAGTACCATCTTCTAAACCAAGTTCTGTTGCAGCTGCTTCAATACCCTGTAAGTAACCCTGACCGAAAGCGATAACTGCAGGAACTGCCATACCACCTTCGAAACCAAGTGTTCTCATGCCATCCATAACTGCTGCATAACCTGCAAGGTAACCAGCTTCTTCTTCTGCGTACATTACACATGCTACGTTAGCTTCTGTCTGGTATGTTGCATAGTCAGGTGTATGTGGTTCACCATCTAATAAGATGAACTTAACATCTGGGTACATTGTCTGTGCATTGAAAACTGCAACTTCAAATAAATAACCTGGGCAAACGATAACTTTTGCACCACCATCAACTGCAAGGCTGATTGCGTTTAAGTAACCTTCATCAGATGCTTCTTCTGGTTTGTAATACTGGTGTGTAATATCGTTAGCTTCACAGAAAGCTACAACACCTTCCCAAGAACCCTGGTTGAAAGATTTGTCATCGATGTTACCTTTGTCTGTTACTAATGCGATTTCGTAACCAGCAGCACCTGCATTACCTGCAGATTCTGTACCGTCAACGTTTGCGTTATTGTCAGAACCGCCACAACCAGCGAATACAGAAACTACCATAGCAGCAGCTAACAATAAGCTCATTACTCTCTTTTTCATATTGTTTTCCTCCTAAATATGTATTTATGAGTCTATCCCATAAACATAAATAAAATTCCCACGACGGGAATTTCATTTAAGCCGATAAGGGGACTCGAACCCCTGACCCACGCATTACGAATGCGTTGCTCTACCAACTGAGCCATATCGGCAACTATATCCTAGATTATTATAACTAAAAACCGCAAAAATGCAATTCTTTTTTTACATTTTTTCAAAAATTTTATATTTTATTCTATTTTTTCATCTCGCATCTTGTAATCATTTTCTTTTTATGATAGATTAGCTATATGCGATTCCTTTGAAATCGTATCTAATTTCTAATCACAAAAAGAATTCCTAATATTTCACAAAGGAGACATTTCTTAATGACATATCAGGAATTTAAACGTAACACCCTTCACGCAATCTCTACGAAGTTAGGTTCATCCTATAGAGTTGCTCTTCAGGATATCATCAAGAATAATGATACCCATTTAGATGGTTTAACTATCTTATCAGAAAACAGTAATATTTCACCAACCATTTATTTGAATTATTATTACGAACAGTACTTAAACGGAAAAAGTCTTTCGCGCATTTACGAGGATATTATGCTTTCTTATCGAAAAAATGCACCCGTGAAGAACATTGATATTTCCTTTTTTACTGATTTTGAAAAGGTAAAAGACCACATCATTTTTAAACTGGTAAATTACGAACGCAACAAAGAGCTTTTATCTAAGGTTCCACATATCCGTTATCTTGACCTTGCAATCGTTTTCAATTGCTTTGTGGAATCCTTCACTGACGGTTATGCAACAATCTTAATTTATGAGCATCATATGTCTTACTGGAATCTTAAAGTAGATGATCTCTACACACTTGCCATGCGCAATACTCCAAAGCTTCTGCACTACCAGTTACAGGATATGGCAGATGTACTGACAGAACTGTTTCGTGTTGAACGCCCGGACTGGCTTTTGGAAAATTTCGAACCCATTCCCATGTATGTATTATCCAATGCCTCTAAACTAAATGGTTCCGGCTGCATTCTGTACGAAGATTTATTAGCACACATTTCCAATGAAATTGACAGCGACTTTTACATTCTTCCAAGCAGTATCCACGAAGTCTTATTAATTCCGGTCAAACATGCCTCTTCTTATGACGAACTTTCCACAATGGTACGCGAAATAAACGCCACCCAGCTTTCCCGCGAAGAAATCCTCTCCGACCACGTATACTTCTACTGCCGCCACACCGGAAAAGTGACGATGTAATATTTACAAATTTTACGAACCACAAAGGCTATTATAAAATTCGTAACTTGGCATGATAAACTTTCGGTTAGTGATTTATTTGCGGCTCGCAGAATGTGGGTTATTTCTTTCTTGAAGTCTTTGAATAGTGCCAAGCATTTTAGAAAAGATATATTTGGTTGTTGTGAAGAAATGTTCGAAAGTCTAATTTTGCAAATGCCGGAAACGCGATTTTTCATCTCCGCTAAGGGCTGCACAATTTCGGGGAAATATCTGCATAGCACGGACAGTGCCCTTGGAGGTTTCTTAGAATCACTTATAGGGGACTTTGACAAAACGTAATCCGCAGCGTCAACTGTTTGAGAAGGGGCTTGATTCGTAGACATTGCATTTTTTCAATATCTATAAATCAAGCCCCTTTGAGTTTTTGACGCGCGGATTTAATATCGACTTTGTCAAAGCCCCCTATTAGTGATTCTTAGGAAACTGCAACAGGCACCTGTTCGTGCTATGTCAGATATTTCCCCGAAATTGTGCAGCGCATTAGCGGACACGAAACGTAATTCCGGCATTTTGCCAAAAGACTTTCTGAACATTTCTCCAGAACAACCAAATATATCTTTTCTAAAATGTTTGGCACTACATTTAAGTTTCCAAAAGAAATAATCCACGTTCTGTGAGCCGCAAATATCCCGCTAAACAAAAGTTTATCATGCCAAGTTACGAATTTTATAATAATCTTATCACTGATAAAAATTTGTAAATATTACATGCGATAGTCTTTTAGGGTTGGTTTAATAGTTGGTCTAAGAGGGTGTACATTTTTTTGATGTCGATTGGTTTGCTTAAGTGTCCGTTCATTCCGGCTTCCATGGATTTTTTTACATCTTCTTCAAATGCATTGGCGGTCATCGCAACAATCGGAATCTGTGCCCCATCCGTTCTGTCTGACATGCTGCGAATACGCTTTGTAGCTTCTAAACCATCCATCACAGGCATACGGATATCCATTAGAATAACATCAAAGTATCCTGCTTTCCTGCTTGAAAATGCCTTAACTGCCTCTTCACCGTTTAGTGCCACTTCAACTTCAAAATGTTTATGTATCAATATATTTCTGGCAATTTCAATATTTATATCACTATCTTCTACAATCAATGCTCTCTTTCCGGTAAAATCATACAAACTTCGTTTTGTATCATTTTCTTTTTCCATTGTATGATTATGTTCCGGTGTAACTTCAACTGTAATTGTAAAGATAGTTTCTTCACCTTTTTTACTCTGTACTTCAATATGACCCTTCATCAACTCTACAATATTTTTGGTGATAGCCAGTTCCAGCCCCGAACCATTATACAAAGTTCTGCTTTCTCCATAAATATGTTCAAACGGTTCAAAAATCAAAGGCATCTGTGCCTCCTCGATTCCGAGTCCATTATCCGTTATCTGAAACTGAAGCATCACTTTTCCATCATCTTCTGTCAAAGCTTTTGTGCTTACGGCTATTGAACCGCCTGTCGGAGTAGATTTCACTGCGCTCTCTACTACATACATAATAGCTTTTCTCAATTTTTTACTATCAAAAACATAATATTTTTCTAATTCATTCAATACGTTGAAGTGCATATGTAACTGCTTCGCTTCTGTCAGCTTTAAGCTTCTCTCTTTTATCTCCGCCAAAAAAGCTTCACTTTCCACGATAGCTGCCTCTAATGCAATCTTTCCGGACTCTAAATCTGATAAACTCAAAATATCATTCACAAAAGAAAGTAAAAACTGAGCCGACTGTTCAATTTTGTCCAAATTTTCATCTATCTTAGGCGGCAGTATTTCATTTTCTCTGGTCAGATAAGACAAGCCAATAATCGCATTCAACGGGGTACGTATTTCATGACTCATACGACTCAAAAAGTCATTTTTCTTTTGATTAGCCCGTTCTGCTTTCTCTAATGCCTCTATTAAATTCTTAACCTCATTAGATCTCTCTATCATGTATTCTCTTCTTCCTTCTATTACTAAAGTACTATTATTATAGCAACAATCTCCCTTTTTGCAAGCAAAAAAACTTTTCCCAACCTCCGCACTATTTACATAATACGCAAACCCTTCGGATAATGGTTTTTTAATACACTTCCGGCTAATTTCGCCCAACCGATACTATAATCGTCTACTGTTATCAGATACCAGCCTTTTTCACCTTCATGATTTAAAGTCTGTCCTTTTAAATATGCTGTTATCTCATAACTGTCTGCCGCATAAGACACAGCATGCAGTACTTCTGACTTTGTAAGCGCCAGTGCGAGTGCATGTGATGGCTCAAAGCGGTTCTTTTTTAACGTCCCTAAATGCAAGCCCGGTCTTAATACTTTAATGCCTTTTAATGACGGCATATCTTCCGGTATCAAATATAGCTGGTCACCAAACTTCATTTTATTTCCCTGCAAAGACTTCCCTAAATTCTCTTTGCAGAACTGTAAAAACTCTTCACAGTCTTTCTCCGAAATTCCTTTTTCCGGCGGATTTTTACAATATCCCTGATAATCCGAAAGTTCTCCATCTTTTTCTAATACTGCAAGATAATGACCTTCGCCTTTTAAAAGATGCGGCCACAAGCGAATCGTATTCGCAATCTGCTCTGCCATATCATCACATACTGCATCTTCGATATGTTCTACCGTTTTATCATTTTTATACCAATCCAACTTGCCGGCTGACATACCTTCATATACCTTTGCCGGTATCGCATGAAAATCCGTATGGCGATTTAGAAAACGATAAATACTTCCTTCATTTTCCATCGGTGCAAACGTGCAGGTTGAATATACGATGCGTCCTCCTGGTTTTAACATAGAGGCGGCACAATCTAAGATTTCGTCCTGCCGTTCTCCACAGATTCGTACATTATCAAGACTCCACTCACCGCAGGCATCTTCGTTCTTTCGAAACATTCCTTCTCCGGAGCATGGTGCATCTACCAGTATCTTATCAAAATATCCTTCAAATAAATCTGCAAGGTGTACCGGTGTTTCATTCAACACCACTGCATTTGTAATCCCCAAACGTTCGATATTCTCGGATAATATTTTAGCACGGGCAGGATGTATTTCATTACAGATAAACATTCCTTTTCCCTGCATCTTTGTAGCAATCTGAGTACTTTTTCCACCAGGCGCAGCACACAAATCCAGGATTCGTTCTCCCGGCTTTACATCCAGATACTCTACCGGTGCCATAGCACTCGGCTCCTGAATATAATACACGCCGGCTTCATGGTATGGATGTTTTCCCGGTGTATTTTCTGCATCGTAATAATATCCGTTTTCACACCATGGAACTTCTGTTAATGTAAATGGTGCACTCTTTAAAAAAATCTCTTTTTCTGCTTTTAAAGGGTTGATACGAAGAGACTGATATTTCGCGTGTTCATAACTTTGCTCAAACTCTTCGTACTCTGCTCCCATCATAGCTTTCATTCTATCTACAAAATCCTGTGGTAACATCGTTTTTCTAATCCTTTCTGCAATCTGCCACTGCAGGGTTTTTATTACTGTTCAAGTATACCTCATAAACAATAACGTTTTTATATCTTCTACTCATCTTTCAGACGTTCTAACGCTTCTAACGTCTCCTTGTCTGCTACATCTAGCAGATAGTTGTGCATTTTTTCCTTTTTCTCATCGATCGTTGTCAATGATTCCTGTCGTGCTGCTACCAGCTCCGCTTCTAATTCTTTTGCCGACATCAAAAAACAGCCCTGTCCTCTGATAATAATCTGTTCCAAACCATCTGATGTGGCAACAGTTACATGATACTTCCTGCCGTTTTCATGTGCAAATTTTTCAATATATGCATCTGCTGTCTCTGCTTCCTTGGTATAGACTACATGGATATTGTGATAATCCAAAATCTCCGTTTTATGTCCTGCCACCCGATAAGCATCAAAAACTACGATTAACTGGCACTTACGTACTCCCTGATAATCACAAAGCATATCCAGTAATTTTCCTCTTGCCGCATCGACATTCTGCTCTGCCAATGCTTTCAGCTCCGAAAACGCATAAATAATGTTATAACCATCTACTAATAAATACTTTTCTTTATTTACTTTCTTTTGTGACACATACTCAGCCGTACTTTCACTGCGAATCACTTTCTTTGCCGCAGTTTTGTGCGCAGACCATTTTTTCACATCGTCTTTCCCATGCGCATTTGAACGATACGTGCGATTTAAAATCTCGTCAATCTCATCTGTACCTATCATAACCTCTTCCACTGTACCCTGCTGACGTATCGCAGACATCCCTTTATCTATAGAAGCATCTCTGCCCCCGCCAAGCAGACGTCCCGGCAAATGCATGTATTCTTCCACCTGATCCCATTCCACAATAAAGCCCGCACCATGTGCACAAAAAACAGAGGACGCTGGGTTCCTCGTATCTCTATCTGGGTCATAACCTAAACTTTCACAAACTTCCTCCGTATTATGGCAAGGTTTATAACCTCCCAGTGTCAGAGTCAGCCTTCCTTCTCCTCTGGAATAAGCATTTACTTCTTTTTGATAATTCTGCATACAAGCTACCGGTGCACTGCCGATTAAAACACTCATATTGCCTTCCATAAAAGGACCTGTCATAGTACCATACATTTTTTCGATATCCGTCATAGCACGTCCTACCAAGCCCTGTGGCAATTCCAAGCGGAAATCATAATAAGGCTCTAATAAAACAGACTTTGCCTGCATCAATCCCTGCCTAACCGCACGGTAGGTAGACTGCCTGAAATCTCCGCCTTCGGTATGCTTGGTATGTGCCCGTCCATTAATCAATGTAATCTTCATATCAGTAATTTCAGAACCGGTCAACACACCCACATGCTGCTTTTCCTCTAAATGAGTTAAAATCAGACGTTGCCAGTTTTTCGCCAGAATATCTTCACTGCAATCGGTACAAAACTGCATACCGCTTCCCAATTCTCCCGGCTCTAGCAGCAAATGCACTTCTGCATAATGACGCAGCGGTTCAAAATGTCCCACACCTTCTACCATATTAGCAATAGTCTCTTTGTAAACAATATTGCCCGTCCCAAAAGCAATCTCCACGCCAAAACGTTCCCATACCATACGCTGTATAATCTCAATCTGCACTTCTCCCATGATTTGTGCATGGATTTCCTGCAAAGACTCATTCCATACAATATGAAGCTCTGGTTCTTCTTCCTCTAACATGCGAAGTTTTGGCAGCATCTGTACCGCAGCCACATCCTCCGGCAACAAAATCTTATAACTTAATACCGGTTCTAAAACAGGCAGCAGACTCGGTGTGCCTTCTCCTAATACCATTCCAGGCTTCGTATGCTCTAAACCAATTACTGCGCAAATCGTTCCTGCCTCTGCTTCTGAAACAGTTTCATACTTACTTCCGGAATAGATGCGAATCTGACTTATTTTCTCCTCACCGATTACATCTCTTACTTTTAAAATGCCTCCGGTCACCTTCAGATAGGTCATTCGCATATTCTGTTCATCTCTGGCAATTTTAAAAACTTTTGCACCAAATATATTCTTATTATAAGAAGGAACCCTTATCCACTGATAAAAACCCTCTAAAAACGCTTCTACCCCTGTCATTTTTAATGCCGAACCAAAATAGCAAGGATATACCAGACGCTTTTCTATCAATTCACATATCACTTCCTGCGATAACTGCCCTTCTTCTAAAAACTGCTCCATTGCTGCTTCTTCTGCCATCGCAGCCTCTTCATAAAATTCTTCCGTATCTGTAACCGAAAAATCTACACAGCAATCAGAAAGTTCCTGTTTCACTTCCGCGAGCAATGCGTCCTTATCACATCCCTGCTGATCCATTTTATTTATAAACAAGAAAACCGGCACTTCATAGCGTTTTAAAAGCCTCCAAAGGGTTTTTGTATGTGCCTGTACACCATCTGCTCCATTAATTACTAAAATAGCGTAATCTAAGACCGAAAGGGTACGTTCCATCTCTGACGAAAAATCTACATGCCCCGGTGTATCTAATAAGGTAATCTGTAAATCTTTATACTCTAATACCGCCTGCTTCGAGAAAATCGTGATACCACGCTCTTTCTCCATTTTATCCGTATCTAAATAAGCGTCCTGATTATCTACACGCCCCAGTTTTCGTATTTTTCCGCTTGTATATAAAAGTCCTTCTGATAAGGTCGTCTTCCCGGCATCTACATGCGCCAATATCCCTACAACAATTTTCTTCATATATAATAACTACTCCCAGTCTTCATACTATGACCATTATACCTTATCATACCACAACTTCCCCACAAAAGAAAGGGAGACAAAAAACAGCCACAGAATGAACTGAATCATTCCATGGCCGTTGCTTTCTTAATAACAGAAATAATGTCCGCCAATCTGTATATCTAAGTTACGTGTTAATTTCTTTGTTGCAAAATATAAGGTATCTTCTCTTACAATACTTGTATTTCCGTTTAATACAGCATAAATAGATGCATATTCTCTTTCTGTTGGTTCTGCTGTATCTCTTAACTTCCAAGATGCAAACTGCACTGGATTTTTCTGACTTAATACATCATATAAAGTACTTGGGAATTCATCAGAAACGATACGGTTAAAAATAACTTCTACTACAGCCTGCTGTCCGCCGTCTGATTCGCCTCTGGCTTCTACCCATAAAATCTTTGCGAGCAAATCAATCTCTTCCTCTGTCAACTGAATGCCCCAGCGATTTCTATATACGTTTTCTTCTGCGTCTCCGAAGTTTACTCTTACTTCGATAGCCTCATTCTCGTTGTTATATAATTTCACTAAATTCGTATCGTTCTTTACAAATGATACTACGTTCTCTTTCTCGGTTGCAAATGATAATTCGGAAATCGGTAATGCTGAATTGCTTTCACCTAATCCCTGTTGGCTGGACGTAACTGTTAAGCAAAGCACCAACGCTAACGCACCTGCTACGTTCATTGTCATATCTCATTTTCTCCTTCCACTAAATAAATGACTTTTTTAAAAGCGACAAATAAACCTTTCATTTATCTGCCGCCGAACTACAAGTCTACATCTTACTGATTTTCTCTAAAAAGTCAAATTTTACGTTTTGGAAAAAAATGTAAATTTTTACTGCCATTTTACTATATTTCACCACATAAACTAGCGAATTCTCTACAAAAAAGCCAGTTCTAACTTTATCCCACTAAAGTTTCACAGTGTAAAGGGGCTAATTTTTGCACAATTACACCGTTGTTTTTTTGTATAGTTTGCACAAACTTATTACAACTTTGTTACAAGTCCGTAAAATTTCGTAGCATTTTGCCAGGTTACTTCTTCTACTTCTTCCACAGATACCTGTTTTAGTTGGGCAATTTTTTCTACTACATACGGAATATAACGGGAATCATTGCGCTTTCCACGATAAGGTTCCGGTGCCATATAAGGACAGTCTGTTTCCAATAAAATGCATTCTAATGGTATCTGTTCCACTGTCTCCTTTAATTTTTTAGCATTTTTAAAGGTTACAACACCGCCTACACCAATATAATATCCCATTTTTAGAAATTCCTGTGCCATCTCCGGCGAATAGGAATAACAATGAATCACTCCCGGTATTTCCTCTGCATGTGCTTCTTTCATCACCTGTAAGGTATCTGCTGCAGCATCTCTGGAATGTACGATAATTGGAAGTTGAGCCTCTCTTGCAAGCTCCATCTGACGTTTAAACCAGTAACGCTGACACTCCTGCACCTTAGGCTCCTTGTCCCAGTAATAGTCTAAACCGATTTCTCCGACTGCTACTACCTTTTCTAATTTGGTCAAATCTCTAAGCCACGCTAAGCGTTCTTCGTTTAATTCTGCAATTTCGCTTGGATGTACTCCAACCGCTGCATAAATAAAATCATATTTTTCTGCCAGTTCAATAGAATTACGAGTAGATGCAATGGAAGCTCCTACATTTACAACCCGCTTTATACCACAATCAGGCAGAGAAGCTAATAACGCTTCTCTGCCTGATTCAAATTGTTCATCATCATAATGTGCATGTGTATCAAATATCATTATTTCTTATCGTCCTTCGCTTTTTTCTTGCGTTTATTATGAACGATAATGATAGAAATTACAAGTATTAAAACAATAACTGCTGCACCAATTGTCAAATAGAATCCGCTGTTATCCGGTTCTATCTCTACCATTGCAAATGCTGCTTGGTATGGAATCTCTGCCACTACATAACTGCCATCTATGACTGTCTGCACAGGAATCCATCCTTCTCCTTCCTTTACATATACCTGAATTTCGCCTTCTGCTGCATCCGGTACATAAAAGTGTCCTTCTACGCAATCGACCGCATATTCCTGTTCAGAAAGAATTGCCCATTCATTGCTATAAAGCAGCTTCATTCCTTCTATCGTAACTGGGAAATCTTTTTCCTCAACCGGAAGTATCTGCAGTTTGGTTCCTTCATAGAATTTACCTACTACAATAAATACCGGTTTTTCCTCATCTGTCTCTACAGCCACACTCTGTACCCAAGGAACATATTTTGCTTCCAATGTAATATTATTCAGAATATTGGTGTATTTTTCTTCTTCCGGCCACTTTACATATGCCTCATCAGTATCATTCACCAGAGGGAACTGTTCTGCTTTTAAAGTACTTCCATATGGCACATATTCTTCACCGATTGTTTCACCATCTAATACAAAAGAGACTTTAACCTGTTCAAATCCCTTCGGTATACCTTCCATAAGCATGATTTTTTCGAAGGTAGTTGGTTCTGCTTCTCCGGAATAACTGATATTATCAATACCATCATATCGATTCTTGATAAAATAGTTTTCTTTAAAACTACCATCTTCTGCCGCATTTCCTGCAATAGCACCAAGGCACTCTCCCTCACTATCTATGTAAGCAATACTCAGACAATTCTTAACAGTCGCACCTTCTCCGGCAATCCCACCTATATAATTTTTTCCACTCAAATCAGAAACACTATATGACTTTTCAACCGCCGCTGTACTCTGCCCCACAATACCGCCCACATAATCTCCGGCGCTGGCAGAAATAGAACCATATCCCTCACATCCGTGAATTAATCCTAGACTCTGTGAACCAACAATACCGCCTGCACAATTTTTCTTACCATTGATAACGCCATAATTAATGCTGTAAATCACGACATCATTAATCCTTGTTGTACGTGCAATATCGGTAGAAATATCAAGATCTTCTTCCGGGTCATTTGCACTCTCAACACTCATAATTCCGGCAATACCACCTACATTCAGGTCGCCATCTATTACACCATAATTTTTACAGCCTGTAATAACACCCTTCATAGAATCTGCTGTAGTAACAGAAGATACATCTTCAATCGTTATCTCTGTCATCTCTTCCATAGTAGCTCCCAACTTTTCCATCTGCTGGGTCATACTATTCATATCAGACTCAATGCTATCCACTTTCTGCTGCATTTCATTTGCTTTTTGTTCCATATCAGCAATCGTATTATCTATGGTATTATTCACAGAATCTCTTATGCTATTAATTTGATTGCCAATACCGCTAAAATCCGGAAGCTCTGGGTATTCTACTTTATCATTTCCATTCTCGCCGCCAGAAGTACCACCGTTTTCAGTAGAACCTTCATTTCCGGCACCTCCACCATTTTCAGTAGAGCCCTCATTTCCGGTACCTCCACCATTTTCAGTAGAGTTCTCGGTAGAACCTTCTGTTGTGTTTCCTCCACCTGCTCCGGCAGAATCATTAGCATCGGAATCTCCCGGAGTACTTTCCGTATTTCCGGTCTGTCTTAAACCACTTAAATTACTGCTTACCATATCTTTCGCATCGTTAGCTGTAGCTTCCATATCATTTGAAATATCATCCATAGTATTCTTCAAATGGTTCATCGTACTTTCGATACGATTCATACTATGTTCCATATCCTTAATGGATTCGCTCATATAATCGTCAGACTCGATATATGGTGCTGCCTGTCCTGCAATACCGCCTACATCTTTTCGTCCATAGATTTCACCATAGTTGATACAATTCTCTATTACACCACTCTGGTAACCTACAATACCACCAGAATTATATCCTACATGCTGATAACCTACAGTTCCAGTATTATAACATTCGCTGATATGACCACTGGAAGTTCCTGCAATACCACCGGAATTATTACGTGTGATAACGGTCTGCGCAATATTTAAATCGCCCATATCCATACCTTCGATTTCTAATACAGGCTCTAACTCTTCAATATTTACACGACTCTTACTAAGACACTTACTTATCGTACCTTTATTTACACCGACAATACCACCTGCATTATTCGTCGCTACTACTACCGCATCCGAAACACAATTTAAAATCTGACCATATAGCGTATTCACACCAACAATACCACCTACGGCATCTTCACCATAAATATTACCGGTAAAAGTACAATTATTAATCACACCATAGTTTACACCGGCAATACCGCCAATTTCTGTTTTCGAACCAGTTGGAACAATGTGTCCTTTTACATTTAAGTCCATTACCTCGCCTAAAACTCCGACATAACGGAACAATCCCAGACTAGAACCAATACTGTCAAAATACATGCCGCTAATGGTATGTCCATTGCCATAAAAAGTTCCATCAAAATATGGAACACCCACAAAATCCGTACCGCTTAAGCTAATATCGGCCTTTAGCTCTACAACTTTTCCAATACTGTAAGTATCTAATTTACAAGCCTCCGCAAACGCCAGAAAATCCTCTGTTGAGTCAATCTCAATTACATTCTCTGCGTTTACACTTATCGTTCCATCCTCATTTTTATCCGCATAAACTGTGCTTACCTGACAAATGAGCAATGAGAACACCAAGGAAAAAATCAATAATTTACGCTTCATTGCTTTCTTCCTCCTTTCCAACCTGCTCTACGACATTTCCATCTTCATCCACAATCTCTGCTGTGGCATCTCTGCCTGGAATAATGGATTTTAAAGATACATTGGCATCACCAATTAAAATACCCTGCATATCTGCGTCAATCTCACCCTGTACGTAACCTTTAACATGACCAGAAATAGCAATTCTTCCTACCATTTCTTTTTCTTTTCTGTCAATATTAATATTTAATGCTGTCTTCTCGATAATCGTATCACCCAACAATAAAATCTGTGGTAATACAAACACTACTAATACAATAGAAACTACTGCACCTCGACCTAATACCGTACCCATAGCTGCGGTTGTCGCATCTGATGAAATATTGCCAATGATAAATCCAGTAGAAGCCATAATCGAACCGGATGTAAAGATTGTCGGGAATGCCTGATTAATGGTCTGTGCCACCGCATCCTTTAATGGCATCTTTGTTTTCAAATCCATATAACGGCTGGCAATAACAATTGCATAGTCGATACATGCACCCATCTGAATCGCAGTACCGATTAAGTATGCGATAAAGTACATCGAACTTCCTTCCAACACCGGAATACTGAAATTAATCCAGATACTTCCCTGAATCGTTAATACCAGTAAAACAGGAAGTCCTGCTGACTGGAAGGTAAAGAATAAAATAATTAATACAAATAAAATGGTCAGTACAGTAATAATGATATTGTCAACCGCAAAAGAATCTGCCAAATCTTTACTGCTTGTAGGCATACCCGCCAAAATAACCGTATCTTTTCCATAAATCTCTTCTGTAATTCCACGGATTTCTTCTAATGCAGCATATGTTTCTTCGCCTTCTGCCGGTTTATCTAAGTTCAAAATAAATCGACTGTAGTTCTCACCCTGAAGCTGGTCTTTTGCCGCAAACAGCATATCCTTCATCTCATCCATCATCTTACCCATATCATTGCCAAGATTAAGATTGCTCTCGTCTACCATCTCTAATAAGAAGACAAACATATCCAAAAGCGGTACACCATAATCGTCAATACCCATCAACATAGGTCCATACTCTCCATGCTCAAAAGCATATCCGGTATACAAAAGCTGCACCACTTCAATATCCATATCCAACATCTCAGAAAGTTCTCTCGGCGTAATCTCACCTGTCAGATAGATACCATCCATCAACTCCTGATTCGCCAGACCTAATGCACTCGATACATAATCCAAACGTTCCAGTTTCTCTAATGCCTCTGCTTCCTTCTTATAATCACCACTTGGTACCATCACAACAAGCTGATTGCTTTTTCCAAAAACAGACTCTATCTGTTCTCTATGAAGGGTAGCTTCACTCTTTTTATTACTTTCCACGTTATTCATATCATAAACAAAAGTACTCTTGCCTGATATAATCGCACCCGCAATAATTACTACGATAAATACCGGTGGAATGATGTATTTTGTCTTATTCGCAAATTTACCAATAAAGGAAACATCCGGAACAAGACTCTTATGCATAGTCTTGTCAATCCATTTTTCAAAAATCATTAATAAGCTCGGCATGAATAAGAATACCGTTATCAAACTTAATAAAATGGCTTTGATTAAAACGACACCCATATCGTAACCGATTTTAAACTGCATAAAGCAAAGTGCAAGCATACCGGATATGGTTGTTAACGATGACGAACTGATTTCCGGAATTGCCTTAGATAATGCAACTTTTAAGGCTGTCTCACTATCCATATGCTCTTTTTCTTCCAAGAAACGTTCCAATAAAATAATCGCATAGTCAATCGCAAGAGCTAACTGCAATACAACCGCAATCGAATCTGTGGTCGTGGAAATCTCGCCCATCAGATAGTTCGTTCCCATGTTCAAAATCGCAGCCACACCAAAGGTCAGCATCAGAACCGGTACCGCCATATAAGACTCACTGGCAATGGTCAAAACCACTATAATAATCACAACCGCAAGCACCATAATCATGGAAATATCATTCTGAATCTGTGCCAGCAATGCTTCGTTCTGTCCAATAGTGGTGTTTATGTAATAGTCATAACCCGCTAAAGCCTCTTTCACACGGTTCATGGTCTCAATGTTCTCTGCATCTCCATCTAACCCATCTACATTTACCGTCATCAAGGCATTCGTACCTACATAACAGTCCTCTGAATTATCAAACATAACTGAAATAACCCCATCTACGTTTTCGATAATCTCAACTACATCCAACGCCTGTTCGTAGGTCACGTTACCAATCATAACAGACGCCATGCCATAGGTAACAAATTCTTCCTGCATGGTAATCAGACCCACCCTGGTCTCACTCGCCTCCGGCAGATATTTGGTCAAATCCGAATTTACCTGTGTCTTGCTAACAGATAATATACTGTGGATAATTGCAAAGATAAACAAAACTAAAATCGCTTTTCGTTTGTCAACCACAAAATTCGCCACAGTTAACCATATATTACCGGACTTTTTCTCCTTTTCCTGCATATCATTCTCCTTTTCTTGATACTTTTTTCCTATAGTAAAAATTATATAAAAATCATCTTTATTGTTCAATCGTCAATGTTTTTCACTATGTGCATTAATGAACATTTTGTTAATTTTTGTTGATTTATTAGAAAAAAAATGTAAAATTGTAAATATAAAAAATAAGTGCTCAAAGTATCCTTATCCAATCTTTTTGCATATGATTACAAGGTACCAAAACAAAATGGGCATATATAGACTTGGAGAAATTTTATGGAATCAGACCGCAGAACCAGACGTACAAAAAAATTATTGACAGATGCCTTTTTAGAACTGCTATCTTCAAAAAAATTAAATGAAATTACAATAAAAGAATTGTGCGACAAAGCAGATATCAACCGTGGTACATTCTACCTGCACTATCAGGATATCTATGATTTGAAGCAACAGATTGAAACAGAATTGTATGAGGAATTAGCAAAGCTGATTTTCCCGATTACTACTATGAAAGATTTGGATTCTTACCAGCTATTCTACGATTTATTTACATTTACAAAAAGAAATGAACGTTTATTTACTACCCTCCTTGGCCCAAATGGTGATATTTCCTTTTTAACAGACTTGAAAACATTATTCAAACAATATTACTTATCGCCCATACTTGAGGAACAATATCGTTCTTATGCAAAAAATATTGAATACGCTTATGACTTTGTCTCTGCCGGTTTTGCTGAACTTGTAACCCGATGGCTCATTGCTGAGCAACCGGACTCCATTGAAGATATGGCAAAGCTTACCAGCAAGATGGTATTTGACGGCTTACCGGCACTGATATCAGAATAGACATAAAAGAGCCTGAGTAATTGTAAACCATTACTCAGGCTCGGTTAATCTTCTGAATTATCTTTTTGTTTTTAAGAAATCCGGAATCTGGATTTCAACTGGTTTTACAGTGCTTTCTACTGGACGTGGTGTCTGAATACCCGGCATTGGTGTAGGTGCCACATTCTGTGTAGTACCTGCATAAGCACCAGGATTATATCCACCCATTGGTCTTGCTGTAGTTGTAGTACCGCCCATTGGTCTTACGCTTGGGGTCGGTGTACCATACTTCATATCCGGCATAAATTTGTTCGTCATTTTTGGTGCACCTTCAAGACCTGTAGCAATAACAGTAATCGTAGCTTCGTCTGTCATTGACTCGTCGTACTTCGCACCGAAGATGATATTTGCCTCATCTCCTGCAAGATCCTGAACGTAACTTGCAGCATCGTTTGCATCCATAAGAGAAATATCACCGGAGATATTAATGATAACATGGCTGGCACCATTGATAGTAGTCTCTAATAATGGGCTGGCAACTGCTAACTTAACAGCTTCGATAGCCTTATCATCACCCTTAGCAGAACCGATACCGATATGAGCCATACCCTTGTCCTTCATAACAGTAGAAACGTCTGCAAAGTCTAAGTTGATTAATGCTGGTAAGTTAATCAAATCTGTAATACCCTGTACTGCCTGCTGAAGTACTTCGTCTGCCTTCTTAAGTGCATCCGGCATGGTAGTTCTTC
The DNA here is from genome assembly GCA_045531555.1 of Roseburia sp. Taxonomy (GTDB): domain Bacteria; phylum Bacillota; class Clostridia; order Lachnospirales; family Lachnospiraceae; genus Roseburia. The sequence goes on along the minus strand of JAZSEF010000013.1, from coordinate 14,349 downwards.
TGTCAACGATTTCTAATAATTTATCATTTGGAATTACAATTAAAGTATCTACACTGTCTCTTAAACGTTCAATACCTGAAATCGCATTTGTCATTCTCTGTTTTGCTTCAAATTTGAAAGGCTTTGTTACAACACCTACTGTTAAGATGCCCTGTTCCTTTGCAATTTTGGCTACAACCGGAGCTGCACCTGTACCGGTACCGCCACCCATACCACAGGTAACGAATACCATATCTGCACCTTTAATAGCTGCTGCTAATTCTTCTACACTTTCTTCTGCTGCTTTCTCACCAACCTCAGGCTGTGCTCCTGCACCAAGACCCTTTGTAAGCTTCTCACCAATCTGAATCAAAGTTGGAGCCTTACATAAAGTGAGTGCCTGCTTGTCCGTATTCACTCCTACGAACTCAACACCACCGATGCATTCATCAATCATTCTATTCACTGCATTGTTACCCGCACCACCGACACCGATAACAATGATTTTTGCGCTGTTATCTGCTTCTGTTGTTCTAATCTCTAACAAGACCGTTCCTCCTCATCTTTCTGCCTTATATTATAAACATTTCCCGAAATTCTTCTTACCAAATACCTTAAAAACACATTCCATTGTATACTCACCCTATGTCAATACACAATATCTGCATTTTTAATCTATACACTATAATATAATCTTTCTTTCAACAAATCAACTATTTTTTCATTTTTTTCATGGATTTTGGTTATTTTGTACCTTATCAAACACAATATCTGCACTTTCTTCGTTCCAATTTTCTAAATGCAGTGTACCTGCTGATATCTCCATATTGGATAATTCCTTTAAAATTGCGGAAAGATTAATAATTTTTTGAGATAAATTCTCTTCATCACCTACGATAACCCGAATGTCACCATAATATACAATCGCGTCACCATTTTCTGCAAACGCTATTTCGTCCGGCTCCACTTCATATTTTTCCAATGTCAGAGTCAGATTCAACAACAATCTCAGAATACTTTCATCTTCTAATGAGAGTTTTTCATATAAAAATACTTCATTACAATTAATTCCTGTCACCTTTGGCACACCCGGAATAATATTCGCAGATGTTTCCACCACAAAACCATCCTTATCAAAATATGCATTCTGTCCTAATGCAGGGATATACAGATATCCTAAAATACCTTTCTCATATACCTTAATACGAAGTGTATGCGGATCATCCAAAGATACTTCCATTTCATCTACAAAAGGCACCTCACCAATGTCCTTAAAACGATATTTCATGGTAACATATAACGAATTCCAACAATACTCATCATTTAGCACCATATCTTCAATCTGCTTTGAAGAATACCACTCATTCCCCTCTACTACCACATGCTCTACCGTAAAAACTTCTACTACTATAAATGCAGACAAAGCGATTAATAACGATATCGTGAGAAAAATGTACAATTGTATCTTTCTTCTTTTCCGTTTTCTACGTTCTTCCTTTATCAAAATAACTACCCTTTACTAACTTTCTAACTTAATTCCTCTTGCAACACTAAGTGCAAGCCCCATTTCTGCCAAAAGGAATAAAATCGACGTACCACCATAACTGATAAACGGCAGCGAAATACCGGTATTCGGAATACTGTTGGTTACAACGGCAATATTCAATACTACCTGAATGGAAAGGTGTGACATAACGCCTACCACCAACATAGAACCAAATAAATCCTGTGCATTATTTGCGATAATCATCAATCTCCAAATTACCAATATAAAAATAATGATAACGCAAACTGCACCAAACAATCCTAATTCTTCGCAGATAACGGAAAAAATCATATCATTCTGTGCTTCCGGAATAAATCCAAGTTTCTGCATACTCTCGCCCAGACCTTTTCCAAACAGACCACCGGAGCCAATCGCATATAATCCCTGTAGCGTCTGATAGCCTTTTTCATGCGCTTCCGGATTCAACCATATCTGTACACGTTCCAAACGATAACCACCTTCACCACCACTCATAGCAAACATGATAACCAGTGCAACGCCCACTACACCTACCGCACCTAAAAGTACAAAATATCTACTCTTCGGACTTGCTACAAATAACATACATACTACAATACCCGCAATAATAATCGCTGTACTTAAGTTGTTATATAAAATCGGTGCAATGATAGGAACCGATAGTCCGGCGATTTTTAGCAAATTCCGCCAGTCTCCAAGACCTTTGGGAGCTTTATAAATGACCGTTGCCAAGAATAAAATTATTGCAAGTTTTGCCAACTCGGACGGCTGAAATGATAATGGACCAATCTGCAGCCATCTTGACTGTCCTTTTGCCTCACGACCAACAAAGATAACCGCTACACAAAGAACAAACGCTACTATGTAACCTAACGATGCCCACTTCATCCACCACTGATAGGGAATCATTGAAACAACAAACATCGCTACTACACCCAAAGCAGTTGCAAATAACTGTTTCTTCACATAATATGCTGAATCATCAAATCTCGTAAATCCATAATAAGAACTAGTGCTATAAAGCATTACCAGACCGAAGCAAAGTAGGAAAATTATTAAAAATAACAGACTGTAATCATAATACCTTAACGGCTTATTCTTTTTCTGTCTTCCTGCCATCTTACTCACTCAAACCTCTTACATATTCCTTGAAAATATCACCACGCTGTTCGTAGTTTTTAAACATACCCCAGCTTGCACATGCAGGAGATAATAATACTGCATCTCCAGCCACGGCATTTTCATAACAAACATCAATCGCTTCTTCTAACGAATCACATAATACAATATCGTTAAAACCATGTGCTCTTGCACACTCTGCAATCTTTTCTCTCGTCTGTCCGATAAGTACTAACTTACGAACTTTTCCACCAAAACTTTCAATCCACTCATCATACTCTGACGCTTTATCATATCCGCCGCCAATCAAATAAGTCGGACGATTCATCGCTAAAATAGCCTTGATAGCCGCATCCGGGTTCGTTCCTTTTGAATCGTTATAAAACTTCACTCCACGCTTTTCTGTCACATACTCTATTCTATGTTCCACTGCCTGGAAGCGTTTCAATACTTCTACAATTTTCTCCATCGGAACACCAATACTTAATGCCATACCGGTTGCTGCCATAACATTCTCATAATTATGCAGACCTAAGATATTAAGTTCATCCACATGAATGACTAACTGTGTGCCATTCTCATCTGCATAAAAAATCTCTTCACCCTCTAAATACAGACCGCGTTCTAACTTCTGTCGGCTGCTAAAGAAAAGTACTTTTGTATGAAGTTTTTCACCAAAAGCACGGAGCACTTCATCTTCATAATTCAGTACACAGGTATCCGCTGCCCCCTGCTTTGCTGTCACACGCTCTTTTGCTTCAATATAAGCTTCCATCGTATGATGACGATCCAAATGATCCGGTGTAATATTCAAAATCGCCGACACTACCGGTGCAAACTCATGTGTCGTCTCTAACTGGAAACTGCTAATCTCTGCCACTGTAACGGTATCTTCTGTAGTGTCTGCCGCTACGGAAGTATATGGAATACCAATATTACCAACAACCTTTACATCTGAAAAATAGTTTGACATAATCTCACCAGTCAAAGCCGTTGTTGTAGTCTTGCCATTCGTTCCGGTAATCGCTACGATTTTGCCTTTTGCAAAGGTATATGCCAGTTCAATCTCTCCCCAAATCGGGATGTTCTTATCACGTAACGCATTTACCATCGGCAAATCTGTCGGTACGCCCGGACTTAACACGACCAAATCAATCGTGTCCATAACTGTTTCGCTTAACTCACCCAGAATAATTTCCACATCAGAAAATATCGGCGCCTTCTGCTTTAAGGCTTCTATATCTAAATTCTTATTGCCATCGAATAAAACAACTTCAATCTGTTCCTTTTTTAATAATTCTGTAGCTGCAACGCCGCTAATACCGGAACCTACTACCAACACTCTTTTTCCAGTGAAATCCATACTATTCTCCACCTTTCATCTTTCCTATGATGACGTCTTATAACACCCTTTTATAATGCAAGCAATGCCAACATACAAAGCAACGCTGTCACAATTGAAAATACTGCCACAACTCTCGTCTCAGACCAGCCGCCTAATTCAAAATGATGATGAATCGGTGCCATACGGAAAATACGCTTTCCACCGGTCTTTTTGAAATAAGTCACCTGAATCATAACAGAAAGCACTTCTACCAAATAAATCAAGCCTACGATAATAATAAATAACGGCATCTGCATCATATATGCTGCAGAAATAACAAAACCGCCTAATGCAAGCGAACCGGTATCTCCCATGAAAACACTTGCCGGATATACATTAAATAATAAAAATCCTAATAAAGCACCTGCTACTGCACAGGTAATCGGCTCAATTCCTGCATTCGTACCGATTGCAACCACCGAGAAAAATGTCGCTACAATTACCGTTACACTAGAAGCTAAACCATCTACACCATCCGTAAAATTCACACCATTTACCGTTCCAATTACCGCTACATATAAAAGCGGAATGGAAAGCCAGCCAAGATTCAGATATAAACCGCCCGAAAATGGAATCAACATAGTAAGTGATACGCCTGAATAAAGTACCATATACACCGCAAATACTGTTGTTACCACTAACTGGCAAAGCATTTTCTGCCATGGCAGTAATCCGTCTGAACGACGCAAAACTACTTTTAAATAATCATCTAAAAATCCAATCACACCAAAGCCCACTGTCATGAAAAGAATTGGAATAATCTTCGGATAATCTTTTATATAAAACAAAGAAGTAACAATAATACTTGCTAAAATCATTACACCACCCATGGTAGGTGTACCATTTTTCTTCAAATGAGACTCTAACTCTGCTCTCTCCGTCTGACCAACTTTCAATCTGCGTAAAAATGGAATCACAATTGGTCCTAATACTGCACTAATTGCAAACGCAATCATTACTGGAATCACTACTTCATAATTCATATGCTTTCCCTTGCCTTTCAATAAACCATTCCGCCTTCTGACAGAACAATTTATATATTATTTTATCGTGTGTAAACACTTTATGTACAAACTTTTTCAGACATCCTTTTGATATCTGAAAAAGAGGACATACTTGATATTAGTATACGTTATTTTAAATCATTTATCAAGGTAGGGCAAAATGTTTTCGAAGATTTCCCGCGCCACTGGAGCAGCAATGGTTCCTCCATAATATACACCTTGCGGATTATTGATAATGACTAACACTAAAACCTGCGGATCGCTCGCCGGAGCAAACCCTAAAAAAGAAGAAATATACCGTTTCAGACTTCGTGGCAGCGTCTGTGATGTGGCTGTTTTTCCTCCGATTTCAAATCCTTCCACTTTTGAATTTTTACCGGTTCCTTCCGAGACCACTTTTTCCAATAACGTCCGCACCGTTTCACTGGTTTCCTCACTGCAAATATCCGTTACAACCGGATATTCAAATACTTCCACCACTTCACCCTCTGCACTCTGTACCTGCATTCCAAAATGAGGAGTAATCCGTTTACCACCATTGATAATAGAGGATACCGTCGTACATAACTGAATCGGTGTAATCTGGAAAGACTGACCAAACGAAATTGTCGCTAGTTCTACCGGACCGATGTTCTTCTCGGCATGCATAATCGTAGCTGCCTCACCCGGCAAATCAATATTTGTCTTTGATAATAACCCAAACTGTCTGAAATATTTGTAGAAATTTGCACTTCCTAAGCGTTCTCCTAACGTCATGAACGCCGGATTACATGAATTCATTGTGGCTAACGTCATATCCTGAGAACCATGTCCCGTTGTCCTTGAACAGCGAATTCTTCTATCTTCCACAATTTTATAGCCGGGACAATAAAATGTGTCCGTCAAACGAACCACATCTTCTTCTAATGCTGCCGCCGCCGTAATAATCTTAAACGTAGAACCCGGCTCATAAGTATCGCTCACGCAGGGATTACGCCACATCTTATTTAATGCATCCTGTTTCTGCGCATCGTTTAGTAGTGCAATCTCTTCTGTCGGTAAATTCAGCGTAAATGGTTCGTTCAGATTGTATTCCGGATAATTTACCATTGCTAACAGTTCTCCATTTTGCGGATTCATCACAATAACCGATACCCGGTCTGCATCTTTTCGTAAATATGCCCGTTTTGCTGCCTGCTCACAATACATTTGCACATTATAATCTAACGAAATTACCAGATCGTTTCCATTCACAGGCTCCATTCGGGTTTCTCCGGCATTTTCAATTTCAACACCTCTTGCATCTGTCAATGTTAGAATTTTTCCGTTAATTCCCTGCATATAGCTGTCATAAGCCACTTCTAATCCCACAATTCCCTGATTATCCGAACCTGTAAATCCTAAAACAGTAGATGCTAATGTATCGTATGGATAATAGCGCTTATAATCCTCATCTACTTTTACACCTGCCAAACCATATGCACGAATTCTATCTCCGATTTCTTTATCTACGTTCGTTTTCACCCTTTCGATAGAACTGACTTTTTCCACACGTTTTCTGGCAGTCTCTTCCGTTATCCCCAATTCTCTTACTAACATCTCAATAACTGCCTCCGGTTCGGTAATCTGATTATGAATTACCGATATCGTACACACCGAGCGGTTCGTCGCCAAAACTGTCCCGTTTCTATCTAGAATTTTTCCTCTGGCAGCCTTAATATCACGTTCCCTTTCATGCAAATCCTCCGCTTTTTTCCCATAATATTCCGAACAGAAAACCATAAGATACACAAGGCGTCCCGTCAAAAACATCATCCCTAAAAATACTACAAAAAATATAATCGTAATCTTTTTTCGATTTTGCGTTTTATTTCTTTGCACAAAAAACCTCATAAAAGTTTTCATAAAATCTTATTCACTCTTCTATGAGGTTATGTTTTGTTATTTACTTTTATTAATTTATGCCTGCAGCATCTTCATTTACACCATCATTTTCCTGATTATCCTGCTGATTCTCTTCCGCTCCCGGTAACTCATCCATCGTATTCGGAATGTCGCCTGCAGCTTCATTCATCATGTTTTCATGAACAATATCAGTGGTCGCCTGCTGACCAGTATCATTTCCTGTGATATCCCATCCCAGATGCAAACCGGTTGTCTCCTCATCCGAATAGATATTCATATACGGCATAATCTCTTCTAAAATTTCTCGTACTATATTCTGTGCAAAAGTACTATGCGGCTGGTCATCCACGTTCGGTTCATCAATAATGCAATAAATAACCAATTCCGGATTCTCCACTGGTGCAAAACCAATAAATGATACCAGATAACTCACATCATCACGCGGAATTTTCTCTGCAGTACCGGTCTTACCGCCCAAAGAATATCCATCTACCTTTGCGATCTTACCTGTACCATCACTAACCGTTGCATACAAATAACTTTTTAGCAACTCACTTGTTTCTTTTGAAACAGTTTCTCTTAGCAATGTCGGCGTAAGTTCTTTTATCGTATTCCCGTTCTCATCCGTAATTGCCTTCACCATACGAGGCTGATACAGATGACCACCATTAATCAGCGAAGAAAACGAACTTGCCATCTGAATCATCGTACAGTTAAAGTTCTGTCCAAAGGAATTGGTCGCCAAATCAATTTTTTTCATATTATCAACGGTATATAACAATGAATCTGTTCTCGCCTCACCCGGCAAATCAATATTCGTCTTCTGTCCAAAGCCAAATATCTGCTGATAAGTCGTAAAATTCGCCACCCCCATACGTGATGCCATCTGCATTAACGCATCATTACAGGAATTCATCAATGTTTCTTTTAATGTCTGTGTGCCATGTCCATATCGGCTTACACACTTAATTGGTTTTGAATATCCCGGAACCATTTCATGACCATCACACTCATATATGTCTCCCGGAAATACAGTTCCTGTTTCTAAACCTGTTGCTATGGTAAATGCCTTCGCAGTAGACCCCGGCTCATAGGTATAATATACACAGAAGTTCTGCCAAAGTTCATTCAATCGCTCTAACTTCTCTTCCTCTTCCATCGCTTCGATTTCACTCTCGGAATAGTAAGCACTCAGATCACGCGGATTATTCAAATCATAATTCGGATAGTTTGCCATTGCCAGCACATCACCATTGTTTGGATCCATCACAATAACTGCTATATGCTCTGCGCCTTCTTCTCCCTGTCTGTAATTATTGCGATATGCTTCGTTAAATTCCGCAATCTTTTTCTCTACAACAGTCTGAATGGTAGCATCCAATGTACTTACTATTGTGTAACCATTTTTAGCGTCTTTTATCGTCTTCTCGAAATCACTATCTGCGTTCAGATATCCGTACTCGCGTCCATTTACACCATTTAAAGTACTATTGTAGTAATTCTCTAACCCATTTACACCCACATTTCCGGATGCCGTAAAACCAATTACCGAACTGGCAAGTGTCCCATATGGATACTTTCTTAAATATTCTTTCTCAAACCAAACACCTTTTACATTTGGATTAACTTTCTTTTCGTTCTCGTCCACTTCATTCTGAATATCCTCAAACGCTTTCTTTTCCTCATAAGAAACACGTTTTGCCAACACGATATACATATTGTCCTTCTGCTCTCTGGCATAGGTATAAAGCTTCTCTCTGGTAATCTTCTCATATCCGACAAAACATTCCAATAATGCATCGATTGTCGGCTCTAAATAATCTTCATCACTCGTTAAAATAGAACAATCCAGTATCACGTTATACACTGCAATACTGGTTGCCAACACCGTCCCCTTTGTATCGACAATATCACCACGCTGATATGGTATGGTTTTACTGTCGTACTGCTGCTGGGACAGTACAATTTTTTCATATTTTTCTCCACTGGTATAACTTATGTACATCAATCTGCCGCATAAGCCGATGAGCAATAACGCTACCAATGCAAAGGCAATAACCACTTTCTTCTGCATGCGTTTTAAAAAACGCTGTTTTAACTTCGGCACATGAAAGAGCCCCCAAAAAAGTGGTTTCTTTTTCTGCTTATTTGCCATAGAACCTCCCTAGTCACTGGATAACAATTTACTCCTCCGGTATCTCTATGTACTGATTCATATAATCATCATAATCCACTGTATAATACACAATCTGGTCAGATGTGGCATAAAACATACCCAATTCGTTAATCGCGGTATTTTTGATTGCATCTAAATCCACTGCTGTACTCATTCGCTTAAAAGCCTCATCATTCTCTGCTCTTAATGCAGCAATCTGACTTTCCAATTTTGAAATACTTCTCATTCTGGCAGTAATATCAGACTGAATACGAATATAAGCACCCGCAAATAATGCAAAAATTACAGCTCCCATGCTTAAAAACATAACGTAACGTCTACTGGTACGCAATGCTTTTTCCTGATTTTTTCTGACAATACGTTTCTGTCGGCGAAGTTCTTCCTCCTTCTCCTCCAGCTCTCTTCGTCTGCGTTCTTCCCTATAATCCGGCATTACAGGTGCAGCCTGCATCTTACGTACCGTATTACCATCTGTATAATACATTGTCTTTTCTGCTTCCCTTTTCACTACAAACTCCTCACTTGAAACATCATCTCACGACTCTATTTCAACCTCTTTTTTACTATGCCCGTTCAAACACTCGTAACTTTGCACTCTTAGAACGGGAATTCACTTCCAACTCCTCATCAGAAGGTAAAATCGGCTTTCTGCCAACTACACTGCCTTTTGATTTTTTCCCACATACACATACTGGAAATTCTCTCGGGCAAGTACAAGGATTCTCATTTTTCTTAAAAATCGTCTTAACAATACGATCTTCTAACGAATGGAAGGTAATGATACAAATACGACCTCCCGGATTCAATAAATCAATCATATCGTCTAAGTTATTCTGTAACACTTCTAATTCTTTATTCAACTCAATACGAATCGCCTGGAAAGTTCTCTTGGCAGGATGTCCACCTGTTACCTGTACCTTCATCGGAATCGCCGCACGGATAATATCCGTCAACTCTCCTGCTGTCTCGATTGGTTTTTTCGCTCGCGCAGCCACGATGTGCTTTGCGATATTTTTTGCAAATTTATCTTCTCCAAAATCGCGGATGATGCGGAACAACTCCATCTCACTGTAGTCATTCACAATATCCCGTGCGGTTAAGCTCTGTCTGTCGTCCATTCGCATATCAAGCGGTGCATCCGGCTCACGGTAGGTAAATCCTCGTTCCGGTGTATCTAACTGGAAAGAAGATACGCCCAAATCCAACACAATTCCATCTACTTTATCAATTCCAATATGATGTAATTCTTCTTTCATATTGGAATAATTGCTGCGGATAATGGTTATCTTATCTCCAAACTCTGCCAGTCTCTCTCCTGCTGCTGCAATTGCATCTTTATCCTGGTCAATTCCTATCAAACGTCCTTTTTCACTCAACTGACTCGCCACATGATAAGCATGTCCGCCTCCGCCAAGCGTTCCATCCACATAGATTCCATCAGGCTTGATGTCCAAATTTTCAATTGTCTCTTTTAAAAGTACGGAATAATGATTAAATTCCATCTGCGCTTTCTCCTATTCAATCCTGATAAAATCTTTTTAAATACTAAATCCAAGTTCTGCCATATGTTCTGCGATGTCATCCATCTCGTCTTCATCGTACGTATTCTCAAGCCATCTATCCTTAGACCAGATTTCCACACGACTTAGCACTCCCGCTAAAACAACATCTTTCGTTAAGTCCGCATATTCTCGTAAAACCGGTGGTAATAAAATACGTCCCTGCTTGTCTACTTCACAGGTTGCTGCACCTGAAAAAAAGAAACGTGCAAACTTTCTCGCATCTTTTGATGTAGCAGTGATGTCGCGGAACTTCTCTTCAATCTTGTGCCATTCGTCTAACGTATACACAAATAAGCATCCATCCAGTCCCTTCGTCACAATAAATTCATCCCCAAGCTGGTCTCTGAACTTCGACGGAACTATCAGTCTGCCCTTCGTATCTACTGTGTGGTTGTATTCTCCCATAAACATCTGACACAATCACCTGCCTTTAATTGGCAATTTTATCCACAAAGTTATGAACATTTCCACCACTTTGCTCCAACTTCCACCACTTTCTACCACTTTTAACACCATATTACTCCACTAAACATAAAAAAGCAATGCTTTTTTACGAATACGCATTAAAAAAAGCGTTAAAAAACATTTGCAGATATCATTCTGCACAATTTTCCTAACACTTTTTTGTCAACTTTTTACTAAAGTTTTTTAATTTTACTTACCGCCAGTATCCGTTAGATTCCATTCCAATCCCTATCGTGCATCAAAACTTGCACATTCCGTCTCTTCACTTGAGCTGGCATTACCGCCTGCGATGCTGATATGCTCTGCCATACAATTCTTATTTTCATTAAAACGACAGTTTGTGGCTTCACAAATGATAGCAATATCCTTTGTTAAACTATTTGCAGCATTTGTCATCTGTTCTCCGCTTCTTTCCTTAAAACTGTCACAAAGTGTTTCAAGGTTTACATTTGCACCCTGACCGCCCACTACGATATCACCCTTACTGCAACAGCGATTTCCATTGTATACACAACTTGTTACATAACAGTCTAAATATGTTTTTTCCATGATATTTTCCCTTTCTGTTTTCACTTTCATCCAATATTTCTCAAAGTGCGCTATTAATTATAAATCAATACACTGCTAAATTAGTGTTCTCCATTTTTACCCTCTTTATACCAAACAACATTGACACAAAATTCAACACTTTTATGTGCGCAGCCTCACGAAGCAGTTCTAAATCATCGAAAATTTCTACGAATAAAAAAACCGATTATCACTCATGACAATCGGCTATCTATACTCTCTATTTTGTTTTTCTGAATTCCCAAAAACTTCCAATAACCATAATGAGCCAAACACTCCAAAATACTAATTTGACCATACTTATGCCGTTTTCATCCATACACATATCTGCAATCCCAATTACCGGAACCGCAATCCACATAAGCATCCACAACGTCATTATCATTCGATTTATTCGCGGATTACGAAAAAATCTACCCACATAAGGATCTCCCGCCATCCTGTCAAACTGTATATATTCGGCAAAATCCATCAATAAATCATCTACCTTTGCAAACATCTTACCTTTTGATTCTTCTTCTTTCACATAATTTAAATATACTTCCACATTCTGCTCTATATCATTGCCATCTCCAATAACTTTCTCGCACAAATCTATTGCACCCTGTATTGTCTTCTGTTTCTCCTTTAAATCTTCCAATTGTTGTTCCAAAACCACCTGTACAGTCACTTCTTTCATTATCAACTGATAAATAGTTTCTATAGGCATATCCATCTTACGATATAAAATAATTTCTTTTAACCGCTTTACATCTTCTTCCGTGTAATCTCTATATTTACTCTCTTGTTCTCTATCCGGTTCAATCAAACCTTTTTTCTCATAAAAACGGATATTGCTAATACTTAACCCCGTTCTTTCTGCTACTTCGCCAATTCTCATATCCAATTTCCTCTCATATTCTGTTTTGCCTCGTCTACAATTTTCTTTGGAAAATCCAGTAATTCCAATAAAGCTATGGCATTTGATTTTCCACCAATACCTTTCTTTATATGATAATCAAAACAAATATCCTTCCCTACAATCTGACTTTCGAAATAATATTGCTCATAACATTCTTTCATGTCCTGTACCAATTCCATATCATGTGTTGCAATCAATACGAAATGTTCCGTTCCTGCCAGGTATCTTAAAATTGCAGACGATGCAGCTAAGCGCTCTTTTGCATTCGTTCCCTTTAAAATCTCATCTATCACACAAAGTATAGTCATACTCTCACTTTTTTCATTCAACATACGTTTCAAATATTTCACTTCACGAATATAGTAACTCTCTCCCGTCAAAATGTCATCCCGCAATGCCATAGAAGTCATAACATACAGCATTGGCATGGAAAAATATTCTGCCGTACAAGTATGTATAGTCTGCGCCAACACTGCATTAATCGCTACCGCTTTCATAAATGTAGATTTTCCAGAGGCATTGGCGCCTGTAATTATCGCCCGCCGTTCCAATACAAAATCATTTGCAACAGAATTTTCTAATAATGGATGTACCATTCCTTTTACTATAATTTTACCATGCTTACAAATATCCGGTTCACACCATACCTCTACACTTTCACGATACGAGACAATTGAAAGCAGCATATCCATCTGCCCCACAAGTTCGTACAAAAACAGTACCTTATCTTGCTTATTATCAATCAACTTCATGATATGATTAAACATTGCTACATCTATCAAAGTAATTCCCATCAGATAATCCTGTAACATAGCCGTCATATCTCCTATCATGCTCGCATACTTCCTGCTCTGCCAGCCCAACATTCTTTTCTCTAAAGACTGTAACCCCTCTACTGCATCCCTTACCTTAGCATCTATGAATTGCCCGCACTCGTCTTTATCAATCATCCATTTTCCAAACTTTATCAATTCTTTCAGACTGCCTATTGAAAAAAGAAAGACTTCATATTGCTGTTTTACTTTTAAATACACCAGTAAATTGATTATCGCTACGATAACTAAACCAGCTATCCATAGTTCCTGTTCAAAAACAATACTGCCAACCAAAAAGCCTGCCAGCAACACCTGTAAAATATGCAGCCACATACCATTCTCAATCTTCCACAATTCTGTATGCATTAAAAAGGTCGACAAATGATAATCTTCTTCTCTTTTACCGATAGCTGATAACTTTTTCTCCATCTTTGAACGTAAGACTTCATTTTCTGTCAAATACCGGATTTGTTCTTCAAACTTTTCCCAATCCCGCTCTGTTCCCACATTATGCAACCTATGATATAACATTTGTTCGCCGATAAAACTTTTCGTCCGATTAATACGAAAGAAAACCTCATCCATCTCTAAATCGTTCCACGTAATATCGTCTATCGTTCCGCTATCATTTTTTCTATTATTTTCTATCAACTCCTTGTGATAGATTTTAATTTTATCCAGTCGTTTTCTCATCCAATCCATTTTTATCCTCTTTCCTCTTAATGTGGCTTAAAAATAAACCATGAACCAAGGTGAGAGTCAAGGAATTTCTATAAAAATAAATTTTTAAAATAGATCTTGATGCAGATAAATTGGGATTTGTGGAGGTAATTTTCGACATAGTGTCCGATTAATTGATAAACATCTAAAAATAGTCGGGTGCAATTTTAATCATCTGCCCGACTAACTGTTGAATAGCTAAATTTAGTCGGGGATAAATATAGGACATACCCCTACTAATTTGAAAA
>JAZSEF010000036.1:0-3113 GCA_045531555.1 Roseburia sp. | reverse complement strand
TCAGGGTGAAGTGTACGGCCTGTACCACCACCTGAAGCAACTGAGAAGTATTTCTTGCCCTGTTCGATACATTCTTTTTTGTAAGTACCTGCTACAGGATGCTGGAAACGTGTAGGGTTAGTAGAGTTACCTGTGATAGATACGTCTACACCTTCTTTGTGCATGATAGCAACACCTTCGCAAACATCGTTTGAACCATAGCAGTTAACTTTTGCACGAAGACCTTCAGAGTAAGCTTTTCTGAATACTTCTTTAACTGTGTTTGTATATGGATCGTATTCTGTTTCTACGAATGTAAATCCGTTGATACGAGCGATAATCTGAGCTGCGTCTTTACCAAGACCGTTTAAGATAACACGTAATGGTTTCTGACGAACTTTGTTAGCTTTTTCAGCGATACCGATAGCACCTTCAGCTGCTGCGAATGATTCGTGACCAGCTAAGAATGCGAAACATTCTGTTTCTTCTTCAAGTAACATTTTACCTAAGTTACCATGTCCAAGACCTACCTGACGTGTATCAGCAACAGAACCAGGAATACAGAAAGCCTGAAGACCTTCACCGATTGCTGCAGCAGCGTCAGCTGCTCTTCTGCAGTCTTTCTTAATTGCAATAGCTGCACCTGTAATATAAGCCCAGCAAGCATTTTCGAAGCAGATTGGCTGGATACCTTTAACCATGTCATATACATTTAATCCAGCATCTTTTGTAATTTTTTCAGCTTCTTCAAGAGAAGCGATTCCATAACTATTTAATACCGCATTGATCTTATCAATACGTCTTTCATATGATTCAAATAAAGCCATTATAGTTTCCTCCTCTTAATTATTTAACTTCTTCGTCTGTTCTAGGATCGATAATCTTAACAGCGTCAGCAACACGGCCATACTGTCCGCAAGCTTTTTCATAAGCTGTGTTAGGGTCATCACCCTTCTTGATAAAGTCTGTCATCTTACCAAGGCTTACGAATTTGTAACCGATAATCTGGTTGTCAGCATCAAGTGCGATACCTGTAACGTAACCTTCTGCCATTTCAAGGTAACGAGGACCTTTAGCAAGTGTTCCGTACATTGTACCAACCTGTGAACGAAGGCCTTTACCTAAGTCTTCAAGACCTGCACCGATTGGAAGTCCGTCTTCTGAGAATGCAGACTGTGTACGTCCGTAAACGATCTGTAAGAATAATTCTCTCATAGCTGTATTGATAGCATCACATACTAAGTCAGTATTTAATGCTTCTAAAACAGTTCTGCCAGGTAAAATTTCTGATGCCATAGCAGCTGAGTGAGTCATACCTGAGCATCCGATTGTTTCAACTAATGCTTCCTGGATGATACCTTCTTTAACATTCAATGTTAATTTACAAGCACCCTGCTGTGGTGCACACCAGCCAATACCGTGTGTCAAACCTGAAATATCTTTAACTTCTTTTGCTTTTACCCATTTTGCTTCTTCTGGGATAGGAGCACAACCGTGATTAACACCCTGTGCTACTGGACACATTTCTTCAACTTCTCTTGAATAAATCATGTGAAAACTCCTTTCAATAATAAGCTTATAAACCTATACTATATTCTCACAAAACCGACAAAAAATCCAGATGTTTTTTACATTTTTTCTGCGATTTCTGTCTTAGTTTTGTAGATACTGTTTTCAGGAACGAATCCTCTGACCATGGATGTCGGATAAATGTTTGTAGATTTACCGATTACGGTACCCGGATTTAACACCGAGTTACATCCGACTTCTACATTGTCACCAAGCATTGCTCCGAATTTCTTAAGTCCCGTTTCAAGGTCACCGTTTGCTGTATGTACCTTAACCAATGTCTTATCACTCTTAACATTGGATGTGATGGAACCGGCTCCCATATGTGCTTTAAAGCCAAGTACGCTGTCCCCAACATAATTGTAATGCGGAACTTGAACTTTGTTAAAAAGAACAACGTTTTTAAGTTCTGTAGAGTTTCCAACAACTGCTCCTTTTCCGACAATAGCGTTACCACGGATGAATGCACAATGACGTACTTCTGCTTCTTCATCAATAATCGCAGGACCATTGATATGGGCTGTCGGGTATACAGTTGCATTCTTGGCTACCCATACATTTTCTTTTACTTCATCAAACTTATCTGTAGGAAGTGTTTTGCCAAGTTCGATAATAAAATCCTTAATCTTCGGTAATACTTCCCAAGGGTAAGTCACTCCGTCAAATAAATCGGCGGCAATGGTCTCTTCTAACGAATAGAGACTGTTGATTTGCAATTCTTTCATAATCTGCCTCTCTTTCTGCCCTACGGCTAAAAGAATATCTATTAAAACTTATTTATAATAAGTTCTAATCTTTTGGAACTGTGCTCTAAGCGGTGCGCTGTCAGGACTTAATTGCTTTACAAAATTGGTTCGTCTAGCAACAAAACCATTTAATTTATCCAAATATTCCTGCGTGGTGACATTACCCTGTGCCACACCAGTAAGACCCTTTTCCCAACTTGCAGTTAATGCCGGGTCTAATAATTGTTTAATTGAACCATTAACCACTTCATAAACAATCTCACCATACAGAGTCGGTGTGATAATTTGGGTCTTCTTGTTAAGTTTCAAATAGTTAATATTAAATAATTTCTTCAATATCTCAGCTCTTGTCGCGGAAGTTCCGATTCCGCTTCCCTTAATCTGTGCACGGAGTTCTTCGTCTTCAATAAACTGTCCCGCATTTTCCATCGCAAGAATAATGCTACCGGAATTATAACGCTTTGGCGGAGAAGTCTCACCTTCTTTGATTGTAAACTTCTCTTTTGGTATCGTCATTCCTTTTTTTACAGTCAGCAAAAATTCCTGCAAGGCATCAGACATTAAGCCTTCGTCATTCTCTTTGGCATTATCACCTTCAGACTCTTCTGATACTTCGTCCGATTTTTTTGCGGATTCCGCTTTATTTTTCTTAAAGGAATACTGTAAAACCTTCAAATACCCTTCTTCCTTTAAAGTCTTGTAAGTTGCAAAGAAGGATTCTTTTCCCAGTGCCGTCTCAAGAGTAATCTTCTGATAAATCGCGGGCGGATAGAAAATGCTTAAAAATCGTCTTACAATAACTTCATATACTTTCTGTGC